>CBDDBU010000027.1:0-285707 GCA_965226045.1 Alphaproteobacteria bacterium
CTCGACCGGGTAGTCACAGGCAAAGGCCTCGAGCGCCTGCGCATCGCGGTCGATGCCGATCGAGCGCACGCCCGTTGGCTTGCGCTTCATCAGCGCACCGCCCCCCAGGTGGCTCTCGATGTAAACGCTGTGCGGCGGCATCAGCGCAATCAGCGCCTGGCACAGACCGCTCGTCGCCTTCGACCCGAAATATCCCACGCGCCGCTCCCGTCACACGAGAACGCAACCCATAGACGCCCGATTCTATGGAGTCAAGAGACGATCAACGACGCGGCGGCGGAAACCCGGCCCCGGCGACCACCTACATCATCCTCTCGCGGTCAGGAGCGGGGTACCTGGGTAGTTACACAAACTCAAGCATTTCCGCCGTATCGCTACGCGCTTCGACAAACTCGCCAGGAACTATCTCGCCGCCGTAACCCTAGCTTCCGTCAGACTGTGGATGCGCCATTATGAGGCCACGATCTAGTTGACCTACGACGAGTTCAACGCGTTTTGTCGCGCTGTCCCGGCCACCACCCATGTGGTCCAGTGGCGCGGCTCGCATGTTTGGAAGGTTGGCGGCAAGGTGTTCGCGATCGGCGGCTGGGCGGATGGTGACCCGGCGTTCACCTTCAAGGTCACCGACATCGCCTTTGAAATGCTAAGCGACCAGCCAGGCCTACGGCCAGCGCCATATTTCGCGTCGCGCGTCATGAAGTGGATCCAAAACCATGCGAAACCGGGGCTGATGGATACCGACCTGAAAGACTATTTGCGCCGATCCCATCGCATTGTCTCGATGGGCCTCTTAAAAAGAAACAAAGGGAGTGGGGCTCTCCTAGCCTCGAGGCGGCCAACTCGACTTTCTTCGACCGCCTCGATCAGCGACCGGCCTCGATCGCCTTGGCACGGGCCTCCACCGCCGCCGCCTCGGCCTCACGCCCGAGCTCTCGCAACAGCGCGGCGTAGTTCTGGAAGTCGGTGGCTACGTTCGGGCGAGCAGGCTCGGGCGACTCTTGTGTCAATCGGCGTTGAACATTGACCCCCTATCGGCGTGCAATGTTGACCCCTTTGGGGATGCACGGCGGAGGTCGTACAGGTAGTCCATAGGAGGGGCCCGCGCGCGGGCCGACGCGCCCACCACGCGGCTGGCGGCGGACCGCGTGTGGGAGGTTCCTGTGGGCCCACCTGGGCGACCGGGCCGCAGGTGGATCGGTTGCCTTTAGGACCGATTCTTGAAGCGCCAGGAGTCGTTTCCGGTCTCGATGATCTCGCAGTGGTGCGTCAGACGATCGAGGAGCGCGGTGGTCATCTTGGCGTCGCCGAAGACGGACGGCCATTCGCCGAAGGTCAGGTTGGTGGTGACGATGATCGAGGTGCGCTCGTAGAGCCGGCTGACGAGGTGGAACAGCAGCTGGCCTCCGGTTTGGGCGAAGGGCAGGTAGCCGAGCTCGTCGAGGATGACGAGGTCGCGCCGGGCCAGCTGATCGGCGAGCCGGCCCTGGCGGCCGGCGCGGGCTTCGGCCTCGAGCCGGTTGACCAGGTCGACGACGTTGAAGAAGCGGCCCCGGGCGCCATCGCGGATGCAGGCCCGCGCGATGGCGACGGCGAGATGGCTCTTGCCGGTGCCGGTGCCGCCGATCAGCACGGCGTTGCGCTGGTTGGCCAGGAAGCCGCCGACCGCCAACTCGCGGACCAGCGGCTCGTTGACCGGGGTGTCGGTGAAGTCGAAGTCGGCCAGCTCCTTGGCCAGCGGCAGCTTGGCGCCACTCATCTGGTACTTGATGGATCGCGCCTGCTTGTCGGCGATCTCGGCCTTCAACAGCTCGCCGATGATTCGCTGCATCGGATGCTGGCGCTTGAGGCCGTCGGCGAGCACCTCGTCGAACGCGTCGCGCATGCCGGCGAGCTTGAGTGCGGCCATCATCTCCAGGACCTCATGGCGCTCCATGGCCGACCCCCCTCAAGCGGTCGTAGCGGGTGCAATCGGCCACCGGCTCAAAGCGAAGACGCAGGTTCGCGGGCGTCGGGATCGGCGCCGTCTCGGACGGCTGGCGCCGACGATTGAGGATGTTGAGCACGACGTCGGCGCTGCACACGCCGCCAGCGAGCGCCTCGGCACAGGCGGCCTCCACCGCCGCCAGCCCATCCGCCAGCACGGCGGTGAGGATCTCGACCATCTGCCTGTCGCCGTCGTCGTGGCCGGCGAGCCGGACGCGCACGCGACCCAGGGCGCCGGGCAGCGCCCAGTCCTTGAACGGCGCGCCGTTACGAAGCGCACCGGGCTTCCTCGCCAGCACGGGCACCTAGTGCCACGGGTCATAGACGGTCTGGTCGCGGCCGAAGCGCCGGGCATGCTCGGCGACGATCTCGCCGTCCTGGCGGATGACGATGCGATCGGCGTAGGCATGGACCTCGACCGGACGGCCGACGGCGCGCGCCGCCACGCTGTACTTGTTGCTGTCGAAGCGCACCAGGCAGGTCTTCGACACCGACGCCGGGACCGCGTGGAAGCCGTCGAACGGCCCGCGATAGCCGACCAGGGACGGACGCTCGTCCTCGAACACCTGCCAGACAGTCCTGTCCTTGAACACCGGGTGGGGATGACCCCGGGCGTAGGCGACGCACTGGTCCAAGAGCCAGGCGTTGAGCTCGTCGTAGGTCTTGAAGCGCAGCCGCGGGGTGAAGAACCGACCGCGGATGATCCCGACCTGGTTCTCGACCTGCCCCTTCTCCCATCCCGCTCCCGGCGTGCATGCTGTCGGTTCGACCAGGTAGTGGCCACACATCTGCACGAAGCGCCGGTTGAACGCGCGCTCCTTGCCGATGAGGACGGTCTGCACCGCCGTCTTCATGTTGTCGTAGATGCCTCGCCGGCAGGCACCCTGGAACAGCCGGAATGCCCGGTCGTGGGCGTCGAACACCATCTCCTGGCTCTCGCGCGGATAAGCGCGGACGAAGAACATTCGGCTGTGGCACAGCCGGACGTGCGCGACCTTGACCTTGGTCGTCACCCCCGCCAGCACCACGTACTCGTGGCTCCAGTCGAACTGATAGGCCTCGCCCGGCGAGAACACCAACGGCACATAGGTCTGCGCCGTCGATGCCGAACGGCGCCACCGCCACGCCTTGGCGTAGCGCCGCACCGCGTCGTAGCCGCCGCCATAGCCCAGACCCTCGAGGGCTTCGGAGATCCGTAGCAGCGTCAGCCGCTCCCGCTTCGACTTGGTCTCGTTGGCCTCCAGCATCCGCTCCAGCTCGGCCGTCCACGGCCCCAGCTTCGGCATCGGCTGGACCCGCCGGTCGTAGGTGAACGCCGTCGCCTGCGAACGGATCACCTTGCGCACCGTGTTGCGCGAGACCTTCACGTCCCGCACGATCTCCTTGATCGGCTTCCCCTTGACGAAATACTCCCGCCGGATCCGCGCTATCGTCTCCACGACCAACATCCCCCACCACCTCGTCCGCCCAAAAACGAGGTGACTTGGACTAGCCAGGCTCAGGGGGTCAAATTTGGACGCCGATCACCCCTCAACAGGGGTCATCTGTGGACGCCTCCGTTGATGCAAGCATTTCTTTGAACGTCTTGGGGCATGTGGTCAGGTGCGGTCATCTGTCCGGCCTCATGATGCGGCTGGTTTGACGCCGCAGGCCCGTATGGAGATGTGCAGACCGGGTCCAAGATCAATTTTGCGGGCTTGAAAGCCCCTTGACCCACCGCTGGTTTTCCCGATCCCGTCTCGATTGACCGTTTGCCCTTACTCGTCCTCCGACCTGCTCACACCCCCGACGTCATTCCGCGAGGCTGCCGCCGTGTCAGGCAGCAGCCGGCGCGAAACCTCGGTAGGTCTCCTTGCGTGTCATGAGCGCCCAGACGATGCGCGCCATCTTGTTGGCCAGCGCCACCGCGACAAGCATTCGTGGCTTGCGCGCCAGCATCCTGGCCAGCCAGGGGTCGTTCGTTTCGCCGCGACGAACCGCCGAGCTGACGACAGCCATGGCGCCGATGATCAAGAGGCGCCTCAGATCGCGTTGGCCCATCTTCGATATCCTGCCCAGCCTTGGCTTGCCGCCGGTCGTGTGCTGTCGCGGCACGAGGCCCAGCCAGGCAGAGAAGTCGCGGCCGCGCCGAAAGCTCTCCATCGGCGGCGCGAAGGCCTGAAGCGCCATCGCGTTGATCGGCCCGATCCCTGGGATGGTCATGAGCCGTGCCGCCTGCTCGTCCTGACGCGCGCAGGCGCGGAGCTCCTTTTCCAATCCGCCGATCTTCGCATCGAGGTCAGCGATCTGACCGAGCAGAACGCCACCCAGCGCGCGGACCGCTCCCGGTAGTCCCGAACCCGGATCCTCGAGTGCCGATGCCAGCCGACCGACATGAGCCACACCCTGCGGCGCGATGACGCCGAACTCTGCCAGGTGGCCACGTAGCGCGTTGATCGTCTGCGTGCGCTGGCGCACCAGAAGATCGCGCGTGTGGAACAGCATCGCTCTTGCCTGTTGCTCTTCCCCCTTCACCGCCACGAAGCGCATGGTCGGGCGCTGCGCCGCCTCGCAGATCGCCTCCGCGTCCGCCGCGTCGTTCTTCTGCCGCTTCACGAACGGCTTCACGTAGATCGGCGGGACCAACCTCACTTCGTGGCCGAGCTTCAAAATCTCCCGGCCCCAGTAGTGGGCGCTCGCACAGGCCTCCATCGCCACCACGCATCGCTGCTGCGCGCCGAGAATGTACAGCAGCCTCTCCCGGCTCACCTTCCTGGAACGCGACCGAACCGTCCGCCCGAGCACCGTGAAGTTGAAAGCTGCGCTTCGCCAGATCGATCCCGATGATGTTAACCTGTTCCATGGACGCCTCCTCCTCCGGGGGTTGGTCACGCCACCACCTTGGCACACTGCGATGCCGTCGGGAGGAGGCGTCCACTCCATCAACTTTGCACGCCGTTCCACAGCGAGGGCGGGGCCGGCGTCATGAGGACCGCCGAAATCGTGATCGTGGACGAATTGCGCCTGTTCGTCCTTGATCTTCTCGGCGATCTGGTGGACCGCATGGCCGCCTACGGCGGCCGGGGCCGCCTGATAACCGCGTCCAGCGCCGGTTATCAAGACGAGTGCAAGACGACGACCGAGCTTGAGAAATCCGACTCCCGGCGCTGGTTTCTCCGCTGCCCGGAGTGCGGGCAGGAGCACGTCGCCGACTGGCGGAACGTGGACTACAAGGCACGCCGGTATCCGTTCTACGCCATGCCGTGCTGCGGGGCGGCGCTGGAGGGCATCCCGTTCCGCCGTGCCGTGCAGGTGGGACGCTGGAGGCCGACAAAGGAACAGATGGTCCCTGGCACGCGGGGCTATCACCTGGACGCCTTTACCTCGCCGTTCGAATCCTTGCGGACCATCGTGCGCCAGTGGAAGCGGGCGGACGCGCACCGCAAGCAGACCGGGAGCATGGCCGAAGTCATCTCGTTTCAAACCGGGCGACTGGCGCTCCCGTACAAACCGGAGGCCGCGCAAGGCGTGACCCCGGAGGCGCTGCGGTCTTCATGCCGGGAGAACTACGACCCCGCCATCGTCCCGGCGGGCGCTGCCGTCATCGTCGGGGCCGTCGACGTTCAAGACAACCGCCTTGAGGCCGAAGTCTCCGCATGGGGCCTCGTTGAAGTGGCGCGAGACGACGCGAGCCAATTGAAGGGATGGGGTTAGTCACGAATTCCGGGGCCTCCAGTATGAGGGCCGCTGGTACAGACTGCGGCGCTGGGCACTGGACTATCGGCGCTTCCACGGCGACCCCGGCACGACGGAGGTGTGGGAAAGTCTGGCCGAGTTCCTGGAGCAACCGCGCCCACACGCCAACGGCCCGCTGTTGCGCCCCGTTGTCGTCGGCATCGACACCGGCGGCCACTACGGCCCCCAGGTTGCCGAGTTCTGCAAGGTCAGGGGCGGCGGTTATCAGCCTCTCAAGGGCCTGCCTCCGCAGAGATACGGCGCAGTCCTGGCGCGGCGATCCGTGACCGCCGACAGCCTGGAGAACTACGGCCCCGAGGGCCTGATGCTGGTATGCGGGAACGCGGGCAAGGCGTCATGTTTCAGCCTGATGCGCCAGTCAATTGCCGGGGTCGAGCCGCGCCCGATGGTCTGGCCGATGGATGAAACCCGCTATGGCCTAGAAGAATTTGAGGGCATCGTTTCGGAGTCGCTGATTCGGACCCTCGACAAGCGCACCGGCGCGACCC
Source organism: Alphaproteobacteria bacterium (assembly GCA_965226045.1). GTDB lineage: Bacteria > Pseudomonadota > Alphaproteobacteria > VGEJ01 > VGEJ01 > CBDDBU01. The sequence continues at coordinate 6,207 of CBDDBU010000027.1, forward strand.
GTCTCATGTGGCGAAAGATCGCGGCCCGAAATGAAGCACTCGACTTGCTGGTGTACAGCCTCGCGCTTGTCTCGCACCTGGGCCTCGGCTTCATCCTACATGAGGCCGAGGCCATCGCCCGCGCCGCAGACCGGAAGGAAGCCGCATGAGTCGCATACCGCTCGGCGTGATCGAAATTGAGTTCGGCGAGGACGCCAACTACTCGCCGCCCACCGGCGCCGACCGCTGGAGCGCCTTTAGTCGCACCGACCTCCTGTCCGTGCTGAATGATGAGCCCATGGGGAGTCCGCTTATCACGCACGGCGGCCACCCTCCGCAATGGGCGATCATCGGCGGCTGGAACGTCACCGCCGACGCCTTCATTCCGCCACCCTCGACGGATGGCCAGCCCCGCGCGAACGTGACCGGCTTCGAGGACGCCGCCAGCACGGCGGGCTTCGCCATCGAGTGGGACACCCTTACGGCGGCCTCCGCGACCGGCCTCCGCGAGATTTTGATGGTCCTTGCCTACGAGGACGGCAGGGCGGTAAGGCGCACGATATTCCGAACGCCTGCGTCATCGGCAATTGACCCCACCGTGATCGCGGCGCAGGAGCGGCTGTTGCTTCAATCCCTGCTCCGCACCCGCGACCAGCGGGCGGGGTCGGGGGGCATCATCAAGCACGACCACGGCGAGGGCGAGGCGGAAGAATTTGAATCACTGGCCGTCCTGGATCGCCGGATCGCGGAGTGCCGCGCGCGGATCGCATGGTTCGAGGACGCCGCGGAGGGCAACAACTTGCCCCGCCTGGAGGCGTGGTAGGTGGGGCCACGCCGTGCGGGGCGGTGATGCCGAGCGATCATTCGGTATCGACAAGCTCGCGCTGAAGATCGCGCCATTTTTCGGCTTTCCGCGAATCAATCTTCATCGCGAATTCGTCCAGGCGTTGCCACAGGACTCGCTGTTCGGGCGAGAAGTCTTGGTCGTGTCCCAGGACGTGGTGTAGGAGTTGTTGGAGCCTCTGGTAGCTGTGGGTAGGCGGCTTGCGGTAGCGACCGCGGAGAGTCTGGCGTAGGCAAGCCGGCTATCCACAGCGGAGGCCATCGCGGTTCCGGTTTAGGGTGGGGCTAGCAGCCTGTCGGACTGAGGTCCGCGAGAATGGGTGTGGACGGATCGCGATGTGGAGAGGTCATGGGATCGAGCGCCTTTCGTGAGGACACGGAGTGCGGTCGCTTGGCCGCGCGTACCGCAGGGTGAGTATACTCTTATGCCCTCTCGTGAGGGCACGAAGTACGTTCGCTTGCTCGCGCGTGCCGCAAGGCGAGCATACTCTTATTCCTTTTCGCGAGGTACGGAGTCCGGCCGCCTGCTCAAGCGTATTGCAAGGTGAACATTCTCTTTATGTTCCAGGCCAGGGTCACCAGGTTCCATTCGCCCGTGACCTTGTCCAGGCCGCGTAGCGAGAACTGGCGGAAGCCCATGGCCGATTTGATGATGCCGAACACCGGTTCCGGCGTTTGCTTGCGCAGGGCGTAGAGTTGCCGGCCCTCGGGCGTCGCCAGTCGATGTGTCATCGCTTCCAGCGGCGTCGGGTTCTCCGGGGGCGGCGGCGCGCCGGCGAAGCGGTCCTTCCAGGAGAGATGATGGCGTTCCCGGCCGGGCGTGATCAACGGCGCGATCTCGGCCTCGGCGCAGGCGTTCACGTTGGCCTCGCTGAAGTAGCCGCTGTCCGCCAGCAGGGTCTCGGGCGCGCCCAGCGCCTCGGGAAGGCGGGCGAGCGCTTCCAGCGCCGGCTCGATTTGCCGCTTGTCGTTGGGGGCCTGGACCACGTCGTTGGTGACCACCAGCAGGCTGTCGGCCGCCACCAGGGCTTGGGCGTTGTAGGCCTGTTCGAAGCCGCCGCCGGCCACCGGCATGATGCGCGAGTCCGCGTCGGTCAGATTGACCTGGTCCTTCGGCCCGGGCCCGGCCACCGGCGGCTCGGGTGGACGGCCGCCCGGCTTGCGGCCCGTCTTCTCGGCCTTCTCCGCGCGCGCCTCGAGCTTCGCCTCGTACTCGGCCCGTTCCCGCTCAAGGCGTTCGCGCGCCCGCGCCTCGATCACCGCCTTAGCCTCGGCGATGCGGGCCAGACGATCCTCGCGCCGGGCCAGTTCCTCGGGCACCGACATCCCGTCGGGCACATCCGCCCCATCGGCCGCCTCCGCCAACGCCATCAACTCCGCCACCTCGGCCTTCAACCGGGCTTCGAGCTCGCAGGCGTGTTTCCACGACAGCGCGCTGTGCCGGCTCGCGTTGGCGTGCACCTTGGTGCCGTCCAGCGCCACCGTGCCGAGCTTCAGCACCCCGGCTTCCCGGGCCAGCAGCAGCACCTCGACGAACAGCCCTTCGATCCGGTCGAGAAAACGCCGCCGGAACGCGGCGATGGTATCGTGGTCGGGATGATCGTTGGCCGCGATGAAGCGGAAAGCGACAGAATCATAGGTCGCGCGCTCCAACTTGCGGCTCGAAAACACCCCCGTGGCGTAGCCGTAGACCAGAAGCCCCAGCAGCATGCTCGGGTGATAGGACGCCGAGCCCGAGCCGCGATAGGCCTTCACGAACGCCGAGAGGTCCAACTGCTCGATCACCTCGACCACGAAGCGCGCCAGATGCCGCTCGGGAAGCCATTCCTCCACCGACGGCGGCAGCAGAAACCCCGTCTCCCGGTCGACCGGTCGGAAATTGCTCATGACGGCCTCCATCACGCGCGGGCAAATCAACTGATACCATCGAATCCTATTTCGACTCCCGGCTCAAGTCCGACAGGCTGCTAGTGCGAACCAACCTGACCCGAAGGAGAACCACGATGACCCAGGACATGATGACCCTACGCGCGCTTTTGGAGAAGAGCTCCGATGCCGATCTGCTTCGCGAGATGATCGGCTTCACGGCCGAGCGGCTGATGGCACTGGAGGTCGAGGGCCTGACCGGCGCCGCTCACGGCGAGCGCTCGGCGGATCGTATCACCCACCGCAACGGCTACCGCGACCGGTCCTGGGAGACCCGGGCCGGCACGGTCGAGTTGAAGATCCCGAAGCTGAGGAAGGGGAGCTACTTCCCCGGCTTCCTGGAGCCGCGGCGGATGGCCGAGAAGGCGCTGGCTGCGGTGATCCAGGAGGCCTACATCCAGGGCGTGTCGACCCGCTCGGTCGACGATCTGGTTCAGGCGATGGGGATGTCGGGCGTCTCCAAGAGCCAGGTCTCCAGGCTGTGCGGCGAGATCGACGATAAGGTCAACGGCTTCCTCGATCGACCGCTGGAGGGCGACTGGCCCTATCTGTGGCTGGATGCGACTTATGTGAAGGTGCGCCAGACCGGACGCATCGTCTCGGTCGCGGTGACCGTGGCTGTGGCCGTCAACGACCAAGGCCGGCGTGAGATCCTGGGCATGGCGATCGGCGCGTCGGAGGCCGAGACCTTCTGGACCGAGTTCCTGCGCTCGCTGGCCCGGCGCGGGCTGCGCGGCGTGAAGCTGGTGATCTCCGACGACCACAAGGGCCTGAAGGCCGCCGCGACCCGGATCCTCGGCGCCACCTGGCAAAGATGCCGCGTGCACTTCGCCCGCAACCTGCTGGCCCATGCCGGCCGCCAGGGTCGGCGCGTCGTCTCCGCCTTCGTCGCCACCGCCTTCGCCCAGGAGGACGCCGACAGCGCGAAGGTCCAGTGGCGTCAGGTCGCCGACCAGCTCAGGCCCAAGGTCCCCAAGCTGGCAGTTCTCATGGACGAAGCCGAGCACGACGTCCTCGCCTACATGAGCTTCCCCAAGGAGCACCGCCAGAAGTTGCATTCGACCAACCCGATCGAACGGCTCCATGCCGAGGTCAAGCGCCGCACCAACGTCGTCGGCATCTTTCCCAACGAAGACGCCATCACACGGCTCGTCGGCGCCATCCTTCTCGAGCAGAACGACGAGTGGGCCGTCTCAAGGAGATACATGACGCTGGAATCAATCGCTCCGCTGGGCGATGGTGTCCCCATCACGCTGCCCACCGTGGCAGCCTGAACGTCCCGGCCCTACCCGCCGGGAGCCGCGTAGAGCGCAACGCTCTTACACCACCTGCCGGGACACGATCGAAGTCTTCCCGAGTGGATTCTTCCGTGGCGAGACCGCAGCCGGCTGAATTACCGATTTGCCGGGCGAGGAACCAGTTCCCCGCGTCGGCCGCCTTCACGTAGCGCCGCAGCAATTCCTCGTGCGTTGATGGCATGTAACCATTCTCCTTTGGCGACATATTGGCGACATACTCGAAACGCCAAGTCGCCGAATTCCCCCTAACCCATTGAAAAGTTGGTGCCGGATGAGGGAGTCGAACCCCCGACCTACTGATTACAAATCAGTTGCTCTACCAGTTGAGCTAATCCGGCTCGTGGGCGCGGCGGTCCGCGCCGCTAGCGCACGCTATCGCGATCAGCACCGGGACGAAAGCGCATAGAGGGCGATCGCGGCGGCATTGGAGACGTTGAGACTCTCGACCGCTGTAGCGATCGGCAGTCGCACCCGCTCGTCGCAGCGCTCGGCAGTCAGCCGCCGGAGCCCGCGACCCTCGGCCCCGAGAACAAGGGCGACGTCCTCGGGCGCCGAAGCGCGCGCGCCACCTGTGGCATTCGCGCCACTGCCCGTGGCCTTCGCGCCATCGAGTGCGTCGGCGAGGGTTCGCGACGCGGCCAGGTCGAGGCCCATCACGCGGAAGCCTTCGAGCTTGAGCCGGTCCAAGGCCCGGGCGAGATTGACCACGCGCACCACCGGCATCGTTTCCAGGGCGCCGGCCGCCGCCTTGGCCAGCGTCCCGCTGAGCGGCGGCGCATGGCGCTCGGTAACGATGACGGCGCTCGCCCCGAAGGCGGCGGCGGAGCGCACGATCGCGCCGACGTTGTGGGGATCCGTGACGCGATCGAGGACCACTGCCAGGCGCGGGGCGCTGGCTTCGAACACGACCTCGATCGGACGCGGCGCCAATACGCTCGCGAGCAGAGCCACGCCCTGGTGCACCGCGCCCGGCGGCAGTCGCGCCTCGATTTCGGCGCGGCTAACGCGCTCGGGCTTGAGACCGATCAGGCGTTCCTCGGGCAGCGATGTGGGCGTCTCGCCGACAATCAGCAGCCGCCGCGGGTCTCGTTCGGGGTTGTTCAGAGCGGCGATGACGGGGTGGGTTCCGAACAGCCATACCGAACCGCGCTCGCGCTCCCGAGATGCCTTGCTATGAGCCATGGATTTACCTATTATCGAAGCACTTACATCAAATCTGCGAGACGCACATCGGCCCCCGCCGTAGGCGAGTGACGCGTGCGTGCGTATCTAGCTAACTTTGTTGACCCGTACCGGTCGTTGACAAGGGTAGGTAAAATCGATACTGCGGCACGCGGACTTCCGGGCGGAGGGGTGGCCGAGTGGTTAATGGCAGCAGACTGTAAATCTGCCGACGTATGTCTACGTAGGTTCGAATCCTACCCCCTCCACCAAGAGTTCGCCATCGTGGGGATGGCGAACGGTGCGGATGGCGGGTGAGTGCCGGGCGGCGGCGGGAGAGAAACGCGGGCGATCTTGCGGGTGTAGCTCAGTGGCAGAGCTCCAGCCTTCCAAGCTGGCTACGCGGGTTCGATTCCCGCCACCCGCTCCAATGCGGGTTCTTGGGTGGTCTTGAGGCGCTCTTGCGGCGGTTGGCAGTGGCGCCGTTTGGTTGAATGGGTCCACGGGAAGTAACGGATTATGGCGAAAGCGAAATTCGAGCGTACGAAGCCGCACTGCAATGTGGGAACGATTGGCCATGTCGATCATGGCAAGACGACGTTGACGGCTGCTATCACGAAGGTTCTGGCAGAGTCTGGGGGGGCGACGTTCACGGCATACGACCAGATCGACAAGGCGCCAGAGGAGAAGGCGCGGGGCATCACGATCGCGACGGCGCACGTTGAATACGAGACTGAGAATCGGCACTACGCGCACGTGGATTGCCCGGGGCACGCTGATTACGTGAAGAACATGATCACGGGGGCAGCCCAGATGGATGGGGCGATCTTGGTGGTGTCGGCGGCGGACGGTCCGATGCCGCAGACGCGCGAGCACATCTTGCTGGCGCGCCAGGTTGGTGTTCCGGCGATCGTTGTTTACCTGAACAAAGTGGACCAGGTTGATGACCCGGAGCTGTTGGAGCTGGTCGAGCTTGAGGTGCGGGAGCTGTTGTCGGTGTATGAGTACCCGGGCGACAATATCCCGGTGATCCAGGGCTCGGCGCTGTATGCGCTTGAGGGCCCCGGCGAGGAGACCTCGGGTCGGGCGAGCGTGGTGGCGCTGATGGCGGCGGTTGATTCTTACATTCCGCAGCCGGACCGTCCTAAGGACCAGCCGTTCCTGATGCCGATCGAGGACGTGTTCTCGATCTCGGGTCGGGGGACGGTGGTGACGGGCCGGGTTGAGCGGGGTGTGGTGAAGGTCGGCGAGGAGGTTGAGATCGTCGGTCTAAAGGAGACGTTGAAGACGACGTGCACGGGCGTTGAGATGTTCCGCAAGCTGTTGGACCAGGGCGAGGCGGGGGACAATGTCGGTTGTCTATTGCGGGGGACGAAGCGCGAGGAGGTTGAGCGGGGTCAGGTGCTGGCGCGGCCGGGCTCGATCTTGCCGCACACGCGTTTCAAGGCTGAGGCTTACGTTCTGACCAAGGACGAGGGCGGTCGGCACACGCCATTCTTCACCAACTACCGTCCCCAGTTTTACTTTCGGACGACCGATGTGACGGGCCATGTTCAGTTGCCCGAGGGGGTCGAGATGGTGATGCCGGGGGACAACGTGACGATGGACATCGAGCTGATCGCGCCGATCGCGATGGAGCAGGGCCTGCGCTTCGCGATCCGCGAGGGCGGCCGCACGGTCGGCGCCGGCGTCGTCGCCGAAGTCGTCGAGTAGGTCATCACAATGGCGGTGAATCACGGCCGGAGGAGTGTAGCTCAATTGGCAGAGCACCGGTCTCCAAAACCGGGGGTTGTGGGTTCGAGTCCCTCCACTCCTGCCAGTCGCATGAGCGCCGCCGCCGCGGGTCGCGCCGACTGGCTGGAGGCCTGAGCGATGGCGAAGAGCGACTCGGGCGCCGCCGCCCATCGAGTGAGCCCGGCTCTATTTGTCCGCCAGGTGCGCCAGGAGGTCGCCAAGGTGACCTGGCCGACGCGCAAGGAAACCGGGATCACGACCGTGATGGTGTTCATCATGGTGGCGCTGGCGGCCATATTCTTTTTTCTGGTCGACCAGGTGCTATCGCTCGCGGTACGCGGAATGCTGGGGTTGGGCGCATGAGCGTGGTGGAAACGAGCGCGGCGGTATCGACCCAGAAGTGGTACATCGTCCACGTTTACTCGGGCTTCGAGCGCAAAGTGGCGCAGAGTCTGCGCGAGAAGGCCGATGCCCAGGGCATGGGCGAGATGTTCGAGCAAATACTGGTGCCAGTGGAAGAGGTCGTCGAGATGCGGCGCGGCCAGAAGGTCAGTGCCGAGCGCAAGTTCTTTCCAGGCTACGTGCTGATCAAGATGGAAATGACCGACGAGGCCTACCATCTGGTCAAGAACACGCCCAAGATCAGTGGGTTCCTGGGCTTCGGTTCGCGGCCGACGCCGATCAGCGCCCGTGAGGCCGACCGCATCATGCGCCAGGTGCAGGAAGGGATCGAACGGCCAAAGCCATCGATCACGTTCGAGATCGGCGAGCAAGTACGGGTGTGTGATGGCCCGTTCACCTCCTTCAACGGTCACGTCGAGGATGTGCAGGAGGAGCGCGCGCGTCTCAAGGTCACGGTGTCGATCTTCGGCCGGCCGACGCCAGTCGAGCTTGAATACTCGCAAGTAGAAAAGGTGTGATCGGGGCGCCGGCGTCCCGAGGAGTATAAATGGCGAAGAAAATAAGCGGCTACATCAAGTTGCAGGTCCCGGCTGGACAGGCGAGTCCGTCGCCGCCGATCGGGCCCGCGCTCGGTCAGCGGGGCCTCAATATCATGGAGTTCTGCAAGGCGTTCAACGCCCAGACCCAGAACGTCGAACAAGGCGTGCCGGTGCCGACGACGATCACGGTCTACGCGGACAAGTCGTTCAGCTTCATCATGAAGACGCCGCCCGTGTCGCACTTCTTAAAGGTCGCGGCCGGCATCGAAAAGGGCGCCGCAGAGGCGGGACGCGACGAGGTGGTGGGGCAGGTGACGGCGGCGCAGGTCCGGGAAATCGCCGAGAAAAAGATGGTTGATCTCAATGCCAACGACATCGAGGCGGCCTGCCGCATGGTGGCAGGCTCGGCACGCTCGATGGGCCTCGAAGTGACGGGATAAGAGCGATGGCGAAATCTGGCAAGCGACGGCGCGTGGTGCTCGAGGCTCTCGACCGGGCCAAGGCCTATCCGCTCAAGGATGCGGTCAAGCTCGCCAAGGCGGGCGCGACGGCCAAGTTCGACGAAACCATCGAACTCGCGATGAATCTCGGGGTCGACCCGCGCCATGCCGACCAGCTGATGCGTGGCGTGGTTGCGCTGCCCCATGGCACCGGCAAGTCGGTGCGCGTCGCGGTCTTCGCCAAGGGCGGCAAGGCCGACGAGGCGCGCGAGGCGGGGGCGGATATCGTCGGCGCCGAAGATCTGGCCGAAAAAATACAGTCCGGGGAGCTCAATTTCGACCGCTGCGTCGCGACACCGGATATGATGGCCATCGTCGGCAAGCTCGGGCGCATTCTCGGTCCGCGCGGCCTGATGCCCAACCCCAAGCTTGGCACGGTGACGCATGACGTGGGCGAGGCGGTGCGCAGCGTCAAGGGCGGACAGGTCGAGTTTCGCGTCGAAAAGGCGGGCCTCGTGCACGCGGGCGTCGGCAAGGCGAGCTTCAGCGAGGAGGCGCTCACCGAGAACGTGGTGGCATTCGTGGACGCCATCAACCGAGCCAAACCCAGCGGGGCGAAGGGGATCTACATCAAGAAGGCGGCCCTCAGCGCGACCATGGCCGTCGGCGTGAAGCTCGACGTGGCCACCCTGGCTGGTTGATGAGTTCCGGCACCAGCTGAGGCGTTCGGGGCGGTCGAGGGGCCAAATTCGGAGCGGTCGAGGGGCCAAACAGGAGCGCGCGTGAAGCAAGGACGAGAATAGTGGACCGAGTAGCGAAAGAGAATTGGATCGACGGGCTGAGCCAGACCCTGCGCGATGCCGAGGTCGTGGTCGTTGCGCACTACAGCGGCCTCGACGTTGCCGAGATGACCGAGCTGCGGCGTAGCGCGCGGGACGTCGGGGCGCGCTTCACGGTCACCAAGAATCGGCTGACGCGCCGTGCGCTCGCGGGCACCCGCTATGATGCGCTGAGTGAGTTCTTCACCGGGCCGACGGCGATCGCGTTCTCGACCGACGTGACGTCGGCGCCGAAGGCGGTCGCCGCCTATGCCCGGAAGAACGACAAACTAATTATCATCGGCGGCGCGATGGGCGAGACGCTCTTGAGCGCCGATGGCGTCAAGGCGTTGGCGGCCATGCCGTCGCTCGACGAGCTGCGAGGACGACTGGTCGGCGCGCTGAAGGCGCCGGCCACCAAGCTCGCGGCCGTGTTACAGGCGCCTGGCGGCCAGTTCGCGCGGGTGCTCGCCGCTTACAGCGCGAAGAATAAGGACGACTGACCCAAACCCGCCGGCTCGCGGAACAGCGCGATGCCGGTGCGAAGCGTGGAGATGGAGGAACAATGGCGGATCTATTGAAGTTGGCGGACGATCTCTCGACGTTGACGGTGCTTGAGGCCTCGGAGCTCGCCTCGATGCTCGAGGAAAAATGGGGCGTTTCGGCCGCCGCGCCGGTGGCCATGGCTGCGGCGCCCGCAGCGGGCGAAGCCGCGGGCGAAGAGGAACAGACCGAGTTCACCGTGGTGCTGGCGAGCTTCGGCGAGAAGAAAATCAATGTCATCAAAGAGGTTCGGGTCATCACCGGGCTCGGATTGAAGGAAGCCAAGGACTTGGTCGAGAGCGCTCCCAAGGAGATCAAGGAGGGCGTGCCCAAGGACGAGGCTCAGAAGCTGAAGGAGCAACTCGAAGGGGCCGGCGCCACGGTTGAGATCAGATAACCGTTGGTTGTTCCTAAGCTTGTTAACGCCAGCGCGTTCTTGAGCGCTGGCGCCCGCGACATCGACGACGCGGCGTATCGGCGCCCGATGCGGAGTGGCGCGCAGCCCCCCGCGCCGTGATGGCGCACGGTTCCCGGGCCGAAGGCCGTAACGTTGGACAAGGAGCACTCATGGCGCAATCCCTGATGGGGCGCAAACGTGTCCGCCGCAGCTTTGGACGCATCCCCGAAATCGCCTCAATGCCGAATCTGATCGAGATTCAGCAGAGTTCTTACAAGAAGTTCCTGCAGAGCGATGAGCTGACCGGGACGCGCGGCGACACCGGACTGCAAGGCGTCTTCAAGTCGGTCTTTCCCATCAACGATTTCGCCGAGACCTCGTCTCTGGAGTTCGTCAAATACGAGCTCGAGGAGCCGAAGTACGACGTCGAGGAGTGCCAGCAGCGCGGCATGACCTACGGGGCGCCGCTCAAGGTAGCCTTGCGCCTGATCGTCTTCGAGGTCGACGAAGAGACCCAGGCCAAGTCGGTGCTCGATATCAAAGAGCAAGACGTCTACATGGGCGATATGCCTCTGATGACGAAGAACGGGACCTTCGTCGTCAACGGAACAGAGCGCGTTATCGTCAGCCAGATGCACCGCTCGCCGGGCGTATTCTTCGATCACGACAAGGGCAAGACGCATTCGTCCGGCAAGCTCTTGTTCGCGGCTCGCGTGATCCCCTACCGCGGCTCGTGGCTGGATTTCGAGTTCGACGCGAAGGACATCGTTTTCGTGCGCATCGATAGGCGCCGCAAGATTCCGGTAACGACCCTGCTGTTCGCATTGGGCCTGAGTGCCGAGGGGATACTTCGGTATTTTTACCGCACCGTCGACTACAAGCGGCACAAAAAGGGCTGGAAGACCCCCTTCGACGACGAGCGCCTGCGTGGCCTGAAGCTCCTCAACGACCTCGTCAACGCCAAGAACGGCAAGGTGATGGCCGAGGCCGGCAGTAAGATGACGCCGCGCCTGTCCAAACAGCTTGAAGCCGATGGTCTTAAGAACCTGCTGGTGGATGCGTCCCAACTCGTCGGCCGCTACGCCGCTCTGGATATCGTCAATGAGGCGACCGGCGAGATCTACCTCGAAGCGGGTGAGGAAATCACCGAGGAGATCGTGGCGGTCCTCGATGAAGCGGATGTCGCCGTCATTCCAACGCTGATGATCGATCACGTGACGGTCGGCGCCTACATCCGCAACACCATGATGGCCGACAAGAACAACGATCGCGTCAAGGCGTTGATGGAGGTCTATCGGGTGATGCGCCCGGGCGAGCCCCCGACCGAGGAGACCGCCGACAATCTGTTCCGCGGCTTGTTGTTCGATCCGGAGCGCTACGATCTTTCTGCGGTCGGTCGCGTGAAGATGAACGCACGCTTGGGGATGGAGACCGACGATTCGGTGCGCGTTCTGCGTAACGAGGACATTCTGGCCGTCGTTAAGACGTTGGTCGAACTCAAAGACGGCCGCGGCGACATCGACGACATCGACCATCTCGGCAACCGTCGCGTGCGCTCGGTCGGCGAGTTGCTCGAGAATCAATACCGCGTCGGCCTGTTGCGGATGGAGCGGGCGATCCGCGAACGTATGAGTTCGGTCGAGATTGATACCGTCATGCCCCATGACCTCATCAACGCCAAGCCGGCTGCTTCGGCGGTGCGCGAATTTTTCGGCTCCTCGCAGCTCTCGCAGTTCATGGACCAAACCAACCCGTTGAGCGAGATCACGCACAAGCGTCGGCTGTCGGCGCTCGGCCCCGGCGGCCTGACCCGCGAGCGGGCCGGCTTCGAGGTCCGCGACGTACATCCGACGCATTATGGTCGCATCTGCCCGATCGAGACGCCCGAGGGACCGAACATCGGGCTGATCAACTCGCTCGCCACCTATGCGCGAGTCAACAAATACGGCTTCATCGAAACCCCCTATCGCACAGTCGCCAAGGGGCGGGTCAGAGACGAGGTCCAGTACCTGTCGGCGATCGACGAGGGCAAGCACACGATCGCTCAGGCCAACGCCGAGATCGACGCCCGCGGGCGCTTTGTTTCCGATCTCGTGAGTTGCCGGAAGGGCGGCGATTTCGTCCTCGTGCATCCCGATACGATCGAGTACATCGACGTTTCGCCCAAGCAGGTGGTGTCGGTCGCGGCCGCGCTGATCCCGTTCCTCGAGAACGACGATGCCAATCGCGCGTTGATGGGCTCGAACATGCAGCGCCAAGCGGTACCCTTGATGCAAGCCGAGGCCCCGCTGGTGGGAACCGGGATGGAGGAGATTGTCGCTCGCGATTCGGGCGTCACCATCGTCGCCAAGCGGGTCGGGATCGTCGACCAGGTCGATGCGACGCGAATCGTGGTGCGCGCGACGGCCGAGACCGATCTGTCAACCTCGACGGTCGACATCTACAACCTTCTCAAGTTCCAGCGTTCTAACCAGAACACCTGCATCAACCAACGCCCGTTGGTGAGGGTCGGCGACGCGGTGCAAGCCGGCGACGTGCTCGCCGATGGGCCCTCGACCCGCTTTGGCGAGCTCGCCGTCGGGCGTAACGTGCTGGTCGCCTTCATGCCATGGGGTGGCTACAACTTTGAGGATGCGATCCTGATCTCCGAGCGCATGGTGCGCGACGACGTGTTCACTTCGATCCACATCGAGGAATTCGAAGTGATGGCGCGCGATACCAAGCTAGGGCAGGAGGAGATCACGCGCGATATCCCCAACGTTGGCGAAGAGGGGCTGCGCAACCTCGACGAGGCCGGCATGGTTTATGTCGGCGCCGAGGTGGGGCCGTCGGACATCCTTGTGGGCAAGATAACGCCCAAGGGCGAATCGCCGATGACGCCGGAGGAGAAACTCCTGCGCGCCATTTTCGGCGAGAAGGCGTCAGACGTTCGCGATACCTCGCTGCGGCTGCCGCCCGGCGGCCAGGGTACGGTCGTGGAGGTCCGTGTTTTCTCGCGCCACGGCGTCGACAAGGACGAGCGGGCGCTGGCCATTGAGCGCGAGGAGATCGAACGCCTCGCCAAGGATCGTGACGACGAGCAGGCGATCCTTGATCGCAACACGTACGACCGCCTGAAGGGCTTGCTGTTGGGGCGCAATGCGACCAGCGGACCTAAGGGCGTCAAGACCGGCGGCAAGATCACCGATGCCTTGCTGGACGAATTGACCCGTGGTCAGTGGTGGCAGCTCGGCCTCAAGGAGGCCAAGGTGATGTCCGATATCGAGGCCCTCAAGAAGCAGTTCGACCACGCCAGCGGCCACCTCGAGAAACGCTTCGTGGACAAGGTCGAGAAGCTGCAACGTGGCGACGAGCTTTCGCCGGGCGTCATGAAAATGGTCAAGGTCTTTGTCGCCGTCAAAAGGAAGCTGCAGCCGGGCGACAAGATGGCTGGGCGGCATGGCAACAAGGGCGTGATCTCGAAAATCGCGCCGGTTGAGGATATGCCGTACCTCGATGATGGCACCGCCGTCGATATCGTCCTCAACCCGCTCGGTGTGCCCTCGCGGATGAATGTCGGACAGATCCTGGAGACTCATCTCGGCTGGGCCTCGGCCGGGCTGGGACGGCGCATTGGCGAGATTCTCGACCGGATGCAGCGCAGCGGCAAGATCGACGAGCTCAAGCGCCAACTCAAGGGCATCTACGGCAAGACCCACTATGACCAGGCGATTCGCGGACTCGCTGAGGGGGAACTGACCGAACTCGCCGGCAACATGCGCGCCGGCGTGCCGTTCGCGACGCCGGTATTCGACGGGGCGAACGAGGCCGACATCGTCGAACTTCTGGAGCAGGCTGGGCTGGACAGCAGCGGTCAGGTGACGTTGAGCGACGGCCGCACCGGTCAGCAGTTCGATCGCGACGTGACCGTCGGCTACATCTACATGCTGAAACTTCATCACCTGGTCGACGACAAGATCCACGCCCGGTCGATCGGGCCTTACAGCCTGGTCACTCAGCAGCCACTGGGGGGCAAGGCGCAGTTTGGCGGCCAGCGCTTCGGCGAGATGGAGGTGTGGGCGCTCCAGGCTTATGGCGCCGCCTACACCCTGCAGGAGATGCTGACCGTGAAGTCGGACGACGTGGCCGGACGGACCAAGGTCTATGAGGCCGTGGTGCGCGGCGACGACACCTTCGAGGCCGGCATACCGGAATCGTTCAACGTGCTGGTCAAGGAACTGCAATCGCTCGGCCTCAACGTCGACCTGACGCAGCGTTCCTACTGAGACACGGCAGGACCACGCAGCAAGGAGTATGTAATGAACGAGTTGATGAAGATCTTCGGCCAGGTCGGCACCGCCCAGACCTTTGACCAGATCAAGATCTCCCTTGCGAGCCCAGAGCGCATTCGCTCCTGGTCGTATGGCGAGATCAAGAAACCGGAGACGATCAACTACCGGACCTTCAAGCCCGAGCGCGATGGGCTGTTCTGCGCCCGCATCTTCGGGCCGAACAAGGACTACGAGTGCTTGTGCGGCAAGTACAAGCGGATGAAGTACCGCGGCATCACCTGTGAAAAGTGCGGCGTCGAGGTCACGCTCTCCAAGGTGCGGCGCGAGCGCATGGGTCACATCGAGCTGGCCGCCCCGGTGGCGCACATCTGGTTTTTGAAGTCGCTGCCCTCGCGCATCGGCCTCGCCCTCGACATGACGCTCAAAGACCTCGAGCGGGTGCTCTATTTCGAGTACTTCGTGGTCACCGAACCGGGCCTGTCACCGCTCAAGGTCGGCCAGCTGTTGAGCGAGGAGCAGTACTACGAGGCCCAGGACGAATACGGCGAGGATGCGTTCAGCGCCGGCATCGGGGCCGCCGCCGTTCGCGCCATGCTGGCGGCGATCGATCTCGAACGCACCCGTGATGAACTGCGCGTCGAGATCGCCGAGACCACGTCGGTGGTCAAGCCCAAGAAGCTGGGCAAGCGATTGAAGCTGATCGAGTCGTTCATCCAGTCCGGCAACCGGCCGGAATGGATGATCCTGACCGTGATTCCGGTGATCCCCCCCGATCTGCGGCCCCTCGTGCCACTTGACGGCGGGCGTTTCGCCACCTCGGATCTGAACGATCTCTATCGCCGCGTCATCAATCGTAACAACAGGCTCAAGCGCCTGATCGAATTGCGGGCGCCCGACATCATCGTGCGCAACGAAATGCGCATGCTGCAGGAAGCGGTCGACGCCCAGTTCGACAACGGCCGTCGCGGGCGCGTCATTACCGGCGCCAACAAACGGCCCTTGAAGTCGTTGAGCGACATGCTCAAGGGCAAGCAAGGCCGGTTCCGGCAGAACCTGCTGGGCAAGCGCGTCGACTATTCGGGGCGCTCGGTGATCGTCGTCGGGCCGGAGCTCAAGCTGCACCAGTGCGGGCTGCCGAAGAAGATGGCGCTTGAACTATTCAAGCCCTTCATTTACTCGCGGCTCGAGGTGTTGGGGCTCGCCGCCACCATCAAGATGGCCAAGAAAATGGTCGAGCTGGAGCGGCCCGAGGTGTGGGATATCCTCGAACAGGTCATCCGCGAGCATCCGGTGCTTCTCAACCGGGCGCCCACGCTCCACCGCCTCGGCATTCAGGCGTTCGAGCCGGTGTTGATCGAGGGCAAGGCGATCCAACTGCACCCGTTGGTTTGCACCGCGTTCAACGCCGACTTCGACGGCGATCAGATGGCGGTGCACGTGCCGCTCGCGCTCGAAGCCCAGCTCGAGGCCAGGGTGCTGATGATGTCGACCAACAACATCCTCAGTCCTTCCAACGGCAAACCGATCATCGTCCCCTCGCAAGATATCGTGCTGGGTCTTTACTATCTGACCCTCGAGCGTGAGGGCGAGCCCGGCGAGGGCAGCGTGTTCGCCGACACCGCCGAGATCGAGCGGGCGCTCGCGGCCGACACGACGAGTCTGCACGCCAAGGTCCGGGCCCGCTATCGGACCGTGGATGCGGAGGGGCAGGACATTGTTCTGCGGGTCGAGACCACGCCCGGGCGGATGCTCATCGGCGAAATACTGCCGCGCCATCCCAAGATCAGCTTCGACCTCGCCAATCGTTTGCTGACAAAAAAGGAAGTCAGCACGCTGATCGACGTCGTCTATCGCCACTGCGGGCAGAAGGAGACGGTGTTGTTCGCCGACCGCATCATGGCGCTTGGTTTTGATCATGCGTGCCGTGCCGGTATATCGTTCGGCAAGGACGACATGGTGGTGCCCAATACCAAGGATGCACTGGTCAACGGGACGCGCGACCTGGTCATGGAATACGACCAGCAGTACCAAGATGGGCTCATCACCCACGGCGAACGCTACAACAAGGTCCTTGATG
This sequence comes from Alphaproteobacteria bacterium, assembly GCA_965226045.1. Classification (GTDB taxonomy): domain Bacteria; phylum Pseudomonadota; class Alphaproteobacteria; order VGEJ01; family VGEJ01; genus CBDDBU01. Next base: position 22,635 of record CBDDBU010000027.1, read on the forward strand.
CCTGGGCGCAGTGCACTGACCGGGTGGCCGACGAGATGATGAAGGCGATCTCGGAGGTCGACCAGGTGATCGATACGAAGACCGGGCGCCGTTTGCCGCAGAACTCGATCTATATGATGGCGACGTCCGGCGCCCGCGGCTCGGCGGCCCAGATGAAGCAGCTCGCTGGGATGCGCGGGCTGATGGCCAAGCCCTCGGGCGAGATCATCGAGACTCCGATCATCTCCAACTTCAAGGAGGGGCTGACCGTCCTCGAGTACTTCAATTCCACGCACGGTGCGCGCAAGGGGCTGGCCGATACCGCCCTGAAGACGGCGAACTCAGGCTATCTGACCAGGCGTCTGGTCGACGTCGCCCAGGACTGCATCATCGTCGAGCGCGATTGCGGCAGCACCGCCGGCATTACCGTGAGCGAGGTGATCGAGGGCGGCGACGTGATCGTGCCGCTGGGCGATCGCATCCTCGGGCGCACGGTGGCGATCAGCGTGGTGGATCCGATCTCTGGCGAGGTCATCGTCGAGGCTGGCCACGTCATCGACGAGTTGGTGTGTGATCGGGTCGAGACGGCGGGGATCGAATCCGTGATGATCCGCTCGGTTCTGACCTGCGAGACTGGCACTGGCGTGTGCGGCACCTGCTACGGCCGCGACCTTGCCCGCGGTACCGCCGTCAATATCGGCGAAGCCGTCGGGGTGATCGCCGCTCAGTCGATTGGTGAGCCTGGTACCCAGCTGACCATGCGAACCTTCCATATTGGGGGCACAGCCCAGCTCGCCGAGCAGTCGAGCGTCGAGGTCGCCTACGACGGCAAGGTCAAGATCAATAACCGTAACGTCATTACCGACAGTGCCGATCGTTTGGTGGTGATGGGTCGAAACTGCGAAGTCACCGTCATCGACGAGAACGGTCGCGAAAAGGCGCGCCACAAGGTTCCCTATGGCGCGCGGCTGCTGCACGACGATGGCGCGGCCGTTACCAGGGGCGACAAACTGATCGAGTGGGATCCCTACACGTTGCCGATCATCGCCGAGCGGGAGGGCATCGTTTCGTATCGTGATCTCGTCGAGGGCGTTTCGATCCGCGGTTATGTCGATGAGGCGACGGGCATCGCGACCAAGGTGGTCGTCGATTGGCGCCAACAGCCGCACGGAAGTGAGCTGCGACCGCGTATCACGCTGCGTGACAAGAGTGGCGAAGTGGTGACGCTCGGCAACGGCCTCGAGGCGCGTTACTTCTTGTCGGTCGACGCTATCCTGTCGGTCGAGGATGGCGATGAGATCAGAGCCGGCGACGTCCTCGCGCGCATTCCCCGTGAATCGTCCAAGACGCGCGATATCACAGGGGGGCTGCCGCGGGTCGCGGAGCTATTCGAGGCGCGCCGGCCCAAAGACCACGCGGTCATGAGTGAAATCTCGGGTCGGGTCGAGTTTGGCAAGGACTACAAGGCCAAACGCCGTATCATTGTTCGCCCCGAAGAAGGCGATCCGGTCGAGTACATGGTGCCCAAGGGAAAACACATCGGGGTGCACGAGGGCGATTTCATCGAGAAGGGCGATCTATTGCTCGATGGCAATCCGGTTCCCCACGACATCTTGCAGATCCTTGGCGTCGAGGCGTTGGCCCGATACCTGGTCTTCGAGATCCAGGAGGTGTACCGCCTCCAGGGCGTCAAGATCAACGACAAGCACATCGAGGTGATCACCCGGCAGATGCTGCAGAAGGTGGAGATCACTGACCCCGGCGAGACCGCCCTTCTCATCGGCGAGCAGATCGATCGGCGCGAATTCGAGCAGGTCAACGTCGTCGCTCGGGCCGAGAAACGCAAACCTGCGATGGCCGATCCGGTCCTGCTCGGCATTACCAAGGCGTCGCTGCAGACCGGTTCCTTCATATCCGCCGCGTCGTTCCAGGAGACCACCCGGGTGCTCACCGAGGCGGCCGTCTCGGGGCGGGTCGACAACCTCGTGGGCTTGAAGGAAAACGTCATCGTCGGGCGACTGATCCCGGCCGGCACTGGCGCGATGATGAACAAGGCGAGACAGATCGCGGCGGATCGCGATCAGGAGATCGAGGACGCGATGGCGGCGGCACGCGCGCGCGAGATCGAAGAGCGCGAGGCGGCAGCGGCAGCGGCGGCTGCCGACAAGGGGGAGGCGGCCAGCATTGCCTGAGCGTCGCGCTCGCCGGCGTCTCGGGCCTAACGCTGGGCCATGAACGCTCCGTAAGGAGCAGTTCGACGGCGCCGGATGGGCTGTTGCCCTGTCTGATGCCGTGCTGCCGCGGCAAAAGCCGGCTAGCCGTTTGAATCGGTTATGGAACTCGCCGTTTTCTCTTGACGCCTCTTGGCGGCCTTACTACGATGCAGGCCTATTCGGCGCAGGACGGTAGGTGAAATCACCTAGACGCTGCGCCGGGTTTTTGTTTGGCGATGAATAACGACCCGTTTTAGGGGCGCGTACCTGGGTGCCGGCGTTGCGCATTGCGTGGTGTCTGCCGCCGGGGCTTCGCGCGCATCCGACACAAGGCGAGTCTCGAGTCCACAATGCGAGCCACGAGCCCGGCACGTGAATACGGTGAGGTCGAAGGTACCTTCGTAAATGCCAACGATTAATCAATTGATCCGAAAGCCGCGCCAGCGGCCCATTGTTCGCAACAAGGTGCCGGCGCTCGACAAGTGCCCGCAGAAGCGGGGCGTGTGCATGCGTGTCTACACGACGACGCCCAAGAAACCCAACTCGGCGTTGCGCAAGGTGGCGCGGGTGCGGCTGACCAACGGTTTTGAGGTCACGAGCTACATCCCGGGCGAGGGGCACAATCTCCAAGAGCATTCCGTTGTTATGATCCGCGGCGGTCGGGTTAAGGATTTGCCCGGCGTCCGCTACCACGTTATTCGCGGTGTCCTCGACACCCAAGGCGTGGGCGATCGCCGCCAGCGGCGGTCGAAGTACGGCGCCAAGCGCCCCAAGTAGGACCAGGGCAATGTCACGTAGGCGGGCCGCGGAGCGGCGCGAGGTCCTTAAGGACCCGAAGTTCGGCGATCAGGTGCTGACGAAGTTCATGAACTCGTTGATGTTCGCTGGCAAGAAGTCGGTGGCCGAGACCATCGTGTATCAAGCATTCGACCGTATCCAGGACCGGAGCGGGCAGGAGCCCCTAAAGGTCTTCCACGAGGCGCTGAGCAATGTCCGGCCGTCGGTTGAGGTCCGCTCGCGGCGGGTCGGCGGCGCCACGTATCAAGTGCCGGTTGAGGTGAGATCGGATCGCAGCCAGGCACTGGCCATCCGCTGGGTAATCGCGGCCGCGCGTGCGCGCTCCGAGACGACGATGACAGGGCGTCTGTCGGCCGAGCTGATGGATGCCGCCAACAATCGGGGCTCGGCGGTGAAGAAGCGCGAAGACGCGCATCGCATGGCCGACGCGAACAAAGCCTTTGCGCACTACCGCTGGTAGCGAGAGCGTCACCATGCCCCGCCTCACCCCACTAGAGCGCTACCGCAACATCGGCATCATGGCCCACATCGATGCCGGCAAGACCACGACGACGGAGCGCATCCTTTACTACACCGGCCGCTCCTACAAGATGGGCGAGGTGCACGATGGCACCGCGACCATGGACTGGATGGAGCAGGAGCAAGAGCGCGGCATCACCATTACCTCGGCGGCGACCACCTGCGCCTGGCGCGACCACCATATCAACATCATCGATACCCCAGGTCACGTCGACTTCACGATTGAGGTCGAGCGCAGTCTGCGGATCTTGGACGGCGCGGTGGCGGTGTTCGATAGCGTTGCCGGGGTCGAGCCGCAAACCGAGACGGTATGGCGGCAGGCTGACCGCTATGGCGTGCCGCGCCTCTGCCTGATCAACAAGATGGACCGGGTTGGCGCGGATTTTTTCGGGTGCGTCGAGATGATTCGCGGGCGCTTGGCGGCGGTGCCGCTGGTCGTGCAGCTGCCGATCGGCGCCGAGAGCGACTACCTCGGCATCATCGATCTCGTCGGTATGTGCAGCGTTGTCTGGAACGAGGAGACCCTGGGCGCCGAGATGGTGGTGGGCGAGGTGCCGGCGGCCCTGGCCGAACAGGCGGCTGAATGGCGGGCCAAGCTGGTCGAGACCGCCGTCGTGCTGGACGATGTGGCGTTGGAAGCTTATCTCGACGGCCGGGAGCCCGACGAGGCAACGCTCAAGCGCTGCATTCGCGCGGGCACTGTCGCCGGTACGTTCGTTCCCGTGCTCAACGGCTCGGCATTCAAGAACAAGGGCGTGCAACCGCTGTTGGATGCGGTTGTCGATTACCTGCCGGCGCCGACCGATGTGCCGTCGATCGTCGGTTTGAAGGCCGGGACCGACGAGCCGGTCGAGCGTGCGAGTTCCGATGACGAGCCGTTGGCGGCGCTCGGCTTCAAGATCATGACCGACCCCTATGTCGGCACGCTGACCTTCGTGCGGATCTATTCCGGCATTCTAGAAACGGGGACGACGATCCTCAATGCCGGCAAGGACAAGCGTGAGCGGGTTGGGCGCATGCTACAGATGCATGCCAACAGCCGCGAGGACATCAAAGAGGCGCGCGCCGGCGATATCGTCGCCATCGCCGGGCTGAAATACACCACGACGGGCGATACCTTGTGCGCCGTGACCGCGCCTGTCGTGCTCGAAAACATGAGCTTCCCGGATCCGGTAATGGAGATCGCGGTCGAGCCCAAGACAAAGAACGATCAGGACAAGATGGCGATGGCGCTTGCCCGGCTCGCGGCGGAGGACCCGTCGTTTCGGGTAACGACCGATGCCGATAGCGGGCAGACCATCCTCAAGGGCATGGGCGAACTGCACCTTGAGGTTCTGGTCGATCGGCTGCGGCGCGAGTTCACGGTCGATGCGAACGTCGGCGCCCCGCAGGTGGCCTATCGCGAGACCATCTCGGCGGTCGCGGAGATCGATCATATCCACAAGAAGCAGACCGGCGGCGCCGGACAGTTCGCGCGCGTCAAGCTCCGGGTTGAGCCTCTGGAGGCCGGCGGCGGGGCAGTCTTCGAAAGCTCTGTGGTGGGCGGCTCGGTGCCGAGGGAGTTTGTCGCCTCGGTTAAGAAGGGCGTCCTATCGGCGGCTGAATCGGGCGTTTTGGCTGGCTTCCCGCTCATCGACTTCAGGGCTACACTTGTCGACGGCGCCAGCCACGATGTCGATTCGAGCGCGCTTGCCTTCGAGATCGCTTCGCGCACGGCGTTCCGCGAGTTGGCCTTGAAGGCCGCGCCGCGGCTGCTTGAGCCGCTCATGGCGATCGAGGTCGTAACGCCAAGCGAGCACATGGGCGATGTGATCGGCGACCTGAACAGTCGTCGCGGCCAGATATCGGGGACGGAGATGCGGGCCGGTGCCGTTGTCATCACCGCCACGGTGCCGCTGGCCAACATGTTCGGGTATGTCAACAGCTTGCGCTCGATGAGTCAGGGCCGGGCGCAGTTCACGATGCGCTTCGATCATTACTCGCCAGTGCCGCAGTCGGTGTCGGAAGAAGTGAGAGCGAAGCTCGCCTGACCAGACGGTCGGACGCGGTTGGTGACGGAGACGAAAGCCAATGTCGAAAGCGAAATTCGAGCGTACGAAGCCGCACTGCAATGTGGGAACGATTGGCCATGTCGATCATGGCAAGACGACGTTGACGGCTGCTATCACGAAGGTTCTGGCAGAGTCTGGGGGGGCGACGTTCACGGCATACGACCAGATCGACAAGGCGCCAGAGGAGAAGGCGCGGGGCATCACGATCGCGACGGCGCACGTTGAGTACGAGACTGAGAATCGGCACTACGCGCACGTGGATTGCCCGGGGCACGCTGATTACGTGAAGAACATGATCACGGGGGCAGCCCAGATGGATGGGGCGATCTTGGTGGTGTCGGCGGCGGACGGTCCGATGCCGCAGACGCGCGAGCACATCTTGCTGGCGCGCCAGGTTGGTGTTCCGGCGATCGTTGTTTACCTGAACAAAGTGGACCAGGTTGATGACCCGGAGCTGTTGGAGCTGGTCGAGCTTGAGGTGCGGGAGCTGTTGTCGGTGTATGAGTACCCGGGCGACAATATCCCGGTGATCCAGGGCTCGGCGCTGTATGCGCTTGAGGGCCCCGGCGAGGAGACCTCGGGTCGGGCGAGCGTGGTGGCGCTGATGGCGGCGGTTGATTCTTACATTCCGCAGCCGGACCGTCCTAAGGACCAGCCGTTCCTGATGCCGATCGAGGACGTGTTCTCGATCTCGGGTCGGGGGACGGTGGTGACGGGCCGGGTTGAGCGGGGTGTGGTGAAGGTCGGCGAGGAGGTTGAGATCGTCGGTCTAAAGGAGACGTTGAAGACGACGTGCACGGGCGTTGAGATGTTCCGCAAGCTGTTGGACCAGGGCGAGGCGGGGGACAATGTCGGTTGTCTATTGCGGGGGACGAAGCGCGAGGAGGTTGAGCGGGGTCAGGTGCTGGCGCGGCCGGGCTCGATCTTGCCGCACACGCGTTTCAAGGCTGAGGCTTACGTTCTGACCAAGGACGAGGGCGGTCGGCACACGCCATTCTTCACCAACTACCGTCCCCAGTTTTACTTTCGGACGACCGATGTGACGGGCCATGTTCAGTTGCCCGAGGGGGTCGAGATGGTGATGCCGGGGGACAACGTGACGATGGACATCGAGCTGATCGCGCCGATCGCGATGGAGCAGGGCCTGCGCTTCGCGATCCGCGAGGGCGGCCGCACGGTCGGCGCCGGCGTCGTCGCCGAAGTCGTCGAGTAGGTCATCACAATGGCGGCCAAAAGCCAGAACATTCGTATCCGCCTCAAGGCGTTCGATCATCGCGTGCTCGATCAGTCGACCGGCGAGATCGTCAATACCGCCAAACGCACGGGCGCTGAGATCCGTGGTCCGGTGCCGCTGCCCACCAAGATCGAGAAGTTCACGGTGCTGCGCTCGCCGCACATCGATAAGAAATCGCGCGAGCAGTTCGAAATTCGTACCCACCGCCGCCTGCTCGACATCATCGACCCGACTCCGCAGACCGTCGACGCCTTGATGAAACTCGACCTAGCGGCCGGCGTCGACGTCGAGATCAAGCTCTAGAGGGCCGAGGTGCGGACCGGGCTCATTGCGCGCAAACTCGGGATGACCCGGATCTTCGATGATGCCGGTTCTCATATTCCGGTCACCGTGCTGCACCTCGAAGCGTGCCAGGTCGTGGCCCGGCGAACCCGCGAGAGCGATGGATACGACGCCGTGCAACTCGGCGCCGGTCGGGCCAAGGCCAAGAATATCGGCAAGTCGCTGCGCGGTCACTTCGCCAAGGCCGAGGTCGAGCCGAAGGCCAAGCTGGCCGAGTTCCGCATTTCCGAGGACGCGATCCTCGATGTTGGCGCCGAACTCTTGGCCGCGCATTTTGTGGCCGGCCAACGCGTCGATGTGACCGGAACCTCGATTGGCAAGGGCTTCGCCGGGGCCATGAAGCGCCACGGCTTCGCCGGTCTCGAAGCCTCCCATGGCGTCTCGGTCTCGCACCGCTCGCACGGCTCTACCGGCCACAGCCAGGACCCGGGACGAGTCTTCAAGGGCAAGAAGATGGCCGGTCGCCTCGGCGGCAAGCGGGCGACGATTCAGAACTTGACCGTGGTCTCCACCGACGCCGAACGCGGCCTCGTCTTGGTCAAGGGCGCGGTGCCCGGCGCTCCTGGCTCGTGGGTGCGCATTAGCGATGCGTGCAAACGGCCCCAGCCGGCGGAGGCACCGTTCCCCGCCGGTCTCGTGGGCGGCGCGAGCCCTCAAGAGGCCGCCGAGACGAGCGCCGAGACACCGATGCCTGAGGGCGCGGCCGGACCGTCGGCGGCGAGCGAGGACTGAGCGGTCATGCAGGTCGATGTCACCACGTTGGAGAAGACCAAGGTTGGCAGTATCGAGCTGGACGAGACGGTATTCGGTCTACCCAGTCGCCCCGACATCCTGCACCGCATGGTCGGCTGGCAACTCGCCAAACGGTGCGCGGGAACCCACAAGACCAAGGGCGTCAGCGAGATTCGTGGCAGCACCGCCAAGCCCCACAAGCAAAAGGGCACCGGCCGGGCGCGCGCCGGAACGCGGCGGGCGCCGCAGATGCGCGGCGGCGCGGTGATTTTTGGTCCTGTCGTTCGCTCCCATGCCCACGACTTGCCGAAGAAAGTGCGCCGCTTGGCGTTGAAGACCGCGCTTTCGGTCAAGCTCGCGGAAGGCAAGCTCACGATCGTCGATGAGGCGCGGCTGGATGAGGCAAAGACCGCGACGCTGGCCAGGAAGCTCTCCGCCCTGGGGTGGAGTTCGGCGTTGATCGTTGACGCCCCCGAGTTGGACGGGAACTTCTCCAAGGCCGCCGCCAACGTGGCCGGCGTCGACGTATTGCCGGAGGTCGGCGTCAACGTCTTCGATATCCTTCGCCGCGACACATTGGTGTTGACGCAGGCCGCGGCCGAACGGCTGCAGGAGCGGTTGCGATGATCAGCGAGCGCTCCTACGATGTGGTGCGTGGCCCGGTTATCACCGAGAAGTCGACCCGCGGCTCGGAACATAACCAGGTGACCTTCCGCGTTGCGATTGATGCGACCAAGCCACAAATCCGGCGCGCGGTCGAAGAGCTGTTTTCCGTCAAGGTGAACGGCGTCAACACGATCCGAATGCAGGGCAAGAAGAAGCGTTTCCGGGGGCGCTGGGGGCGGCGCGTCGCTTACAAGAAGGCTATCGTTACCCTCGCCGAGGGCGAAACCCTCGACATCACGACTGGCATCTAGCATGGCGCTGAAGAACTACAAGCCGACCACTCCGTCGCGCCGCCAGCTGGTCCTAGTTGACAGGTCGCGGCTGTGGAAGGGTAAGCCGGTCAAAACGTTGACCGAGGGCGGGGTCGACACGGCGGGTCGCAACAACCAGGGCCGCATCACGATCTGGCATCGTGGCGGTGGCCACAAACGCAGCTATCGCGTGATCGACCTCAAGCGCCGGAAGCACGATGTTACGGCGACGGTGGAGCGGCTCGAATACGATCCTAACCGGTCAGCGTTCATCGCCTTGCTGCGCTATCAGGACGGCGCGCTGTCGTACATTCTCGCCCCCCAGCGCGTCGGCGAGGGCGATGTGGTGGTGGCTGGCGAGCGCGTCGATATCAAGCCTGGCAACGCGATGCCGATGAGAAACATCCCGGTCGGCACGATCATCCACAACGTCGAGATGAAGCCGGGCAAGGGCGGACAGATCGCACGCGCGGCGGGCACGTATGCGCAATTGGTCGGCAAGGATTCGGGGTACGCGCTGCTGCGGCTGACGTCGGGCGAGCGGCGCATGGTGCTGGCGGACGGGATGGCGACGATCGGCGCGGTCTCGAATGCCGACAACAAGAACATCAAGCTCGGCAAGGCCGGGCGCTCGCGGTGGCGCGGGCGGCGCCCGACGGTGCGCGGCGTGGCGATGAATCCGATTGATCATCCGCACGGCGGCGGCGAGGGGCGCAGTTCGGGCGGTCGGCATCCGGTGACGCCGTGGGGCCAGCCGACCAAGGGTAAGCGGACCCGCCGCAACAAGTCGACGAATCGCTTCATCCTTCGAGACCGTCGCGCGAAGTAGAGGACAGAGATGGCGCGTTCGATTTGGAAAGGCCCGTTCGTTGATGGCTACCTCCTCAAGAAAGCCGAGGAGGCCGCACTATCGGGCCACAAGTCCGTAATTCGCACGTGGTCGCGGCGTTCGACCGTTCTGCCGCAGTTCGTGGGCCTGACCTTTGGTGTCCATAACGGGCGCAAGTTCATCTCGGTATTGGTGACCGAAACGATGGTCGGGCATAAGTTGGGCGAATTCGCGCCGACCCGCACATTCTTCGGACATTCCGGCAACAAGCGGGCTAGGAGAGTCTGATCATGGGCAAGCCGGCGGCGGCGCGAAGGCTCGCGGAAAATGAGGCGATGGCGATCGCGCGGAGTCTGCGGACCGGCCCGCGCAAGCTCAACATCGTTGCCCAGTCGATCCGCGGCAAAGCGGTCGAAAAGGCGCTCTCGGAATTGGTCTTCTCGCGCCGGCGAATAGCGGGCGAGGTGCGCAAGGTATTGCAGTCGGTGATCGCCAACGCCGAGAACAATCACCAGCTCGACGTCGACCGGTTGTATGTCGCCGAGGCCACGGTGGGCCGGGCGCTGGTGATGAAACGTTGGCGTCCGCGTGCGCGGGGCCGTGTCGCGGCGATCGAAAAGCCGTTCAGTAATCTGCGGATCATCGTCCGCGAGCGCGAGGAAACCGCCTGATGGGTCAAAAAGTCAATCCGATCGGGTTGCGTCTTGGCATCAACCGGACGTGGGATTCGCGGTGGTACGCCGATGGCCGGGCGTATGGCGACCTGCTGCACGAAGATCTACGGATCCGCCGCTACCTGATGAGCCGACTGAACCAGGCCGGGGTCAGCCGGGTGGTCATCGAACGGCCAACCAAAAAGGCGCGTGTCACCATCCACACCGCGCGCCCGGGCGTCGTCATCGGCAAGAAGGGCGCCGATATCGAACGGTTGCGGCGAGCACTCGCGGAGATCACCGACAGTGAGGTGCACCTCAACATCGTCGAGATCCGCAAGCCGGAGGTGGATGCGCAGTTGATTGCCGAGAACATCGGTCAGCAGTTGGAGCGGCGGGTCGCGTTTCGTCGGGCGATGAAACGGGCGGTGCAGTCGGCGATGCGGCTCGGCGCCCAGGGGATTCGCATCAACTGCGGCGGGCGTCTGGGCGGCAACGAGATCGCGCGCACGGAGTGGTATCGCGAGGGGCGGGTGCCGCTTCATACCCTCAGGGCCGACATCGACTATGGCGAGAAGACCGCGAAGACGGCGTACGGTACCTGTGGCGTCAAGGTGTGGGTGTTCAAGGGCGAGATCCTGGAGCATGACCCGATGGCTCACGAAAACAAAATGAACGAGCAAGGAGCGCCGCGCTAGGCGATCGGAACATGCTTCAACCGAAGCGAACCAAGTATCGCAAGGCCCACAAGGGCCGTATCCATGGCCAGGCCAAGGGTGGCACCGAGCTCAACTTCGGCGCCTACGGGCTCAAGGCGATGGCGCCTGGCCGGCTGACGTCGCGCCAGATCGAGGCCTGTCGGCGCGCGATAACCCGCCACATGAAACGTTCGGGTCGGGTTTGGATACGCATTTTTCCCGACGTGCCGGTGACCAAGAAGCCGACCGAAGTGCGGATGGGCAAAGGCAAGGGCGCGGTCGAGTTCTGGGCCGCCCGGGTCAAGCCGGGCCGGGTCATGTTCGAGGTCGACGGGGTTTCCGCCGCGATCGCGCGCGAGGCGTTCGAGCTGGGCGCGGCCAAGCTGCCGCTGCGCTCGCGTTTCGTGGCCCGACTTGGCGAGGGGCTTGAGGTATGAAGGCCGAACAGCTCCGCGGCAAGTCCGACAATGAACTTCAGGACCAACTCTTGGGACTGAAGAAAGAGGCCTTCAACCTGCGGTTTCAGCGGGCCAGCGGGCAGTTGGAAAACACCGCGCGGGTCGGCCAGGTCAGGCGAGACATCGCCCGGATCAAGACCGCCCTCGGCGCTCACGCGCGCGCGAGCTGAGGGAGCGCGGGACAGGACATGGCAAGGCGTACACTTCTGGGCACGGTGGTCGGTGACAAGGTCGACAAGACCGTGGTCGTGCAAGTCGAGCGGCGCGTGCGCCACCCGCTGTACGGCAAGTTCATCCGCCGCTCCAAGAAGATGCATGTGCACGACGAGCAGAACCGGTGCGGTGTGGGCGACGTCGTCCGCATCCAGGAGTGCGCGCCCAAGTCGAAGACCAAGACCTGGGAGGTCGTGTCTGATGCACTCGGCAACCCGCCTGGGGTCGGCGGAACACAATGATTCAGGCGGAAACCAATCTTGAAGTCGCGGACAACTCGGGCGCCCGACGCGTGCAGTGCATCAAGGTGCTGGGCGGGACGCGTCGCCGGAGCGCCTCTATCGGCGACACGATCGTGGTGACGGTCAAGGAGGCGATCCCGCGCGGTCGCGTCAAAAAGGGCGATATCCATCGCGCCGTGATCGTTCGCACCGCTAAGGAAATTCGCCGCGCCGATGGCAGTGCGATCCGCTTTGATCGCAATGCCGCGGTGTTGATCACGCCGCAGGGTGAGCCGATCGGAACCCGTATCTTCGGCCCGGTGACGCGCGAACTCAGGGCCAAGCAGCATATGCGGATCGTCTCGCTGGCGCCGGAGGTGCTGTGATGGCGCACAAGCTCCGGCTGAGAAGAGGCGACGAGGTTATCGTCGTCAGCGGCCGCGACAAAGGCCGCAAGGGTCGGATCGTGCGGATGCAGCGCGATCGCGAGCGGGTGATCGTCCAAGGCGCGAACATGGTCAAGCGGCACACGCGGCCCTCGGCCGGTCAGCCGGGCGGCATCGTCGAGAAGGAAGCGGCGCTACATATTTCCAACGTTGCCCTGGTCGATCCCAAGACCGGCGAGGCGTCACGAATCGGCTACAAGTTCCTCAAGGATGGCCGCAAGGTCCGCTTCGCCAAAGCCTCCGGCGAAGTCATCGACGTCTAGGATTCGCCATGGCCGCCCGATTTCACGAACAATACGAGAGCACCGTGCGTCCGGCGCTGCGGGAGCGCTTTGGTTATCCCAACGCCATGCGGGTCCCGAGGCTCGAGAAGATCGTCGTCAACATGGGCGTCGGTGAGGGCTCGCGCGACGGCAAGCAGATCGTCATCGCCGCTGAAGAACTGGCGGCCATCACGGGTCAGAAGCCGATCATAACGAAGGCCAAGAAATCGATCTCGAACTTTAAGCTGCGAGAGGGCATGGAGGTCGGCTGCAAGGTGACGCTGCGGCGTACCCGCATGTACGAGTTCCTCGACCGCCTGATTACCATCGCGTTGCCGAGTGTCAGGGACTTTCGCGGCCTGTCGGCGCGGAGTTTCGATGGGCGTGGCAATTTCACCCTCGGTCTTAAGGAGCAGATTGTTTTCCCGGAGATCGAGTACGACAAGATCGACAAAGTTCGCGGCATGGATGTCGTGATCGTCACCACCGCTGGCACCGACGAGGAGGCGAAGGAATTGCTCGCCGCCTTTGGCATGCCGTTCACGAGCTAACCCATCACGGAGGCCATGAATGGCCAAGAAGAGTTCCACGGAAAAGGACCTCAGACGGCGTCGTCTGGTGGTTCGGTTCGCGGCCAAGAGACAACGGCTCAAGGACGCGGCGCGCGATCAGTTACTACCTCCGGAGGAGCGGTTCGCCGCGCGCCTCAAACTCGCGCGAATGCCGCGCGATGGCTCGGCGACCCGATCGCGCAACCGTTGCTTGGTGACAGGGCGGCCGCGGGGCTACTACCGGAAGCTGAAGATGTCGCGCATTGCGCTGCGCGATCTGGCGTCCAGTGGGCAGATCCCCGGCATGGTCAAGTCGAGCTGGTAGCGGGAGCTATTCGATGTCGATAAGCGATCCCCTGAGCGACATGTTGACGCGGATCCGCAACGGCCAGCGCAACGGATTCGCCGTGGTGCGGAGCCCTGCGTCGCGGTTTCGCGTGAGCGTGCTCGAAGTGCTGCAGCGCGAGGGCTACATCCGCGGTTACGAGCGCGAAGAGCTCGAGGCTGAGATGCCCGAACTGCGAATCGAACTGAAATACTATGAGGGCGAGCCGGTCATCAAACGAATCTGGCGGGTTTCACGGCCGGGCCGGCGGGTCTATTCCTCGATCCGCGAGTTGCCGCGGGTGCGCGATGGCCTCGGCATCTCGATCCTATCAACCCCCCAGGGCGTTCTTTCCGATAACGAAGCACGCGTCGCCAATGTTGGCGGCGAAGTGCTGTGCAACGTGATCTAGGCGCATGTCGCGGGTTGGACAAAAGGCAGTCGAGGTTCCCCAAGGGGTGAGCGTCGAGCTGAGCGGCCAGGAGATCGTCGCGAAGGGCCCGAAGGGTGAGCTGAGTCTGTGCCTCGTCGACGATGTCGTGGCGGCGCTCGATGGTGACAAGATCAGCATTTCACCGCGCGACGAGTCCAAGCGGGCGCGTGCGATGTGGGGTATGCAGCGCATGCTCGTTAACAATCTCGTCAACGGCGTGGCGACAGGCTATTCGGTTGAGCTGGCGATCAACGGGGTCGGCTATCGCGCGGCCGTGGAGGCGGATGTGCTCACCTTGCAGCTGGGTTATTCGCACCCGATTGTCTATCCGCTGCCCGACGGGATAAGTGCTGAATGCGCTCGCCCGACAGCGATCAAGATCTCAGGCGCGGACCGGCAAAGGGTCGGTCAGGTCGCGGCCGAGATCCGTGGGTTTCGTCCGCCCGAGCCGTACAAGGGCAAAGGCGTGCGCTACCTCGATGAGTACGTTGAGCGCAAAGAAGGCAAGAAAAAGTAGGCCCGATCATGGCGACCCGAAGCGAATTGTTCGAACGCCGCAAGCGGCGCACGCGCATCAAATTGCGCGGGCTCGCCACGGCGCGGCCGCGTCTGTCGGTGTTTCGGTCGAGCAAGAATATCTATGCCCAGGTGATCGACGATGCTCGTGGCGTGACCGTTGCGGCGGCGTCCACCTTGGACAAAGAGCTGCGTGGCACGCTGGAGAAGGGCTGTGACGTTGAAGCCGCCCGCAGGGTGGGCGAGCTGATCGCGCAGCGGGCGACGGCGGCCGGTGCGGCGACAGTGGTGTTCGATCGCGGCGGCTACCTCTACCACGGCCGAGTCAAGGCGCTCGCCGAAGCCGCCCGCGAGGGCGGGCTCAGCTTCTGATGATTAAGCAAACGGGAGGCGCCTGAAGCATGGCACGCAATCCGGCCGAGTTCGACCGGGGAGATGGCGACTTGCTCGACAAGCTGGTCGGCATTAACCGGGTAGCCAAGGTCGTCAAGGGCGGTCGGCGTTTTGGATTCGCAGCGCTGGTGATTGTCGGCGATCAGAAGGGGCGGGTCGGATTCGGCAACGGCAAGGCGCGCGAGGTGCCGGAGGCGATCCGCAAGGCGACCGAGACCGCAAAGCGCGGGATGATCCGGGTCCCCTTGCGCGAGGGCCGCACGCTGCATCACGATGTCGAAGGCCGGTTCGGGGCTGGCCATGTCGTGTTGCGCTCGGCGCCGCCGGGAACGGGGATCATCGCCGGCGGGCCCATGCGGGCGGTGTTCGAGGCGCTCGGGGTGCAAGACGTGGTGACCAAATCAATCGGGTCCCCCAATCCCTACAACATGGTACGTGCGACTTTCCATGCGCTGAGCAATATCATGTCGCCGCGCTCGACGGCGGCCCGGCGCGGCAAGAAGGTAAGTGAGCTCGTGGGTCGCCGCGAGGCGAGCGCCGGGGCGGATATGACCGATGAGTGACCAGGCGACAGGCAACCGGCCCAAAGTACGCGTCACCCAGACCGGCAGTCCGATCGGCCGGCCCAAGGACCAGCGCGCGACATTGCGTGGCCTCGGCCTCGGCAAGATGCACCGCACTTCCGAGTTGGAGGATACGCCGGCGGTTCGCGGGATGATCGCTAAGGTTGCGCATCTCGTGCGCGTCGATGACGAAGTCCGCGCCGGAGAGGAGCGATGAGACTGAACGAACTGAGCGATCGGGCGGGCGCGCGCGCGCCTCGCACGCGGGTCGGACGCGGCATTGGTTCCGGAAAAGGCAAGACCGCGGGTCGCGGCCACAAGGGACAGAAATCGCGCGCTGGCGTCAGCATCAAGGGCTTCGAGGGCGGGCAGATGCCGATTTATCGGCGGCTGCCCAAGCGCGGTTTCAACAATATCTTCAAGAAGCGCTACGAGATCGTGAACGTTGGTCGGCTGCAAATCGCCATCGACGCTGGTAAGTTGGACTCGCAAAGTCCGATCACCGTAGCCACGTTACGGGCTGCTGGTTTGGTCAGTGGTCATCGGCACGGTGTGCGGTTGCTGGGCGAAGGCGAGCTGTCGGCTGCCCTGACCATCGAGGTCAACGGCGCCTCCGCGGGCGCCGTACGCGCTGTCGAAAAGGCCGGTGGTCGCGTCGCGGTAACGGAACCGAGGCGTGCGGTAGAGGCGGACGACGCGCCCGAACAGGATGGCGCGGCGATGTCGTCGGAGCCGCCGCCCAAGGAGAGCTAGCCCCCCGTCATGGCGTCCGCCGCCGAACAACTCGCCGCTAACATCAACTTCGGGGCCTTCGCCAAGGCCACCGAGCTCAAGCGGCGCATCTGGTTTACGCTGGGCGCGCTGATTATTTACCGGCTCGGCACCTACATTCCTGTTCCCGGCATCGACGCCGAGATCCTGGGCGAAGTTTTCCGCCAGAATCAGGGCGGCATCCTCGGCATGTTCGACATGTTCGCGGGTGGCGCGCTGGGGCGGATGACCATCTTCGCCCTCAACATCATGCCCTACATCTCGGCGTCGATCATCATGCAGCTGATGACGACCGTCTCGCCCCACCTCGAGCAGCTCAAGAAAGAGGGCGAGTCCGGCCGCAAGAAGATGAACCAGTACACCCGCTATGGCACGGTGTTGCTGGCGGCCCTGCAGGGCTACGGGATCGCCTCTGGATTGGAGGGTATGACGGGGCCGTCGGGAGCGGTCGTTATCGATCCCGGCCTCTTCTTCCGGGCCACCACCGTCATCACATTGGTTGGCGGCACCATCTTCTTGATGTGGTTGGGCGAGCAGATCACGGCCCGTGGCGTGGGCAACGGTATCTCGTTGATCATTTTCGCGGGCATCGTCGCCGAATTGCCGCGGGCGCTGGCTAGTACCCTTGAACTCGGCCGCACCGGGGCGCTTTCGATCTTCATCATCCTGTTCCTGATGGTGCTGGTGGTGGGGGTGATCACGTTCATCGTGTTCATCGAGCGGGCGCAACGGCGCATCGTGGTGCAATATCCGAAGCGCCAGATGGGCACCCGTATGTTTGGCGGTGAGAGCTCGCATCTGCCGCTCAAACTCAATACCGCTGGCGTTATTCCGCCGATCTTCGCGTCCTCGCTGTTGTTGTTGCCAATGACGGTGGCGAACTTCGGCGTCGCTGGCGGGCCGGGCTGGTTGACCACGGTCACGGCGCTGCTCGGGCGCGGCCAGCCGCTCTATCTGTTGCTCTACACGGCCGGCATCGTGTTCTTCTGTTTCTTCTACACGGCCGTTGTGTTCAATCCGAGCGACACCGCCGATAATCTGAAGAAGTACGGTGGTTTCATCCCGGGGGTGCGGCCGGGTAAGAACACGGCTGAGTACCTGGACTTCGTCCTAACGCGGCTGACCACGGTCGGCGCCATGTACCTCACGGCCGTGTGCCTGCTGCCCGAGGTCATGATCTCGCGCTGGGCGGTGCCATTCTATTTCGGTGGGACGGCGCTTCTGATCGTCGTCACCGTGACGATGGATACGATCGCCCAGGTCCAATCCCACCTATTGGCCCACCAATATGAAGGGCTGATCAAGAAATCACGTCTCCGGGGCCGCAATCGGTGATTCTCATTTTGTTGGGCCCTCCCGGCGCCGGCAAGGGGACTCAGGCTCGGCGGCTGCAGGAACGGCGCGGCGCCCCCCAACTCTCGACCGGGGACATGTTGCGGGCGGCCGTGGCCGCCGATAGCGCGGTCGGCCGCGAGGCCAAGGCCATCATGGAGGCCGGTCGGTTGGTGCCTGACCAGATTATGGTGCGGATGATCGCCGAACGGATCGACGAACCGGACTGTCACGATGGCTTTATCCTTGACGGCTTTCCGCGCACGACCGCCCAGGCCGAGGCGCTGGACGCCATGCTGGCCGAAAAGGGTCGCGCGCTTTCGGCGGTGATCGAGATCAAGGTCGATGACCGATTGATGGTGGAGCGCGTGACCGGTCGCTTTACCTGTGGCAAATGCGGCGCGGGCTATCACGATACGCTCAAGCCGACGGCGGCGCCGGAGATCTGTGATGCCTGCGGCTCATCGGAATTCGCGCGCCGCGCCGACGACAAGGCCGAGACGGTGAAGGCGAGACTCGATGCCTATCATCTTCAGACCGCGCCGCTGCTCGATTACTATGGCCAGAAGGGGCTCGTCGGCGCGGTCGACGGCATGGCGCCGATCGACGAGGTCACGCGCCAGATCGACTCAGCCCTCGACACCGCGAATGATTGACGGCGCGAGCGTTTTTCATAATAATCACGAACTCGTCGGCGGCCACGGGGTGCGCCGGGGTTTCTTCTGTAATCCGATGTGGAGAGTAGTGTGGCGCGCATAGCTGGCGTCAACATACCGACGAACAAGCGCGTCGAGATCGCGCTTACGTATATCCATGGCATCGGTCGCACGCGCGCCCGACAGGTGCGCGAACGGCTCGTGTTACCGCCCGAGCGCCGGGTGAGTGACCTCACGGAAGTGGAGGTCATGCAAATTCGCGATCTGATCGACGCGGATTTCGTTGTCGAGGGCGACCTGCGGCGTGAGACGGCCATGAACATCAAGCGGCTGATGGACCTTGGCTGCTATCGTGGGCTGCGGCATCGCCGTGGCCTGCCGGTGCACGGTCAGCGCACCCACACGAACGCCCGTACGCGAAAAGGGCCATCGCGGCCCGTCACCGGCAAGAAGAAGTAGGGGACGGCCATGGCACGCGAAGCAACCACGCGAGTCCGTCGCCGCGAGCGTAAGAACATCACGTCGGGCGTGGCCCACGTGAGCGCGACCTTTAACAACACCGTTGTCACCATTTCCGACGTGCAGGGCAATGTCATCGCCTGGTCGTCGGCCGGCGCTCAGGGCTTTCGCGGCTCGCGCAAGTCGACGCCTTATGCCGCTCAAATGGCGGCCGAGACGGCGGCGCGCAAGGCCCAGGAGCACGGCGTGAAGACCATCGAGGTCCAGGTAAAGGGTCCCGGCTCCGGGCGCGAGTCGGCGCTCAGGGCGCTGCAGGTGGCGGGCCTCACGGTGACCTCTATCCGCGATGTGTCCACTATTCCCCACAACGGCTGCAGACCGCCTAAACGGCGCCGCGTCTAGTCGCGGCGCGAAAGTGGCCCCGGTGCCGGGCGTTCGCTTGGGCAGGGGCCATCGCCAATTAGACGCCGCGGCTCATTGCCGCGCAATTGTGAGGTGGATGTGATCCAAAATAACTGGCACGAACTCATCAAGCCCAACAAGCTGCTGATTGAAGGGGGCGATGACCCCCAGCGTTTCGCGACCGTGGTCGCCGAGCCGCTGGAGCGCGGTTTCGGTCTGACGCTTGGCAACGCGCTGCGTCGAGTCCTGTTGTCGTCGCTGCAGGGCGCGGCGGTGACCTCGGTCCAGATCGACGGCGTCTTGCACGAGTTTTCGTCGATTCCCGGCGTTCGCGAGGACGTCACGGACGTCATCCTCAACCTGAAGGCGTTGAGCGTGCGCATGCATGGCGATGGACCGAGCCGCATGACCTTGAGCGCCGAAGGCCCCGGCGAGGTCACGGCGGCGCGGATCGACACTGGGCATGCGATCGAGATCCTTAATCCCCAACTCGCCATTTGTACGTTGGACGAGGGCGCCAGCATCCGCATCACGATGACCGTCAACGCCGGCAAAGGCTACGTTCCAGCCGATCAAAACAGGCCAGAGGACGCGCCGATCGGGTTGATTCCGGTGGACGCTCTCTACGGTCCCGTCAAGAAGGTGACGTACCGGGTCGAGAACACCCGCGAGGGGCAAAAGCTCGACTACGACAAACTTACCCTTCAGCTCGAGACCAACGGCACGACGCGGCCCGAAGACGCGGTGGCCTACGCCGCCCGCATCCTGCAAGACCAGTTGCAGCTCTTCATTAACTTCCACGAGCCCCAGGCGGAGGTGCGCGAAGAGGCCGACTTGGCGCCGATGTTCAACCGCAACCTGCTGCGCAAGGTGGACGAGCTCGAACTCTCAGTGCGCTCGGCGAACTGCCTCAAGAACGACAATATCGTCTACATCGGCGACCTCATCCAGAAGACCGAAGGCGAAATGCTGCGGACGGCGAATTTCGGGCGCAAATCGCTGAACGAGATCAAGGAGGTGCTGGCGCAGATGGGCCTTCACCTCGGCATGGAAGTTCTCGACTGGCCACCCGAGAACATCGAGGAGATGGCCAAGCACGTCGAGGAGCCCTTCTAGCGGCCGCAACGGGGGAGGGAGAGGGCTCATGCGCCATCGGCTTCGCGGACGAAAGTTCGGCCGCACCAGCAGCCATCGTCGAGCCATGTTCGCTAATATGGCGGCGGCGCTGGTCAAACATGAGCAGATCACCACGACCCTGGCCAAGGCCAAGGACCTGAGGCCGGTGGTCGAGCGCCTTATCACCCTTGGTAAGCGGGGCGATCTTCATGCCCGCCGCCAGGCCATCGCCTTCATGCGCGATCGCACGCAGGTCGAAAAGCTCTTCGGCACCCTCGGGCCACGCTACGCCGAGCGCGGCGGCGGCTACACGCGCGTCATGCGGGCCGGTTTTCGATATGGCGACTCGGCGCCGATGGCGGTGATCGAGCTCGTCGAGCGCGACCCAGAGGCCAAGGGGCTCGACTCGGGCCCGGTCGAAGGGGCCACGGAAGCGGAGGAGGCGGAAGCCGTCTGAGACGGTTTTCCCGCGTTCCGCGCGGCGCCACCGCCAAGGGGCGAGCCCAGATGTTGCCGCGATCGGCGGAATCAAACACACGACGGTTCATGGCGGTTCGGCGAGGGGCGATCGCCGTCGCCGCTGTACTGGCGGCACACGCCGCGCCGCTTGGCGCCCGCGCCGATGAGGCCTCCAATGTTCCCCGTTCGGCGGCGGAGCTTAAGCTCAGCTTCGCACCAATCGTTAAGGCGGCCGCGCCGGCCGTCGTCAATATTTACGCGCGCAAGTTGGTACGGCGCCGACAATCGCTGCTGCTGAATGATCCGTTCTTTCACCGCTTTTTTGGCGAGGATTTCCCTTTTGGCGCGCCCAAGGACCGGTTCGAGAATTCCCTTGGCTCGGGCGTTATCGTGGCGATGGACGGCCTGATCGTCACTAACAATCATGTCATCGAGGGGGCCGAGGAGATCATCGTGGCGCTGCCCGATCGGCGCGAGTTTCCTGCCTCCGTGGTCGTCGCCGACCCCCGCACCGACCTCGCCGTCCTGCAAATCGACGGCGGCGATCCACCGTTGCCGCATCTCGAACTCATGGCGTCCGACGAGTTGGAGGTCGGTGACATCGTGCTCGCCATTGGCAACCCCTTCGGTGTTGGGCAGACGGTAACCAGCGGCATTGTCTCGGCGCTCGCCCGGACCCAGATCGGCGGCACCGACTTCCGCTCCTACATCCAGACCGACGCCTCCATCAATCCAGGAGATTCGGGCGGCGCGTTGGTCACGCTCGACGGCAGGCTGGCCGGGATCAACACAGCCATCTACTCGAACAGCGGCGGTTCGATCGGCATCGGCTTCGCCATTCCCGCCGATTTGGTCCGCGCCCTGATCGACGGGGCGGCCAGCGGCCATTTAGTGCGCCCGTGGCTTGGGGCGGCCGGCCAACTGGTGACCTCCGCCATGGCGGAGGTCCTTGGCCTCGATCGGCCGGGCGGCGTGCTCGTCAACTCCGTCTACCCGGGCGGGCCGGCGGATCGGGCGGGCGTCAGGGTTGGCGATGTCGTCCTCGCCGTCGACGGCCGCGAGGTCGCCGACCCCGCGGCCCTACGGTTTCGCATCGCCACGCGCCCGGTTGGCAGCACGGCGACCTTGATAACCGCGAGAGGCGGGCGGGAAGTGATCCGATCCGCGGTCATTGACGTGCCGCCAGAGGATCCGCCACGGCGCACCACGGCGCTCGGGGGCCAGCAACCGCTGGCCGGCGCGGTGGTCGCCAACCTATCTCCGGCCGTCGCCGACGAACTCGGCCTTGGCTTCGCGGCGCGCGGCGTCATCGTCGGGCGAACGCTGCCCAAAAGCCCGGCGGGACGGCTGCAGGTACAGCCCGGCGACATTGTGCTGTTCGGGAACGACAAACGCATCGCGCTGGTCGATGATCTGGTGGACGCTGTGCGCTTGCCGCGTGACTCGTGGCGCCTCTCGATTCGCCGCGGCGAGCGCACGCTCAAGGTCGGTATCGCCGGATGACGAACCTATTCGAGGCGGCGGGCCTAGCCGCCGAAGGGGCGCTGCGGCCGTTGGCGGATCGTTTGCGGCCAACCAGTCTCGATGAGGTCATTGGACAGGACCATCTGCTGGCCGCCGACGCGCCGCTGGGCCGGATGGTGGCGCGGGGCCGTTTCGCCTCGCTGATCCTGTGGGGACCGCCAGGCAGCGGCAAGACCACGGTCGCGCGCCTGCTCGCCGGTGAAGCTGGGCTGCATTTCGAGCAGCTTTCGGCCGTGTTCTCGGGCGTTGCCGATCTCCGCCGTGCCTTCGAGGCGGCGCGCAAACGTCGCGCCGACGGCCTGGGCACGCTTCTGTTCATCGATGAAATTCACCGCTTCAACCGCGCTCAGCAGGACGGGTTCCTGCCGGTCGTCGAGGACGGCACGGTGGTTTTGGTAGGTGCGACCACCGAGAACCCCTCGTTCGAGCTCAATGCGGCGCTCATGTCGCGCTGTCAGGTTCTGGTGCTCAACCGTCTTGGCGAGCAGGCGCTCGAACTGTTGCTAGCCCGGGCCGAGGCGATGGACGGGCGCTCGCTGCCGCTCGACGCGGCGGGCCGGGCGGCGCTGCGCGACCTGGCCGATGGCGATGGCCGCTACCTCCTCAATCTTGCCGAGGAGCTGTTCGCCTTGCCGCCACTGCCACTGCTCGATCCGGCGGCGCTGGCCGAGACGGTGCGCCAGCGCGTCCCGATCTATGACAAGGCCCAAGAGGGGCACTACAACCTCATCAGCGCCCTGCACAAATCGCTGCGTGGCTCCGATGCCGACGCCGGACTCTACTGGCTGGCGCGGATGCTGGTGGCGGGTGAGGACCCGCTCTACATCGCCCGCCGGCTGGTGCGCTTCGCCGTCGAAGACATCGGCCTCGCCGATCCCCTTGCGCTGACCCAGGCGATCGCCGCGCGCGATGCCTACAAGTTCCTGGGAACGCCCGAGGGTGAGTTGGCCCTGGCCCAGCTGGTCATCTATCTCGCCACCGCGCCCAAGTCGAACGCCGCCTACCGCGCGCTCGGGGCGGCGATGGCGACGGCGCGCGAGCACGGCTCGCTGATGCCGCCGAAACATATCTTGAATGCGCCGACCCGGCTGATGAGCGATCTCGGCTACGGCGCCGGCTACGAATACGACCACGCCAGCACCGAGGCGTTTTCGGGTCAGAATTATTTTCCGGACGAGCTGGCGCGGCAGCGCTTCTATACGCCGAGCGATCGCGGCTTCGAGAGAGAGCTCGCCGAGCGTCTGGATCATTGGGCCGGCTTGCGCGGCCGCGCTCAGAGTACTCCGGAATGACGCCCTTCGATTTCTACGTCGGCGTCGATTGGTCGGGCGCGCGCGGGCCGGCGCTGCCGGGTCTGCGGGTCGCAGTCTGCTCCCCCGGATCGCGGGCGCCGCGTTTGCTCGCCAATCCTGCTGGCGGCGCCTGGACGCGGTCCGCCTTCGCGACGTGGCTGGCCAAGCTCACGCGAACACGGCGGGTACTGTGTGGCCTCGATTTCGCCTTCGGCCTGCCGTTCGCCGACGAGGGCGCCTATCTGCCCGGACTCGAGCCCGCGCCGCGCGGCATGGCCGGACTGTGGCGCCTGGTGGACCGGGTCTGCGCCGCCGACCATGACTTCTACGCTGGACGGTTCGTCGTCGATCCGCCCTATGGCGACTATTTTCTTGGCCCTGGCAGGCGACGGGGCGCGTGTTACGACCGGTGGCCGGGGCGGCTGCGCCTTATCGACCGCGTTTGCGGCGACTCTAGCAGCCTGTCGGACTTGAGCCGGGAGTCGAAATAGGATTCGATGGTATCAGTTGATTTGCCCGCGCGTGATGGAGGCCGTCATGAGCAATTTCCGACCGGTCGACCGGGAGACGGGGTTTCTGCTGCCGCCGTCGGTGGAGGAATGGCTTCCCGAGCGGCATCTGGCGCGCTTCGTGGTCGAGGTGATCGAGCAGTTGGACCTCTCGGCGTTCGTGAAGGCCTATCGCGGCTCGGGCTCGGCGTCCTATCACCCGAGCATGCTGCTGGGGCTTCTGGTCTACGGCTACGCCACGGGGGTGTTTTCGAGCCGCAAGTTGGAGCGCGCGACCTATGATTCTGTCGCTTTCCGCTTCATCGCGGCCAACGATCATCCCGACCACGATACCATCGCCGCGTTCCGGCGGCGTTTTCTCGACCGGATCGAAGGGCTGTTCGTCGAGGTGCTGCTGCTGGCCCGGGAAGCCGGGGTGCTGAAGCTCGGCACGGTGGCGCTGGACGGCACCAAGGTGCACGCCAACGCGAGCCGGCACAGCGCGCTGTCGTGGAAACACGCCTGCGAGCTCGAAGCCCGGTTGAAGGCCGAGGTGGCGGAGTTGATGGCGTTGGCGGAGGCGGCCGATGGGGCGGATGTGCCCGACGGGATGTCGGTGCCCGAGGAACTGGCCCGGCGCGAGGATCGTCTGGCCCGCATCGCCGAGGCTAAGGCGGTGATCGAGGCGCGGGCGCGCGAACGCCTTGAGCGGGAACGGGCCGAGT
This sequence comes from Alphaproteobacteria bacterium, assembly GCA_965226045.1. GTDB lineage: Bacteria > Pseudomonadota > Alphaproteobacteria > VGEJ01 > VGEJ01 > CBDDBU01. The sequence goes on from CBDDBU010000027.1 coordinate 47,206, forward strand.
ACGAGGCGAAGCTCGAGGCGCGCGCGGAGAAGGCCGAGAAGACGGGCCGCAAGCCGGGCGGCCGTCCACCCGAGCCGCCGGTGGCCGGGCCCGGGCCGAAGGACCAGGTCAATCTGACCGACGCGGACTCGCGCATCATGCCGGTGGCCGGCGGCGGCTTCGAACAGGCCTACAACGCCCAAGCCCTGGTGGCGGCCGACAGCCTGCTGGTGGTCACCAACGACGTGGTCCAGGCCCCCAACGACAAGCGGCAAATCGAGCCGGCGCTGGAAGCGCTCGCCCGCCTTCCCGAGGCGCTGGGCGCGCCCGAGACCCTGCTGGCGGACAGCGGCTACTTCAGCGAGGCCAACGTGAACGCCTGCGCCGAGGCCGAGATCGCGCCGTTGATCACGCCCGGCCGGGAACGCCATCATCTCTCCTGGAAGGACCGCTTCGCCGGCGCGCCGCCGCCCCCGGAGAACCCGACGCCGCTGGAAGCGATGACACATCGACTGGCGACGCCCGAGGGCCGGCAACTCTACGCCCTGCGCAAGCAAACGCCGGAACCGGTGTTCGGCATCATCAAATCGGCCATGGGCTTCCGCCAGTTCTCGCTACGCGGCCTGGACAAGGTCACGGGCGAATGGAACCTGGTGACCCTGGCCTGGAACATAAAGAGAATGTTCACCTTGCAATACGCTTGAGCAGGCGGCCGGACTCCGTACCTCGCGAAAAGGAATAAGAGTATGCTCGCCTTGCGGCACGCGCGAGCAAGCGAACGTACTTCGTGCCCTCACGAGAGGGCATAAGAGTATACTCACCCTGCGGTACGCGCGGCCAAGCGACCGCACTCCGTGTCCTCACGAAAGGCGCTCGATCCCATGACCTCTCCACATCGCGATCCGTCCACACCCATTCTCGCGGACCTCAGTCCGACAGGCTGCTAGGCGCTATGGCCGCCCGGAAAGCGTCTTCAAGGCGGTCGGGGCGAAGCAGGTCGCGCTCGGCTCGCTTGCCGGTATGCGGGTCCTGCACTGGCTGCGTGGGGCGGCGCCGCGCGTCGGTATTTGGCCGCGTCAATCGCCGCGGGCGGGGCGCTCGCATGTGATCGAGATCTATCCCGCGGCCTTCCTTGGCCAGGTCGGTTATCGCGCGCGCAAGATTCGCGACCTCGCCACCCTCAACGACGTGATCGCGGCGTTCCAAAGCCGGCCGGTGCGAGACGGCAGCCTCGACGGGCCCGCCCGCGATGTCGACGACAAGACCGACGCGCTGGTCGCGGTGGCGGCAATTCGTGCGCTGGCCGGCGAGCGCGATTGTTGGCGTCCACCCGGTTGGACGATGGCGGCGCGAAGGCGTGAAGGGTGGATATTCGGTGTGTCCGAAGGGACGCGCGCGCGGTGAAGCTCGTGATGGCCATCGCCGTTGGCGGTGCGATCGGGGCGGTCGCGCGCCACTACGCGTCGGGCCAGGTCATGCGGCTGGTCGGAATGGGATTTCCATTCGGCACGTTGCTCGTTAACGTCGTGGGCTCGTTCGCGATGGGCGCCTTGGTCGAGGTCATGGCCTTGCGCTGGAGCGTCGGCCCGGAGTTGCGCGGCTTTCTCACTGTCGGAGTGCTCGGCGCGTTCACCACGTTCTCGACCTTCTCGCTCGATTTTGTGGTGCTGACCGAGCGCGGTCAGTTAGGCCTTGCGGTGCTCTACGCCGTGGTCTCGGTGGCCCTCTCGGTGGCCGGGCTGTTCGCCGGTATGCACCTGTTGCGCGGCATATTGGTATGAACGGCGGCAGCCTTGTGACCGTCGGCGCGGCGGAGACCGGGCTGCGCCTCGACCGTTGGTTCAAGCGCCACTACGAGGGTCTGGGCCATGGGCGTTTGTCGCGCCTCCTGCGCACCGGCCAAATTCGAGTCGATGGCGCCAGGGTGCGCGGAGGGCATCGTTTGGAGGCCGGCCAGCGGGTCCGCGTGCCCCCCCTCGGCGAGGCCTCCGCACCGCCGCGCCCGGCGCCAGCGCCGGTCGATCAGGGCGACGCCGAGCTTCTGCGCGGGGCGATCTTGCATATCGACAAATCGGTGATCGTGATCAACAAGCCGGGCGGGTTGGCGGTCCAGGGCGGCAGCGGCACTCATCGACACCTTGACGCGATGCTCGATGCCCTGCGCCTTGATGGCGCCGAGCGACCTCGCCTCGTGCACCGCTTGGACAAGGATACGAGCGGGACCTTGGTGCTCGCTCGTGACGCCCGTGCGGCCGCTGCCATCGCCGCCGTTTTCCGTCGCCACGAGGCCCAAAAACTGTACTGGGCGCTGGTGGACGGCGTGCCGCGACGGCTGTCGGGGGGGATCCGGTTGCCGTTGAGCAAGGTTCGCGGACCACGGGGCGAACGCATGGCGGCCAATCCCGAGGGCAAGAGCGCGCAGACCGACTACCGGACGATCGAGAAGGCCGGGCGGCGGCTCGCCTGGCTCGCACTCACACCATTGACGGGGCGAACCCACCAGCTTCGCGCTCATTGCGCCGCGCTCGGGACCCCCATTCTCGGTGATCGAAAATACGATGCGAAGCGTAGCGAGGGGACCGGAGAAGGGCCGAGCGTGGCGGTATTGTGCCTCCACGCGCGCTCGATCGCGCTGCCCCATCCCGACGGCGGCGAGCTGAGCGTGGTGGCGCCGTTGTCCGAGCCTCTGCGTCAGGTATGGGAACACTTTGGCTTCGCGCCCGACGCGAGCGGCTGAATGGGCGCCGTGCGGCTGATCGTCTTCGACTGCGATGGCACCATTGTGGACAGCGCCGCGACGATCGTCGGGTCGATGGCCGCCGCCTTCACCGAGAATAGGCTTGTCCCCCCCGATCCGGCCGACGTGCGTCGCATCATTGGCCTCTCGCTGCCCGAGGCGGTGAGCCAACTGATGACCGAGCTGCCGGCGGGTGAGGTTGGTCGCGTGGTCGCGAGCTATAAAGAGGCTTTCGCGGCCGCGCATACCTGCCCCGACGACCGCGACCCGCTGTTTCCTGGCGTGCTCGCAGCGTTCGATGCGCTGGACGAGGCCGGCTATCTGCTCGGCGTCGCGACCGGTAAGTCGCGTCGCGGGCTCGAACGGGTCCTCGGCGAGCACGGCCTGCGTCATCGCTTCGTTACCCTGCATACGGCCGACGACGCGCCCGGCAAGCCGCATCCGGCGATGCTGGAGCAGGCGATGGCGGAGGCCGGTGCCGGCCCGCGCGAGACCGCGCTGATTGGCGATACGACCTTCGACATCGGGATGGCGCGGAACGCTCGGGCGACCGCCATCGGCGTCTCGTGGGGCTATCATGAGCCCGACGAATTGCGGCGGGCTGGCGCGATGCGCGTCATTGATAGCTTTGACGGATTGGCCGCGCTGTTGGCGGCGCTGGTGCCGGCGCGCGGCGGGTGACCAAGCCCATACGCGGCGCTGGCCGGCGCTTCTATGAGGACGTTGGCGTGGCCGCGGTGGGCGGCGCCTTTCGCGTCACCCTTGATGGTCGCGCGGTCCGTACACTCAAGCGGGCGCCCCTGAGCGTGCCGACTCCAGCGCTCGCCGAAGCCGTCGCGGCGGAGTGGGCGGCGCAAGGCGAAACCATCGTGCCGAGCAGCATGCCGTTGACCAAACTCGCCACGAGCGCTGTCGATCTCGTGCCGAATCACCGCGAACAGGTGATATCCGAGATCGCCGTCTACGTGGCGACGGACCTCGTCTGCTATCGCGCCGAGGTGCCGCTCGAGCTGGCGGCACGTCAGCGCGCCGCCTGGCAACCGCTCCTCGACTGGTTCGAGCGACGCTTTCAGGCCGGTCTTCGGGTGACGGCCGGCGTCCAGCCGGTGGCTCAGGACAAGGCGTCGGCACGGAGGGTCGCCACGATCCTGGGCGGATACGACGCCACCATGCTCGCCGGTCTGCACAGCGCGACGACAATCACCGGCTCGGTCGTGATCGGACTCGCGCTCGCCGAGGGCGAGATCGATGCCGACGCCGCCTGGCGTGCGTGCGTTGTCGACCAGGCATTTCAGAGCGAGCGCTGGGGCGTCGACGCGCAAGCGGCGAGCCGCGACGACTCGCTGCGCGGCGATCTCGAAGCGGCGGCGGCCTTCATGCACCATAGTCGCGTCTGAGGCCGTGGCGCGCGGCGTCCGCGCGCCGGCCGGTGTTATGATGCTCGCGCGGCGGGCGACATTTGGGAGCATCTCCATGCGCGACATCATCGCCGAGCTTGAGGAAAGGCGGGCGGGGGCCCGCGCGGGCGGCGGTCAGCGCCGCATCGACGCCCAGCACGGGAAGGGCAAACTCACGGCCCGCGAACGCCTCGATGCCTTGCTCGATCCCGGATCGTTCGAGGAATACGATATGTTCGTCGAGCATCGCTGCGCCGACTTCGGGATGGCCGACCAACGCGTGCCGGGCGATGGCGTGGTCACTGGCCATGGCACCGTCAATGGCCGTCTGGTGTTCGTGTTCAGCCAGGATTTCACGGTCTTCGGTGGCAGTCTCTCGAAGGCCCATGCCGAGAAGATCTGCAAGATCATGGACCACGCGATGCGGGTTGGCGCGCCGGTCATCGGCCTCAACGATTCAGGAGGGGCCCGCATTCAGGAGGGCGTGGATTCGCTCGCCGGCTATGCGGATGTGTTCCAGCGCAACGTGCTGGCGTCGGGCGTCGTGCCGCAGATATCGGTCATCATGGGCCCCTGCGCGGGCGGCGCCGTGTATTCGCCGGCCATGACCGACTTTATTTTTATGGTCAACGATTCCTCATACATGTTCGTCACCGGCCCCGACGTGGTGAAAACGGTGACCCAGGAGACCGTGAGCCATGAGGAGCTGGGCGGCGCCATCACCCACACCACGCGCTCCTCGGTCGCAGATCTCGCCTTCGCCAACGATGTCGAGGCGCTGACCCAAGTGCGCCGGTTGGTGGACTTCCTGCCGGAGTCGAACCGCGCCAAGCCGCCGGTCCGCGAGACGCCGGATCCGATCGACCGGGTCGAACCCGCGCTCGACAGCCTGATCCCCGACAGCCCCAATCAGGCCTACGACATGCGCGAGCTGATCGAAAGGGTCGTCGATGAGGAGGACTTCTTCGAACTCCAGCCGGCCTTCGCCGGCAACATCATCGTCGGCTTTGGTCGCATCGGTGGCGGCTCGGTCGGCATCGTCGCCAACCAGCCGATGGTTCTGGCCGGCTGTCTCGACATCGATTCATCGCGCAAGGCGGCCCGTTTCGTGCGCTTCTGCGATTGCTTTAACATCCCCATCGTAACCTTCGTCGACGTGCCTGGATTTCTGCCCGGCACCGCCCAGGAGCACGGCGGCATCATCAAGCACGGCGCCAAGCTCTTATTCGCGTTCGCCGAGGCGACGGTGCCGAAGGTCACGGTCATCACCCGCAAGGCCTATGGCGGCGCTTACGACGTCATGAGCTCGAAGCATTTGCGCGGCGACGTGAACTACGCCTGGCCGAGCGCCGAGATCGCCGTGATGGGGCCGAAGGGCGCGGTCGAGATCATCTTCCGGAGTGAACTCGACGATCCGGCCAAGATAGAAGCCCACGCGGAGGACTATCGAGCTCGCTTCGCCAACCCCTTCATCGCTGGCCATCGGGGTTTCATCGACGATGTGATCATGCCGCGCAACACCCGCCGCCGCATCGCCCGCTCGCTCGCGATGCTCAAAAACAAACACCTCGAAAACCCCTGGAAGAAACACGCCAACATTCCGTTGTGAGCGGCGCTTGTAGCCGTATCATGACGACCTCACCTCCACGCGACTTGATGGACGGAGAGCTTCGTTGTTGGCCTTTCCCACACCTCATCCTGAGGAGCACGCGCAGCGTGCGTCTCGAAGGATCGGGAGCGAGGCGTCGGGTCGCCACATGACTGCCTGGGTCTACCTGTTGCGCTGTAGTCACGGCCGGTACTACGTCGGGACGACGCGCGCGAGCCTTGAGCGGCGGGTCGGCGAGCATAACGCTGGAACCTACGGCGGATTCACCACGAAGCGGCGCCCTGTGGAGCTGGTTTTCCATGAATGCTTCGAGATGGCGACGGATGCGGCCGCGGCCGAGCGCCGACTGAAGGGCTGGAGTCGGGCGAAAAAGGAAGCGCTGACCCAAGGCGACTTCGGGGCGTTGAGGCAGTTGTCGAAACGGCGCCGATCCTTCGAGACGCACGCATCGCGTGCTCCTCAGGATGAGGTGGGGCGAGATGGCTGATATCCCGCGCGGCGTTCAAATCAGTGTCCCTGACGACGTGACGCGCGAGACTTTGCGTTTCGTACAGCGTCTGCGCGGACCGATGGCGCGCCCTTAGAAGGGTTTTAAGGGTGTTCGCGAAAATCTTGATCGCTAATCGGGGCGAGATCGCGTGCCGCGTGATCCGCACCGCCAAGGCCATGGGCATTGGCACTGTGGCGGTGTTCTCCGAGGTCGACCGGCGCGCCCGTCACGTGGCGGCGGCCGACGAGGCGGTGGAGATCGGACCGGCGCCGGCCGCCCAAAGCTATCTCGACATCGAGCGGATCGTGCGTGCGGCGACAGACAGCGGCGCCGAGGCGCTGCATCCCGGTTATGGCTTTCTGTCCGAGAACGCGGCGTTCGTGCGCGCGCTCGAAGACGCGGGCGTGACCTTCATCGGCCCGGGGCCTGAGGCGATCGCGGCCATGGGCGATAAGCTCGCCGCCAAACGCATCGCCGTCGCGGCCGGGGTCAACGTGATCCCCGGCCACCCCGACGCGATCGGCGACGCCGACGAGGCGGTGCGGGTGGCGCGGGGCATCGGCTACCCGGTGATGCTCAAAGCGGCCGCTGGCGGCGGCGGCAAAGGGATGCGCGTGGCCGCCGACGAAGCAGCGGTGCGCGAAGGCTTCGAGCGCGCCGCGAGCGAGGCGAGTGCGAGCTTTGGCGATCGGCGAATATTTATCGAGAAGTACGTACTCCAGCCGCGGCACATCGAAATCCAGGTGCTGGCCGATGCCCACGGCAACGCCATCCATCTCGGCGAACGCGAGTGCTCGATCCAGCGCCGCCATCAGAAGATCATCGAAGAGGCGCCGAGCATGGCCCTCGATGAGCCGACGCGGGCGGCGATGGCGGAACAAGCCTTGGCGCTGGTGCGCGCTGTCGACTATCGCTCCGCTGGCACTGTTGAGTTCATCGTCGACAGCGCGCGCAATTTCTATTTCCTCGAGATCAACACCCGCCTTCAGGTCGAGCATCCGGTCACCGAGCTGGTCACAGGCATAGACCTAGTCGAGGAGATGATCCACATCGCCGCTGGCGCGCCGCTACGGGTGCGCCAGGAGGACGTCGTGACCCACGGGTGGGCGATCGAGGGGCGGGTCTACGCCGAAGATCCGGAGCGGGGGTTTCTGCCCTCGATCGGGCGGCTGCGACGCTATCGCCCGCCCGAGGGAGACGGGTTGCGGCTCGATTCGGGTGTGATCGAAGGCGACGAGGTCACGGTGTTCTACGATCCGATGATGGCCAAGTTGTGCGCCCATGGCAGCGACCGCGCGCAGGCGATCGAGCGCTTGCGCGCCGGTCTCGATCGCTTCGTCATCCGGGGCGTCGATCATAACCTGCGCTTCCTCAACGCGGTGCTCGGGCACGAGCGTTTCGCCGACGCTCGCCTGAGCACCGACTTCCTGGCCGAGGTTTTCCCCGACGGGTGCGATGACCTCGAACCACCGGCCGAAACACGATCGCCGCTGATCGGCGTCGCCGCCGTCGTTCATTCCGCCGAGCAGGCGCGAAGCGCCGTCTCGAAGCATGGAGTGGTCGCTTCCGGGGACTGGGTGGCGCTCGTCGGCGAGCGCCGTTTCGCGGTCCGGGTCGCGCCGAGCGTGGGTGGGCATACCGTCACCGTCGATGGCATCGACATGCGCATGGAGACCGATTGGGCGCTCGGGGCGCGGCTGTTCGAGGGCGCCCTCGCTGGCCGACCGTTCGCCGCGCAGGTCGATCGTCTCGCGAATGGTTACCGTGTAAGCCATCGCGGTTCGTCGCTCAATGTCGCGGTGTATCATCCGCGCGTTGCCGAGCTGGCCGCCCGTATGCCGGCCAAGCCGCCCCCCGACACGGGCAATCTCCTGCTCTCGCCGATGCCGGGGCTGGTCGTCTCTCTCGCCGTTCGCGAGGGCGAGGATGTCAAGGCTGGCCAGCCCTTGGCCGTGATCGACGCCATGAAGATGGAGAACGTGCTGCGCGCCGCCCGCGCCGGCACCATCACCAAGATCCATGCCGGCCAGGGCGCTAGTGTCTCGGTCGGCGAGGTCATTCTCGAGTTTGAATGAAACGGCTCGACGAGTGGCTCGCGTGCGCGTCCGTGGCCGCGTGCAGGGCGTATGGTTCCGGGGCTGGGCGGTCGATCAGGCAAGCGCGCTGGGCCTCGACGGGTGGGTGCGCAACCGCGTCGATGGCGGCGTGGAGCTGATGGTGTCGGGCCCGTCCCCCCAGGTCGCGCGGATGATCGAACAGTGCTGGCGCGGCTCACCTGCGGCGCGCGTCGACGCCGTCGATGTCACCGACGTTGAAGACTCGCGTGACCTCACCGCCGGCTTTGTCCAGAGATCGACGGTGTGAGCGGTGAGCCACTTCGACATCGCCGACGTCATCCGCGATTTCCCCGACTTTCGTGTCGGCCTGGTGGTGGCCGAGGGGCTGACGGTGCCACCGACCCGGACCGACGAATTGGAGGCGGTCGTGGCGGCCGCCGAACGACATGCCGCCGAACGGCTCGGCGAGATCGCCCTGGACAAGGTGGCAGCGCTCAAGTGCTGGCGCGATGCCTACAGGGCCTTCGGCGTCAAGAAGACGAGCTATCGCTCGTCGGTTGAGCGCCTCGCCAAGGCGGTCCAGCGCGGCCGGGGCCTCGCCCGCGTCAACGGCATGGTCGACCTGTACAACGCCGTCTCGCTCGAAGCGCTGATGCCGGTCGGCGCCGACGACCTCGAGCGGGTGAAGTTGCCGTTCGGCTTTCGCCGCGCTGAGCGCGACGAGAGCTTCATCGCGCTCGGCGGCGAGACGCCCGACCCGCCGAAACCAGGCGAGGTGGTGTATGCCGACGCCGAGAAATGCCTGTGCCGGCGCTGGAACTGGTATCAGGACGCGCGCAGTGCGATCGGGCCCGGCACTGAGCGCGCGGTCCTGACCGTCCAGGCGCTCGAGCCCAATCGAGCGGACGTCTGCGCGGTATCGGAGCGACTGGCCGCACTGCTCGCCGATCATTGCGGCGCCCGCTGTGCCGTGGCCGTGGCCGATCAGGCTACCCTGCGGATTGAGCTTCCGCTGAGAATGTGGTGAGGAAGGCGTGCCTCAACGCCGCATCGACCTCGCTCATCGGGGCGTTGATGCCGAGCGCGGCGAGCGAGGTCACGCCGTGATCTTTGACGCCGCACGGGACGATGCCGGCGAAATGGGCGAGGTCGGGATCGACGTTGAGCGCGACCCCGTGATAACTCACCCAGCGGCGAATCCGCACGCCGATGGCGGCGATCTTGTCGTCGCTCCCAACGCTCCCATCTTCGCGGGCCACCCAGATTCCGACCCGGCCCTCACGGCGTTCGCCGCGCACGCCGAAGTGGGTCAACGTCGCGATCAACCACCGCTCCAATCCGCCCACATAGGTCCTTATGTCGCGGCCGCGCTGCTGCAGGTCGAGCATGACGTAGGCCACGCGCTGGCCCGGCCCGTGGTAGGTGAACTGGCCGCCGCGTCCGCTGCGGTGGACCGGCAGGTAATCGGAATCGAGCAGGTCGGCCGGGTCGGCGCTGGTGCCAGCGGTATACAGGGCTGGGTGCTCCAACAGCCACACCGCCTCGGGCGCACGGCCTTCGCGAATCGCCGCGACCCGCGCTTCCATCCGCGCCACCGCGTCCTCGTAGGGCACCGGCTGACGGCTGCTCAACCACTCGATGCGATCCATCGTCCTCGATCTCGACCGGCGGCGACGCTACCTAGCGTTTTGCCTTGCCGCCGCTATACTAACCGACGAATGAAGACGGTAGATAAAGCGGTCTAAGATGTTTCGGTCGAGCTTTCGGTGGTCCTGGGGAAGGCCTCGATGCCGATCCATCAACTGTTGAAGATGGGGCGCGGCGCCGTTATCGAGCTAGAGGTGACGGTCGACGACGATGCCTGGATATACGCCAACAACAGGCTGATCGCCCGTGGCGAGGTTGTCATCGTGGGCGAGCACGTCGGGGTGTCCATCACCGATACCGTAGTCTCGGAGCGCTAAGCGGTGTCCGGCGCCCGGCCTTGGCACTTCGGCCGAGGCACCCTTGCGGGCGCGTAAGGGATTTGTTATCGCAGGCTGTTATCTTGCGGTCGTGGCGGAACTGGTAGACGCGCAGCGTTGAGGTCGCTGTGGGATCATATCCCGTGGAAGTTCGAGTCTTCTCGACCGCACCACTTAACATAGCAAGCCCCCGAGGCCTTCTCGGCGGGCGTGCTGCGCCGGCCGAGAAGGCGCTGGACATCGGCCGGTAGCTATTTTCGCGGGCGCGCGTGGCCCGCTTCTCGACTGACGTACCGGATGGTTCATGACTGACAAGCTCGATGCAATGGCGCTCGACTACCACCGCCGGCCGACGCCCGGCAAGATCAGCGTCACACCGACCAAGAGTCTCGCCAACCAGCGCGATCTCTCTCTGGCCTATTCACCAGGGGTCGCGGCCGCTTGCATGTTGATCGCGGAGGACCCGGCCGAGGCCGCCAATCTCACGATACGCGGCAATTTGGTGGCGGTTATCACGAATGGCACGGCCGTTCTCGGTCTTGGCGCGATTGGGCCCTTGGCGGCCAAGCCGGTGATGGAGGGCAAGGGCGTCCTGTTCAAGAAGTTCGCCGGCATCGACGTGTTCGACCTCGAGGTCGCCGAGACCGACCCCGACCGTTTCATCGAGGTCGTGGCGGCCCTCGAACCCACCTTCGGCGCCATCAACCTCGAAGACATTCGCGCGCCGGAATGCTTCGTGATCGAGAGCAAGCTGCGCGAGCGCATGAAGATTCCAGTCTTCCATGACGACCAGCATGGCACCGCCATCGTCGTCGCGGCGGCGATCTACAACGGCCTGCGGGTGGTCGGCAAGGAGATCGGTGAGGTCCGCCTCATGTGCTCGGGCGCGGGCGCGGCGGCGCTGGCCTGCCTCGATCTGCTGGTGAGCATGGGGCTCGACCCAGAGAAGGTGATGGTTGCCGACCGCAAAGGCATCGTCCACACCGAGCGTCCGGAGGAGATGGACGAGTATAAGGGTCGCTGGGCGCGCAAGACCGACTCGCGCACCTTGGCCGACGGCGTGAACGGCGCCGACATTTTCCTCGGTGTCTCGGCGCCCAACGTGCTCAGCGCCGAGATGGTGAAGACGATGGCCGATAAGCCGCTGATCATGGCTCTGGCCAACCCGGTGGCCGAGATTCAGCCCGAAGTCGCGCGCGCGGCGCGACCCGACGCGATCATCGCCACCGGCCGTTCGGACTATCCCAATCAGGTCAACAACGTGCTGTGCTTCCCGTTCATCTTCCGCGGCGCGCTCGATGTCGGGGCGACCACCATCAACGAGGAGATGAAGATTGCGTGCGTCCATGCGCTTGCCGATCTTGCCAAGGCCGAGGCCTCCGACGTTGTCGCCAGCGCCTATGGCGGCCAGTCGTTGTCGTTTGGTCCGGAGTATTTGATTCCCAAGCCGTTCGATCCGCGCATCGTGGTCGAGGTCGCGCCGGCGGTCGCCAAGGCCGCGATGGACAGCGGCGTGGCAACCCGCCCGATCGCTGACTTCGAGGCCTATCGCCACACCCTGGAGCAGTTCGTCTACCGCTCCGGTTTGGTGATGAAGTCGTTGTTCGATGCGGCGCGCGCCGATGCCAAGCGGCTCGTTTTCGCCGAGGGCGAGGAGAGTCAGGTGCTTCGGGCGGTGCAGATCGTGAGCGACGATCACCTGGCCAAGCCGATCCTGGTCGGCCGCCGGCGGGTGATCGAGATGCGCATCGATCGTCTCGACCTGCGCATGCGCGCGGGCGTTGACTTCGAGATCGTCGACCCCGAGGACGATCCGCGCTACCGCGACTACTGGCAGCACTACCATGGCCTGACGGAGCGCCACGGCGTGACGCCGGACGCGGCGCGCACCATCGTCCGCACCCGCAATACCGTCATCGCGGCCCTGATGGTGGCGCGCGACGACGCGGACGCCATGATCTGCGGCTACGTCGGCCGCTACGCCCGCCACCTCGCCCACCTCTACGATGTCATCGGCCTGCGCGAGGGGGTGAGCGAAGCCTCCGCGGTGGAGCTGCTCATCGTGCCGACGGCGACCGTGTTCATCGCCGACACCGGCGTCGGCTACGACCCCTCGGCGGAACAGATCGCGGAGAAAACTCTCCTCGCGGCGGAACTGGCGCGCCGTTTTGGGGTGACCCCAAAGGTAGCTCTGGTCTCTCACTCGAGCTTCGGCGGCGCCGACGCCGCCTCGGCGATCAAGATGCGCGAGGCCCTTGCCCTGGTCGACAAGGCGGCGCCCAACCTCGAGATCGAAGGCGAGATGCGTGCTCATCTGGCGTTGTCCGAATCGGCGCGGGAGCGCTTGTTTCCGAACTCGCGGCTCACCGGGTCCGCGAACGTCCTGATCATGCCCAACGTGGACTCGGCCAACATCGCCTTCAACCTGGCCAAGGGACTGGGGGAGGGGCTATCGGTCGGGCCGATCCTGACCGGCATGGCGCGTCCGGCGCATATCGTTAGCCAAGCGGTGACGGTTCGCGGTCTCGTCAACATGAGTGTGCTCGCGGTTACCGATGCCCAGGCCCACGCGCGCGGCGAAATGGGCGCGTTGCCGGCGGGCTGAGCCGGTGCGCCTCGCCGCACTCCTCGTTTAGCGTTACACTGGCGGCGAGGATGCGGCCCCGCGCATGATTTCCAACCGACCGCCCAGTTTCGATTTTGACCTCGGCGAGACCGCCGACATGCTGCGCGATACCGTGGTGGCGTTCGCCGCCGACGAGATCGCGCCGCGCGCCGCCGACATCGACCGCACCAACGACTTCCCGGCCGATCTGTGGGCCAAACTCGGCGCTCTCGGCCTGCTCGGGATAACCGTCGAGGACGAGTACGGCGGCGCCGGCATGGGCTACCTTGAGCATGTCGTGGCGATGGAGGAGATCAGCCGCGCCTCGGCCGCCGTCGGCCTGAGCTATGGTGCCCACTCCAACCTCTGCGTTAATCAGATTCGGCGCAGCGGGAGCCAAGCGCAAAAGCGTCGCTACCTGCCCCACCTGATCGCCGGCGACCATGTTGGAGCGTTGGCGATGAGCGAGGCCGGGGCCGGCTCCGATGTCGTCGCCATGCGCCTCAAGGCGGAGCGCAAGGGCGATCGCTACGTCCTCGACGGCACCAAGATGTGGATCACCAACGGCCCCGACGCCGATGTCTTGGTCGTCTACGCCAAGACCGACGCCGAGACCGGTTCGCGCGGCATCACCGCCTTCATCGTCGAGCGCACCATGCCCGGCTTCGCCACCTCGCAAAAGCTCGACAAGCTCGGCATGCGCGGCTCCAACACCTGCGAGCTGGTGTTCACGGGCTGTGAGGTCCCGGCGGAAAACGTGCTCGGCGCCGAGGGCGGCGGCGTTGGCGTGCTGATGAGTGGGCTGGACTATGAGCGCACGGTGCTCGCGGGCGGGCCGCTCGGCTTGATGCAGAGCTGCATGGACGTGGTCGTGCCCTATCTCCACGAGCGCCGGCAGTTCGGCCGCGCGATCGGCGAGTTTCAGCTCATGCAGGGCAAGCTCGCCGATATGTACACGACGTTGAACGCGTGCAAATCCTACGTCTACGCGGTCGCGCGCGCGTGCGACCGCGAACGCACGACGCGTAAGGACTCCGCTGGTGCTATCCTCTACGCGGCCGAGAAGGCGACCTGGATGGCGCTCGAGGCGATTCAGTGCCTGGGCGGCAACGGCTATACCAACGAGTACCCGACCGGCCGCCTCCTGCGCGACGCCAAGCTTTACGAGATCGGCGCCGGCACCTCGGAGATCCGACGCATGCTGATCGGCCGTGAATTGTTCGACGAGAGCGCGTGATGGCGGCGCCGATCGAGTTCTTCTTCGACTTCGCCTCGCCCTATGGCTACGTCGCGAGCCACCTGGTCGAGGCCGTGGCCGGCCGCCACGGCCGGGCGGTGGTCTGGAAGCCCTACATGATGGGCGCGGTGTTCAAGATCGCCGGCACGGGCCCGCTCATGGACTATCCTCTGAAGGGCGCCTACGCCGCCCGCGACATGGCCCGAACCTGCCGCCTGCACGGTCTGCCGCTCACCTTTCCCGATGGCTTTCCCCATTCCACCTTGGCGCCAGCGCGCGCCTTCTATTGGTTGGCGGACCGCGACGAGGGGTTGGCGACGCGGTTTGCCCTGGCCGCCTACGACGCCTACTTCGGCGCGGGCCGCAACACCGGCGATCCGGCGATCACCGGCGAGATCGCCGCCGGCCTCGGGCTCGACGCCGGCGAAGTGCTGGCCGCCATCCAGGACCCGGCGATCAAGGTGCGCCTCAAGGCCGAGACTGACAGCGCGATCGAACGCGGCATCTTCGGGTCGCCCTTCTTCATCGTCGATGGCGAGCCCTTCTGGGGCTCGGACCGGCTCGATCAGCTCGAACGCTGGCTCGCCAGCGGCGGCTGGTGACGACCGTTCGTCAGGCTCGCCCGATGTCTTAGGATCTCGTAATTGATCAAGAGTAAACAATTAGTTATATGACGTTTCGCCCCTTTTTTTTCCGGAGCGTTCGTCGGGTACCATGAGCGCGCTGGCCACGGCCGTCGAACGGGGCTCCCCCGACTTCGCGGCGAATGCCGCGCGCATGGAGGCGCTGGTCGCGGATTTGCGCGCCGAGGCGGCGCGCGCGGCCGAGGGCGGCAACAAGGCGGCGCGCGACCGGCACACCGGGCGGGGCAAGTTGATGCCGCGCGAGCGAGTGCATGCGCTGCTCGATCCCGGCGCCCCGTTCCTCGAACTTTCGCGGCTCGCCGCCCACGGCATGTACGAGGGCGGGGTGCCGGCGGCGGGCCTGATCACTGGCATCGGTCGCATCAAGGGCCAGGAGTGCGTCGTGGTGGCCAACGACGCCACTGTCAAGGGCGGCACCTATTTCCCGATGACGGTGAAGAAACACCTGCGCGCCCAGGAAATCGCGGCCGAGAATCGGCTGCCGTGCGTGTATCTGGTGGATTCGGGTGGTGCCTTCCTGCCCGAGCAGGACCGCGTCTTCCCCGACCGCGACCACTTCGGCCGCATCTTCTATAACCAGGCCAAGATGTCGGCGGCCGGCATTCCCCAGATCGCGGTGGTGATGGGCTCCTGCACCGCCGGTGGCGCCTACGTCCCCGCGATGTCGGATGAGAGCATCATCGTTCAGAATCAGGGCACCATCTTCCTCGCCGGCCCGCCGCTGGTGAAGGCGGCGACCGGCGAGGAGGTCAGTGCCGAGGAGCTTGGAGGCGCCGAAGTTCATTCGCGCGTCTCGGGCGTGACCGACCACATGGCGCGCGACGATCTCCATGCCCTGGCATTGGCGCGGCGGGCAATCGGGCATCTCAATCGACAAAAGCGAGTCGATCTCGCCTGCCGCCCCTCGGCCGAGCCGCTGCACGATCCGTGCGAGCTCTACGGCGTGGTGCCGCGCGAGTCCCGCACCCCCTACGATGTCCGCGAGGTGATCGCCCGCATCGTCGATGGCGGCGAGTTCGACGAGTTCAAGCGCGTCTACGGCGAGACCCTGGTCACCGGCTTCGCCCATCTGCATGGCTATCCGGTCGGCATCGTCGCCAACAACGGCATCCTGTTTTCGGAATCGGCGCTCAAGGGCGCGCATTTCATCGAGCTGTGCGGTCAGCGCCGTATTCCCTTGATCTTTCTTCAGAACATCGCTGGCTTCATGGTCGGCCAGAAATACGAGGCCGGCGGCATCGCCAAGGACGGGGCCAAGATGGTGATGGCGGTGTCATGCGCGGCGGTGCCTAAGATCACGGTCATCATCGGCGGCTCGTTCGGCGCGGGTAACTACGGCATGTGCGGTCGTGCCTTCGGCCCCCGCTTTGTCTGGATGTGGCCGAACGCGCGCATCTCGGTGATGGGCGGCGAGCAGGCGGCCGGGGTGCTTGCCCAGGTCCGGCGCGACAGCATAGAAAAGAGCGGCAAGCGCTGGTCGAAGGCCCAGGAGGCCGCCTTCAAACGTCCTATCGTCGGCCAATACGAGACCCAAGGGCACCCCTATTACGCCACCGCGCGGTTGTGGGACGATGGCGTCATCGACCCGGCCGAGACCCGGACGGTGTTGGCGCTGTCGCTGTCGGCCGCGCTCAACGCGCCGATCGAGGAAAGCCGCTTCGGCGTGTTCAGGATGTAGCCATGGCCAATGCGACCATAGCTGGGGCGGCGGTCATCGTATCGAGAATGGCCGGTGTCGCGACGCTGACTCTCGACCGCCCGCGCGTCCACAACGCCTTCGACGAGGCCATGATCGCCGAGCTCACCGCCGCTCTCGTGGCCCAGGCCGGCGATCCGACGGTGCGTGTGGTGGTGCTGGCCGCTACCGGCAAGAGCTTTTGCGCCGGCGCCGATCTCGGCTGGATGGGCCGGGCAGCCGATTTCACCGCAGCCGAGAACCTCGCCGATGCGCGCGCGCTCGCCGGCCTGATGTCGACCCTCGATGGACTGCCCAAGCCGACCATCGCGCTGGTGCACGGCCCGGCCTACGGCGGTGGCGTCGGCCTGGTCGCCTGCTGCGATGTCGTCGTGGCGACCCCGGCGGCCCGCTTTCAGCTCAGCGAGGTCAAGCTCGGCCTGATTCCCGCTGTGATTTCGCCCTATGTAGTCGCCGCCATCGGCGCGCGCCAGGCACGGCGCTATTTCCTCACGGCCGAGACGATGCCGGCCGACGAGGCGTTGCGTCTCGGGCTCGTTCACGCCCTATGCGCCGACGAGGCCGATCTCATGGCCACGCGCGACCGCCTGCTGGAGGCGTTCGGCAGCGGCGGGCCCGAGGCGATCGCCGACGCCAAGGACCTGATTGCGACGCTGGCTAGTCGATCGATCGATGGGCGGGTGATCGAGGAGACGGCCGGGCGCATCGCACGCCGCCGCACCCACGCCGAGGCGCGCGAAGGCATCGCGGCGTTTCTTGAAAAGCGCACCCCACGCTGGGCGGACTAAGCACGTGGGCCGCCGACCCCCACCGGCCATGTTCGACGCCCTGCTGATCGCCAATCGCGGCGAGATCGCCTGTCGCATCATGCGCACGGCGCGGTGCATGGGTCTGCGCACCATCGCCGTCTACTCCGACGCCGACCGCGACGCGCGTCATGTCGCCCTCGCCGATCGCGCCGTTCGCATCGGGGCGGCGGACCCGAGCGAGAGTTACCTGCGGGCCGAAACCATCATTGAGGCGGCCCTGCGCCACGGCGCGGGTGCGGTGCACCCTGGTTACGGCTTTCTGGCCGAGAACGCTGACTTCGCCGAGGCGTGCGCCGCGGCGGGTCTGCGTTTCGTCGGCCCGCCGGCGGCCGCGATCCGCGCCATGGGCGAAAAGGACAACGCCAAGCGGCTGATGGAGAAGGCCGGCGTCCCGGTGGTGCCGGGCTACC
Source organism: Alphaproteobacteria bacterium (assembly GCA_965226045.1). Classification (GTDB taxonomy): domain Bacteria; phylum Pseudomonadota; class Alphaproteobacteria; order VGEJ01; family VGEJ01; genus CBDDBU01. The sequence continues at coordinate 64,840 of CBDDBU010000027.1, forward strand.
ATGGTCGCGACCAGCGCTTGGGCCGGTTGCGGCGCGCCGCCATCGAGGTTGGCTATCCGCTGCTGATCAAGCCGGTCGCCGGCGGTGGTGGCAAGGGGATGCGTAGGGTCGCGAAACCAGCCGAGCTGGACAGCGCGCTGCGTGCCGCTCGCCGCGAGGCCAAAAGCGCGTTCGGCGATGATCGGCTGCTGATCGAGCGCTTCATTGCCCGGTCCCGCCACATCGAGATACAGGTCATCGCCGATAGCCAGGGCCGCACCATTCACCTATTCGAGCGCGACTGCTCGATCCAGCGTCGCCATCAGAAGATCATCGAGGAAGCGCCGGCCCCCGGCATCTCGAGCGACCTCCGCGCGCGCATGGGAGAGGCGGCGGTCGCGGCCGCCCGGGCCATCGACTATGTCGGCACCGGCACCGTCGAGTTCATCGTCGAGGCGGCGGCGCCCGATCGCTTCTATTTCATGGAAATGAATACCCGGCTCCAGGTCGAGCATCCGGTGACCGAGATGGTCACCGGTCTCGACCTGGTCGAATGGCAGCTGCGGATCGCGGCTGGCCAAGTGCTGCCGCTTACCCAGGATGAGGTCGCGGTGGCCGGCCATGCCATCGAGGCGCGCATCTATGCCGAGGACCCAGACCGCGATTTCCTGCCGACCAGCGGCCGTCTGACGCGCGCGCGCTGGCCGCGCACCAGCGCCAAGGTGCGCATCGATGCGGGCGTCGAGGAGAACGACGCCGTCCCCGTCCACTACGATCCGCTGATCGCCAAGCTGATCGTCCACGGCTCCGACCGCGCCGATGCCGTGGCTCGCCTGGCCCGTGCCCTTGGCGAGACGGTTCTCGGCGGTCTTCGCACCAACCTCGGCTTCCTCGGCGCGATCGCCCGCCACGACGCGTTCGCCGCCGGCGGCTGCGCGACTGATTTTGTCGATCGCCATCGCGACGCCTTGAAGACCCCGCCACTGAGCGACGAGGTGTTCGCTGTCGCCTGTCTTGCGATGCTGATGTGGCGTCGCGATGCCGCCGCGGCAGCCGCCACCGTTTCCGGCGATCCAAACTCGCCCTGGAGCGGCGTTGACGGCTGGCGTCTCGATGGTGCGGCCGGCGAGCCTTTCACGTTTCGCCGTGGGCCGGAGGAGCGCTTGGTCCTAGCGACCGCGCTTGCGCACGGTTACCGATTGCGGCTCGGCGATCGAGAAATGTGGGGTCGGGGCGCGATGCGAGAGGGCCGCTTCGATGTTTCGCTCGATGACGAGCGCATGGTGGCCGATGTGGTGGCCGGGACCGCCGGCGTCACCGTGGTCCTGGATGGCGCCGCCTATGACGTCGAGGTCGTTGATCCGCTCGCCAGCGCCGCGCTCCACGAGGTGGCAACCGGCGATGTGCGCGCGCCGATGCCGGGCCGCGTCACCGCGATCCTCGCCAAGCCGGGTGTGCGCGTGAGCATGGGCGCGCCCTTGGCGATCGTGGAGGCGATGAAGATGGAGCACACGGTGCGGGCGCCGACCGACGGCCGTGTCGGGCGCATTCTCCATCGGCCTGGACAACAGGTCGAGGAGGGCGCGGAGCTGCTCGTGTTCACGCCAGACACGGCCTGACACGAGCTGGATGGTGCCCCTCCACATTCTTAAGTTGTGCGTGGGCATAGATGATGTCGAAGCGCTGCGGCGCGCTCAGACGGTGCGCCGCGCCCGGTTGCGCGCGGCCGGCGAGCCAGTGGTACTGCGCCACGTCACCCGGCATCCGCCGCGCCGGGCGCACGAGATCCTGTCGGGCGGCTCGCTCTACTGGGTCATCAAGGGGTTCGTCCGCGTTCGCCAGCGCATCGTCGACTTCGAGGAGCTGAGCGACCACCCTGATGGCAAGCGCTGCGCCTTCGTGCTGGGCCCGCGGCTCGTGCTTACCCGGTGGCAGCCGCGCCGGCCGCACCAGGGTTGGCGCTACCTCGACGCCACCGACGCGCCGGCGGATGCCAATGTCTTGAATGCCAATGTGGGCCAGAGCGTCTCGGGCAAGAGCGAGCTGCCGCCCGCGCTCACTGCCGAGCTTCGCGCGCTCGGACTGATCTAAGGCGATCGGCGCGCTCCACATGCGCGGGTGCGATAATGCGCCGATGATCTTCGCCAACGCGCCGCAACCGCCCGAGCCCTCACGCGCGCGCATCAGCGCCCTCTATCGCGCCGACGAGGTGGCGTGCATCGAGGCGTTGGTGCCGAAGGCCGGCGGTCCGCGGTACCTGGCCCGCTTCGCGACCGAGCGCGCACGCAGCGTCAACACCGCCGCGACCGGCGGCAATGTCGCGCTCTTGTCATTGGAAGATGCCGAATAGGATGTGGACGCGGCCCAGGCCCCATCGAAGCGACCCCGTCCCCCTCGATGGGGGAGGGCCCGGGGGGGGCGACTCTCGGACACGCACCGCTGTTCGTTCAGCCGACGACTGGGTCGCCCGGCCGCCAGTCCCATTGGCTCAGCACCCGTTCCTCGGCGAGGTGATCGGCGGTCTCGTTGGTCGGCAGGCCTTCGGCCTGGGCGCGGGCGAACAGCTCCAGCAGCGTTTCGTACAGGCGTGCGGTGTGGGGCATCGCTTGCTCGCGGTCGTAACTCGGGCCCTCATAGAAGATATTGATGATACCGCCTGCATTGATCGCGTAGTCGGGGACGTAATGGATGCCGCGCTTGTGCAGCGAGGCGCCGTGCCGGTCCTCGGCCAGCTGATTGTTGGCGGCGCCGGCAACGATGGCGACCTTGAACTCGGGAATGGTCTTGTCATTGAGGACCGCCCCGAGCGCGCATGGCGCGAACACGTCGGCCTCGATCCGCATGATTTCGTCAGGCGCCACGACGCTCGCACTCAACTCGGCGGCGACCCGGTCCCGCGATCCCGTGTCGATATCGGCGATGGTGAGCCGCGTCCCATCGTCGGCCAGTCGGCGGCACAGCGCCGCGCCAACGTGGCCGAGCCCCTGGACCGCGACGTGGATGCCCGACAGGTCGTCGCGCCCGAGCTTATGCTTGACCGCCGCGCGGACGCCTTGGTAGACGCCGAACGCTGTCACCGGTGAGGGGTCGCCACCGCCGGTCTCCGGCGTGCCCCGGACGTGGGGCGTCTCGTGGCCGATGATTCGCCTATCGGCGACCGAGGAGCCCACGTCCTCGGCGGTGATGTAGCGCCCGCCAAGGCTGTCCACGAAACGGCCGAACGCGCGCAGCAGAGGCTCGCTCTACGGTCTTCGGATCGGCGATGATGACCGCCTTGCCGCCGCCAAGCGCGAGGCCGGCGAGGGCAGTCTTATAGGTCATGCCGCGCGCCAGCCTCAACACGTCCTCGACGGCGTCCTGCTCGGTGGCGTACGGATAAATGCGCAAGCCGCCGAGCGCGGGGCCGAAGGTCAGGTCATGGATGGCAATGATGGCGCGCAGGCCGACGCCCGGTCGTTGCGGAAGACCACCCCTTTGTGGAGGGTGAAACTTCGCGCGCCGAACACCGTCACGGCTTCACCTGCCCATCTCCCGCCGGCTACGGGCAGGGACGGCGTTCAGAAGCGATAGCCGACGACGCTGCCGAGAAAGTACTGGACATCGTCGGTCGAAAGCGGGCTCCCTGCCGCGTCGCCGAGAAGGAGGCTGATCCGCGAGTCGAGGGTCAAGTAAGCCTGCGGCGTCAACATGTAGACGAAGTTCATGAACCCGCCGACGTCGCGGGCGCCCGATTGTGCGACGAAACTGCCGCTACCGAAATAGGCGTCCATGTAAGTGCTATCGGCATAGTGCGCCTCGCCGCCCAAAATGAGGCTGGTGGTGTCGCTAAACCGCCCGCCGACGGCGGCGCTACCCGAGGTGACGATACCCTGATGGCCATCGCTGATGCCTTTTCGGATATCGCCGGCGAAGCGCCAGTTGGTTCGGTAGAACTCGAAAAAAGCGCCGCCCTCGATGCTGGATTCGATATCGCGAAGGCCCGGCAGCCGGGAGTTCTCGATCATAGGTAAGCCGGGTGCCGGCGCGGAACAGGCCGGTGCGGAACAACACCACCCCAAGACCTCTCTGGGTGCTCAGGAAATACGAGCCCTTCCACTCGATGTCGATCAGCGGCAGCGGCACCACTTCGTACTCGGTACTGCCCGGGTAATCGGGCGCCATGCTCACGCCAGCGCCGACGTTGACGCGCCAATCCGACTCGGGCGGAGCGCCGAGAATCGCGGTCGCGCCGGCGAGATACGATTCCCACCATTCGACGTTGGCGGCGGCGGCGGGTCGTGCCAGTGCCGCCGCCAGGACCAGCAACGCAACGATTCGTACCATCAGGAGACTCGATCAGCCACGGCGCACGGTATCGGCTCGCCCATAGCCGCGCAAGCGTGCGCAGAATCCCACTGGGGCTCGGAATTGGCCCTCAGGCATCGAGGCGGTCGCGGACCTCGCGGGCGATCGCCAGGGCGGCGGTCAGCCCCGGCGATTCGATGCCGAACAGGTTGACCAGCCCCGCCAGGCCGTGCGTCGTTGGGCCCTGGATGATGAAGTCGGCGGCCGGTTCGCCGGGCGCCTGCACCTTCGGCCGGATGCCGACGTAGCCCGGTTGAAGGGCGTGATCGGCCAGCGCCGGGTAATACCGCCGCACCGCCGCGTAAAAGTCTTGGGCGCGGCTCGCGTCGACATCGTAGTCGAGCTTGTCGACCCACGCCTGATCGGGGCCGAACCGCATGGCCCCGGCGAGGTCGAGGGTGAGATGGACGCCGAGCCCGGCGGTGCCGGGCAGCGGATAGATCAGCCGCTGGAACGGTGAGGCGCCGCTGGCGGTGAAGTACGTACCCTTCGACAGATGGCGCGCGGGGATCAGATCGCGCGGCATTCCGGCGATGCTCTCGGCCACGGTTTGCGCGTCGAGCCCGGCGGCGTTGACCACTTCGGTACACTGAAGTTCGACTGCGCCGTCACGACCGTCGACGCGAAGGCGCGTTCCGCCGGCCTCCACCCCCCCCCCCAGCACCCGGCTGTGGAAGGCGACCATGGTGCGGTGCGCTTCGGCCTCACCTTGCAACGACAGCATCAGCGCGTGGCTGTCGATAATGCCGGTCGAGGGCGATAGCACCGCCGCGACACACGCGAGCGCCGGCTCGAGCGCGCGCGCCTCCGCGCCCTCCAGCCATCTCAGGTCGTCGACGCCGTTCGCCATGCCTCTGCGCTGCAACGCCCGCAGCCCCTCGATCTCGCTGTTGTCGGCCGCGACGATCATCTTGCCGACGCGGCGATGTGGGATGCCGCGCTCGGCGCAATAGTGGTAGAGCGCGTGGCGACCCTCGACGCACAGACGCGCTTTGAGGCTGTCCTTGGCATAGTAAATGCCGGCGTGGATCACCTCGCTGTTGCGCGAACTCGTCTTCGATCCGATCAGGCCGGCCGCCTCGATGACCACGACCTCGCGGCCCGTCCGCGCGAGGTCGCGGGCCACCGCCAGACCGACGACGCCGGCCCCAATAACAACGCTCTGAACGCGCTCGACCATCCCACAAACTACCTCATGCCGACGCGGGGGGATGCCACGTCTCGACCCCGCGCTCACCAAAAGGTGACTCGGGCGAACTTGCCAAACCACGCTTGCCGCCCGACCATCGTTGGTCTCGTTTTCTCATGCAGTAGGCGGCGATGGCGCTGATCGCGCGCGTATTCGTCGTGGCGGGCTTGGTCCTGTCTCTGATCTTGGGGCCGGCCGTGGCCGACCCGGACGCCTGGAAATATGCCTGGCCCGACACTGACTTCAGCAAGTCATCAGTCACGTTCAAGTCGATCATGTCGGGCGGGCCGCCCAAGGACGGTATCCCGGCGATCGACAGTCCGACGTTCGAGCCGGTTGCTAGCATCGAGCACCTCGCCGATACCGAGCCTGTCATCGGCGTCAGCATTAACGGCGACCAGCGCGCCGACCCAGTGCAAGTCTTGATGTGGCACGAGATCGTCAACGATGTCGTCGGTGGCGTGCCGGTGTCGGTGACGTTCTGCCCCGTGTGCAACACCGCTGTCGTGTTCGATCGCCGCGTCGACGAGCGGGTGCTCGATTTCGGGACCACCGGCAAGCTGCGCTATTCGGACTTGGTGATGTATGACCGGCAGACCGAGAGCTGGTGGCAGCAGTTCCTTGGCGAAGCCATCATCGGCGAACTTACCGGCGCTGTGCTCAAAGTGGTGCCGGCACGGATCGAATCCTTCGCGCGGTTCCGCGCCCGCGCGCCGGAGGGTCGGGTACTGGTGCCCAACAGCCTCGCCCTGCGGCGCTACGGCGCCAATCCCCATGCGGGCTACGATACGAGTGCCCGGCCCCGCTTCTATTTCGGCGAGCCGCCAGCCGGGATCGCGCCGCTCGCTCGTGTGGTGACAATCGGGGCCCAGGCCTGGAGCCTCGACCTGGTCCGCGAGCGCGGCGCCATGCGGGTTCTTGACGACGTCATCATCACCTGGGAGGCGGGGCAGAACTCGGCCCTCGGGGCCGGCGTCATCGCCGAGGCACGCGATGTCGGCAACGTGGCGGTGCAGCGGGAGACGGCGGATGGGCTGATCGACGTGCCCTACCGAGTCGACTTCGCCTTCGCCTTCCACGCTTTCCACCCCGAGGCGCCCATCCACATTGAGTAGAGCCATCTCGAGTACGGCCGTGGGTGAGTTGGAACCCAAGAACTTTCATGCGGCCCACCACTTTCATGCGGTGTAGTGACCGACCACATATGCCCATGTAGGATTGCCTCTTAGCGTATTGGTTGGATCGCCGGAATGGGCAAGAGGTCAGGTAGCCTTACGGAGTCGCAGGACACTGACGCGGCGGTCAGCGCGTTTCTCGACAAGGTGGCGGCGACGCCGGCCGTCAAGCCGGCGGGTCGGCGAGGTCGCCTGATCTTCGCCCTCGACGCGACCGCCAGCCGCGGGCCGACCTGGGATCGCGCCTGCCAGATTCAGGGCGAGATGTTTACCGAGACGGCGGCGCTCGGTGGACTCGAGATTCAGATGGTCTTCTACAGGGGTTTCGGCGAGTTTCGGGCGACGCCGTGGCTCACCGATTCGGCGGCTTTGGTGCGCCACATGACGGCCGTCTACTGCCTCGGCGGTCGCACCCAGATCGAGAACGTGTTGCGCCACACGGCGCGCGAAACCACGAAGAAGAAGGTCGATGCGGTGGTGTTCGTTGGCGACTGCATCGAGGAGGATGTCGACCGGGTGTGCCAGCGCGCGGGCGAACTCGGCGTCCTCGGCGTGCCGGCGTTTTTGTTTCAGGAGGGCGCGGAGCCGAACGCAATGCGCGCGTTCCGACAAATCGCCAGGTTGACCAATGGCGCTTATACTCACTTCGACGCCTCGAGCGCGAGACAGCTTCGCGATCTCCTGCGCGCGGTAGCGGTTTACGCTGCTGGCGGGCGGCGGGCGCTGGCCGACCTCGGCAAGCGCGCCGGCGGCGATGTTCTGCAGATAGCGCACCAGATTCGATAGGCCGATCCGATGTCATGGCTCATTCTCGGTGTTTGCCTGCTCGCCGGGGCGTTTCTCGGCGCACGTTGGTTCATGAGCGCCGATCCGAAAGCGCTGGCCAAAATCATGCGCTGGGGCGGGATCGCTGTTTTCGCGCTGCTGATCGTCTATCTCACGGTCACCGGCCGCTTTCTGCTGGTGCCTCCGCTGGTCGTCCTCGGCCTGATGATATGGCGGCGGGTTAGGGGGACCGGCGCCGGCAGCTGGTTTCCTGGGTTGCGGCGTCCGCCCTCGCCGGGGCAGGCCTCCGATGTCGAGACTCCTTATCTCCGCATGTCGCTCGACCATGACAGCGGCGCGATATCAGGTGAGGTCAGGCGCGGGCGGTTCGAGGGTCGCGAGCTGGCTGATCTCTCGTTCGACGAGTTGCTGGAGCTACTCGCCGAATGTCGCCAACACGATGCCCAGTCGGCGCAGCTGATCGAATCCTACCTCGATCGTGTGAAGGGTCCTGAGTGGCGCGAGCGGTCCGGTGCCGGTGACGGCGATGATGGCGGCGGCGGCCAACAGCGGCGCGGCGCGCGTGCGGCCGGCCCCACCATGACCCGCGAGGAGGCGTACCAGGTTCTCGGCCTTGATGACGGCGCCTCGGCCGCTGATGTCAAGGAAGCGCACCGCCGACTGATGCTCAAGATTCACCCCGACCAAGGGGGATCGAACTACCTGGCCGCTAAGATCAATCAGGCCAAGGAGTTTCTGCTCGGGTCCTGAGCTCCAACTTGTCTCACCGGCGGGCGCGTGCCAATAATCCGGCCGCCCGCTCGACGTTTGAACAAACCGACCTCGCGGCGGCCCGGTAGGACGTGACGATGCCCAAGCCACCCCGAAAAGCCGTGTTCCCGGTCGGCGGACTTGGCACCCGATTTTTGCCGGCCACCAAATCGGTGCCCAAGGAAATGCTGCCGGTGGTCGACAAGCCGCTGATCCAGTACGCGGTCGAGGAGGCGCGGTCTGCCGGTATCGAGCACTTCATCTTCGTTACCGGCCGCGGCAAAAGCGCGATCGAGGATCACTTCGACATCGCTTTCGAGCTCCAGGAGATGCTGGGCGCCCGCGGCAAGACGGCCGAGATCGACACCGTGAACGGCTGGCTCCCGCGCGCCGGGGAGGTGAGCTACACGCGCCAGCCCGAGGCGTTGGGTCTCGGTCACGCTGTCTGGTGCGCTCGGCATCTGGTTGGTGATGAACCGTTCGTGGTCGTATTACCCGACGATCTCATTCGCGCCGAGCGCCCGTGTCTGGGGCAAATGCTTGAGGCGCATGCCGAGGTCGGCGGCAACATGGTCGCGGTGATGGATGTAGCGCCCGAGCACACGGCGCGTTACGGCCTGATCGACCCCGGGCGTCAACAGGGTCGGCTGATCGAAGTGCGCGGGCTGGTCGAGAAGCCGGACCCGGCCGTGGCGCCCTCGAACTATGCCGTCATCGGCCGCTACGTCCTGATGCCCGAGGTGTTCGAACACCTCGACCGCCATGAGCGCGGCGCCGGCGGCGAGATCCAGATTACCGACGCCCTCGCGCGAACGATCGGCGGCGCCCCGTTTTATGGCTATTTGTTTGAAGGTGAGCGCTTCGACTGTGGCGACCGGGTCGGGTACCTCGAGGCCAACATTCGCTTCGCGCTGGACCGCCCGGACATGCGCGCCGAGCTTGCGCCGTTCATCGCCGCGATTGCCGAAACCTTGTGACAGGCTGACTTCCCCGCACCGATGCTGGAATCTAGTTTGGCGGCGCGCTGCTGCTGGGGTGCCGCCTCAGAGTTCGTGGCCCGTGCGCGTTGGGGCCGCCATGGAGGCCACTGAACATGCGAATTGCGATGATCGGGACCGGCTACGTCGGACTCGTATCCGGTGCCTGTTTTTCCGAGTTCGGCCACGAGGTCGCGTGCATCGACAAGGATGTCGACAAGATCGAGCGCCTCAAGCAGGGCCACATGACGATCTTCGAGCCTGGGCTCGATGCGCTCGTCAAGTCGAACTTTCGGGCGGGTCGGCTCTCCTTCGCCACGGATTTAGGAGACGCCGTGGCGGCTGCCGACGCCGTCTTTATCGCGGTGGGCACCCCCAGCCGGCGCGGCGATGGCGAGGCCGATGTGTCCTACGTGCTGGCTGCCGCCGAGGAGATCGGCGCGGCGCTGGCCGGTTACACGGTGGTGGTCTCTAAATCGACGGTACCGGTCGGCACCGGCCGCCAGGTCGAGGAGATCATCCGCGCGCGCCGTCCAGACGCCGACTTCGATATTGCGTCCAACCCTGAGTTCTTGCGCGAGGGCTCGGCGATCGGCGATTTCATGCGGCCCGACCGCGTCGTCGTGGGCGCCGATTCCGAGCGGGCGCGGGCGCTCATGCGCGACCTGTACCGTCCCCTGTTCTTGATCGAGACGCCGGTGATATTCACCGGTGTCGAAACAGCGGAGCTCACCAAATACGCGGCCAATACATTTCTCGCGACCAAGATCACGTTCATCAATGAGATGGCGGATTTGTGCGAGAAGGTGGGCGCCGATGTCCATGACGTCGCGCGTGGCATGGGGCTCGACCAGCGCATCGGCCGCAAGTTTCTCCATCCCGGCCCCGGCTTTGGCGGCAGCTGCTTTCCCAAGGACTCCTTGGCGCTGACGCGGATCGCGGCGCGCTGGGAGGCGCCCTCGCGCATCGCCGAGGCCGTCGTGAGCGTCAACAATGACCGCAAGAAGAAAATGGCCGCCAAAGTCGTCGCGGCCTGTGGTGGCGATGTCGCGGGCAAGACCATCGCGGTGCTTGGGCTCACTTTCAAGCCCAACACCGATGACATGCGCGACGCGCCTAGCCTCGACATTGTGCCGGCCTTGGTCGCCGCGGGCGCGCGGGTTCGCGCCTATGACCCCGAGGGCATGACCGAGGCGAAGACGCTGCTGGAGAATGTCGAGTGGTGCCAGGGTGCCTATGAGGCTATCGAAGGCGCGGACGCGCTGACCCTACTGACCGAGTGGAACGAGTTCCGGGCGCTCGATCTCGATCGCGTGCGTGGTCTGATGCAGGCGCCGCTGATTGTCGATCTGCGCAACGTCTATGACCCGGCCACCATGGCAGCCGCAGGCTTCCACTACTTTAGCATCGGGCGCGCGGCGGTCGCCCCGGCCTAAGACCAGGCCGGCCCGCTAGCGGTCGCCTTGCCCCAAGGGGGCCGGCGGCGGCACCGCCAGGCAGTCCATCGCGTGCGCCCGTAGCGCGCGACAAGCCTGGCGCGCCTCGTCTTCGCTGAGGCCGATGAGACGAGCGCGGAACAGCGCACGCGGCGCCGCGACGATGGCGATGCGAGCACCGGCGAGCAGGTCGGGGGCGGTTCGAGAGACCGTGCGCAGGTGGGTCTGAGCGCGCTCAATCGTGCTGAAAGCGCCCACCTGAACGCCCCAATCCTCATCGACCCTCGGCCCCTCGCTCCCGGGCGCCATGGCCTCGATGCTGGCTGTCTCATCGACCGCGGAGTCGATCTCTCGCGGGGTGCCGCCGCCCGCCTCAATGCCCGCGACCTGGTCCGGGGTGGGCCTGACACCGGGTCGTGGGGCGGCCAGGCGGGTGAACGCGCTGTCGAGGAGTACCCTCGCATGGGCATCGCGCGAGCGCGCCGACTTGCCGCCCAGAACCACCGCGATCACGCGCCTGCCGTTCCGTTCGACCGACGCCACGACGTTGAATCCGGAGGCATTGATGTAGCCGGTCTTGATGCCGTCCGTGCCTTCGTAGGTGCCGAGCAGGCGGTTGTGGCTGCGGTAGGTCTGGCCCTTGTACTCATAGGATCTCGTCGAGAAATAGCGGTAGCGGCCCGGGAAATCGCGGATCAGCGCTTGGGCGAGGATCGACATATCCCGTGCGGTGCTGTGTTGCTGGCGATTGGGCAGGCCCGAGGCGTTGCGAAACGTCGTGTTCCGCATCCCCAATCGACGGGCCATGGCGGTCATTCGTTGGGCGAAAGCCGGCTCGCTGCCGCCCAGTGCTTCGGCGAGCGCGATGGCGGCGTCGTTCGCGGATTTCGTGATCAGCGTCATGATCACGTCCTTGACCTTGATTCGTTCGCCTCGCCTGAGGCCCAGCTTTGATGACGGTGCGCTCGCCGCTCGTTTGGAAACCACGATCTTGGTCGCGAGGTCAACCTCGCCCCGCTTGATCGCGTCGAAGGCGAGGTAGAGGGTCATCATCTTGGTCAGCGAGGCGGGATAGCGGGGCGCGTCGGCGCTCCTCGCGAACAACACCTCGCCCGATCCCACGTCGATAACGATGGCGGCATACTTGGCGGCGACGGCCGCCGAACCACTGTGGCTCAGCAGCGCCAAGGCCATAACCGAGCCTAGAATCCGGCCCAAAACCCGGTGGCGACGCGGGACAATCATTCTAGCGGACACCTCAACCAACTTCGCCAGAACCCGCCCCAGCGCATCTCCCTGTCACGACCCGAGCCGTGAAGCTCACCATTGTGGCCGAATTGTGGCCGCCCCCATATTAGGTAAATCAGGATTCTCTGTCCATCGGCCCCCTTACGCGCCCCTCGGGGCGAGGCGACGCTCGTTGACATATGCACGGGCTGCCCCACCTTTGATCGTGGTGATTGATATCACGCATCTTCATCAGGCGGCCGCTCCGCTGTGCCTATCGCTGGCTCTTATGCTGGCCGGCTGCGCCGTGGCCGGCCAGCCGCGTGATCCCTTGACCCGAGCGCTCGCATGGTTCGGCTATCTTGCCGGCGACGATATTCGCGGCGCTTGCCGCGCGGGTCTCGATCGCTATCGGTTCGTGTACAACGCCGTCTACACCGAGCAGGTGAGAGCCTACGACCTGAGTATTGACGCCGACGGGGCCGGCGTGCTCGATACCACCGTCTTTGGCGGCATAGAAGTGGCGGAGATACCGCGCCGCGATCCACTGCCGACGTGGTTTGGCAGGCCGAGCCGCGCGGCCATGGCGACGCACGATGTCGCGGCGCTTCTCTGGGCGCTCGATGCCAGCGGTTTCGACGATCCACCACCATTTGGTGTGCGCCTTGATTCGGGCGGTTTTTAGTGGGCCGTCGTCGCCTGCCGGAGCGGGCGCTTCGATTTCAACGCATTCGCCGCGCCGGGCGCCCGTTTCGACCGGGTCGCATTCCTTGAGCCTTTGCTCGCCCACGACCGCACGGGCGTGATGGTCAACCGCGTAAGCGCCCGGCCCGTACGCGGAATGGATCGGCCCGGCCGGCCGTCGCACGAAGCTGCGGCTGCGGGTGGACCGAGTTTTATGTTCAAAGTCAGTGAGTTGGGAATTGTCTATCACAGCAACCCGTAAGTTGCGGGGCGGCCGTGATGGCTTGCAATCGGTGCGCGAATCCGGTGCAATCCGTGGCAAGTGGGCTTCCAACTCGGGGCCCGCTTCCGATATTAATAGTCGGCTAAGCGGGCCGGCGGCAAGATGACGAACGAGCGGCTATGAGCGATCACGACAGCGGAAATGATGGGGAGGGCCCGACCACCGGCGTTATCACCAAGACGGAGCCGAAGACCAAGAAGCCCTCGCTCTACAAGGTCCTTTTGCTCAATGATGATTACACCCCAATGGAATTCGTGGTCTATGTCCTGGAACACTTCTTCCACAAGACTCGGGAGGAGGCGACCCGCGTCATGCTTCATGTCCATCAGCGCGGTATCGGCATTTGCGGCGTGTTCACGTATGAGGTTGCGGAGACCAAGGTGAGCCAGGTGGTCGACTTCGCTCGCCAGAATCAGCATCCTCTGCAGTGCACGATGGAGAAAGAATAGCGGGCGGAGGATCGGGTGCCGAGTTTTTCACGAGATTTGGAGAAGACGCTGCACAGGGCGCTTGCGCTCGCCAATGAGCGGCGGCACGAATTCGTGACCCTTGAGCATCTGTTGTTGTCCCTCACCGAGGATGGCGACGGCGTCGCGGTCATGCGCGCCTGTGGTGTCGAGATCGATCGTCTGCGCGAACAGCTGGTGCTCTGCCTTGACGAGGAACTCACCAATCTCGTCGTCGACGCGGAGACCGATGCCAAACCCACGGCCGGTTTCCAGCGGGTGGTGCAGCGTGCCCTGATCCACGTCCAGTCCTCGGGTCGCGACGACGTGACCGGGGCCAACATCGTGGTGGCAATGTTCTCCGAGCGGGAGTCACGCTCGGTCTATTTCCTGCAAGAGCACGAGATGTCGCGCCTTGATGCCGTCAACTACATCTCGCACGGCATCGCCAAGGTGCCAGGCCGCGCCGAACAACGCCGCGTTCGTGGCGCCGAGGAAGAGACCGATGAGGAGGGCTCGAATAGGCCCGACGGCGAGGCGCTTAGCGCCTACTGCGTCAACCTCAACGACAAGGCCCTCGAGGGCAAGATCGACCCCCTGATCGGTCGTGAGGCCGAGATCGAGCGGACCATCCAGATCCTGTGCCGGCGCTCCAAGAACAATCCCCTGTTCGTTGGTGAGCCCGGCGTCGGCAAGACCGCGATCGCTGAGGGGCTGGCCCGCCGCATCATCCTGGACGAGGTGCCCGAGGTGCTGCGCGACGCGACCATCTTCTGCCTCGACATGGGCAGCCTGTTGGCGGGGACGCGCTATCGCGGCGATTTCGAGGAGCGGGTGAAGATGGTGCTCGCCGAGCTCGACGAGCACGAGGGCGCGATCCTGTTCATCGATGAGATCCACACCGTGATCGGCGCCGGGGCGACCAGCGGCGGCGCCATGGACGCCTCGAACCTGCTCAAGCCAGCGCTGGCCAGCGGCACGCTGCGCTGCATGGGATCGACCACCTACAAGGAGTTCCGCAATTACTTCGAGAAGGACCGGGCGCTGCTGCGGCGCTTCCAAAAGATCGACGTGGTCGAGCCGTCGGTCGAGGACGCGATCAAGATCCTGCGCGGCCTCAAGCCCTACTACGAACAGTTCCACAAGGTCCGCTACACCAACCGCGCGATCCGGGCTGCCGTCGACCTCGCTGCACGCTACATCCACGACCGCAAGCTGCCCGACAAGGCGATCGACGTGATCGACGAGGTCGGCGCCTCGCAAATGTTGGTGCCCGCCCACCGCCGGCGTCGCACGATCGGCGTCAAGGAGATCGAGGCGGTGGTCGCCAAGATCGCGCGGATTCCGCCCAAATCGGTCTCGAAGAGCGATATGGAGTCGCTGCGCAACCTCGATGTCGAGCTGCGCCGGGTGGTGTTCGGGCAGGACAAGGCGATCGAGGAGCTGGCGAGCGCGATCAAGCTGGCGCGGGCCGGTTTGCGCGAGCCCGAAAAGCCGATCGGCTGCTATTTGTTCTCGGGCCCCACCGGAGTCGGCAAGACCGAGGTGGCGCGCCAGCTCTCTCGCATCATGGGCGTCGAGCTGACCCGCTTCGACATGTCGGAGTACATGGAGCGCCACACCGTCTCGCGGCTGTTGGGCGCGCCGCCCGGCTATGTCGGCTTTGACCAGGGCGGCCTGCTGACCGACGCCATCGACCAACACCCCCACTGCGTTTTGTTGTTGGACGAGATCGAGAAAGCGCACCCGGACCTGTTCAACGTCCTGTTGCAGGTCATGGACCATGGCAAGCTGACCGACCACAACGGTAAGGCGGTCGATTTCCGCAATGTCGTCCTGATCATGACCACCAACGCCGGGGCCCAAGAAATGAGCGCCCAGGCGATCGGCTTCGGGCGGGGTCTGAAAGAGGGCGAGGACGAGGCGGCGGTCAAGCGCCTGTTCACGCCCGAGTTCCGCAATCGCCTCGACGCGACCATACGGTTCGCGGCCCTGAGCCCGCCGATCATCGCCCGCGTCGTCGACAAGTTCGTGAATGCGCTCGAGGTTCAACTCAAGGATCGCGGCGTACGCATCGCGCTCACCGACGAGGCGCGCAAGTGGCTGTCGAAAAAGGGCTACGACTCGGTCTATGGCGCCCGCCCGCTCGCTCGCACCATTCAGGAGCACATCAAGCGGCCGCTGGCCGATGAGCTGCTGTTCGGCCAACTCGCCAAGGGCGGCCAAGTGACGGTGCGGATCGAGGACGACAAACCCGTCTTCAGCTACGAGCAGCCGGTCGCGCCCAAACCACGGCCCAAAAAGAAAGGCACCCGCCGCGGCCCCGGCAAGGTCTCCGAACTGGTCGAATAGACGGCCGCCCGCTCCGGTCATCCTGAGGGCGCGCCACGCGAGCATCCAGGATGCCGCTTGGACGCGAAACAACAGACCTGATGCTGAGGAACCGAGGGCGTGAAGTGTTTAAAGCCCACCCTCTAAGCTGCCGGGCTTCGCCCGAAACGGCATGGCACGCCGCCGATGACGAGGATCGTGACGAATCGGCTGTTGGCCGCCCTTTTGTGCCTGGCGCCGTGGCCGGGATCGGCGCACGCGGAGTCGTCGGAGTTGTTGGCCGCATACCACCGGTACGCGGACCTCGACGCCGAAGGCCGCTACGATGATGCCCTGCCCTTCGCCGAGGAGGCGTTGCGCCTGGGCGAGGCGGAGCTACGCCCCGACCACCCGACCAACGCCGCCCTGCTCAGCAACCTCGCTCAGCTCTATCACCACCAAAGGCCGCCACGCCGATGCCGAGCCGCTGTTTAGGCGGGTGCTGGCGATCGACGAGAGTGCCCTGGGCCCCGAGCATTCCGGTTTGGCGTCCGATCTCATCAACCTGGCTGGGATGTATTACGTCCAGGGCCGATACGTCGAGGCCGAGTCACTTATGAAGCGGGCGCTGGCGATCGACGAGAAGGCCTTGGGTCCAAAGCACTTCGGTCTGGCGACCGACCTCGAGAACTACGCGGCACTGTTGTGGAGGCTAGGGCGGGTGGCGCGGGCTACCGAAATGGAGCGCCGCGCCGCGAAGGCCCGGTCCTTCTCCGTGCGGGCGCTGGCTGTACCGGCTTCAACGCGAATGCGGCGAGGCCCAGCCGCGGCGCGAGAGGACGGGCAAACGACGAGAACGCGCTGGGCCCGCAGTGTGGAACGGCGTGCAAAGTTGACCCCTGTTGAGGGGTGATCGGCGTCCAAATTTGATGGAGTGGACGCCTCCTCCCGACGGCATCGCAGTGTGCCAAGGTGGTGGCGTGACCAACCCCCGGAGGAGGAGGCGTCCATGGAACAGGTTAACATCATCGGGATCGATCTGGCGAAGCGCAGCTTTCAACTTCACGGTGCTCGGGCGGACGGTTCGGTCGCGTTCCGCAGGAAGGTGAGCCGGGAGAGGCTGCTGTACATTCTCGGCGCGCAGCAGCGATGCGTGGTGGCGATGGAGGCCTGTGCGAGCGCCCACTACTGGGGCCGGGAGATTTTGAAGCTCGGCCACGAAGTGAGGTTGGTCCCGCCGATCTACGTGAAGCCGTTCGTGAAGCGGCAGAAGAACGACGCGGCGGACGCGGAGGCGATCTGCGAGGCGGCGCAGCGCCCGACCATGCGCTTCGTGGCGGTGAAGGGGGAAGAGCAACAGGCAAGAGCGATGCTGTTCCACACGCGCGATCTTCTGGTGCGCCAGCGCACGCAGACGATCAACGCGCTACGTGGCCACCTGGCAGAGTTCGGCGTCATCGCGCCGCAGGGTGTGGCTCATGTCGGTCGGCTGGCATCGGCACTCGAGGATCCGGGTTCGGGACTACCGGGAGCGGTCCGCGCGCTGGGTGGCGTTCTGCTCGGTCAGATCGCTGACCTCGATGCGAAGATCGGCGGATTGGAAAAGGAGCTCCGCGCCTGCGCGCGTCAGGACGAGCAGGCGGCACGGCTCATGACCATCCCAGGGATCGGGCCGATCAACGCGATGGCGCTTCAGGCCTTCGCGCCGCCGATGGAGAGCTTTCGGCGCGGCCGCGACTTCTCTGCCTGGCTGGGCCTCGTGCCGCGACAGCACACGACCGGCGGCAAGCCAAGGCTGGGCAGGATATCGAAGATGGGCCAACGCGATCTGAGGCGCCTCTTGATCATCGGCGCCATGGCTGTCGTCAGCTCGGCGGTTCGTCGCGGCGAAACGAACGACCCCTGGCTGGCCAGGATGCTGGCGCGCAAGCCACGAATGCTTGTCGCGGTGGCGCTGGCCAACAAGATGGCGCGCATCGTCTGGGCGCTCATGACACGCAAGGAGACCTACCGAGGTTTCGCGCCGGCTGCTGCCTGACACGGCGGCAGCCTCGCGGAATGACGTCGGGGGTGTGAGCAGGTCGGAGGACGAGTAAGGGCAAACGGTCAATCGAGACGGGATCGGGAAAACCAGCGGTGGGTCAAGGGGCTTTCAAGCCCGCAAAATTGATCTTGGACCCGGTCTGCACATCTCCATACGGGCCTGCGGCGTCAAACCAGCCGCATCATGAGGCCGGACAGATGACCGCACCTGACCACATGCCCCAAGACGTTCAAAGAAATGCTTGCATCAACGGAGGCGTCCACAGATGACCCCTGTTGAGGGGTGATCGGCGTCCAAATTTGCCCCCCTGAGCCTGGCTAGTCCAAGTCACCTCGTTTTTGGGCGGACGAGGTGGTGGGGGATGTTGGTCGTGGAGACGATAGCGCGGATCCGGCGGGAGTATTTCGTCAAGGGGAAGCCGATCAAGGAGATCGTGCGGGACGTGAAGGTCTCGCGCAACACGGTGCGCAAGGTGATCCGTTCGCAGGCGACGGCGTTCACCTACGACCGGCGGGTCCAGCCGATGCCGAAGCTGGGGCCGTGGACGGCCGAGCTGGAGCGGATGCTGGAGGCCAACGAGACCAAGTCGAAGCGGGAGCGGCTGACGCTGCTACGGATCTCCGAAGCCCTCGAGGGTCTGGGCTATGGCGGCGGCTACGACGCGGTGCGGCGCTACGCCAAGGCGTGGCGGTGGCGCCGTTCGGCATCGACGGCGCAGACCTATGTGCCGTTGGTGTTCTCGCCGGGCGAGGCCTATCAGTTCGACTGGAGCCACGAGTACGTGGTGCTGGCGGGGGTGACGACCAAGGTCAAGGTCGCGCACGTCCGGCTGTGCCACAGCCGAATGTTCTTCGTCCGCGCTTATCCGCGCGAGAGCCAGGAGATGGTGTTCGACGCCCACGACCGGGCATTCCGGCTGTTCCAGGGTGCCTGCCGGCGAGGCATCTACGACAACATGAAGACGGCGGTGCAGACCGTCCTCATCGGCAAGGAGCGCGCGTTCAACCGGCGCTTCGTGCAGATGTGTGGCCACTACCTGGTCGAACCGACAGCATGCACGCCGGGAGCGGGATGGGAGAAGGGGCAGGTCGAGAACCAGGTCGGGATCATCCGCGGTCGGTTCTTCACCCCGCGGCTGCGCTTCAAGACCTACGACGAGCTCAACGCCTGGCTCTTGGACCAGTGCGTCGCCTACGCCCGGGGTCATCCCCACCCGGTGTTCAAGGACAGGACTGTCTGGCAGGTGTTCGAGGACGAGCGTCCGTCCCTGGTCGGCTATCGCGGGCCGTTCGACGGCTTCCACGCGGTCCCGGCGTCGGTGTCGAAGACCTGCCTGGTGCGCTTCGACAGCAACAAGTACAGCGTGGCGGCGCGCGCCGTCGGCCGTCCGGTCGAGGTCCATGCCTACGCCGATCGCATCGTCATCCGCCAGGACGGCGAGATCGTCGCCGAGCATGCCCGGCGCTTCGGCCGCGACCAGACCGTCTATGACCCGTGGCACTAGGTGCCCGTGCTGGCGAGGAAGCCCGGTGCGCTTCGTAACGGCGCGCCGTTCAAGGACTGGGCGCTGCCCGGCGCCCTGGGTCGCGTGCGCGTCCGGCTCGCCGGCCACGACGACGGCGACAGGCAGATGGTCGAGATCCTCACCGCCGTGCTGGCGGATGGGCTGGCGGCGGTGGAGGCCGCCTGTGCCGAGGCGCTCGCTGGCGGCGTGTGCAGCGCCGACGTCGTGCTCAACATCCTCAATCGTCGGCGCCAGCCGTCCGAGACGGCGCCGATCCCGACGCCCGCGAACCTGCGTCTTCGCTTTGAGCCGGTGGCCGATTGCACCCGCTACGACCGCTTGAGGGGGGTCGGCCATGGAGCGCCATGAGGTCCTGGAGATGATGGCCGCACTCAAGCTCGCCGGCATGCGCGACGCGTTCGACGAGGTGCTCGCCGACGGCCTCAAGCGCCAGCATCCGATGCAGCGAATCATCGGCGAGCTGTTGAAGGCCGAGATCGCCGACAAGCAGGCGCGATCCATCAAGTACCAGATGAGTGGCGCCAAGCTGCCGCTGGCCAAGGAGCTGGCCGACTTCGACTTCACCGACACCCCGGTCAACGAGCCGCTGGTCCGCGAGTTGGCGGTCGGCGGCTTCCTGGCCAACCAGCGCAACGCCGTGCTGATCGGCGGCACCGGCACCGGCAAGAGCCATCTCGCCGTCGCCATCGCGCGGGCCTGCATCCGCGATGGCGCCCGGGGCCGCTTCTTCAACGTCGTCGACCTGGTCAACCGGCTCGAGGCCGAAGCCCGCGCCGGCCGCCAGGGCCGGCTCGCCGATCAGCTGGCCCGGCGCGACCTCGTCATCCTCGACGAGCTCGGCTACCTGCCCTTCGCCCAAACCGGAGGCCAGCTGCTGTTCCACCTCGTCAGCCGGCTCTACGAGCGCACCTCGATCATCGTCACCACCAACCTGACCTTCGGCGAATGGCCGTCCGTCTTCGGCGACGCCAAGATGACCACCGCGCTCCTCGATCGTCTGACGCACCACTGCGAGATCATCGAGACCGGAAACGACTCCTGGCGCTTCAAGAATCGGTCCTAAAGGCAACCGATCCACCTGCGGCCCGGTCGCCCAGGTGGGCCCACAGGAACCTCCCACACGCGGTCCGCCGCCAGCCGCGTGGTGGCCGCGTCGGCCCGCGCGCGGGCCCCTCCTATGGACTACCTGTACGACCTCCGCCGTGCATCCCCAAAGGGGTCAACATTGCACGCCGATAGGGGGTCAATGTTCAACGCCGATTGACACCAGGACCACCCTAGCGTGGCGGTCGACCTCAAAATTGTGGGGGACCTGGCTGGCTATCTTTGAGAAGGCCATGGGCCCGGATCATCCGAGCGTGGCCACGAACCTCCATAACCTGGCGGAGCAGTATCATCTACAGGGCCGCTATACCGGCGCGCTCTGGCCATCTTGGAAGAGTCGCCCGAGCCTGCTCGCCCGAACGTAGCCACCGACTTCCAGAACTACGCCGCGCTGTTGCGAGAGCTCGGGCGTGAGGCCGAGGCGGCGGCGGTGGAGGCCCGTGCCAAGGCGATCGAGGCCGGTCGCTGATCGAGGCGGTCGAAGAAAGTCGAGTTGGCCGCCTCGAGGCTAGGAGAGCCCCAACTCCCTTTGTTTCTTTTTTAAGAGGCCCATCGAGACAATGCGATGGGATCGGCGCAAATAGTCTTTCAGGTCGGTATCCATCAGCCCCGGTTTCGCATGGTTTTGGATCCACTTCATGACGCGCGACGCGAAATATGGCGCTGGCCGTAGGCCTGGCTGGTCGCTTAGCATTTCAAAGGCGATGTCGGTGACCTTGAAGGTGAACGCCGGGTCACCATCCGCCCAGCCGCCGATCGCGAACACCTTGCCGCCAACCTTCCAAACATGCGAGCCGCGCCACTGGACCACATGGGTGGTGGCCGGGACAGCGCGACAAAACGCGTTGAACTCGTCGTAGGTCAACTAGATCGTGGCCTCATAATGGCGCATCCACAGTCTGACGGAAGCTAGGGTTACGGCGGCGAGATAGTTCCTGGCGAGTTTGTCGAAGCGCGTAGCGATACGGCGGAAATGCTTGAGTTTGTGTAACTACCCAGGTACCCCGCTCCTGACCGCGAGAGGATGATGTAGGTGGTCGCCGGGGCCGGGTTTCCGCCGCCGCGTCGTTGATCGTCTCTTGACTCCATAGAATCGGGCGTCTATGGGTTGCGCTCTCGTGTGACGGGAGCGGCGCGTGGGATATTTCGGGTCGAAGGCGACGAGCGGTCTGTGCCAGGCGCTGATTGCGCTGATGCCGCCGCACAGCGTTTACATCGAGAGCCACCTGGGGGGCGGTGCGCTGATGAAGCGCAAGCCAACGGGCGTGCGCTCGATCGGCATCGACCGCGATGCGCAGGCGCTCGAGGCCTTTGCCTGTGACTACCCGGTCGAGTTGGTGCATGGCTGTGCCCATGCCTTTTTGGCCTCGTTCCCGTTTCTGGGCCCGGAGCTGGTCTACAGCGATCCCCCCTATCTGCACGCGACCCGCCGTTCGGCACGGCGCTATCGCTTCGACTACGAGGAGGTCGACCATGTCGCGCTCCTGGACCTGCTCAAGGATCTGCCCTGCCAGGTGATGGTCTCGGGCCATCCCTCGGCGCTCTATGACGAGATGCTGGCGGGCTGGCGCAGTCTGGCGCTGCAGGTGACGACCCAGGCCCAGGTGCGGACCGAGGTCGTGTGGTTCAACTTCGCGCCCGACCGGGTGCATTGGGCGAGCTACGCAGGCCGGAACTTCACCGACCGCCAGCGCATCAAGCGTAAGGCGGCCAACTGGGGCCGGCGTTACAAGGCCTTGCCGGCGGGCGAACGCCTCGCGGTGCTGGCCGCCATGATGGCCGTCGATGCCGAGGACCCGTGACGCTGTCGCGCTGGCACGAGGACCTCGCCGCCCATGACGAGGCCTTCGCGTGCCTGCAAGATCTTCTTGACCCCTCATCCTTCGCAACCACAGTCGTCAAGGCCTTCCGGGAATGGGGCCAGGGGCTGTTGCGCCTGGCCACGGCGCTCGTCCGGGAGAATGCCGCGCTCGAGCGGGAGAACGCGACCCTGCGGGACCGCATCGCCGAGCTCGAGCGGAGCGCGGCGCTTGACAGCACCACCAGCAGCAAGCCGCCCGCCAGCGACGGCCTGCGCAAGAAGAGCGGAACCCAGAGGCGCACCCGAAGCCAGCGCGGCAAGTCCGGCAGGCCAAGCGGCGGCCAGCCGGGCCACAAGGGAACGACGCTGGCGCGGACCGAGAGCCCGGACCATGTTGTGGATCATGACCCCTCCGCCTGTTCGGGCTGCGGCGCACCGCTGTCGGACGCCGACCGTCACCGCGCGCCCGTCTGTCGACAGGTCTTCGATGTGCCCGAGCCACGCCCCCTGGAGGTCACCGAACACCGCGCCCATCGCTGCCTCTGCGGCGCCTGCGCCACCGTGACAGGAGCCGTCTTCCCGGACGGCGTGACCGCCCCGGTCCAGTACGGGCCACGCATCACCGCCTGGGTGAGCTACCTGCTGTACGCCCAGTTCGTTCCCGAGAAGCGCTTGGCCGAACTCATGAGCGACCTCTTCGCAGTGTCCATCTCCACAGCCACGATCACCGCCATGGGCTGGCGAACCGCCAGGCGCTTCGAGCCCTTCCTCGCCCATGTCGCAGACGTGATCCGCACAGCGGTCCCGGTCAAGCACCTCGACGAAACCGGCCTGCGGATCGCCGCCCGTACCCGCTGGCTCCACGTGCTGTGCACCCCATTCCTGACCGTCCTGCGCATCGGCGCGGGACGCGGCGATGTCGAAAAGGACCTCGAAGGCATCCTCATCCATGACGATTACGCCGCCTACTTCACCCTCAAGGGCGTGCGCCACGGCGCCTGCAACGCCCATCACCTGCGCGAACTCCAGGCCCTGATCGACATCGAGAAGGAAGACTGGGCAAAGAGCATGCACCGCCTCCTTGAGCGCGCACACAGGGCTACCCGCTTCGCCCGTGAGAACGGCCGCGACGTGCCCGCCTCCCTGGTGGCCCGGATCTCGCGGGCCTGGGCCCGCATCCTCGACCACGCCATCGCCTTCCACGAGGCGCAGCCGCCGCTCCGGACCGGCAAGCGCGGACGAAAGAAACACCGCATCGGTCATAACCTCGCGCTCCGCCTCCGCAAGCACAAGGAGGGATGCCTGCGATTCCTCACCGACCCGCGCACGCCGTTTACGAACAATGAGGCCGAACGTGACCTCCGAATGGCCAAGCTGCGCCAGAAAATCTCCGGTGGCTTCCGCTCCGAGAGGGGTGCCTACAACTTCGCCAGAATGCGTGCCGTCATCGCCACCGCCCGAAAGCAAGGCTGGAACGTCCTCCAGACCCTGGTGCATCCCGATCCGATGCAACTAATCCCCCAACTGCGCCTCTGAGAACACCGGCACCGCTACCAGCCCGGACCCCCACGATCCCTCACATACAAACGCTCGGGCCAATCAGACCTGGGTAGTTACGAGTTTGTTGAAGAAGCGCTCGACCAGGTTGCGGTGGCGATAGATTTTCAGGTCAACGACGCGGCGGACCCGGACGTTGCTCGGGCTCGGGATATGGGCGGTCGCGCCGTTGGCCTCGATCAGCTCGATGATGGCGCGAGAGAAGAAGCCGCGGTCGGCAACCACGTCGCGCGCCAGACGCAACCCCTCGATGAGAGCCGGGAACGTCGTTTTGTCGGAAGCCTGGCCGGGCGTCAGCACGAGACGGACCGGCAGGCCATGGGCGGTGCTCAATCCTCCACGAGAACGGCCGATGGCGTTATCGGCGCCCCCTTTTTACCGCCAGCGGCGTGCTGGTGGGCGCGGACAATCGAGGTGTCAATCAGATGCAGCGAAGCCGGCGATTGTTCCGCCAGTGCCTCGAATATCCTCAGCCACACGCCTTTCTTGGCCCATCGGTTGAAACGGTTATAGACCGTCGTGTAGGGCCCGTACCGCTCAGGCAGGTCGCGCCCATGGCGAGCCCGTGCGCAAAATGAAGAAGATGCCATTGAGAACCCGCCGATCATCCTGGCGCGGCACCCCGCGCGGCTTGTTCGGCAACAGAGGCGCCATGATCCCCCACTCCGCATCCGCAAGGTCAAATCGAGCCATCGTTCAAGCCTCCGTCGTTTGGAAGCTTGAATCACAAGTCGCCCCTCAAGGGAACCCCCTTTATGAATACAGAACCTAGCAGCCTGTCGGACTGAGGTCCGCGAGAATGGGTGTGGACGGATCGCGATGTGGAGAGGTCATGGGATCGAGCGCCTTTCGTGAGGACACGGAGTGCGGTCGCTTGGCCGCGCGTACCGCAGGGTGAGTATACTCTTATGCCCTCTCGTGAGGGCACGAAGTACGTTCGCTTGCTCGCGCGTGCCGCAAGGCGAGCATACTCTTATTCCTTTTCGCGAGGTACGGAGTCCGGCCGCCTGCTCAAGCGTATTGCAAGGTGAACATTCTCTTTATGTTCCAGGCCAGGGTCACCAGGTTCCATTCGCCCGTGACCTTGTCCAGGCCGCGTAGCGAGAACTGGCGGAAGCCCATGGCCGATTTGATGATGCCGAACACCGGTTCCGGCGTTTGCTTGCGCAGGGCGTAGAGTTGCCGGCCCTCGGGCGTCGCCAGTCGATGTGTCATCGCTTCCAGCGGCGTCGGGTTCTCCGGGGGCGGCGGCGCGCCGGCGAAGCGGTCCTTCCAGGAGAGATGATGGCGTTCCCGGCCGGGCGTGATCAACGGCGCGATCTCGGCCTCGGCGCAGGCGTTCACGTTGGCCTCGCTGAAGTAGCCGCTGTCCGCCAGCAGGGTCTCGGGCGCGCCCAGCGCCTCGGGAAGGCGGGCGAGCGCTTCCAGCGCCGGCTCGATTTGCCGCTTGTCGTTGGGGGCCTGGACCACGTCGTTGGTGACCACCAGCAGGCTGTCGGCCGCCACCAGGGCTTGGGCGTTGTAGGCCTGTTCGAAGCCGCCGCCGGCCACCGGCATGATGCGCGAGTCCGCGTCGGTCAGATTGACCTGGTCCTTCGGCCCGGGCCCGGCCACCGGCGGCTCGGGTGGACGGCCGCCCGGCTTGCGGCCCGTCTTCTCGGCCTTCTCCGCGCGCGCCTCGAGCTTCGCCTCGTACTCGGCCCGTTCCCGCTCAAGGCGTTCGCGCGCCCGCGCCTCGATCACCGCCTTAGCCTCGGCGATGCGGGCCAGACGATCCTCGCGCCGGGCCAGTTCCTCGGGCACCGACATCCCGTCGGGCACATCCGCCCCATCGGCCGCCTCCGCCAACGCCATCAACTCCGCCACCTCGGCCTTCAACCGGGCTTCGAGCTCGCAGGCGTGTTTCCACGACAGCGCGCTGTGCCGGCTCGCGTTGGCGTGCACCTTGGTGCCGTCCAGCGCCACCGTGCCGAGCTTCAGCACCCCGGCTTCCCGGGCCAGCAGCAGCACCTCGACGAACAGCCCTTCGATCCGGTCGAGAAAACGCCGCCGGAACGCGGCGATGGTATCGTGGTCGGGATGATCGTTGGCCGCGATGAAGCGGAAAGCGACAGAATCATAGGTCGCGCGCTCCAACTTGCGGCTCGAAAACACCCCCGTGGCGTAGCCGTAGACCAGAAGCCCCAGCAGCATGCTCGGGTGATAGGACGCCGAGCCCGAGCCGCGATAGGCCTTCACGAACGCCGAGAGGTCCAACTGCTCGATCACCTCGACCACGAAGCGCGCCAGATGCCGCTCGGGAAGCCATTCCTCCACCGACGGCGGCAGCAGAAACCCCGTCTCCCGGTCGACCGGTCGGAAATTGCTCATGACGGCCTCCATCACGCGCGGGCAAATCAACTGATACCATCGAATCCTATTTCGACTCCCGGCTCAAGTCCGACAGGCTGCTAGGGGCGAGGCCGCCCGCTCTCAGTAGGCCGGCTCGTCCTCGGCTCGGCCGCCGCGATCGGCGTCCGTCACGTCGGCCTTGCGGAACGGCGTTCGTTCGCTCAGCCAGCCGATCTCCAGATCGACTTCCTCGCGCTCCCGTTCGAGGTAGTTGGCCAGCGCCTCGTGGAAACCGCGGTCGCGAATCCAGTGCGCCGAGTAGGTGTGCACCGGCGTATAGCCGCGCTGGAGCTTGTGCGGCCCTTGAGCGCCGGCCTCGACCCGGGCCAGGCCATGAGCGATGGCGAAGTCGATGGCCTGGTAGTAGCACAGCTCGAAATGCAGGAACGGGTGATCCTCGGCGCAGCCCCAATAGCGCCCATAGAGCGCGTCCAAGCCGATCAGGTTGAGCGCCCCCGCGATGTAGCGCCCGGCCCGCTTGGCCATGATCAGCGCGATGCGCTCGCCCATGGTCTCGCCGATCAGGCTGAAGAATTGACGATTAAGGTAGGGGCTGCCCCATTTGCGCCCGGCGGTGTCCATGTAAAAGGCGTAGAACGCGTCCCAGTGAGCCTCTCTCAGATCGGCGCCGGTCGCGACCTCGATGGTGATGCCGTCGTCGGCCAGGGCGTCGCGGCGCTCGCGCCGGATCGTCTTACGCTTGCGCGCCGACAGTGCGGCGAGAAAATCGTCGAACGTCTCGTAGCCGTCGTTCCGCCAATGAAATTGCTCGCCGGTGCGCAGCAGGAGGCCAGCCTCGCCGAGCCGGCGCCACAACGCCTCGTTGGGGAAATTGATGTTGAGTGACGAAACCTCGAGGCGGCGCGCCAATTCGACGCAGCCGGCCAGCAGATAGCCCTCGATGCTGTCCGAGTCTGGTCCGGGCCGCACCAGCAAGCGGGGCCCAGTGACCGGCGTGAAGGGCACCGCCACCAGCAGCTTCGGATAATACCGGCCGCCGGCGCGCGTGTAGGCGGCGGCCCACGCGTGGTCGAAGACAAACTCGCCGTAGGAGTGACCCTTGAGGTACATCGGGACCGCGCCGACCAGATCGCCGTTGGCGTCCTCCATGATCAGGTGGTGTGGCGCCCAGCCCGCTTGAGGCGAGACCGAACCGCTCGCCTCGAGGGCGGCGAGGAAGGCGTGGCTCACGAACGGGTTCTGATCGCCCGCGCAGGCGTCCCAGGCCGGGGCCGCCACCTCGCCGATATCACCCAGCCCTTTGACGGCGATGGTTTCCTGTTCTCGATCACCCATGGCGTGCTGGCAGGATCATGGCGCGGCCTCGAAGATGATGTTGTCGGCGAAAGCCGCCGCCAGCGCCCGCTCCGCTGAGGGCCGCACGGTCCAGGCTAAAAGTGGAACGCCCGCCGCGCGCAGTCCAAGTGCCTGGCGGCAGGGCAATGCCCGGGCATCGTAGCCGACAAACGCGCACCGGGCCATTCGCGCAAGTGCCCGTGCCGATCGGCCCTCCCACCTCCAACCGGCCCCACCCATATCGCGCGCGCGACCTAGGCGGGGTCGGCGCAAAAGGTGTCCACGGGGAAGGCCAGGCGCATGACGAGCGAACCAGCGCGTGGTCGGCGGGTTGAACGACATCACGGCGCATTGGCCGTCATAATCCTGGAGCTGCTCGCGGACCCGATGTTCGACGCTACCCGTGTGGCGGCCCTCGCTCTTGACCTCGACCAGTACCGGCGCGCGGCCCGCGATCAGCGCCAATGCGGCGACCAGCGTCGGTACTGTTTGATTGGTACCGCCAATCCCCGCCTTGCCCAGCGCGGCGGCGCCGTGGTCGACGACACGCCCGCGCAGATCGGTGAGCCGCTCAGCCGCGCATCGTGGAAGACAACGCGCTCTCCATCGCGGCTCAACTGCACGTCGAGTTCGATCCCGTAGCCGCCAGCGACGGCCTTCTCAAAGGCGAGAAGGGTGTTCTCGGGTGTATCGCGATCGTGCAGCCCGCGATGGGCGAACGGACGATCGAGCAGCCAATATGGTGGCGGCACCGGCTCTAGCGGAGCTCGAACAGCCCCTCGATCTCCACCGCGATACCCGATGGCAGCGCTCGCGCACCGATCGTCGTGCGCGCGTGGAGGCCGGCGTCGCCAAACACCTCGACCATCAAGTCGGAGGCGCCGTTCATGACCGTCGCGTGAACCGTGAATTCCGGCGTGCAGCGGATCAGGCCATAGAGCCGCACGCAGCGCCCGACGCGGTCGAGATCACCACCACACGCATCGCGCAAGGTAGCGAGCAGCCCCAGGCCAACCAGACGAGCAGCTTGGGCGCCGTCCTCGACCGCCAAATCCTCGCCGAGCCGGCCCTTGACCAGCGTCCCATCGGCTTGTCGCGGGCCGTGTCCAGCGAGGTGGACGAGCCGCCCTACCGTCGCCGACATGACGTAGTTGGCGACCGGCGATGCGCCGACCGGCAGATTGATCCCGAGTTCAGCGAGCCTTGCGTCTATCGTGCCGGGCATCGCGACGGCCTCACGCGGAGACTTCGAATACGGCGTCGATTTCGACCGCCGAGCCGAGGGGGAGACTGCCGGCGCCGACGGCGAAGCGGGCGTGGCGGCCCTGGTCGCCGAATATCTCGACGATCGTATCGGAAGCGCCATTGACGACCGCAGGGTGATCGCCGAAGTCGGCCGTCGAGCTGACATAGCCGCCGAGACGGACGCACCGTACGACCCGGTCGAGATCGCCATCGCACGCCGCCTTGACCTGGGCGACGACGTTCAGTGCGCACAACCGTGCCGCAGCCCGGCCTTCCTCGACCTCGACACCGTCGCCGAGAATGCCGGTGTGGCGGACTTTGCCATCGGCGAGCGGAATCTGGCCGGCGACGAACACGAGGTTGCCGCTCTGAACGTAGGGGACGTAATTGGCGACCGGCGCCGGGCCCACCGGCAATTCGATCCCCAGCTCCTTTAGCCGAGCCTCGATCCGTCCCGCCATGCCAGCCTCCCGACTGCTTCACGCCGCTCACCGTGGCCGGCGGCGGCGCGATCATAGTCCTCAGCCTTTGCGCCGCCAAGACAGCGCCCGGGAGGTGTCAGTAGCAGATGATATGTCCGGGTTAGGTAGCAGACGATCTGTCCGGTTTTTGGAACGATTTGAAACCGGGGAGGTCGGATGCTACCGGAGGTCAGAGTGGCTCGGATTGTCGAGGCGCTTGGTCGGTATGGCAGTGGCCGGTTGAGTTGTTTGGAGGCGGCGGAGGTGTTGGGGATGAGCGAACGTCACTTTCGCCGGCTTCGGGATCGTTACGAGGCTGAGGGGGCGGAGGGCCTGATCGACCGGCGCCGCGGCCGAGCCTCTGGTCGGCGGGCGCCAGTGGACCAGATTGAGTGGCTGCTGGAGCAGTACCGGACGCGCTATTGGGACTTCACGACGAAGCACTTTCACGAGCACCTGGTGTGCGATCATGGCTTCGCCTACGGCTACACCTGGACCAAGCTTCAGCTTCAGCGGGCGGGTCTGGTGAAGCCGGCGAAGCGCCGCGGGGTGCACCGCCGGCGGCGGCCCAGGCGGCCGCTTCCCGGCATGCTGGTGTTCCAGGACGCCTCGCCCTTCCGCTGGCTTGCGGCGTTGGACCGAGAGCTGGACCTGGTGGCGAGCATGGACGATGCCACGAGCGAGGTCTATTCGGCTTTTCTGGTGGAGGAGGAAAGCACGCACTCGAGCTTCCGGGGGCTCCAGGAGACGATCGAGGCGAAGGGTCTGTTCTGCAGCTTCTACACCGACCGGGGGAGCCATTACTTCGTGACGCCGAAGGCCGGCGGTAAGGTCGACAAGGAGCGGCCGACGCAGGTCGGGCGGGCGCTCTCGCAGCTCGGCATCGAGCACATCCCCTCCTATTCGCCACAGGCCCGGGGGCGGGTCGAGCGGCTCTTCGGCACGCTCCAGAACCGTCTGCCGCAAGAGCTCAGACTGGCCGGGATCAGCGACATCGAGGCGGCCAACCGCTACATCCGCGAGGTCTTCCTGCTGGCCTTCAACGCCCAATTCGCCGTGCCGGCAGCCGAGCCAGGCTCCGCCTTCGTCGCCTACCTCGGGCCCGAGCTCACCGACATCCTTTCAATCCAGGAAGCCCGTCAGGTCCAGAACGACAACACCGTGCGCTATCACGGGCTGCTCCTGCAGATCCCCGAACAGTCCCACCGCCGGCACTTCGTCAAGGCCAGCGTCCGCGTCCATGAATATCCCGACGGCACGCTCGCTGTCTTCCACGGCCCCAGATGCCTCGGACGCTACGATC
This sequence comes from Alphaproteobacteria bacterium, assembly GCA_965226045.1. Lineage (GTDB taxonomy): Bacteria > Pseudomonadota > Alphaproteobacteria > VGEJ01 > VGEJ01 > CBDDBU01. Next base: position 95,153 of record CBDDBU010000027.1, read on the forward strand.
AGGAGGGCAACCTCGAAACCGACAAGTCAAGCTTACGGGCCGCCTAAATCCGCTCGGCGACCAAGCCTGTGGGGAAGTGGCAAGCCGCTCCGCGCCTTCCCACTTCCCCACAGGCCCAACAACAGCAGCGGACATTTAATGTGCTACCTAATCCGGACATCTTTACGTGTCATTGACAGACAGCGCCCGGGAGTGGGGCAGGTGCGCCTACCGCGCCAACGTCTTACACTTGGGTTGGGGACGAGCGCGACAAGCAACCGGGCCAGCGCGACAAGCAGAGAGTGGCTCAAATGAGCACGACGCCGTCGACACCGGGTGCGTTTGGCGCGGTGGCTTGCGTCCCGGCGGGGCTGGCGATGCTAGCCGAATGGCGCCCGCATGAGTGCTGCTGGATGGCGTGGCCGTGCCGTGTGGCGTTATGGGGTGAGCGTTTGGGCGCCGCTCGGCGGGCGTTCGCCGAAGTCGCCAAGGCGATCGCGGCGCTCGAGCCGGTGACCATGATGGCTAACCCCGGCGACGTCGCCGAGGCGTCGCTGATGTGCGGCGCTGGCGCGGCAATCCTGGCGCTCGCCATCGCGGGGGTTTAATGGCGGTTCAGCGGCTGGGGCGGTCGCTACAGTCCGCACGACGCCGACGCCACGCTTTCAGGCCGCATCCTGTCTCACCTTGGCCTCGGCCAGCACAGCGCGTTGATCGTGCTTGAGGGCGGTGCGCTCGCGGTCGACGGGGAGGGCACGCTGATCGCGACCGAGACCAGTGCCCTCAATCCCAACCGCAGCCCGGGCATGGATCGTCAGGACGCCGAGGCGATCCTTGCCGCCTATCTCGGCGTTCGCAAGGTGATCTGGCTGGCCGGTGGCCTCGACGGCGACGAGACCGACGGTCACGTTGACAATGTGGCGTGCTTCGCGAGGCCGGGCGTCGTGCTTGCCCTCGCCGACAGTGATCCGTCCGCGCCCGATGCGTCCATACTTGCCGACAATCTGGCGCGCCTGCGGGTTGCCATCGACGCCGACGGCCGCGATCTTGAGGTCATCGAGGTGCCGAGGCCGCGTCCGCGCGAGGTCGACGGCCAGCCGCTGATGCTCTCCTACATCAACTTCTACATCGCCAACGGCGGGCTGGTCCTGCCCGCCTTCGAGGACGCCCACGACGATCGTGCGGTGGCATTGATCGCAAAGGCGTTCGGCGATCGCCGCGCGGCGTCGGTCGCCGCGCTCGATATTGTCCCTGGCGGCGGCATCCACTGCATCACGCAGCAGCAACCGCAGCCCGATCTGCCGAGGGCGTGAGTGGCGGCGCGCCCCACCTCCGCTTTGTCACCCTCGGGCTTGACCCGTGGGTGCGGCGCTATTCTGGATGCCGGCGTCAAGCGCGAGCATGACGTGTGTGGTGGGAGCGCCTCGTCCCTTGTCTGCCTGGGACGAGGTAGACTACGCTGTGGCCAAGCGCTGCCGCCGGCGCGAGGGCTTGTTGGCGTACATCGCGGCATCGGCGTGGCACAGGATGCCGGCCGCCGTGTCACCGGGTCCGTAGGCCGCGCCGCCGAAGCTCGCCTGGACGATCATGACGCGATTGGCGACGGCCAACTCGGCGTTGTTGAGCAGAACCGCGAGCCGGCGGGCACGGCTCTCCGCCTCCTCGGGGCCGGTCTTGGTGAGCACCACGACGAATTCGTCGCCGCCGAGCCGTGCCACTCGGTCGGTTTCGCGGACGTTGCCGGCAAGGGTCCTGGCGACATGTCGCAGGACCGCAGCGCCTGCGGCGTGGCCCAACTCGTCGTTGGTGCGCTTGAAGCCGTCGAGGTCGACGAACATCACCAGACCGGTTTCGTCGTGGCGCCGCGCCGCCGCCAGCACGCGCCGCATTTGCTGGTCGAAACCGCGTCGGTTCAATAGCCCGGTTAGCGGATCGGTCGTCGCTAGGGTTTGGTCGTGTGCCGCCTGGTCGCGCTGGTGCGCCAATCGATGCTCGACCACCGACAGCAACGCGACCGCTTCCTCGACCAGCGACCAGGCGTCCACGCCTTGGCCGCGGCCGCCCTGGAGCCGGCCCCACGATTCGGTGGTCATCTCGTTGGCGGCGCTGGCCAGCGCCGCGTCCGTCTTCGCCATCGCCAATCCGCTCATGCTCGCCCACCGCCGGATGTTGGTCCTGTCGGCTGACGAACAAAGGTCATGCCACCGCCCGATGGGCGGTTGCGCCCGCTCCGCGCCGGCGGGCGGGCGGCTATGGCGGCATATGGTGCCAGCGCGTCGGCAGATCGTGCCGACCTGGCCGACAGCATCAGGTCACGGCGTTGGGGGGCGGGTTTCCGGCGAAGAACGCATCGAGGTTGTCGAGCGCCGTGAACCCCATCGCGTCGCGGGTCTCGACCGTGGCGCTGCCCAGGTGGGGCATCAGAAAGCTGTGCGGCAGGCGGCGATAGCGCTCATCGAGATTGGGCTCGCCGGTGTAGACGTCGAGGCCAATGGCGGCGAGCTTGCCGCTCTCGACGGCGGCGATCAGCGCATCGTCATCGACGATGTCGCCGCGCGCCGCGTTGACTACGACCGCCCCGTCCGGTAGCCGGGCAACGCGGGCGGCGTTAAGAAGATGATGAGTGTCGGGCGTCGATGGGCAGTGCAGGCTGAGAAACGCGCTGACCCCTAGCAGATCGTCCAATTGAGTATGGTAGGTCGCACCGGCTGCCTCTTCCTCGGCGACCCGAATTTCGTCGTAGTAGTGGATTCGCATGTCGAATCCACGCGCCCGTTTGGCGACAGCGCGTCCGATCCGGCCCATTCCGACGATCCCAAGCGTCTTGCCGGTGACGTGGACGCCACGCATATGCATTGGGCCCCATCCGGTCCAGCCGCCGGTGCGAATCAGGGCCGCTCCCTCGGTCGCGCGCCGGGCCGCGCCGAGCAGCAGCATCATCGCCAGATCGGCGGTCGCGTCGGTCAGGACATCGGGGGTATTGGTCACGACGATGCCGCGCGAACGCGCGGCCGGGATGTCCACATGATCGTAGCCGACCGAGAAACTGGCGATGACGCGGATCGACGCAGGAAGTTGTTCGATGACCTCGGCGCTCAGACGATCGGTCGGGCACACCAGCAGCGCCTCGGCGCCCGCGCATCCCGCCAGCAGCGCCTCGGTGTCATGGAGGACATCCTCGCTGTTGAGCTGGGCGTCATAGTCCTTGCCGGCCCTCGCCTCGACAGCCGGTGGTAGCTCGCGGGTCACGAAAAGCTTGGGTTTGTCTGGCACGGCATCATCCTCGGTGCAGGCTATTTTTCGGGGCTCGCGACCATAGTGGCGGAGGCGCGCTTTCGCCAGGGCCGGTTTGGTGTGTAGACTTCGCCAGCCTCCTCTGTACAGCGGGCGTTTCACGTGAAACAAACTAGCTCAGTGGTCCTGTGGGCCGCCGTGTCGGCCATGGTCATCTCCAAGATGGCGGCGGCCGCGTCGCCGATCACCCTGGAGCCGCATCGCGCGATCTACGACATCGTCCTCGCCGGCTCCTCGGGGCCCTCGTCGCTGCGATCGGCCGAGGGGCGGCTGGTGCTCGAGCTCTCGGATGCCTGCGAGGGCTATATCTTCAACCAGCGTTTTGTCGTGCGCTGGGGCTACGAGGAGGGCAGGGAGGTCTTGTCCGACTACACCGTCGCTACCTGGGAGGCTAAGGAGGGCACGGCGTTCCGCTTCGATTCGAGCACCCGGCTTGATGGCGAGGTGACCAAGCGCTATCGCGGCAAAGCCAGGTTGGACGCCGTCGGCCGGTCCGGTCGCGCGGTTTTCTCGCGGCCCGACCTGCCCGACTTGCCGTTGGCGGCCGGAACGGTGTTCCCGGGCGAGCATCTGCGCGAGCTCATCGGCGGCGCGATGTCGGGCGAACAACAGCTAACCCGCCAAGTCTACGACGGTAATGGCCCCGAGGGGCTGTTCCAAGCGGTCGCCTTTTTCAGCGGGGAGATCGCCGCCGACGCCGGAGCGATGATGCTGATCCGAGATGTGGTCTCGTGGCCAGTGCGGATCGCCTATTATCCACTCCATGACGAGAGCGAGGCGACCGAAACCGCCGAGGTGGCCGAGCTCGAGATTGGCTACCGACTCTACGCGAACGGCGTCGCCTCCTCGTTCGTACTCGACTACGGCGATACCGTCCTGAAAGGGACCCTCGTCGAACTGAGCGCCGTTTCGAGCGTTTGTTGACGCCCCCAAGGAACTCTTAAGGGCCACGTGTCAACTTAGGCTGACCCCCAGAAGAAGCGTTGGCCCACACTGTGTTGCGCAAATCGGTTCTTATCGTCGAAGACGACGTTCTCAACATGAAGCTGTTCGACGACGTGCTGACTGCCCACGGTTATCGCACGCTGAGTGCTAGGGATGGTTACCAAGCCCTCACCATCTGCCGCGAAGAGCGCCCCGATATCGTGATAATGGACATCCACCTGCCAGACATGTCGGGGCTCGTGGTGACGCGGGCCACCAGGGGAGACCCCGACATTCGCGCGACTCCGATCATCGCCGTCACGGCTTGCGCGATGCGCGGAGACGAAGAAAAGATCCGTGTCGGCGGCTGCGATTTGTACATAGCCAAGCCGGTTCTCATCGATACCCTGATCGCCGAGGTCGCGCGTTTCATCGGTTCCAACACCGCCGATCCGCGAGCAGCAATCGCCAGCTGAGCGTGCCGCGGGGCGGCTAGCGCGATCGGCGGCGGCCGCGCGGGGGTGCAGGCCGGCGACTGGGGGGGGCGTTCGCGGGCCGATGTGCCTCATCGATCGGTTCGAAGCGCAGACCTCCGGTCAGCGGTGTCGCCTCGACCAGACGCACGGCGATGGGGTCGCCGAGCCGGAAGCTGTGACCGTGATGGCGACCGACCAGGGCGTGGCGCGCGGGGTCGTGTTCGTAGTAGTCGTCGCCGAGCGAAGACATGGCCATCAGTCCGTCGGCGCCGATCTCGGGCAGGCTGACAAATATGCCGAAGCGCGCGACTCCGGAGATGCGCCCGTCGAACTCGGCGCCCACCTTGTCGGCCATGAACGCGGCGGTGTAGCGGTCGAGCGCCTCGCGTTCAGCCGCGATCGCGCGGCGCTCGGCGGCGGAGATATCGGCGGCGATGTTGGCCAGTCGATCGGCGGCCAGTTGGTCGGCGGCATGGGGCGGCAATCGACCTTCGCCCAGACCGCCTTCACTTAGGCCGAGGGCTGAGATCAGCGCGCGGTGGACGAGCAGATCGGCGTAGCGGCGGATCGGCGAGGTGAAATGCGCGTAGCGCCGCAAGCTGAGGCCGAAATGGCCCACATTGTCGACGCTGTACATGGCCTGACCCTGTGTGCGCAGGACGATTTCGTTGACGACGTGGGCGTGGGGCGTCGATGCGGCGCGCTCTAAGATGCCGTTGAAATGACGGGACCGCAGCACCTGACCTTTGGCGAGGCGGTAGTTCAGGGTGGCGAGAAAGTCCCGCAGCGCTTCCACCTTCTCGGGCGCGGGTCGATCGTGCACGCGGTAGACGAACGGCACACGCGCGCGCTCGAGGGATTCGGCGGCGCAAACGTTGGCCACGATCATGTACTCCTCGATCAGGCGGTGGCTGTTGAGGCGGGGCGGAGTTTCGATCGCCACGACCTCACCGTCGGCGCCGAGCCGAATCCGTCGTTCGGGCAGATCGAGATCCAGCGGTGCGCGGCGCTCACGTGCGCGACGCAGCGAGTCATAGGCACCGTAGAGGTGCGCCAGGCCCTCGTCCAGACTCTCATCCTCGCCGGGCGCGGCGGCGGTGTCATGAGAGTCGTGGGCGGCCTGGGCCGCCTCGTAGGTGAGATTTTCTCGGACCTTCATGAGGCCGCGCATGAAAGCGTGGCCGACATTGTTGCCCTCGGCGTCGAGGTGGATACGCACGGCGATGCACGCGCGCTCCTCGTTCTTCTTCAGGGAGCACAGATCGGCCGATAACGCCTCGGGCAGCATCGGCACGACGCGATCGGGGAAGTAGACCGAGTTGCCCCGTTCGAGGGCCTCCCGGTCGAGAGCGCCGCCGGGTCGCACATAGTGGGCGACGTCGGCGATGGCGACGATGATCTCCCAGCCTCCCGATCGGGCAGGGTCGGGCCGCGCCCACACCGCGTCGTCGTGGTCCCGCGCCTCCGCCGGATCGATGGTGATGAGCGCGAGTTCGCGCAAATCCTCACGCGCACCCAGTTCAGGGGGGGTGGCTGCCTTAGCCTCTTCTAGCGCTTCGGCGCCGAAGCGGGTGGGGATCCCGTGGTTGTGAATCGCGATCAGGCTGTAGGCGCCGGGGGCGTCGGCATTGCCGACCCGCTCGCGCACCCGCGCCTCGCGGGGTCCCAGCCGCCGCCCCTCCAAGATCTCGGCGACGACCAGATCGCCGACCTGCGCGCCGCCGCGATCTCCGGCCGCGATCCTGAATTCATCGCGCAGGCGGCGGTCGGTGGGCACGAGGCGTCCCTGGTCGCTGCTCTGACGATAGACGCCGATCACCTCGCGTGGGGCGCGCCCCACCATGCGCATGATTTGCGCTTCGTAGAGGTCGTCCTCGCGGCGGGTCAGGCGGGCCAGCAGACGATCGCCGGGGCCAGGGGCCGGCAGGCCGGGCCGGCCGGCTCCGAGCACGATGCGCGGTGGCGGGTCTTCGCGGCGCCAGTCGACCGGTCGGGCATAAACTTCGCCGTCGGTGTCCGTCTCGGTGATCTGGATCACCGTCACCCGGGGCAGGCCGGCCCGTCGATCGCTTGCCCGGCGTCGCCGGCTCCCGATCTCGCCGCTCGCCGCCATGTCGGCCAAGAGTTCGCGGAGGACCGAACGCTGGTCGCCGCGAATACCAAACGCGCGCGCGATCTCTCGCTTACCGACGCGACCGCGACTTTCCTTGATGAAGCGTAGGATCTCGGCCCGGGTGGGCATGGGAGCCGGGCGGCGACCGGTAGCCACGCTCTCTGTTGCTTTCGTCGGACGTTCGCTGCTGCTGGCCGCGCTCGGGCCGATCAGTCGGAGGGGGCGACCGCGGCGCTGCGGGCGGGCTTCTTGGCGCTCCGCCGGCGGGTCGTGCCGGCCGTTTTCTTCTTGGCGCCACGCGGGCCGCCGCCGCGTTTCTTCGCGCGGCCTGCCCGCTCGCGCAACAATTCGACCGCCTGGCCAACTGCGACATGGTCGGGCTCGAGCCCGCCCGGCAGGGTCGCGTTGACGCCGTTGTGGGTCACGTACGGACCATAGCGCCCCTTCATGACTCGGATCGGCTCGCCATCCTCGGGGTGGGCGCCGAGGTCCTTCAGCTCCGTCGCGCCCGACTGCCGGCGGCCCTTGGGCTCGGCCAGCAGCGACACCGCGCGATTCAATCCGATCGTCAGAACATCGTCGCCGACCGCGAGCGAACGATAGTCGCGCTCGTGCCGGATGTAGGGGCCATAGCGGCCGATTCCGGCGCTGATCTGCTTGCCGCTCTCCGGGTGCAGCCCGATCGCGCGCGGCAGCGCCAACAGCGCCAGAGCCGCCGCCAGCGTGGTCTGACTGGCCTCAAGCTCCTTGGGCAGCGACACCCGCTTGGGCTTCTCTTCTTGGTCGGCGTCGCCGAGCTGGACGTAGGGTCCGTAGGGACCCCGGCGCATGCTGACGGGCAGGCCTGACTCGGGGTCGGTCCCGAGTTCGCGCGGGCCTTCGTCGGCTCCGGCGCCTTCGGGCCCATTGGCCACCGTGAGCGGACGGGTGTGGCGACACTCGGGGTATCGGGAGCAGCCGACGAACGCGCCGAAGCGCCCGGTCTTGACGCTGAGCTGGCCCTCTTTGCAGGCTGGGCAGGCGCGCGGATCGGCGCTGGGATCGTCATGGTGAAAGACGTAGGGCCCGAGCACCTCGTTCAGCGCGTCGAGGACATCGCGCACCCTGAGTTTGCTGATCTCCCCGACCGCGGCGCTAAAGGTGGTCCAGAACTCGCGCATGACGTCGGTCCACGCGACCCTGCCGGCCGAGATCTCGTCGAGCTCGGTCTCGAGATCGGCGGTGAAGTCGTATTCGACGTAGTGGCGAAAGAAGCTGGTCAGAAAGGCCGTGACGAGGCGGCCGCGATCCTCGGGGATGAAGCGGGTCTTCTCGATGCGTACGTAGTCGCGATCGCGCAGGACATCGATGATGCTGGCGTACGTCGAGGGCCGGCCGATACCCAGCTCTTCCAGCCGCTTGACCAGCGTGGCCTCGGTGAAGCGCGGTGGCGGCTCGGTGAAATGCTGTGCGGCCTCGATCGCGCGCTGACCCAGGGGTTGGTCGGCCCGCAGTTTGGGCAGCGCGCGCTCGTCGGCCTCGCCGTCCTGGTCATCGCGGCCCTCGTTGTAGAGGCGCAGAAAGCCGTCGAACAGGATGACCGTACCGGTGGCGCGGAAGGTGGCGCCGCCATCGGATGCGGCGATATCGGCCGCGGTGCTCTCGACCCGCGCGCTCTCCATTTGGCTCGCCATCACTCGATTCCAGATCAGCTCATAGAGCCGTGCGTGGTCGGCATCGAGGAATCGCGCCATCTGTTTCGGCAAGCGCCGGAAATCGGTCGGTCGCACCGCCTCGTGCGCTTCCTGTGCGTTCTTAGCCTTGGTGCGATAGGCGCGCGGTTGGGCCGGCACGTGGTCGGCGCCGTACTCCTGGCCAATGACGCTACGGCAGCCGGCGATCGCCTCACCAGCGATCTGCACGCCATCGGTGCGCATGTAGCTAATCAGGCCGACGGTTTCACCGCCGACGTCGATACCCTCGTACAAGCGCTGGGCGATACGCATGGTGTGGCTGGCCGCGAAGCGCAGCTTTCGGGCGGCCTCCTGCTGAAGCGTCGAGGTCCGGAAGGGCGGCGGCGGGTGGCGCTGGCTCTGTTTGGCCTCGATGGTGGCGACGGCGTAGCTTGGCGCCGCCCGCGCCGTGGTCACGGCCGCCGTGGCCGCGGCCTCGTCGCCGAGCGAAAACTTACTGAGCATTTCGCCGGCGAGCTGGGTGAGCCGTGCCCGCACCGGTGTGCCGTCATCGGTCGCGAACTCGGCGTCTATCGACCAATATTCGCGCGGCTTGAAAGCCTCGATCTCGAACTCGCGCTCGCAGATCAGACGCAGCGCCACCGACTGCACCCGACCGGCCGAGCGCGAGCCCGGCAGCTTGCGCCACAGCACCGGCGAGAGCGTGAAGCCGACCAGATAGTCGAGCGCGCGCCGCGCCTGTTGGGCGTTGACCAAGTCCATGTCAAGGTCGCGGGGATGCTCGATGGCGTCGAGCACCGCGCGTTTGGTGATCTCGTTGAACGCCACGCGCTTGACCTCGACGCCCTCGATCGCCTTCTGCTCGGTGAGCGCCTCGAGCACATGCCACGAAATGGCCTCGCCCTCGCGATCCGGATCGGTCGCGAGGTACAGATGCTCGGCCCCGCGCAACGCCTTGGCGATCGCGCTCAGGTGTTTGGCGCCGCGGGGGTCGGGGATATAGGTCATCGCGAAGTTCTCGTCGGGGCGGACCGAGCCGTCCTTCGAGGGCAGATCGCGCACGTGGCCGTAGCTCGCCAGCACCCGGTACCCGTCGCCGAGATACCGATTGATGGTCTTGGCCTTGGCGGGTGACTCGACGACGACGACGTCCATGCCGATTATATGTATCCGTTGCATACAGCGGGATCGGAGCGACCCGACTCCCGCTTCTAGATCGACGATACCTGGTTGCCGGGGTGCCGCTCAATCCGACCGGCGAGTTCCAACTCCAGCAATATCGTCAGCACGACCGCCGGTGACAAATGGCACTGGCGCACGAGTTCGTCAACCTCCACCGGCGCCGGGCTGAGGTTTCGGCGACCAAAGCGCGACCGCGCGCCACCTCGTCGTCGGCGGGCGGTGTCGTTGGCGCGGAGGGTCCGCTGGGGCGCCGTTCCTCGACCGAACCCGCGCTCATCTCGCGTAATACATCGAAGATGTCGGCGGCGGATTCGGTTAGAACGGCCCCCTGGCGGAGAAGATGGTTGGCGCCGCCGCTGCGCGGATCGAGGGGCGAGCCGGGGATCGCGAACACCTCGCGGCCCTGTTCAAGCGCGCACCGCGCGGTGATCAACGAGCCTGATCGTCGCGCCGCGTCGACTACCAGTACGCCGCGCGAAATGCCCGAGATCAGCCGGTTGCGGCGGGGAAAATGCCGCGCCAGTGGCCGGGTGCCGATCGGCGTTTCGGCGATGATCGCGCCGACCGTGCCGATTTGTTCCTGCAGCAGCGCGTTCTCGGGCGGGTAGACCGTGTCGATGCCGCCCGCCACCACCGCCACGGTGCCCGTCGCCAGGGCGCCCTCGTGGGCGGCGGTATCGATGCCGCGCGCCATGCCGGATGCGATGACGATGCCGCGGCGCCCAAATCGCTGGCCAATTTGCGCGTCAGGCGGGTGCCGTTGGCCGACGCATTGCGGGCGCCGACGATGCCCACGACCGGCTCGCGCAGGAGATGCGCATGGCCCTTGAGGACGATCACGGGCGGCGGATCGGGGAGGGCCGCCAGGGCCAGCGGATAGTCGGGCTCAATCAAGGCAATCGCGCCCGCGCCGGCCGCCATTGTCGCTTCGACCTCGCGCTCGATGTCGGCCAGGGGCGGGATTCGGATCGGTTTCCTGCGTCCTCCCGCGCGCGCCAAACCAGGCAGCGCCGCGAGCGCCTGAGACGCCTCGCCATAGCGCTCGATCAGCGCCAGGAAGGTGATCGGGCCGACGTTCTCCGCGTGGCTCAGCCGCAACCAATCGAGGCGTTCGCGGTCACTCAGCGCGCGCCGTTCATCGCTCACCGCCACCACTCCTGTCCGCGTGCCCGGCCCCACTGGCCCGGCCGAGCACGATCTTCGCTTCCTGGCCACGTATCAGCCGGCCGATATTGGCGGCGTGACGGATCACGACCAGGACCGCGACCAGGATCGCGAATTCGGTCGTCTGGTAATCGGCGATGAGATAGGCGTAGACCGGGCCGAGGACCAGGCTGACCAGCGCCGCGAGCGACGAATAGCGAAACAGCGCCGCCGTCACGAGCCAACTCGCGCCGACCAACAGCCCGACCGGCCAGGCGATGGCGATTAGGCAGCCGAGTGCGCTCGCCACGCCTTTGCCGCCCCAGCCCAGCGGCGTCACGGCGACGATCAAGAGAATGCCGGCGCCGGTGCGGACGCCGTAGCCGCCGGCGCTGATCAAGCCAAAGGCGGCCACCAGGACGAACAGCACGGCGACACCGCGTGTCATCTCGCGCGCGGTGCCGAGCCGCAGCCAGATCGGATAGAGATGGCCGAGTAGGGCACCGATGCCGGTCATGACCGCGAAATCCTGCCCATATATGGCGGCGGCGATCGCCAGCGGCACGCCGGCCTTGGCCCCGTCGAGCAGCAACGTCGCCAACGCCATTGGTTTGTTCCCGGTCCGCAACACGTTGGTGGCGCCGATATTGCCGGACCCGATTCGGCGGATGTCGCCAAAGCCCGCGAGGCGGGCGAGGATCAGGCCAAAGGGGATGGAGCCGAGCAGGTAGCCGATCAGCGGCGCGGCCAACCACAGGCGCCAGGTATATTCGAACGTGCCGAGTGGATCGGGCACCGGCTAGCCTGGCCCCGCCCGGTTATGAACCTCGCGACCGGCGACCAGCGTTCGCAGCGCCCGGCCCTGAACTGGGTGGTTCTCGAAGGGCGAATTCTTGGACTTGCTGATGAAGCGGTCGGGGTCGATCACCCACGGCGCCTCGGGGTCGAAGAGCAGCAGATCGGCTGGCGCGCCCGCGGCCAACACCCCGCCCCTGAGGCCGAGCAGCCGGGCCGGCGCAGCCGTCATTTTCTCGATTACCGCCAGCAGCGGTAGATGCCCGTTGTGGTGCAGCTCCAAGGCCAGCGGCAGCATCGTCTCCAGTCCAGAGATGCCGGCGGCGGCTTGGGCGAACGGCAGCCGCTTACTCTCCTGGTCCTGCGGCGAATGACCGCTAACGATCACGTCGACGGCGCCATCGGCGAGGCCCTGGATCAGGGCGCGCCGATCTTCCTCCGAGCGCAGCGGCGGCCAGACCTTGGCGAACGTGCGGTACTCGCCCACCGCCGTCTCGTTCAGCGCGAAGTGATGCGGGGTGGCTGAACAGGACACGCGCAGACCGCGCGCCTTGGCGGCGCGCATTGCATCGAGCGAGGCTCGGGTGGTAAGGCGGCTGGCGTGCAGACGGGCGCCGGTGAGCTCGGCCAGGCGCAGGTCACGGTCGAGGATGATGGCTTCGGCGGCGGCCGGAATGCCGGCCAGGCCGAGGCGGGTGGCGACCTCGCCCTCGTTGAGGCAACCGTCGGCGCTGAGTTCGGCGTCCAGCGGCAGGTGATCGATCAGCAGGTCGAAGGTCGAGGCATAGGCAAGCGCCCGGCGCATGACCAGGGCGTCGGCGATGGTGTAGTCGCCATCGGTGAAGGCGACGGCGCCGGCGCTCGCCAACAGCCCCATCTCGGTCATCGCGGCGCCGCGCAGGCCCTTGGTGATGGCCGCCATCGTGTGCACGTGGACGACCGCCGTGTCGCGCGCCAGGCGTTTGATCAGCTCGACCAGGGCGACATCGTCGATCGCCGGATCGGTATCGGGGGTCGCGATCAGCGTCGTGATACCGCCGGCCGCCGCAGCGGCGCTCGCGGTGGCCAACGTCTCCTTGTGCTCGGCGCCCGGCTCGCCGACGAATGCGTGCATGTCGATCAAACCTGGGCACAGGCAATGGCCGCCGCCGTCCACCGTGTCGATGCCCGAGGGGACACCGTCGGCGAACAGGCGCGGGCCGACCTCGGCGATTCGCCCGTCCTCGATCAGCAGCGCCCCCGGCGCATCCAACCCGCTTGCGGGATCGAGCAGACGAACGTTGATGAACGCACGCCGGCCGCTCGCCCGCGAGCCGTCCGCCATCTCAGTGCCTCGCATCGCGGGTCAAGATGTCGAGGCACGCCATGCGCACCGCCACCCCCATCTCGACTTGTTCGCGAATGACGCTGCGATCGATGTCGTCGGCGACGGCGGTGTCGATTTCTACGCCGCGATTCATCGGCCCTGGATGCATGATGAGGGCGTCGTCCTTGGCCGCCGCGAGCTTGGCGTAGTCGAGTCCATAGAAGTGATAGTACTCGCGGATCGAGGGCACGAAGGTGCCGTGCATGCGTTCAGTCTGGAGCCTGAGCATCATGACGATGTCGCAATCGGCGAGACCCTCGCGCATGTCGTGATGGACCTCGACGCCAAGCCGCTCGATCGCCGCCGGCAGCAATGTGGGCGGCGCGATTACTCGGACGCGCGCGCCCATCGTGGTCAGCAGTCGGATGTTGGAGCGGGCGACGCGGCTGTTTACGATATCGCCGCAGATGGCGACCACCAGGCTCTCCAGCCGCCCCTTGCGCCGTCGGATGGTCAAGGCGTCGAGCAGCGCCTGGGTCGGGTGGGCGTGGCTGCCGTCGCCCGCGTTGATGACCGAGCAGTCGACTTTCTGCGCCAGCAGCGCGACAGCGCCGCTCTCGGGATGGCGCACCACCAGCACGTCGGGCTGCATCGCGTTCAGGGTCATCGCCGTGTCGATCAGGGTCTCGCCCTTCTTGATCGCCGAGCCCTCGACCGACATGCTGATGGTGTCGGCGCCAAGCCGCTTGCCCGCAAGCTCGAACGAGGTGCGCGTCCGCGTCGAGCTCTCGAAGAACAGGTTGATCTGGATGCGGCCGCGCAGCAGCGTTTGCTTTTTGCCGGGTCCGCGATTCTGGGTCGCGTAGGCATCGGCGAGGTCCAGCAGCGTCGTGATGTCGGCGATCGAAAGCCCCTCGATCGTTAACAGATGGCGGTGAGGGAAGGCGTTGGAAATCGCGGCCGTCATCGCGCTTCCGACTCCAGCGCGCCAGAATCCATCACGCCCCGAAGAGAATCCAGCGCGCCTTGAAGAATGTAGGCCGCGGCCAGCTTGTCGATCACCTGCTTGCGCCGCCGCCGCGAGGTGTCGGCCTCGATCAGCACCCGTTCGACCGCCGCCGTCGACAGCCGCTCGTCCCAAAACGCCATTCCCACATCGACTCGCTCACCGAGATTGCGGGCGAATTGGCGCACCGACTGGCAGCGCGGGCCCTCCGAGCCGTTCATGTTGAGCGGCAGGCCGATGACCAGGCCACCGACGCTCTCGCGGGCGATCAGCGTTAGCAGGGTGTCGGCGTCCTTGGTGAACTTGGTGCGGTGCAACGTCATGTGCGGTGTCGCTACCCTGCGGGTGGTGTCGGAAAGGGCAAGGCCGACGGTCTTCGATCCCACATCCAGGCCCAACAGCCGCTGACGGGGCGCGAGCGTCCTGGCAAGCTCGGTGGGGTTGCGATGCAACATGGTCGGATGATACCGTCCGCGACCGCGCGCCGGGCGGAATCCGCGCTTCCCGCGCGGTTTTCCCGGCTCTGGACGGGCCCCAAGACGCACGAGAGGAGGGCCCCAAGACGAGACCGAAGGTGACACATGTCGCTCGATAAAGCCACGGTGGCGCACGTCGCCGAGCTGTGCCGGATCAAGGTTCCCGAGGCCGAGCTCGAGCCGATGGCCGCCCAACTTAACAACATCCTCGGATGGGTCGAGCAGCTCAACGAACTCGACACCGACGCCGTGCCGCCGATGACGCGGGTCGTGGAGATCGGCCTGCCGATGCGCGACGACGTGGTCAGCGACGGCGCTTGCGCCGACAAGGTTCTGGCCAACGCGCCGGCCTCGGCCCAGGTCTTCTTCGCGGTCCCCAAAGTCATCGAGTGACGACCGAACTCACCGATCTGACCATCGCCGAGGCGCTCGATGGCCTGGCGATAGGCGCTTTTTCGGGCCGCGAGTTGGCCCAGGCGCACATCGCGGCGTTGGAAGCGGCGCGCCCCCTCAACGCCCTCATCACCGAGACCGCCGAGCGCGCGCTTGTCGCGGCGGATGCTTCGGACACGCGTCGGCGCGGCGGCGTGGTTGGCGTGATGGAGGGTATTCCGATCGCCATCAAGGACCTGTTCGCGACCGAGGGCGTGCTGACCACCGCCGGCTCCCACATCCTCGATGGCTTCGTGCCGCCCTATGAGTCGACCGTCACGGCCAATCTGTGGCGGGCCGGCGCGGTCATGCTCGGCAAGGCCAACCTGGATGAGTTCGCCATGGGCTCGTCCAACGAGACGAGCTATTACGGCGCCGTCGAGAACCCGTGGCGGCGGCGTGGCGACAACCGGCCGATGGTGCCGGGCGGCTCGAGCGGCGGCTCGACAGCGGCGGTGGCCGCCCGCATCGCCATGGGCGCCATCGGCACCGACACCGGCGGCTCGATCCGCCAGCCGGCATCGTTTTGCGGCGTGGTCGGCCTAAAGCCGACCTATGGCCGGTGCTCGCGCTGGGGCATCGTCGCCTTCGCTTCATCGCTTGATCAGGCCGGACCCGTCACCCGCACCGTGCGCGATGGGGCCCTCATGTTGCGCGCCATGGCCGGCCACGATCCGCGCGATTCGACCTCGGTCGACACGCCGGTGCCGGATTACGCCGCCGCGCTCACCGGCGACATCAAGGGCCTGCGGATCGGCGTGCCGGAGGAGTACCGCCTCGACGGGATGCCCGAGGCCATCGAACAGCTGTGGCGGCATGGCGTCGAGTGGCTGGAGGCGGCCGGTGCCCACGCGGTGCCGGTCAGTCTGCCGCACACTCGCTACGCCTTGCCGACCTACTACATCGTGGCACCCGCCGAGGCTTCCTCCAACCTCGCGCGCTACGATGGCGTCCGCTATGGTCTGCGCGTCGAGGGCCGCACCATCCAGGAGATGTACGACAACACCCGCGCCGCAGGCTTCGGCCCGGAGGTGCGGCGGCGGCTGATGATTGGCACCTATGTGCTGTCGGCCGGCTACTACGACGCGTACTACATTAAGGCCCAGAAGGTGCGAACCCTGATCGCCCGCGACTTCGCGGCGGTTTTCGAAACGGTCGATGCGATCCTCACCCCGACCTCGCCCTCGGCCGCCTTCGGCTTCGGCGAGAAGTCGGACGACCCGATCGCCATGTACCTCAACGACGTTTTCACCGTGCCCGCCAGCTTGGCCGGGCTGCCCGGCATTTCGGTCCCCGCCGGCCTCACCGACGATGGCCTGCCGCTCGGCCTTCAGCTGTTGGGCAAGCCGTTCGACGAGGCGACGGTACTCAAAGTCGCCGACGTGCTCGAAACCGCCGCCGGCTTCACCGCCCGGGCCGAGCCGTGGTGGGTTGACGTCGACGCTTAGCTGTCGCGGCCGTGGTCCTTGTCAAGCAGCGGTAGCCAGTCCGCCATCCGATTCTTGAGCGGGGTATGACTTGGCGCGAAAGACTGGCCAGCCGAACATGCGCACCGCCCGGTAGGCCGCCTCCCGCCTGATCCACCCTACGCCCGAGGCCTTCAAGCTCATGGTCCATATCGGCCGGGTCCATGTAAGATGCGGTCCTTTTGACGGACGCAAGATCGAAGTTCGAATTGAGGCGCACAGCCTCCCGAAACGCAGCGCTCGCTCTCTCCGTCTGCCCGAGCTGTGCGCACGGCATCGCAAGAAGCTGGTAGCCGTACAAATAATCGGGCTTTAGCGCGACGATCTTGGTCGCGGCCTCGATGGCGGCGCTGGAGTCCCGCGCGACGTAGTGGCAACAGGCCAGGTTGTGCAGGAACAAGAATCGGCACCAGTCACGCGGGCTCAGCCGCAGAGCCAGTCTACACTCCTCTACGCCTTCTTCAGGCCGTCCGGTCCAGCCACAAACCAAACTGCGGAAAGTCCGCGCCATGGCATTATTAGGGCTTAGCTCAACCGCGCGATCGGTGGCCGCCAGAGCAGCATCGAAGTTCTTTGTAAATAGCGACAGAACGCCAACCCACACGTGAGCGGCCGCGTCGAGTTTGTCGATATCCACGGCGCGTCGCGCCGCCCGCAGGGCGTCGTCCACGCTCTGCTCTGGATCGGCGCTCTAGCCGAGGACCGATTCCCAGAAGTGTGTGCCTGCCAACCCGGTGTGGGCCTGCGCCAATCGTTCGTCCAATTCAATGGCTCGCAGAAAGATTCGCGTGCCTCTACCAAGTTCCGGCGGTCCATCTGGGTGTGATGTGCCCAGCCCCTCATGCACATTTCGTAAGCGTCTAAATTGTCGGGGCGCTTGCGCCAGGCTCGCTCGATTTCCGCCAGAAATACAGTCGGCTGGATAGCACCCACGACATTGGCGGTGATGCTGTCCTGAACGTCGAAGATGTCAGAAAGATCGCCGTCGTACCTCTCCGCTCACCGATGGTTGCCTGTCGCGGCCTCGATGACCTGAGCCGTGATGCGCTCGCGGTCGCCCGCCTTGCGCACACCACCCTCGAGCACGTACCGGACGCCGAGTTCTCCACCGACCTGTTTGATATCGACGGTGCGCCCCTTGTATGTGAAGGACGAGTTGCGGGCGATGACGAACAGGTCCCGGAATCCGGAGAGCTCGGTGATGATGTCCTCGGCGATTCCGTCGGAGAAGTACTCCTGCTCGGGATCGCCGCTCATGTTGGTGAAAGGAAGCACGGCGATGGAGGGCTTCGACGGCAGCGGTAGAGACAACGCGTCGGCGGCCGGCTCGGCGTCGGTGACCGCATGCAGGCGGTACACCTGAACCGGCCGAGAAATGTTCTTCAGTTCGCGCTCTCCGAGGTCCTCGCAGCGCACATCCAGCTTCTTCTCGACGTGTCGATACGCGTCGCCCGACAGGAGAATACCACCAGGGTCGGCCCGCGCCTGAAGCCGCGCCGCGACGTTGACCCCATCGCCTTGGATGTCCTCGCCATCAACGATAACGTCGCCGATGTTGATGCCCATGCGGAACGCCATGCATTGGGACTCGGGAAGGCTCGCGTTGCGGTCGTGCAGGCCCCTTTGCATCTCGATGGCGCATTCCACGGCATCAACCACGCTCGCGAACTCGATCAACAGACCGTCGCCCGCCGTGCCCACGACGCGACCGCCGTGCTGAGCCACTTTGGGTTCGATCAGCTCTTGGCGATGTGCCGTCAAGGCGGCGAGGGTCGCCACCTCGTCCGCTTCCATGAGCCGCGAGTAGCCGGCCACGTCGGCACTAACGATGGCGGTGAGTTTGCGTTGTACGCCGCCGCGCGCCATCGAGCTCCCCGTTTGACAACTAGTCTCGCAATCTCAGAGTGTAGGAAAGGCCGGTGGGCGAGTCGATGTCGCGCCCCTAAAGCCCCCCCCGCTCAGCCCTTCGGCGGCAGCGTCTCGACGAAGGCGAGGGCGGTGCCCACCCAGCCCTTGAGTGCTTCGGCGGTGCCACCGTTACCATGCTTTTCATCGGCCGGCCGGTGACGTCGCACAGGCGTACGTGCGGCTCGGCGACCGCCTCCGCCGCCCGCGCTGGGCCGATGCGCGCCACCAGCTCATCGCCGGCGACGCCGCAGCACATGTGCCCGCGACCATGAAGGTGAGGCCGCCGAACATCGGTTTTTCCCCGACATCGGCGCGGAGGCCGAGCACGGCTCGAAGGCGGGCGGCGAGCCTGGCGTCGTAGGCCATCTCCCGTCCTCAGTCCGACATCGGGATGCGTGGCGGGGTGAGTTCGCACCACACCGGCGCGTGGTCGGAGGGGTTGGGGAGGCCGCGCTGGTCGCGAGCGATGTCGCAAGCCGCGAGCCGGTCGGCGGCGAGCGGCGAGAGCAGCAGGTGGTCGATGCGCAGGCCCTGGTTGGCCCGCCAATAGCGGCCGCGATAGTCCCAGTAGCTGTAGCAGGCGGGTTCGGGATGCAGCGCGCGGAAGCCGTCGGTCAGCCCGAGCCACAAGAGCTTGCGGAAGCGGGCGCGCTCCTCGGGGTGGAAACAAAGATCGCCGTCGAGGTCTTGCGGGTCGTACACGTCGGCGGCCTCCGGCGCGACGTTGAGGTCGCCGCCGAGAACGAACGCCTCCTCATGGCCGAGCAGCGTCTTGGCGTGGGCGTGCAGTCGGTCGAGGAAGGCGAGCTTGAACGCGAACCGTGGAGTGGCGAGGTCGGTGCCCTGGGGCACGTAGATCGAGGCGACCCGAACCCCGCCAGTGACCGCCTCGATATAGCGCGCCTCCTCGTCGGCCTCGTCGCCGGGCAGTATGTGCGCGATGTCCTCAAGCGGCGACCTCGAGAGGATGGCGACGCCGTTATAGGTTTTCTGGCCGTGCCGGGCGATGTTGTAGCCGAGGTCCTCGATCTCCAGCGCCGGGAACGCCTCATCGACGACCTTGGTCTCTTGGAGGAGCGCGACATCGGGCGCCGCGTCGCGGAGCCAGTCGAGTAGATTGGGCAGGCGCGCGCGCACCGAGTTGACGTTAAACGTGGCGATTTTCATCGGTCGCGGTCTTCACGGACCGCTATTTTTGTGGGCGGCGTTGCGCGCCCGGCTCGGCGGTCGGGAGAGCGCGCCTAACCGACAGCAAATGAGGCGCCGCAGCTGCAACCGGCGGTGGCGTTGGGGTTGCGGACCTGGAAGGAGGCGCCGATCAACTCCTCGACATAGTCGATCTCGGCCCCGCCGAGGAGCTCGAAGGAGATGGGATCGGTGACCACGCCGAGACCCGCAGTCTCGAACACAAGGTCGTCACCGTTGCGTGTGTCGTCGAGGTCGAAGCTGTACTGAAAGCCCGAGCAACCGCCGCCGTTGATGCTCACCCGCAGCATCCGCTCGGCCCCGCCTTCTTCTTGCGCCAGTATCGCGGTCAGGCGCTTGATGGCACCTTTGGACAGCGTGATCTCTCGGCCCTCGGTATCGATAGCGGTCATCGGCTTCGTCTCGGTGCTGTAGTCATGCCTATATTAGGTAGGCCATCGGGCGGCGCTGTCAATCGGCCTCGCTTGTTTGCCCTAAGTTTGATCCACCATGGGCCCCAGGCTAGGTTGGGCGATGTTCGCGCATCGCCGCCGAGCGGCGTTCGCCAGCCGCCCCGAAGAGAGCCGGGGACGCCGCTATCGCGAACCCGAGAGCCCCAACCGCACCGCCTTTCAGCGCGATCGTGATCGCATCGTTCACTCCACCGCCTTCCGCCGCCTCAAACATAAGACCCAGGTCTTCGTCTATCATGAGGGTGACCACTATCGTACCCGGCTGACCCATTCGATCGAGGTCGCGCAGATCGCGCGCAGCATCGCCCGCACCTTGGGGCTCGACGAGGATTTGACCGAGGCGCTGGCGCTCGCCCACGACTTTGGCCACACCGCTTTTGGCCATGCTGGCGAGGAGGCGCTCGACAAGGCGATGGCGCCGTACGGCGGTTTCGACCATAACGCCCAGACTCTCCGTGTCGTGACCAAGCTTGAGCAGCGTTACGCCGAGTTCGACGGTCTCAACCTGACCTGGGAGACGCTGGAGGGGCTGGTGAAGCACAACGGACCGTTGCTGGACGCAGCCGATGCCGAGCGCTCGGGCCTGCCCGCCGCGATTGGCGAGTACGCCGAGGTCGAGGACTTGGAGCTTCACCTGTGGCCGGGCCCCGAAGCTCAGGTCGCGGCGCTCGCCGATGATATCGCGTACAACAACCACGATATCGACGACGGCCTGCATGCCGGCTTGTTCGACCTCGACGACGCGGCGGAGGTGCCGCTGATCGGTGAGATGGTCGCGGCGGTGGGGCAGCGCTACCACGACCTCGCGCGCGACCGGCTGATCCACGAATCGATTCGCCGCATGATCGACCGCATGGTTGGCGACGTGATCGAGGAAACCGGACGCCGGGTCGAGGCCCGCGCGCCGCGAAACGTCGATGATGTCCGGCGTTTGGGCGAGCCGTTGGTCGCCTTCTCACCAGCTATGGTCGAGGCCAATAGGGGCGTTAAGACGTTCCTCCACACCCAAATGTATGATCACTACAAACTCAACCGCTCGCACGCCAAGGCCCGCCGCATCGTCACCGAGCTGTTCGACTTCCTGCTCGCCGATCCCGACTGTCTGCCGACCGAGTGGCGCGCCCGCGCCGAGGGGCCGCGCAACCCCGAGACGGCGCGGCTGGTGGCCGACTACATCGCCGGCATGACCGACGCGTTTGCTCTGAACGAGGCGCGGCGGCTGTTCGAGTGGGACACCGGGATTTGAACGTTTTCGAGCACTTCCGATCCCGCCTCGCGACGGAAATTGAGGCGATGTCGGGCGCGGGGGCACTGCCGCCGGGACTGGACCTCGGCGGCGTGACCGTCGAACCGCCCCGCGATCCCAGCCACGGCGACATCGCCATCAATGCCGCGTTGGTGCTGGCCAAGCAGGCGCGGGCCAAGCCCCGCGACCTTGCCGCCGCGCTCGCGGAACGCTTGGGCGGCTTGGACGACGTGGCGGCGGTCGAGGTCGCCGGGCCGGGTTTCATCAACCTGCGCCTCGACGACTCGTTCTGGCGCGGCCAGCTCGCCGAAATACTTCGGGCCGGCACGGCCTACGGCGATTCGGACATCGGCGGGAGCGCGGCGGTAAACGTCGAGTTCGTCTCGGCCAATCCGACCGGCCCGCTGCACATCGGCCATGGCCGCGGCGCCGTGGTCGGCGACGTGCTCGCGAGCCTGTTGGAGAAGGCGGGCTACAAGGTCACCCGCGAGTACTACGTCAACGACGCCGGCGCTCAGATCGAGGCGTTGGCACGTTCCGTCTACTTTCGCTACCAGCAAGCGCTGGGTCGCGAGTCGGGTGCGATGCCGGAGGGCCTCTATCCGGGAGACTATTTGGTCTCGGTCGGTCAGGAGCTGGCGGAACGAGATGGCGACAAATGGCTCTCGGCGTCGGAGCCAGATTGGCTGGACGCCTGCGCGAATGTGGGTCGGGACGCGATGATGGGGTTGATCCGGCGCGATCTTGCCCATCTCGGTATCCGCCATGACGTCATCTTCTCCGAACGTACGCTGCACGAGAGGGGCCAAACCGAAGAGACACTTGACGACCTGAAGATGCGCGGACTGATCTACGAGGGCGTGTTGAAGCCGCCCAAGGGCAAGCCGTCCGAGGACTGGGAGGCCCGGCCCCAGACGCTGTTCAAGGCCACCGAGTTTGGCGATGACGTCGACCGCCCGCTCAAGAAATCGGACGGCGAGTGGACCTACTTCGCCGCCGACATTGCTTATCACCGTGACAAGTTCGAGCGCGGCTTCAACACCATGATCGATGTCTGGGGCGCCGATCACGGCGGCTACGTCAAGCGCATGACGGCGGCGGTCAAGGCGGTCAGCGACGGCAAGGCCGAGCTCGACGTGAAGCTCTGTCAGCTGGTCAACCTCCTCAAGGACGGCGTGCCGGTAAAGATGTCGAAGCGCGCCGGCGATTTCGTCACCCTGCGCGAAGTCATCGACGAGGTCGGTCGGGATGTCGTGCGCTTTATGATGTTGACGCGGCGCAACGACGCACCGCTCGACTTCGACTTCGCCAAGGTGACCGAGCAATCGCGCGACAACCCGGTCTTCTATGTCCAATACGCTCATGCTCGCGGCCGCTCCGCGTTGCGTCACGCGGCGGCGGCGCTTCCCGGCGCCGATCTTGGCGCGACCGCGGTGGCGGGGAGCGATCTCGACCGCTTGACCGAGCCCGATGAGCTTGCTTTGATCAGGACGCTTTCCCACTGGCCGCACGTGGTCGAGTCGGCGGCCTTGTCACATGAACCGCATCGGTTGACCTATTACCTCCACGACGTCGCGGCGGCGTTCCACGGACTATGGAACCGGGGCACCAACGATGTGTCGTTGCGCTTCATCGTGGCTGAGGACGCGCCGTTGAGCCTGGCGCGATTGGCGCTGGTTCAGGGCGTGCTCACGGTCATTGCCTCGGGCCTCGCCATCATCGGCGTCGAACCCGTCGAGGAGCTGAGATAGCCGCCGATGGCTGAGCCAGACGAGGGCGCAGAGCCCAGGACCGACGAGGCGGCGGCCACGCTGGCGCGCGCCCGACGGGCCGGTCTCAGCATGTTCGTGTTCCTCGGCATCATTATCGTGGCCGCCGCCGCCGGTGGCATCTGGTACGCCTACGAGCTGGGGCTGCGCAGGGGCATCGTGATGTCGCCGCCGCTGATCAAGGCCGATTCCTCGCCGACCAAGGTGGCGCCCGACGACCCCGGCGGGTTGGAGGTTCCGCACCAGGAGAAGCTGGTGTACGAGACGCTCGATCCTTCGGCCGAGGAACCGGGAGTCGAATCGCTACTGCCGCCACCCGAGGAGCCGCTGCCGAGGCCCGAACTCGTCGTCGCCGAAGAGCCGCCATTGCCCGACGTGACTCCGGACGAAGTGATGCCTGACGACGCGGCGGCCGACGGCGCGACGCCTGACGACGTGATGCCCGATGCCGCGGCGGCCGTCGTGGTCGAGGCGCCGAAGCCGGTTGCGAGCGGAGATGAGGCGGTGGCTGCCGCCGAGGACGCGCTGGAGCCGCCGCCCATACCGGAAGAGCCGTCCGCAACGGTTGGCGACGCTGAGACACCCGTGGCGGCAACGGACGCGGGCTCCCAGACGCGGCAGGCGTTGCTAGCCGCGTATCGCGTCCAGATCGGTTCGTTTCGTGGCGCGAGCGCCGCGGAACGTGCGTGGGCCCGGGCCGCGAGCGCCCATGGCGATCTGGTCGGGAAACTGGCTCACATCGTCGTCGAGGCTGATCTGGGGGAGGAGCGCGGCGTCTATCACCGCGTTCAGGCCGGGCCGTTCGCCGACCGCGCCGCCGCGCTCGCCCTGTGTGCGCGTTTGTCGGCGCACGACCAGGCGTGCCTGGTCGTTTCGCCCTAGCCGATGCCGCCGCGCGCCGTGATCTTTGGCTGCGCCGGAACGGCGCTGAGCGAGGCGGAGCGTGGTTTCTTCGCCGCGACCGATCCGCTCGGCTTCATTCTGTTCGTGCGCAATTGTCGCGATCGGCCACAGGTGCGGGCGCTGGTGGCGGCGCTGCGCGGCGCCGTCGGGCGCGACGATGCGCCGGTGCTAATCGACCAGGAAGGCGGCCGGGTTGCCCGGCTGCGCCCGCCCGGATGGCGCGCGGCCCCCGCCTCTGTCGCCTTCGGCGCGCTTGACCGCGCCGCGCCCGAGGCGGCCACTGAGGCGGTCCGCCTGAACGCCAACCTGATCGCCGCCGATCTCGCCGACCTCGGCATCACCGTCAACTGCGCCCCCGTCCTCGATGTCGCCAGCCCTGGTATGCACGAGGCGATTGGCGATCGCGCCTATGCGGACCGCGCCGATGTCGTGGCGCGGCTCGGCCGTGCGTGCGCGGAGGGGCTGCTCGAGGGGGGCGTGCTGCCGGCCTTGAAGCATCTGCCTGGCCACGGCCGGGCGGGCGCCGACACTCACCTCGGGACCACGGCGATCGAGGCGACGCGCAAGGAGCTCCGGGCGGTCGATTTCGCGCCGTTCCGGGCGCTGGCTGAGATGCCGATCGGCATCGTCGGGCATCCGATCTATACGGCTCTCGATGCGCGCAGCCCGGCCAGCGTCTCGCCGGTCGTGATAGCGGAGGCCATCCGGGTCGAGATCGGTTTCGACGGGCTCCTGATCTCCGACGATCTCAACATGGCGGCGCTGTCTGGCTCTCCAGGCAGGCGCGCGGCCGCCGCGCTGGCGGCGGGCTGCGACATCGCCCTGCACTGCAACGGCGAGATGGCCGAGATGGTGGCGGTCGCCGAGAACGTGGGTGCGATGAGCCCATCGGCGCGCGAGCGTTGGGGGCGGGCGCGAGATCGGCTGGTCCCCGCGCCTGGGCTCGATCGACGCTGCGCCGAGGCGGCGCTCGCGGCCCGGCTCGGACTCGCGACGGGGTCGCAAACCGTAGCAGCGGTAACGTAGGTGGAAAACCTCGGCGTCATGCTACTCCGGGCCTCGGTGTGGGTGCTTCCGGTGCTGATCGCGATCACTCTTCACGAGGCCGCGCACGGGTATGTCGCCTGGAAACTCGGCGACGACACGGCCTACCGGCTGGGGCGCGTCACGTTCAATCCGTTCAAGCACGTCGACCGGTTCGGCACGGTGATCTTGCCCGGCCTTTTGGTCGTGCTCGGCTCGCCGTTTCTGTTCGGCTATGCCAAACCGGTGCCGGTCAATTTCATGCGTCTGCGCAACCCGAGGCGCGACATGGTGTGGGTGGCGGCGGCGGGCCCTGGGGTCAATATCGCGCTGGCGGTGGTGGCGGCACTGCTGGTGCATACGTTGACGTTTCTGCCCGAGTGGGCGCAGGGCTGGTGCTTCGCCAATCTGCGCAACGCCGTCCTGCTCAACCTGGTGCTAGCCGTCTTTAATATGATCCCGCTGCCGCCGCTCGACGGCGGACGGGTGGCGGTTGGCCTGCTGCCAGCCCGCTATGCGCGGCCGCTGGCGCGGCTCGAGCGCTATGGCCTGTTCATCGTCATTGGCTTGATTTTCGTCCTGCCCCTGATCGGCGCCCAAATCGGCGTGGACATCAGTGTGCTCACATGGGTGGTTGGGCCGGTCGTTGGCTTTCTATATGATCTGGTGCTGGCCCTGACCGGGCATGGCTAATGGCCCGGTGGGCTAGCAAAGCGGTGGGCTAGGGGTCGCGGTGGTCGATAGCTCCTTCGAAGATGAGGCGCGGCCGGCGGCGGACGAGGCGCTCGTCGTTGACCTCGACGGCTACGAGGGGCCGCTCGATGCGCTACTGAGCTTGGCGCGCCAGCAAAAGGTCGACCTCGCCCACATCTCGATCCTCGATCTCGCCGAGCAGTACCTCGCCTTCATCGAGAACGCGCGCCACTTGCGCCTCGAGATCGCCGCCGACTATCTGGTGATGGCGGCCTGGCTCGCCTATCTGAAATCGCGGCTGCTGCTGCCCGAGAGCGAGGGCGGGGAGGAGCCGAGCGGCGCGGAGATGGCGGCTCGGCTCGCCTTTCAGCTGCGGCGGTTGGAGGCGATGCGGGAGGCGGCGGAGCGCTTGATGGCGTGCGATCGGCTGGGGCGTGACGTATTTCGGCGCGGCGCCCCAGAAGGTCTCCGGCTGATCCGCAGCTCTGTCTACGAGGTATCGCTCTTTGAACTTCTGCGCGCCTACGCCGATCATCGGACGCGAGGCGAGGTCGGTCGGCTGGCCATCGAGCCGCTGGCGCCGTTCACCGTCGAGGACGCGATTCTCCGCGTGACCCGGCTGCTTGGCGGTATGCCCGAGTGGAAAACGCTCGAACGCTTCCTGCCGGAGAGCATTGTCGACGACCATCACCGGCGCTCGGCGCTCGCCTCGACGCTCGCGGCGAGCCTCGAACTCACCCGCTCGGGCGCCGTCTCGATGCGCCAGGGCGCACCGTTCGGCCCGATCCATCTCCGCGCGGCGCGGCCCGGTGAGGCAGAGCCCGGTAAGACTGGCGGCGGAGAGGGCCGTTGAGCGACGAGGCGCACGATAGCCGTCAGCACGCCCGGGTGGTCGAGGCGTTGCTGTTCGCGGCGACCGAGCCGCTCGATCGCGAGGATCTGGCGGCCCGACTGCCGGCCGACTGCAACATCGAGGGCGTGGTCGAGCAGGTCCGCCAACGCTATGCCGGCTGTGGCGTCAATCTGGTCAACGTGGCCGGACGGTGGTGTTTCCGCACCGCGCCCGATCTCGCTCACCTGCTGCGCCGCGAGGTCGAAACCACGCGCCGGCTGTCGCGGGCGGCGCTCGAAACGCTCGCCATCATCGCCTATCACCAACCGATCACGCGTGCCGAGGTCGAGGAGGTACGGGGCGTCTCGCTGAGTCGTGGGACCCTCGACCTGTTGATGGAGGCGAGTTGGATCCGGCCGTGCGGTCGCCGCCGCACACCGGGGCGGCCGGTCACCTACGGCACCACCGAGGCGTTTCTTGAGCATTTCGGCCTCGACACTCTCGATAGCCTTCCGGGACTCGATGAGCTGAAAGCGACGGGTCTGCTCGAGGCGATGCCGCCGCTCGACGAGGTCCCCGACGCCCCGGCCGACCCTTCCGCCGCCCCGCCCGACGCCCCTCTGGCCGCCCCTCCAGCGGACCTTGGGGAAACCGCGACCGCGACGGTGACTGTCCTCAATCAGGCCCGGGAGCCCAAACAGCGCTGAACGAACGCCGGCCGGGTGGGCTCCCGCCGCGCCTGTGGTTGCGAATGAGAATGATTATCAATATCATTCGCGCCGAGTATGAATAGCCGATAAGACGGAAATCATGACGGCGATCGCCATCGGCGACGCGACGGCGAGGCGGCTGTGGCGGCGCGGCCGGGGATCCCAGAAGCGCTGGACGGCGGCGACGCTGCTGGTGGCGGCGTTGGTAGCCGTGCCGGTCCTCGGCGTCGTGGCGTTGGCGCTGGGCCCGTCGGCCGAGATATGGCGGCATCTGGCGACGACCGTCTTGCCGACATACGCGCTGAACACGCTGTGGCTGATGCTGGGCGTCGGCATCGGCACCTTCGTCATCGGCGTGGGTACGGCGTGGTTGGTGACCGCGTGTGCATTTCCGGGGCGCGCGGTCTTCGCCTGGGCGCTGATGGTGCCGCTGGCGATGCCGGCTTACGTGATCGCCTACGTCTATACCGATCTTTTCGACTACGCCGGCCCCGTCCAGATGCTGTTGCGCGAGGCCTTCGGATGGCGGCTAGCGGGCGAGTATTGGTTCCCCGAAGTGCGTTCGCTCGGCGGCGCCATCGTGCTGATGTCGCTGGTGCTCTATCCCTATGTCTATCTTCTCGCGCGCGCGGCGTTCCAGGAACAGTCGGTCTGCGTCCTCGAGGTCAGCCGGACGTTGGGGTGCGGGGCGTGGCGAAGCTTCGCTAAGGTCGCGCTGCCGCTGGCGCGTCCGGCCATCGCGGCGGGCGTGGCGTTGGTCCTGTTGGAGACCCTGAACGACTTCGGCACGGTGGATTATTTCGCGGTCAATACGTTTACGCGCGGCATCTTCAATGTCTGGTTCGGGATGAACAGCGTGGCGGGCGCGGCGCAGATCGCGGTGGCGCTGCTGGTCGTGGTGTTGGTGGTGTTGGCGCTTGAGCGCGCGGCGCGCCGCAAGCGTCGCTATCACCACACCAGCGGCCGCCAGCGGCCGCTGCCGCGCTACGAGTTGCGCGGCGCCCGGGCGGGTTTGGCCTTCGCGGCGTGCCTGGCACCGATCTCGCTTGGCTTCCTGTTGCCGGGCGTCATCCTCGCCGGACACGCGGTCGAGAACTATCGTGCGGCGCTCGACGAGGCGTTCGTGACTCTTGCGGCCAACAGCCTGTTTCTGTCGGCCGGGGCGGCGGCGATCGCGGTGGGCCTTTCGCTTGTCCTTGCATACGGGGCTCGACTCGACGGCCGTCCCGCCGTGCGCGTCGCGGTGCGGATCGCGAGCTTAGGCTACGCCGTGCCAGGCGCGGTGCTCGCGGTCGGCGTGCTATCGCCATTTGGGTGGCTCGACAATGCCGTCGATGGGTGGATGCGAGCAAACCTCGGCGTCTCGACCGGCCTGTTGCTGAGCGGCACGGTGGTCGCCATCCTGTTCGGCTATACGGTCCGCTTTCTCGCGATCTCGTTCGGGACCATCGAGGCCGGGCTGGCGAAGATCAGGCCGAGTATGGACGACGCGGCCCGCAGCCTCGGTCTCACGCCTGCGCAGACTTTGTGGCGGGTTCATGTGCCGCTGATGCGTGGGAGCGCGCTCGCGGCGGCCATTCTGGTCTTCGTCGACGCGATGAAGGAACTGCCGATGACGCTGGTGCTGCGTCCGTTCAACGTGCAGACACTCGCGACCCATGTTTATCAATACGCGGGCGACGAGCAGCTTGAGCGCAGCGCGCTCGCGGCGCTGGCGATTGTCGCCGTCGGATTGTTGCCCGTGATCATATTGAGCGGCGCCATTTCGCCCGCGCGACGCGAGCGGGCCGACCGGGCATGATCGAGGTGGGCCTCCGTATGGAGGGTGTGTGCCACGCCTATGGCCGCCATCGGGTCGTGGCGGACCTCAGTCTTGAGGTGGGCGCCGGCGAGATCGTTTGTTTGCTTGGGCCGTCGGGCTGCGGCAAGTCGACGGTGTTGCGGATCGCGGCCGGGATCGAGCCCTTGCAGCAGGGCCGCGTCATCATCGGCGATCGGGTCGTCGCCGATGAGCGTACCGCGATCTCACCCGAGGGGCGGCCGGCTGGCCTGGTCTTCCAGGACTACGCGCTGTTCCCCCACCTCAGCGTTCTCGACAACGTGGCATTCGGGGTCCGTGCGCCCTCGCCCGAGAAGCGCTACGCGATCGCCCGCGGGGCGCTAGGTCAAGTCGGCCTGGCGGCGCAGGCGCAGGCCTATCCGCACACCCTGTCGGGCGGTGAACAGCAGCGAGTAGCGCTAGCGCGGGCACTGGCGCCGCGACCCGACGTGATGCTGCTCGACGAGCCGTTCGCGAGCCTCGATGGGCGGCTGCGCGACCTCGTGCGTGACGACACGCTCGCGGTCCTCAGGGCGGCGGGGACGCCCACCGTGCTGGTGACTCACGACCCCGACGAAGCGATGTTACTGGCGGATCGTATCGCCGTTATGTGTGCTGGTCGCCTGATCCAGGTCGGCACGCCAAGCGTGATATACCACCAGCCCGCGACCTCATTCGTAGCTCGTTTCCTAAGTGAAACCAATGAGTTGAAGGGTGTTATTAAGAACGGACATGTGGATACCGAGCTGGGGCGTCTCGCGACGGGGGACGGACTGGCGGAGGGCCGGGGGGTCGAGGTGCTGATACGCCCCGCAGCCATTCGCCTGGAGGCGCCCGGCCAAGGCGGCATCGAGGCGCGGGTGCGGGCGAGTCGCATGATCGGGCCGCACAGCCGTATCGAGCTGGAGGTCGCCAATCTTGCGGTGCCGCTGATCGCGCGCGCCGCGCCGGCCGCCGCGCCCCCGTCGGGCGCTGTCGTCGCCATTGCGCTCGATCCACATCAGGTTTTCATTTTCGCCAACGACGGACTAGATTAGGCGCGCCACAGCGGGGCGCCGCGCGGCTGCCGTGATTGCGCTGGTTCCGCTGTTTCTGCCATTATGCGTGCAGCCCTGGGGCGAGATGCGCCAGGAAATAGGGAGTGTTTGGCCATGATGCCGAGTTTCTGGCAAATCGCGCTGGTCCTTGCCGTCGTCGTGCTGCTGTTTGGCAGGGGCAAGATCAAGGGCCTGATGACCGACGTCGCCGAGGGAATCAAAAGCTTCAAGAAGGGCATGAAGGACGACGGTACCGTCGCCGATGCCTCGCCCAAGACGATCGACACCGGGGCGACGCCCGCCAACGAGGGCGCGGCGAAAAAGGACGAAGCAGCCAGCGGCTAGTCAGCCCCCGCAGGCGCGGCGACGCGCGCCCGGTGAATCACCATGTTGGACATAGGATGGAGCGAGCTTCTGGTGATCGTCGTGGTGCTGGTCGTCGTGGTCGGCCCCAAGGAGCTGCCTGGCGTACTCAGGACCTTTGGCACGTGGATGGCCAAGGCCCGTTCGCTGTCGCGCGAATTCCAAAACAACATGAACCAGCTCGCCCGCGAGGTGGACAGGGAAAAGGCCAAGGTTGCTACGCCGCCACCGCCAAAGGCGACGGCCGTGGAGCCGGACCCCACCGGTGCTGCGCCGTCTGCGGCGGGCGATAAAGCCAAGGTCGAGGCCGGCAGCGCCGAAACCGCTACGACCGAGCCCAACACTACGGCCGAGACCGCGACGACCGAGCCTAACATCGCCGGAACTTCGGCCGCCAAGCTAGCGCCCGAGCCAGCCGCCACCGAAGCCGCGAGCGAGATACCGGCGACACCCGAGGACGAGCTCAAGGCGGCCGCCAACACGGGCGCCGCCAAGGATGACGAAGAGGAGGCGACCGTTCTGGCCAGTGAGGGCTCGACCTGGGCCGCGCCGGGACCGCCGCCCAACCCCGGAATCTTGACCGCGACGCCGCCGGCGGACCTCACGGCATCGGGCGGCGTCGCCAGCAAGTCGAATGGCTCGGGCCGTGCGAAAGATTCGGCCGTGGATGAACCGGCCCTCGCGGCCAGTCCGAGCTCGGTGGGCGAGCGCTAGGCCGAACAGTGGTTATCGGCGACATCGACGATCGAAAAATGCCGTTGCTCGACCATCTGGTCGAGCTCAGGCGGCGCCTCATGTACACGGTGGTCGCGATGGCGGCCGCCTTCGTCGGCTGCTACATCGTCCACGAGCAGATTTACAACTTCCTGGTCCAGCCGCTGGCCGATCTGTACGAGGGGCAGGAGGGCCGGCGCCTGATCTACACGGCGCTTCACGAGGCCTTTTTCACGTACCTCAAGCTGTCGTTCTTCGGCGCGCTGTTCCTCTCCTTCCCCGTCCTCGCCGGACAACTTTACGCGTTCGCCGCGCCCGGCCTCTACCGCAAGGAGAGATCCGCGTTTCTGCCGTATCTGATCGCGACGCCGATCCTGTTCGTGGCCGGCGCTGCGCTGGTCTACTATGTGATCTTCCCGTTGGCGTGGAGCTTTTTCCTCGGCTTCGAGCGCGGCGGCGGCGACGGCGTGTTGGCGATCCAGCTCGAGGCCAAGGTCAACGAGTATTTGAGCCTGGTGATCAAGCTGATGTTCGCCTTTGGTCTGAGCTTCCAGTTACCGGTGGCGCTCACTCTATTGGCGCGGGCCGGGCTGGTGTCCTCCAAGACCCTTGCCGCCAAGCGCAAGTACGCGATCGTCATTACGTTCCTTGTCGCGGCGTTTTTGACCCCGCCCGACCTCATCAGCCAGATCGGCCTTGGCATCCCGATTCTGATCCTCTACGAGATTTCGATCCTTTCCGCCAAGCTGGTCGAGCGCAAGCGGGCGCAGCGCGAGGCGGAAGAGCCCGCGGCCTAGCAGCCTGTCGGACTGAGGTCCGCGAGAATGGGTGTGGACGGATCGCGATGTGGAGAGGTCATGGGATCGAGCGCCTTTCGTGAGGACACGGAGTGCGGTCGCTTGGCCGCGCGTACCGCAGGGTGAGTATACTCTTATGCCCTCTCGTGAGGGCACGAAGTACGTTCGCTTGCTCGCGCGTGCCGCAAGGCGAGCATACTCTTATTCCTTTTCGCGAGGTACGGAGTCCGGCCGCCTGCTCAAGCGTATTGCAAGGTGAACATTCTCTTTATGTTCCAGGCCAGGGTCACCAGGTTCCATTCGCCCGTGACCTTGTCCAGGCCGCGTAGCGAGAACTGGCGGAAGCCCATGGCCGATTTGATGATGCCGAACACCGGTTCCGGCGTTTGCTTGCGCAGGGCGTAGAGTTGCCGGCCCTCGGGCGTCGCCAGTCGATGTGTCATCGCTTCCAGCGGCGTCGGGTTCTCCGGGGGCGGCGGCGCGCCGGCGAAGCGGTCCTTCCAGGAGAGATGATGGCGTTCCCGGCCGGGCGTGATCAACGGCGCGATCTCGGCCTCGGCGCAGGCGTTCACGTTGGCCTCGCTGAAGTAGCCGCTGTCCGCCAGCAGGGTCTCGGGCGCGCCCAGCGCCTCGGGAAGGCGGGCGAGCGCTTCCAGCGCCGGCTCGATTTGCCGCTTGTCGTTGGGGGCCTGGACCACGTCGTTGGTGACCACCAGCAGGCTGTCGGCCGCCACCAGGGCTTGGGCGTTGTAGGCCTGTTCGAAGCCGCCGCCGGCCACCGGCATGATGCGCGAGTCCGCGTCGGTCAGATTGACCTGGTCCTTCGGCCCGGGCCCGGCCACCGGCGGCTCGGGTGGACGGCCGCCCGGCTTGCGGCCCGTCTTCTCGGCCTTCTCCGCGCGCGCCTCGAGCTTCGCCTCGTACTCGGCCCGTTCCCGCTCAAGGCGTTCGCGCGCCCGCGCCTCGATCACCGCCTTAGCCTCGGCGATGCGGGCCAGACGATCCTCGCGCCGGGCCAGTTCCTCGGGCACCGACATCCCGTCGGGCACATCCGCCCCATCGGCCGCCTCCGCCAACGCCATCAACTCCGCCACCTCGGCCTTCAACCGGGCTTCGAGCTCGCAGGCGTGTTTCCACGACAGCGCGCTGTGCCGGCTCGCGTTGGCGTGCACCTTGGTGCCGTCCAGCGCCACCGTGCCGAGCTTCAGCACCCCGGCTTCCCGGGCCAGCAGCAGCACCTCGACGAACAGCCCTTCGATCCGGTCGAGAAAACGCCGCCGGAACGCGGCGATGGTATCGTGGTCGGGATGATCGTTGGCCGCGATGAAGCGGAAAGCGACAGAATCATAGGTCGCGCGCTCCAACTTGCGGCTCGAAAACACCCCCGTGGCGTAGCCGTAGACCAGAAGCCCCAGCAGCATGCTCGGGTGATAGGACGCCGAGCCCGAGCCGCGATAGGCCTTCACGAACGCCGAGAGGTCCAACTGCTCGATCACCTCGACCACGAAGCGCGCCAGATGCCGCTCGGGAAGCCATTCCTCCACCGACGGCGGCAGCAGAAACCCCGTCTCCCGGTCGACCGGTCGGAAATTGCTCATGACGGCCTCCATCACGCGCGGGCAAATCAACTGATACCATCGAATCCTATTTCGACTCCCGGCTCAAGTCCGACAGGCTGCTAGGCGTGCCGCCGCGCTAGACGAGGCGAGTCGGGCGGCGTATATAGTGGCCGCCTTCGACCCGGCGGCGACGCCGCGCGACGATGCTGGCCCCCGAATGTTCGACATGGGATGGATTCGCGAAAGCCCTGAAGCGTTCAACGCAGGGCTGCGCAAGCGCGGACTCGAGCCGCGCGCGGCGGCGATCCTCGATCTCGATGAGCGCCATCGAGCCTGCCAGACCGACCTGCAAGCGCATCAGGCGCGGCGCAACGATGCCTCGAAGGCGATCGGCGCCGCCAAGGCGAGGGGTGACGACGCGAGCGGGCCGATCGCCGAGGTCGGCGCCCTCAAGGAGCGCATTCGCGCGGCCGAGGAGCAGGGGCGGGAGCTGGCGGCGGCGCTCGACCAGCTGTTGTCGGGTCTGCCCAACCTGCCGGCCGAGGATGTGCCGGTGGGGGCGGACGAGGCGGCGAACGTCGAGGTCGCGCGTTGGGGTGAGCCGCCGCAGTTCGAGTTCGCACCCAAAGAGCATTTCGACCTCGGCGAGGCGCTCGGACTGATGGACTTCGAGACCGCCGCCAAGCTCTCGGGTTCGCGCTTCGTCGTCCTCAAGGGCGCGCTGGCGCGGCTCGAACGCGGGTTGGCGGCGCTCATGCT
Organism: Alphaproteobacteria bacterium; assembly: GCA_965226045.1. Taxonomy (GTDB): domain Bacteria; phylum Pseudomonadota; class Alphaproteobacteria; order VGEJ01; family VGEJ01; genus CBDDBU01. The sequence goes on from CBDDBU010000027.1 coordinate 129,208, forward strand.
CGACCTGCACACGACCGAGTTGGGCTACACCGAGATCGCGCCGCCACTGCTAGTGCGCGATCACACGGCTTACGGCACGGGCAACCTGCCGAAATTCGCGGACGATCTGTTCCGCACCACTGACGATTACTGGCTGATCCCAACCGCTGAGATGCCGCTGACCAATCTGGTGCGCGACTCGATTGTCGAGGCCCAGCACCTGCCGCTGCGCTTCACGGCCCACACGCCGTGCTTTCGCTCCGAGGCCGGCGCGGCCGGCAAGGATACCCGCGGCATGATCCGCCAGCATCAGTTCAGCAAGGTCGAGCTGGTCAGCATCGCCCATCCTGATGCCTCGGACGACGAGCTCCAGCGCATGCGCGGGGCGGCGGAAGAGGTGTTGCGGCGTCTCGGGCTGCATTACCGGGTGGTGGTCCTGAGCAGCGGTGACATGGGCTTCGCCGCGCGCAAGACTTATGACATCGAGGTGTGGCTGCCGGGCCAGGATGCCTTCCGCGAAATTTCGAGCTGCTCGAATTGCGGCGATTTTCAGGCGCGCCGGATGAATGCGCGTTTCCGCGAGGCCGGCGCCAAGGGCACCCGCTTCGTCCACAGCCTCAACGGGTCGGGGTTGGCGGTCGGGCGGACGATGGTCGCGATCCTTGAGAACTACCAGCGCGAGGACGGCACGGTAGTCGTGCCCGAAGCGTTGCGCCCCTATGTGGGTGGGCTCGACGTGCTGACGCGCGCGGCCTAAGAACGCCCATGCGTATCCTGGTCACCAACGATGACGGTATCAACGCACGCGGCCTCAAGGTACTGGAGCGTATCGCCAAGACGATCGGCAAGGACGTCTGGGTGGTCGCGCCGGAGACCGAGCAGAGCGGCGCCTCGCACTCGCTGACGCTGCACGAGCCGCTGCGTATTCGCCGCCTGTCCAACCGGCGTTTCGCCGTACACGGGACGCCGACCGATTGCGTGATGCTGGCGATCCATCAGATCATCAAGGGCCGGGCGCCTGGCCTGGTGCTGTCGGGCGTCAACCGGGGCGCCAATATTGGCGACGATGTGACCTATTCAGGCACCATCGCCGCCGCCATGGAGGGCACCATCCTGGGCGTGCCCGCGATCGCGTTGAGCCAGAGCCTGCGCGGCGACCATCCCGTCAAATGGTCGACCGCCGAGCATTATGCGCCGGACATCGTGCGGCGCCTGTTGAAGGCGGGCTGGCCCGAGCAGGTGCTGATCAACATCAACTTCCCCGACCTGGTCGAGGCGGCGGTGAAGGGTATCAAGGTAACGATTCAGGGCAGGCGCGACGTAAGCGACCTGAAGATCGAGGATCGGATCGACACTCGCGGCATTCCCTATTATTGGCTCGGATTTAGATACCGTGCCGGGGCGCCGCCCGCGGCCGAGAGCGACCTCGCCGCCATCGCCGCAGGGTACGTCTCGGTGACGCCATTGCAGCTCGACCTTACCGACGCCAAAACCCGCCGGCAGCTCGGAAAGGTCTTTATGTGACCACCGAGGCGCGCAAGATCCGTCTGATCATGGAGTTGCGCCAGGAAGGCATTACCGATACCCGCGTGCTTTCGGCCCTCGAACGGGTGCCGCGCGAGCGTTTCGTGCTGCCGTCGTTCGAGGACCAGGCCTACGCCAATACGGCGTTGCCGATCGACCAAGGCCAAACCATCAGTCAACCCTTCGTGGTCGCCTTCATGACCTCGGCGCTGGAGCTCGGCTCGCGCATGAAGGTTTTGGAAATCGGCACCGGCTCGGGCTATCAGGCGGCCGTTCTGGCCCATCTGTGCCGGCGGGTCTATACCGTGGAGCGCTACCCCACCTTGCTGCGCGCAGCCGAGCGTCATTTCAAGGAGTTGGGACTGCACAACGTGACCACCCGACTGGGCGACGGCAACCTGGGCTGGCCCGAGCAAGGGCCGTTTCCCCGCATCATCGTCACCGCGGCCGCCGAGGAGCCGCCGCCGGGCCTGCTCGAGCAGCTCGAAATCGGCGGGATCATGGTCATTCCGCTTGGCGCCCTGGGGTTCAGCCAGGAGCTAGTCCGTATTCGCCGCACCGAGGACGGGTTCGAATCGGAGGATCTATTGCCGGTGCGCTTCGTACCGTTGGTGACGGGGGTCGCACAGAATGTCTGAGGCGGCCAGACGCATTTCAGTTGTCGGCGTCGCCATCCTCGTGGGCACGGCGATGGCGCTCGGCGGTTGCACCCGCTCGCCGCCCGCGCCGGTCGAGTACAAAGGGGCACAGCGCAGCGCGCCATTGGCGCCGGTGCCAAAGTCCAGGCCTGCGGCGGTGGCGCAAGCACGGCCCGCCGAGGCGCGCCTAGCCGATGCGGGGACAAGCCCATCGATCAAGCCTCGGCGGCGCGAGGACGCCCGCGTCGTGGCGGTCGAGGTCGCACCGGTCGCCGCGGCGAGACCGATCCGCGAAAGGGCGCCGGATGCGGGCGAACGGCGCGCGGATGACGAGGCGGCGGGCGGCGCCGTGGCGGTCCGCCGTGGCGATACGATCCATGCGATCGCCCGGCGGCACAACGTCAGCATGCGGGCATTGATCGCGGTCAATCGGCTGAAAGCGCCCTACACGCTCGCCGTCGGCCAGCGCCTCGAGCTGCCACCGGCAGCGACTTACACGGTGCGCGCGGGTGATACGATATACGCGATCTCCCGGCGCTTCGGTGTCGATATGCCAACCCTGGTGCGCACCAACGGCGTGAGCGCGCCCTATGTCGTCAAGGTAGGACAACGCCTGCACATTCCGGCGACCGACGTCGCGGCGGCGTCCACCGGCGCGGCGGTCGGCGATCCAACCGCTCCGCCACCGCCGCGCGCTGGCACGACCTTCGTCTGGCCGGTCAAGGGGCGGGTGTTGTCGGGCTTTGGTCCGAAGGCCGGCGGCCTGCACAATGACGGAATCAACATCGCCGCCGAGTCCGGCACCATCGTGCGGGCGGCGGACAACGGCATCGTTGCGTACGCGGGCAACGAGTTGCGCGGTTTTGGCCAGCTGTTGTTGATCCGCCACGCCGATGGCTGGATCACGGCCTACGCCCATAACGCCGAACTCCTGGTCGCCCGTGGCCAAGAGGTTAAGCGCGGTCAGGCCATCAGTCGCGTCGGCGCGACAGGCGCAGTACGCCAGCCGCAACTGCACTTCGAAGTGCGTAAGGGCATTCGCGCCATCGATCCGCTGCTCTACCTGTCGAAGGCGAGCGCCGCCGCTTCAGTCGAGTCGAACGCCTAGGCCGCCGGCAAGATCGCGCAGGAACTGCCAGGCGACGCGGCCCGAGCGCGCGCCACGGGTGAGCGACCATTCGATCGCCTGGGCGCGCAGCTGGTCGGGCGCGACGTCGATCCCGTAGTGGGCGACATAGCCGTCGATCATGGCGAGGTAGTCGTCCTGGCTACAACTATGGAAGCCGAGCCAGATGCCGAAGCGATCCGACAGCGAGACCTTTTCCTCGACGGATTCGCCGGGATTGATCGCCGTCGATTGCTCGTTGTCGATCATGTCGCGCGGCATCAGGTGGCGGCGATTAGAGGTGGCGTAGAAGATGACGTTGTCGGGCCGCCCCTCGATCCCGCCCTCGAGCATCGCTTTGAGCGACTTGTAACTCGTGTCCTGGCCATCGAACGAGAGGTCGTCGCAAAACAACAGACAGCGCTTCTCGACCTGGCCGAGCCGCAGCAACACGCGCGGCAACGAGGCGATGTCCTCGCGGTGAATCTCGACCAGGATCAACGCGCCCGCCTCATCTTCATTGATGGCGGCGTGGGCCGCCTTGATCAGCGAGCTCTTGCCCATGCCGCGCGCACCCCACAACAGCGCGTTGTTGGCCGGCAGGCCGGCGGCGAATCGGCGTGTGTTCTCTAGTAGAATGTCACGCACCCGATCGATCCCGCGCAGCAACTCGATGCCGACCCGGCTCACCTCGGTCACGGGCGCCAGCGAATCGCTCTCGGCATGCCAGACGAATGCATCCGCCTCGTCCAGCGTCGTGGCGCTCGGCACTGCGGGGCTCAAGCGTTCGAGCGCGTCGGCGATGCGCTCCAGAAGCGGTCGTAATGATTGATCGAGCATGAGACTGGCGCGGCGGGGAAGGGCTGCGACAATACCACAAGCCGATCCGGCGACATAAGCCTGTTGGGGCGCGAAATCGGCGGCCGCCGGCCATGATCGCACCGGTCCACCGTCGCTCCACGGTCGCTTGGGGCTGGTTTGCAATCAAGGGGCCGGTCGCTATAGTCCGCGAAATTCCCGCGATCTCTTTCAAGGACACCTAATGTTCATATCTCCGGCATATGCCCAGGCGGCGGGCGGCGAGGGATTCCTCGGCGGCGGCTTGGCCTCGCTGTTGCCGTTGGTGCTGATCTTCGTGGTCTTCTACTTCCTGCTGATCCGCCCCCAACAGAAGAAGGCCAAGACCCACCGGGAGATGGTTAGGAACGTTCGCCGGGGCGACAATATTCTGACCCAAGGCGGCATCATCGGTCGCGTCACCAAGGTCTTGGAAGCCGATCGATTGATGGTCGAAATCGCTGATGGCGTTCGGGTGAAGTGCTCCACCGCGTCGGTTCAGGACGTGCTTGATCGCAGCGAGCCGGCGCCGGTTAGCGGCGGCCGCAAGGACAAGAGGGTCAAGGAAAAGGGCAAGGCGGCAGCTGCCAAGCCGGAGGCCGGCGCGTCCGACAAGTCCTGAACGGTCGCGGCCCGGGCAGCCAGCGGAACCAACGGCATGCTCTATTTCGCGCCCTGGAAGATCACGGCCGTGGTGTTGGCTTGCGCCATCGGTTTGGTGTTCGCGCTGCCCAACTTCTTTGGTCGCGATTTCGCGGCCGGCATTCCTGACTGGCTGCCGCACCGACAAATCAATCTCGGGCTCGACCTGCAGGGCGGCTCGCACCTGTTGTTGGAGGTGGATACGGCGGGGCTCGTCCGCGAGCGTCTCGATGACCTGGAGGACGGCGTGCGGTCGCGCCTGCGCGGCGAGCGCATCGGCTATCGCGGCCTTGGCGTGACCGGCAACGCGGTGATGGTCACCGTCCGCGATCTGGCCGAGCTGGAGAAGGCGCTCGAGGAGCTCGACGAGCTCAATGGCCGGATCGGGTCAAGCTTCATCGGCAGCGGACCCACGCAAGAGTTTGACGTCTCCAGCCAGGACGACGGGACGATCGTCATGGCTCTGACCGAGGTGGCTATCGAGGAGCGGAGGCGCGCGGCGGTCGAACAATCGATCGAGATCGTGCGGCGGCGCATCGATGAGGTTGGCACCAACGAGCCGACGATCCAGCGCCAGGGCAGCGACCGCATTATCGTGCAGCTGCCGGGCGAACAGGACCCCGATCGCATCAAACGCTTGCTCGGCAAGACCGCCAAGCTGGTGTTCCGCCTACTAGACGAGAGCACGAGCCCGATCGAGGCTGAGCGGACGCGGGTGCCGCAGGGCTCGGAATTAGTGCCCTCCGATTCGGACCTCGATGGGGCTGGCGCGCCGGCTATGTATCTGGTCCGCAAGCGCGTGATGGTAGGTGGCGACACCCTGGTCAACGCGCAACCGTCGACCGATTCACAGACCGGGCTGCCGGTCATCAGTTTTCGCTTCGACACGGCCGGGGCTAAGCGCTTCGCCGATACGACCAAGGACAACGTCGGGCGCCGATTCGCGATCGTGCTCGACGGCAAGGTCGTGAGCGCGCCGGTGATCCGTGAGCCGATTCTGGGCGGGGCGGGGCAAATCAGCGGCTCGTTCTCGTGGCAGGAGGCGACCGATCTGGCGATCGTGCTGCGCGCCGGTGCGCTGCCGGCGCCGCTGAAGATACTCGAGGAGCGAACGGTGGGGCCCGATCTCGGCGCCGATTCGGTGGCCCAAGGCAAGATCGCGGCGGCGATTGGTTTCGCGCTCGTGATCCTGTTCATGGCCGCTGCCTATGGCACGTTCGGGTTGGTGGCGGACGTCGCGCTGCTCGTCAACCTGCTGCTGATGGCCGGTGTGCTGTCGTTGTTTCAGGCGACCCTGACGCTGCCGGGCATCGCTGGCATCGTGCTGACCATCGGCATGGCGGTGGACGCGAACGTTCTGGTTTTCGAGCGCATCAAAGAAGAGGTGCGGAGCGGCAAGACGCCGTTCGCCGCCGTCGAGGCCGGTTACAAGCGCGCGCTGACGACCATCATCGACGCCAACGTGACGACGTTCATCGCGGCGCTCATCCTCTTCGCGCTCGGCTCGGGTCCGGTCAAGGGCTTCGCGGTGACGCTGGGCATCGGCATCGCGACCTCAATGTTCACCGCGCTCATGCTGGGTCGTTTGTTGATCGTCACCTGGCTGCGCCGCCGCCGGCCCACCTTGTTGCCGTTGTAGGACGACGATGAAACGGCTACGCTTGGTTCCCGACCGCACCAACGTTCCGTTCATGCGCTGGCGAACGTATTTCGGCGGCGGCTCGGTCGCGGCCGCGATCATCTCAGCCATTCTTTTTGTCGTCGTCGGCGCGAACTACGGTATCGATTTTCGCGGCGGTATCCTGATCGAGGTCCGCACGAGCGGCCCCGCCGATCTCGGCGCGATGCGCGCGGCGCTCTCGGACGAGGGATTGGGCGAGGTGGCGCTGCAGGAATTCGGCGCCCCCACCGACGTCCTGATCCGGGTCGAGAGCCAGGAGGGGGACGCCAGCGCCCAGCAGGCGGCGGTCGAGGTCGTAAAGAAGGCGCTCGCGCGCGACGTCGGCGGCGAGATCGGCTACCGCCGGGTCGAGGTCGTGGGGCCGAAGGTCAGCGGCGAACTGATCAGGGCGGGGGTGCTGGCGCTGGTGCTCGCGCTCGGCGCGATGCTGATCTACATCTGGCTCCGCTTCGAGTGGCAGTTCAGCGTCGGCGCCGTGGCCGCGCTGGTCCACGATGTGCTGCTGACGGTGGGCTTGTTCACTGTCACCGGGCTCGACTTCAACCTCGCTACCATCGCCGCGATCCTCACCATCATCGGCTATTCGATGAACGACACCGTGGTCATCTTCGACCGTGTGCGCGAGAACCTGCGCAAGTTCAAGACCATGGAACTCGGGCCGCTGATTGATCGCAGCCTGAACGAGACGCTCTCGCGCACGGTGGTGACATCGGCCACTACGTTGCTGGCATTGCTGGCGCTGCGGTTCATCGGCGGCGAGGTGATCGAGAGCTTTACCGTGGCCATGATTTGGGGCGTCGTCATCGGGACCTACTCCTCGATTTTCGTCGCCTGCCCGGCGTTGCTCTATCTTAGGGTACGGCGCGGCGCGGCGGTGGCCGGAGGCGAAGCCGGGCAGGGCGCCGACTGAGGTTAGGCCGTGGAGTTGATGCAGATCGGCGCTGGTGGCCGTGAGGCGATCGGCGCCTATGGCGAGCACGGCTTCGAGATCGCAGGGCGGGTTTGGCCGCGATCGGTGCTGGTGCTGCCCGGCGGCGTCGTCGAGTGGCCGGTCGCCGATGTCGCGACCTTAAGCGTCGATCATTTCGAGGCGGTGTTCGAGGTCACGCCCCCGATCGAGATTGTGCTCCTCGGCTGTGGACACTCGAGCGCTCTGATCGGCCGCGAGCTGCGCGAAGCGGTGCGACGACGCGGCGTGGTGTTGGAGGCGATGGGCACCGGCGCCGCCTGCCGCACATACAACCTTCTTATCGCCGAAGACCGCCGGGTCGCCGCCGCGCTGATTGCTCTGACCCCGGCTTAGGCCACACACCGCCCCCCCCAAAAAAGAAAAAGGGGGAGCATGCGCTCCCCCTCATCACGCTACTGGGCGTGCGACTACCAGATGTTCTGCGCCGATACCATCGCGTAGAGCATCGGGATCGAGAGCATCGTGTTGGTGCGCGAAGCGAGCATCGCGATGCGCCCCGCCTTGGCCTTTTCCTCGGCCGGCACTTCAACGATGCCGAGCACCTTCTTTTGGTTCGGCCAAATGACGAACCACACATTGGCCGCCATGATCGTGCCGAGCCACATGCCGATGCCTATCGCGGCGTGCTTGGCGACGCCATCGCCGAGACCGATGATGATGGCCTCACCGATATAGTCGTTCATGATGGCGAGGATGATGCCTGTCACGAACGTCGCCGCCGCCGCCCAACGGAACCAGAACAGCGCGGCCGGTGCGATGACCTTGCTGATGGCTGGCTTCTGGTCATCGGGAATCTTCGGCATCGAGGGTATCTGGACGAAGTTGAAGTACCAGAGCAGGCCGATCCACATGACCCCGCTCAAGACGTGCAGATAGCGGAACGCGAAGCTCCACCACTCATGGGTTACGAATTCCATCGCTTGGGCCTCCCCCGTCCCCTAGGTGCCGATCGCATGAATGATGAGCACCATGATCACAAGGAGTACGGTCCCCGCGATGATGGTGCCAGTCAGCGACGTAAGCGGATTCATGGTACCCCCCCCCTCTGGCTGCATTGATCCAAACCCGGTCGGCTGCGATTATAGGCCAGAATGTCGTGCCCGCAATGCGCAAGTCCGCTATTTGGTGGTGAAGGTGGCGGGCAGGGCTATAGGAAGTGGTAGCCGGTGGCCGAGCTCGCGCCCCGAGCCGCGAGGCGGCGCATGCCCAGGATATCGATCTGTGTGCGCGCGAAGTCCGCAGCCACGATCATGACCGCTATCTGACCGTCTTGTTCGCGCCGCGCGCACGGCGTGGACCGTTGATGGTGCTCTACGCCTTCAACCTCGAACTCGCGCGCATTCGCGAAAGCGTTCGCGAGCCGATGATGGGCGAGATGCGCCTGCAATGGTGGCGCGAGGCGATCGATGGCATCCATACGGGGCGGATCGCGGCGCGGCCGGTCGTGCGGGCGCTCGCCGCCGCGAGTGTGGGGGAGGGGCTGCCGCGCCACCTTATGCACCGGCTAATCGACGGACGTACCCGGGACCTCGGGGATGCGCCGCTCGATGATCTCGCGGCGTTGCGCGAGTACGCGGCCGCGACCTCGGGAAGCTTGGTCGAATTGGCATTGCATATCCTCGGCGCGGCCGATTCGACCAGCCGCGCGGTGGGCCGTGACGCGGGCATCGCCTGGGCTATAGCGGGGCTCATTCGCGCGATTCCCTTTCACGCCGCGGCGCGCCGCCTCTATTTGCCGCGCGCGCTCTCGGCGGCGGCGGGGCTCGATGTCGAGGCTCTGTTCGCCGGCCGCTCCAGCCCCGAACTTCGGGCCGTGGTCGAACGGCTAGACGCCGTGGTCGGTGAGCATGTCGAAGCGGCCCGCACCGCCCGGCGGTCGGTGGCGCGGGCGGCTGTGCCGGCGCTGATCATGTGTGCGCTCATCGACGACGATCGGCGTCGTTCGCGCCGGGCGGGCTTCGATCCGTTCTCGACCACGCTCGGGGCCGGACGCGTGCCGCGCCTGGCGCGCTTGGCGCGGCACGCATGGACCGGTCGCTATTGACGACGGGGCGTTGTTGAGCGGCCGGTCCCGACTCGTTACTTTACCTCATGCCGACAACCGACAAGTCGCACCGACCCTGCCGGCCCGCAACTCAGTGGTGGCTCCTGGCCATGCTCGTGCTGATCGCCGCCGCGGCGGCGTTCGCGCTGTGGCAATCACAGAACAGCTCGCCGGATGCGGAGGCCCAGGGCGCGGCGTTGGTCGGCGGTCCGTTTGAACTCGTCGATCACACCGGCCGATTGGTCACGCAAGCGGCATACGCGGGCGACTATCTTCTGGTCTTTTTCGGCTACACGTTTTGCCCCGATGTCTGCCCGATGACGCTGGGGCGGGTCTCCGTAGCGCTCGACGCCCTCGGCGAGAGCGTCGAGCGAGTGCGCCCATTGTTCATCTCGGTCGATCCCGAGCGCGACACGCCGGAGGTCCTCGCCGCTTACGTCGTGGCATTCCATCCGCGCATCGTCGGCCTGACCGGCAGCGCTGAGCAGATCAAGGCTGTGGCCAAGGCCTATCGGGTGTTCTACCTGCGCGTCGAGGAGGAGGGGAGGACGAGCGCCGAGGACTACATGATGGACCACAGCACCGAGGACTACATGATGGACCACAGCACCATCGTCTATCTGATGGCGCCGGACGGGCGTTACCTCCGCCACTTTTCGAATGGCACCAATCCCGAGACCATGGCCGCTTCCATCCGCGACGAGCTCGAAGGGGGCTAGGGAGACCTACTCGGCGGCGGGTCGGCGTTCCTGGGTGTTCCAGCCATCGAGGTCGGCGAGTGCGCGGCGCGCGGTCGCGGCGCGCCGCGCGGCCCGTGGCGAGCGCCCTTCCGGCGGCGGAAACAGGCCGAAGTTCACGTTCATGGGCTGGAAGCTCGCATCGCTGCCAGTGAGATGCCCGCCGGTGATGTGAACCAACAGGGCGCCGAGCGCCGTGGTTGGCGGTGGCGGGCTCAGGTTCGCGCCGAGCCGTTCGGCGGCGGCGAAACGCCCGGTGAGGAGCCCGATCGCCGCGCTCTCGACATAGCCCTCGACGCCGGTGATCTGGCCGGCGAAGCGGAGGCTCGTCATCGCCTTCAGCCGCAATGTCGGATCGAGGAGGCGGGGACTGTCGAGAAAGGTGTTGCGGTGCATGCCGCCCAGGCGCGCGAAGCGCGCGTTCTCCAGGCCCGGAATGGCGCGAAAGATGCGCGTCTGCTCGCCGTGCTTCAACTTGGTCTGGAAGCCGACCATGTTGTAGAGGGTGCCCAGCGCGTTGTCCTGGCGCAGCTGCACGACGGCGTGGGGCTTGTCGGGCGCATGCGGGTTGGTCAGGCCGACCGGTTTCATCGGTCCGTAGGCGAGGGTAGCGGGCCCGCGTTCGGCCATCACCTCGATCGGTAGGCAGCCTTCGAAGTAGGGGGTGTCGCGCTCCCATTCCTTGAAGGCAGCGGTCTCTCCCGCGAGCAAGGCGGCGATGAACGCGTCGTACTGGGCGCGATCGAGGGGGCAGTTAATGTAGTCGGCGCCCTCCCCACGGTCGTAGCGGGATTGGTACCAGACCTTGGAGAAATCGATGCTGTCCTTGTGGATGATCGGGGCGATGGCATCGAAGAAGGCCAGCGAATCGGCGCCCGTCAGTGCCCGGATGGCGTCGGCGAGCGGCGCCGAGGTCAGCGGCCCGGTCGCGACGATGACCGACTCCCACGCCGGTGGCGGTAAGCCCGCCACCTCCTCGCGCGCGATCGTGACCAGTGGTTCGGTCTCGAGCGCCCGTTCCACGCCACCCGAAAAGCCGTCGCGATCGACCGCGAGCGCTGAGCCGGCCGGCACCCGATGCGCGTCGGCCGCCTGCATGATAAGCGAGCCGCAGCGGCGCATCTCCTCGTGTAGGACGCCGATGGCGCTGGTCTCATGGTCGTCGGAGCGAAACGAGTTCGAGCATACGAGCTCGGCCAGGCCCCCGGTTAGGTGGGCCTCGGTGCCGCGCGTCGGACGCATCTCGTGGATGACCGCCGGCACGCCTGCGCGGGCGAGCTGCCACGCCGCCTCGCTACCGGCGAGACCGCCGCCGACGATATGGACGGGCTGCCCGGCTATCACGAGTCGGCCAGGCTCGCTGTGCCCCGTTGCATGGCGTCAAGCCAGGTTTCTAAAATGCCGGTGTATGTGGCTAGTCGCGCGAACCCTCCAGCGCCAATTCCTCGTTGTGTAGGTGTGAACAGTAAGATTCCGGTCGTTCGTCATGTTGATCGCCACCACCGCTGCGTCGTCGGCCAGGAGGGCCATCGTGCGCGAGGCTCTACACACTCCCTTCGGTGACCGTTCGTCGATTCCGTGAGCTGCCAAGAGGAATTGGCGCGCGGCGGTCCATATCGTGTCATAGCTGTACTCGAACCGCTTTATGGCCGCGTCCCTTTCTATCGCGGTCGCCTTCGGGCTCAGCTCTAGCTCATTGAGCGTCGCAAGCGCGCGTTCCGCCGCCTCGATCCGTCGCGCTAGCCTTTGGCGCTGGTCCACTCCACCGCTCCGTCTAGTAACTCGCGGCGATACTCCGCGTCGACGCTAGTGTCCTGATCGATAAATGGATATGATTATGTTTCTATTTGTTTTTAGGAGGCGCGATTGATGGCGAGAGTGGCGGTGACGATCTCTTTGAGCGATGACGAGCGCGCCGAATTGGAGGCGCTGTCTCGTCGTCGCAAGACGTCGCAGGGGCTTGCGCGGCGGGCTCGGATCGTCTTGGCGGCGGCGGAAGGGTTGGAGAACAAGGAGATCGCCGTTCGTCTCGAGGCGAGCGCGGACACCGTGGGCAAGTGGCGTCGCCGCTATGCGGCGGAGGGCCTCGACGGTCTGTACGACGAACCCCGCCCCGGCGCGCCGCGTCAAATCGGCGATGACGCCATCGCGGAAGCGGTCCGGCTGACGCTGGAAGAGACGCCGCCGGACGCGACCCATTGGAGCCTTCGCTCGATGGCGCGGGCGAGCGGCCACGCGCCCTCGACCATTCATCGCATCTGGCGGGCCTTCGGCTTGCAGCCGCATCGCTCGGAGACCTTCAAGCTGTCGAGCAATCCCTTCTTCGTGGAGAAGGTCCGCGACATCGTCGGTCTGTATTTGGCGCCGCCGGATCGTGCCCTGGTTCTCTGTGTCGACGAAAAGAGCCAGATCCAGGCCCTGGACCGTTCCCAGCCCCTCTTGCCGATGCGCCCCGGGCAGGCGGAGCGGCGCAGCCACGACTACAAGCGCCACGGCACGACCTCTCTCTTCGCGGCCCTCGACATCGCCACGGGAGAGATCATCGGCAAATGTTTCCCGCGCCATCGGGCCCGAGAGTTCCGCAAATTCCTCGACCTCGTCGAGGCGAACGTCCCTGGTGATCTCGACATCCACATCGTCATGGACAACTACGGGACCCACAAGACCAAGGCGATCCGCGACTGGTTCGCCAAACGGCCGCGCTGGCAGGCCCATTTCACACCCACCAGCGCCTCCTGGCTGAACCAGGTCGAGCGCTGGTTCGGGCTGCTGACCGACAAGCAGATCAGGCGCGGCGTCCATCGCTCCACCAAGGAGTTGGAGCGCACCATCCTCGACTACATCGACACGACAAACCAGCACCCCAAACCCTTCAAATGGACCAAATCCGCCGATGACATCCTCGCCGCCATCCAGCGGTTCTGCCTCCGAACAATCGAAACCGCTGAACAGCAGGCGAAAATCATGCGAACTTCGGAATCGGGACACTAGCAGCCTGTCGGACTGAGGTCCGCGAGAATGGGTGTGGACGGATCGCGATGTGGAGAGGTCATGGGATCGAGCGCCTTTCGTGAGGACACGGAGTGCGGTCGCTTGGCCGCGCGTACCGCAGGGTGAGTTTACTCTTATGCCCTCTCGTGAGGGCACGAAGTACGTTCGCTTGCTCGCGCGTGCCGCAAGGCGAGCATACTCTTATTCCTTTTCGCGAGGTACGGAGTCCGGCCGCCTGCTCAAGCGTATTGCAAGGTGAACATTCTCTTTATGTTCCAGGCCAGGGTCACCAGGTTCCATTCGCCCGTGACCTTGTCCAGGCCGCGTAGCGAGAACTGGCGGAAGCCCATGGCCGATTTGATGATGCCGAACACCGGTTCCGGCGTTTGCTTGCGCAGGGCGTAGAGTTGCCGGCCCTCGGGCGTCGCCAGTCGATGTGTCATCGCTTCCAGCGGCGTCGGGTTCTCCGGGGGCGGCGGCGCGCCGGCGAAGCGGTCCTTCCAGGAGAGATGATGGCGTTCCCGGCCGGGCGTGATCAACGGCGCGATCTCGGCCTCGGCGCAGGCGTTCACGTTGGCCTCGCTGAAGTAGCCGCTGTCCGCCAGCAGGGTCTCGGGCGCGCCCAGCGCCTCGGGAAGGCGGGCGAGCGCTTCCAGCGCCGGCTCGATTTGCCGCTTGTCGTTGGGGGCCTGGACCACGTCGTTGGTGACCACCAGCAGGCTGTCGGCCGCCACCAGGGCTTGGGCGTTGTAGGCCTGTTCGAAGCCGCCGCCGGCCACCGGCATGATGCGCGAGTCCGCGTCGGTCAGATTGACCTGGTCCTTCGGCCCGGGCCCGGCCACCGGCGGCTCGGGTGGACGGCCGCCCGGCTTGCGGCCCGTCTTCTCGGCCTTCTCCGCGCGCGCCTCGAGCTTCGCCTCGTACTCGGCCCGTTCCCGCTCAAGGCGTTCGCGCGCCCGCGCCTCGATCACCGCCTTAGCCTCGGCGATGCGGGCCAGACGATCCTCGCGCCGGGCCAGTTCCTCGGGCACCGACATCCCGTCGGGCACATCCGCCCCATCGGCCGCCTCCGCCAACGCCATCAACTCCGCCACCTCGGCCTTCAACCGGGCTTCGAGCTCGCAGGCGTGTTTCCACGACAGCGCGCTGTGCCGGCTCGCGTTGGCGTGCACCTTGGTGCCGTCCAGCGCCACCGTGCCGAGCTTCAGCACCCCGGCTTCCCGGGCCAGCAGCAGCACCTCGACGAACAGCCCTTCGATCCGGTCGAGAAAACGCCGCCGGAACGCGGCGATGGTATCGTGGTCGGGATGATCGTTGGCCGCGATGAAGCGGAAAGCGACAGAATCATAGGTCGCGCGCTCCAACTTGCGGCTCGAAAACACCCCCGTGGCGTAGCCGTAGACCAGAAGCCCCAGCAGCATGCTCGGGTGATAGGACGCCGAGCCCGAGCCGCGATAGGCCTTCACGAACGCCGAGAGGTCCAACTGCTCGATCACCTCGACCACGAAGCGCGCCAGATGCCGCTCGGGAAGCCATTCCTCCACCGACGGCGGCAGCAGAAACCCCGTCTCCCGGTCGACCGGTCGGAAATTGCTCATGACGGCCTCCATCACGCGCGGGCAAATCAACTGATACCATCGAATCCTATTTCGACTCCCGGCTCAAGTCCGACAGGCCTGCTAGGTCCGCCACGGTCGGAAACAGTACCGTCGAGGCGCGATAGACCGGCATGTTGACGATGCCGTGGCTCCCGCCGCGTCCCTCGGCGGTGATACGCGTCTCATCTTTCATGGAGTGCGTCGCTTGTCTTGGTGCGCCGCCGGTGGTTGAACGGCGGCCACATCATGTCACTACGGGTCAGGCCGCGCCAGTCGGTGGGCACCCGCGCGGGGGTGGCCGCCTTGAGACCGTGCGGAACGCTGTGGTACCGTCGCGGAGGGGCGGTCGCCGCTTGAGGCCCGCCATATTCGTGGGGATGCGAGCAAGGGGGTAACGATGCACGCTTGGAGGATTATCGCGGCCGCCGGGGCCATTGCGACGTTGGCGATGACGGCGCAGGCAGGCACGTTGGACGACGTCCGCGCCAAGGGCTTTGTTCAGTGCGGCGTCAACACCGGCCTTGCCGGTTTCGCGATCGCCGACAGCCAGGGCGGTTGGACCGGCCTAGATGTCGACTATTGCAAGGCCATCGCGGCCGCCGTGCTCGGCGACGGCGACAAGGTCAAATACACACCGTTGAGCGCCCAGCAGCGGTTCACCGCCCTGCAATCGGGCGAGATCGACGTGCTCTCGCGCAACACCACCTGGACGCTGACCCGCGACGCTTCGTTGGGTCTGGTGTTCGCCGGCGTCACTTACTTCGACGGCCAGGGTTTCATGGTGCCAAAATCACTCGGCGTCGCCAGCGCATCCGAGCTCGACGGGGCGGAGGTGTGCGTGCAGGCGGGGACGACGACCGAGCTCAACCTTGCCGACTTCTTTCGATTCCGAGGCATGTCGTTCAAGCCCGTCGTGTACGAATCGCTGGCCGAGTCCAAGGTCGGATTCTTCAACGGGCCGTTGCCAGGTCTACACCACCGACGCCTCCGGTCTTGCGTCGATCCGGGCCGTCGATGCGCCTAACCCCGACGACTACGTGATTCTACCCGAGATCATCTCCAAGGAGCCTTTGGGACCTGTCGTGCGGCGCGGCGATGAGCAGTGGTTCACCATCGTCAAGTGGGTCATCTATGCCACCATCGAGGCGGAGGAGAAGGGCGTCACCGCGGCCAATGTCGGTGACACGAGGGCGAACACCACCGATCCGGTCGTCCAGCGCCTGCTCGGCACCGCGGGCGAGATGGGCGCACTTCAGGGGCTGGACAACGATTGGGCCTTCAACATCATCAAGGCGGTCGGCAACTACGGCGAGATCTTCGATCGCAATGTCGGCCCCAACACGCCGCTTCGATTGGAGCGCGGTATCAATGCGTTGTGGACCGAGGGCGGCTTGATGTACGCGATGCCAGCGCGCTGAACCGGATGGGGCGCTGCCCCACGGGTAGCGCCCCCTCGGCGCGCGGTCGGCCGTTGCGCGTAGTCGGTCGTTGCGTGTAGGCGGTCGATGAGCGACAAAACCGCCGGCGTGGAGATAGCGCGGCCATCGCGCGGGTCGATTTGGAACGATCGCGGCGCGCGCGCCATTTTCTATCAGGCGTTGCTCGTCGCGGCGGTCGTCGGGGCCGCCTACTATTTCGTCTCGAATACCCTCGACAATCTCTCCGAACGCGAGATCCGCACCGGTTTCGGCTTCCTCGATCAGGAGGCGGGATTTTTCATCGGCGAGACGGTGATTCCGTTCGACGCCGCCGATTCATACTTGCGGGCCTTCTTCGTCGGGCTTCTCAACACCCTGCGCGTCGCCGCCATCGGCATCGTTTTCGCCAGCGTTATCGGCGTGGTCGTCGGCATCGCCCGGCTCTCTCGCAACTGGCTCATCGCGAAGATGGCGACCGTCTATGTCGAGACGGTTCGCAACGTGCCGCTGCTGCTTCAGCTGTTCTTTTGGTACAGCCTCATCACCGGCGCGCTGCCGGCCGGCCAGGGGGCGCTCAGCCCGCTGGCCGGGATCTTCCTCAACAAGAGCGGGCTCGCGTACGCCGTGCCCCGGTACGACCCGCTGCACCCCTACCTTATCGCGGCATTCGCGATCGGGTGCATCGGCGCCTGGCTGTATCGCCGCTGGGCCCGCGCGCGCCAGGAAGAGGCGGGTGAGCAGCGCCCCATCGTATGGCCGGTCTTGGCGCTGGTGTTGGCGCCGCCGCTCGCCGTGTTCGCGCTTGGCGGCGCCCCGCTCGCCCTGGACATGCCCGAGTGGCAGGGGTTCCGCTACGCCGGGGGCGACGAGATCACGCCCGAGTTCATGGCCCTGTTGTTTGGCCTCACGATCTACACTGCGGGCTTTATCGCCGAGATCGTGAGAAGCGGCCTGCTGGCCGTGGATTGGGGCCAGACCGAGGCCGCCCTGGCGCTGGGCCTGAGGCGCGGACGCGTTCTCCGACTAGTGGTTTTGCCGCAAGCGCTGCGCGTCATCATTCCGCCGATCACCAGCCAGTATCTGAACATCACCAAGAACAGCTCGTTGGCGGTGGCGATCGGCTACCCCGATCTCGTCGCCGTCACCAACACGAGCCTCAACCAGACCGGCCAGGCCATCGAGTGCATCGCCATTCTCATGGCCGTCTACCTCACTATCAGCCTGGCTATCTCGACGTTCATGAACTGGTACAACCGGCTCGCCGCGCTGGTGGAGCGCTGAGATGGTCGATCGCCTGGACCCGAGCGTGACGGTGCGGCCGCCGCGCGCCACGGTCGGTGTGGTGGGTTGGCTGAGGACCAACCTGTTCGATGGCCCGTGGAACACGATCCTGACCGTGTTCGCACTCGTCCTGCTGGCGAGCATCGTCCCACCGACGGTGGATTGGGTTTTTCTCGATGCCGTATGGGGGGCGGTCGGCGCCGATGTCTGCAAGGCGGCGGCGGGGGCGTGCTGGGCCTTCCTGCATGAAAAGTACCGGCTGATTCTGTTCGGCCGGTACCCGTTCGATGAACAGTGGCGTCCGCTGCTCGGCGTGGTTCTGTTGATCGTGATGCTGGCGATGAGCTGTAGTCGCGCCAACTGGAAGCTGTGGTTAGGGGTCCTGTGGGTCGGCGGGCTCGCCCTGTTCGGGACCCTGATGTGGGGCGGTGTGTTTGGTCTCGCCTATGTCGAGATCAGTTTATGGGGTGGACTGCCGCTGACCTTGATCCTCTCCGTCTTTGGCGTCGTGGTCGCTTTCCCTCTGTCGATCCTTCTCGCGCTGGGGCGGCGATCCGAGATGCCGGTGGTGCGCGCGTTCTCGGTCGCCTACATCGAGCTTATTCGTGGAGTGCCGCTGATAAGCCTATTGTTCATGGCCTCGTTCATGCTGCCTCTGTTCCTGCCGAGCGGCGTAAACCTGAATGCGCTTCTCCGCGCCCAGGTCGCGATCATCTTGTTTACCGCCGCCTATCTGGCGGAGGTGATCCGGGGCGGGCTTCAGGCGGTTCCGGCCGGGCAATACGAGGCCGCGCGTGCCCTGGGCCTCGGCTACTGGCGAATGACCGGCAACATCATCCTACCCCAGGCCATCCGTCTGGTGATTCCGCCGATCGTCAACACCTTCATCGGCATGTTCAAGGACACCTCGCTTGTTGCCATCGTTAGCCTGACCGACCTCCTGCTCGCCACCCGTCAGGCGATCTCCGATCCCGAATGGCGCGCCTATTTCGTCGAGGGCTATGTGTTTATCGCCGTCATATACTTCTGTTTCTGTTTTTTCATGTCGCGCTATAGCCTCTACCTTGAGCGCGAACTTGAGACCGGGCATCGCCGATGACGGAAGCAGCACCCCGCGGTGGCGCCGTCCCCCCTCCGCCCGATACCGCCAAGCGCTGGATGATCGAGATGGTCGGCGTCCACAAGTGGTTTGGCGACTTCCATGTCCTCAAGGATATCAATCTCAACGTCGATCGCGGCGAGCGGATCGTCGTGTGCGGCCCCTCGGGTTCGGGAAAATCGACGCTAATCCGCTGCATAAACCGACTTGAGGAGCATCAGCGCGGCCGCAGGCGATGTCCCTATCTCTGTTGAAATTCGTGGGGCAGGCGTCGCTGGTTGATGATGCTATGCTGCCTTCATGATGGTTTCAATGGCACTGTCGGCCTGAGCCTTTCTCAAGTGTTCCTGGAGAGCATTTCGGAGGATGGGCAGCTGACGATAGGCCTTGAGGCGACGGAAGGTTTTCTGGGCCTCCAGCAGGCCGGCGGCGGTCCATCTGAGCGCCATCTCGGCGTGTCTCCAGCGTTTGACGTTGCGGGTGACCTGGCGCACCGTGCCGAGCGCGTTCTCGACGATGTTGGTGCAGGCGAGCGAGCGCCGGAGTTCGTGCGGCAGGCCGAGGCGGATGACGGTGAGTATCTCGTCCAGCCCCTCCAGGATGCTGCCCGAGACGCCCGGTTCCTCATGCTCCAGACGCCGGGCCAGGTTGCGCAGCAGCCGTTCGGCCTTGTCTGCGTCGTCCTGGTCCCAGGCCTGACGGAGCGCCTTCTTGACGCTCGCATGCAAATGCAGGGGCAGGCGCTCGATGATGTTACGGCCCTTGTGGACCTGGCAGCGCTGGATGGCGGCGGCCACACCGAAGGTGTTGCGGATCGCTTTGCTGAGCGCCTTCGCGCCATCGACGATGAACAGCCGGGGCAGCGTCGGATCGAGCCCCCTGGCGAGGAGATTGTCGAGCAAGGCCTGGACGACGACAGTGTTCTCCGTCGCCCCCTCGACCACGGCCAGGACATGCTTGTCGCCGTTGCCATCGACGCCGATCGCCGCCACCAAGACATGGTCGCCGACATGCAGACCGTCGATCTGGATGACCAGCAGGTCGAGCTCCGAGAGGTCCGAGGCAAGCCAGGCCTTCATCTTCTTGCGCGACAGCGCCACAAAGCGCCGGGAAACGGCCGACTTCGAGGTGCCGTCGCCACGCGCTTTCGCCAGGTCGCCCTCGGGCAGACGGACCGCGCGGTGGTACTTGCGGGTCGACACGTTCAGCACCATCAGGTTGAGCGCCCACTCGAGCAACAGGTTGCCGTCGCGCAGCACCTGCCAGCTCTCCAAACCCACCTCCTTGCCAGCATGGTCGCGAACCCGTGGCCGCTGCACTTTCACGCGGCCGCCGTGGTAGCCGATCTCGCTCTGCGTATGGCCCCAGCGATAACCCCGACGGTTCCCATGGCGACGATGTCGGGCCCCGCACACGGTCGTGGCGTCCTCCTCCATCATCTCGGCCAAGGCCTCGACCCCGGCCAGGAGACAGAACCGATCCACGCTGAGACGGACTGCGTCCATCGCGTCTGCCAGCGGCGGCATAGGAAACGAGGTGGCAAGGGCTTTCGGGCTACTGGAACTACGGATATTCTTTCCCATGGTGTCGTTCTCCCTCTTGGGTTTGCAGCACCCGGAGCCTAACGGCTCCAGGAGAGCGACACCTACCTCAACTTTTCAACATCGACCGGGACATCTCCCGGCCGCATCATCGTCGATGGCATCGAGCTTACGAATGACCTCAAGAACGTCGACGCGATCCGCCGCGAGGTCGGGATAGTGTTCCAGCACTTCAACCTGTTTCCCCATCTGACCGTCATCGACAATTTGATGCTGGGGCCGGTCTGGGTGCGCAAGATGCCGCGCGCCGAGGCGCGCGATCTCGCGATGACCTATCTCGAACGGGTGCGCACTCCCGAGCAGGCCGACAAGTACCCTGGCCAACTCTCCGGCGGCCAACAGCAGCGCGTCGCCATCGCCCGATCGCTGTGCATGAACCCGAAAATCATGCTGTTCGACGAGCCCACCTCGGCGCTCGATCCCGAGATGATCAAGGAGGTGCTCGACGTTATGGTGAGTCTCGCCGCCGACGGCATGACGATGCTATGCGTCACCCACGAGATGGGCTTCGCCCGCACCGTCGCCGACCGCATGATCTTCATGGATGAAGGCAAAATCATCGAGGCCGCGGCGCCCGAAACATTCTTCTCGAACCCCCGCAACGAGCGCACCCAGCTGTTCCTAAGCCAGATATTGGAGCACTGAACGCCGCGCCGGGCGGGCAGCCTAATCCGGGTCGCGCGGTGGGTTGGGGTCGGGGTCCAGGTAGACGGTGCGCCGCGCATAGGGGGCGAAGCCCAGGCTGTCAATCGGCGTTGAACATTGACCCCCTATCGGCGTGCAATGTTGACCCCTTTGGGGATGCACGGCGGAGGTCGTACAGGTAGTCCATAGGAGGGGCCCGCGCGCGGGCCGACGCGCCCACCACGCGGCTGGCGGCGGACCGCGTGTGGGAGGTTCCTGTGGGCCCACCTGGGCGACCGGGCCGCAGGTGGATCGGTTGCCTTTAGGACCGATTCTTGAAGCGCCAGGAGTCGTTTCCGGTCTCGATGATCTCGCAGTGGTGCGTCAGACGATCGAGGAGCGCGGTGGTCATCTTGGCGTCGCCGAAGACGGACGGCCATTCGCCGAAGGTCAGGTTGGTGGTGACGATGATCGAGGTGCGCTCGTAGAGCCGGCTGACGAGGTGGAACAGCAGCTGGCCTCCGGTTTGGGCGAAGGGCAGGTAGCCGAGCTCGTCGAGGATGACGAGGTCGCGCCGGGCCAGCTGATCGGCGAGCCGGCCCTGGCGGCCGGCGCGGGCTTCGGCCTCGAGCCGGTTGACCAGGTCGACGACGTTGAAGAAGCGGCCCCGGGCGCCATCGCGGATGCAGGCCCGCGCGATGGCGACGGCGAGATGGCTCTTGCCGGTGCCGGTGCCGCCGATCAGCACGGCGTTGCGCTGGTTGGCCAGGAAGCCGCCGACCGCCAACTCGCGGACCAGCGGCTCGTTGACCGGGGTGTCGGTGAAGTCGAAGTCGGCCAGCTCCTTGGCCAGCGGCAGCTTGGCGCCACTCATCTGGTACTTGATGGATCGCGCCTGCTTGTCGGCGATCTCGGCCTTCAACAGCTCGCCGATGATTCGCTGCATCGGATGCTGGCGCTTGAGGCCGTCGGCGAGCACCTCGTCGAACGCGTCGCGCATGCCGGCGAGCTTGAGTGCGGCCATCATCTCCAGGACCTCATGGCGCTCCATGGCCGACCCCCCTCAAGCGGTCGTAGCGGGTGCAATCGGCCACCGGCTCAAAGCGAAGACGCAGGTTCGCGGGCGTCGGGATCGGCGCCGTCTCGGACGGCTGGCGCCGACGATTGAGGATGTTGAGCACGACGTCGGCGCTGCACACGCCGCCAGCGAGCGCCTCGGCACAGGCGGCCTCCACCGCCGCCAGCCCATCCGCCAGCACGGCGGTGAGGATCTCGACCATCTGCCTGTCGCCGTCGTCGTGGCCGGCGAGCCGGACGCGCACGCGACCCAGGGCGCCGGGCAGCGCCCAGTCCTTGAACGGCGCGCCGTTACGAAGCGCACCGGGCTTCCTCGCCAGCACGGGCACCTAGTGCCACGGGTCATAGACGGTCTGGTCGCGGCCGAAGCGCCGGGCATGCTCGGCGACGATCTCGCCGTCCTGGCGGATGACGATGCGATCGGCGTAGGCATGGACCTCGACCGGACGGCCGACGGCGCGCGCCGCCACGCTGTACTTGTTGCTGTCGAAGCGCACCAGGCAGGTCTTCGACACCGACGCCGGGACCGCGTGGAAGCCGTCGAACGGCCCGCGATAGCCGACCAGGGACGGACGCTCGTCCTCGAACACCTGCCAGACAGTCCTGTCCTTGAACACCGGGTGGGGATGACGCCGGGCGTAGGCGACGCACTGGTCCAAGAGCCAGGCGTTGAGCTCGTCGTAGGTCTTGAAGCGCAGCCGCGGGGTGAAGAACCGACCGCGGATGATCCCGACCTGGTTCTCGACCTGCCCCTTCTCCCATCCCGCTCCCGGCGTGCATGCTGTCGGTTCGACCAGGTAGTGGCCACACATCTGCACGAAGCGCCGGTTGAACGCGCGCTCCTTGCCGATGAGGACGGTCTGCACCGCCGTCTTCATGTTGTCGTAGATGCCTCGCCGGCAGGCACCCTGGAACAGCCGGAATGCCCGGTCGTGGGCGTCGAACACCATCTCCTGGCTCTCGCGCGGATAAGCGCGGACGAAGAACATTCGGCTGTGGCACAGCCGGACGTGCGCGACCTTGACCTTGGTCGTCACCCCCGCCAGCACCACGTACTCGTGGCTCCAGTCGAACTGATAGGCCTCGCCCGGCGAGAACACCAACGGCACATAGGTCTGCGCCGTCGATGCCGAACGGCGCCACCGCCACGCCTTGGCGTAGCGCCGCACCGCGTCGTAGCCGCCGCCATAGCCCAGACCCTCGAGGGCTTCGGAGATCCGTAGCAGCGTCAGCCGCTCCCGCTTCGACT
The DNA here is from genome assembly GCA_965226045.1 of Alphaproteobacteria bacterium. Classification (GTDB taxonomy): domain Bacteria; phylum Pseudomonadota; class Alphaproteobacteria; order VGEJ01; family VGEJ01; genus CBDDBU01. The sequence goes on from CBDDBU010000027.1 coordinate 152,303, forward strand.
TGGTCTCGTTGGCCTCCAGCATCCGCTCCAGCTCGGCCGTCCACGGCCCCAGCTTCGGCATCGGCTGGACCCGCCGGTCGTAGGTGAACGCCGTCGCCTGCGAACGGATCACCTTGCGCACCGTGTTGCGCGAGACCTTCACGTCCCGCACGATCTCCTTGATCGGCTTCCCCTTGACGAAATACTCCCGCCGGATCCGCGCTATCGTCTCCACGACCAACATCCCCCACCACCTCGTCCGCCCAAAAACGAGGTGACTTGGACTAGCCAGGCTCAGGGGGGCAAATTTGGACGCCGATCACCCCTCAACAGGGGTCAACTTTGCACGCCGTTCCACAATCGTTGGCCGCGATGAAGCGGAAAGCGACAGAATCATAGGTCGCGCGCTCCAACTTGCGGCTCGAAAACACCCCCGTGGCGTAGCCGTAGACCAGAAGCCCCAGCAGCATGCTCGGGTGATAGGACGCCGAGCCCGAGCCGCGATAGGCCTTCACGAACGCCGAGAGGTCCAACTGCTCGATCACCTCGACCACGAAGCGCGCCAGATGCCGCTCGGGAAGCCATTCCTCCACCGACGGCGGCAGCAGAAACCCCGTCTCCCGGTCGACCGGTCGGAAATTGCTCATGACGGCCTCCATCACGCGCGGGCAAATCAACTGATACCATCGAATCCTATTTCGACTCCCGGCTCAAGTCCGACAGGCTGCTAGTCGGGGGCGGCGTTCGCGCGGCCCGCCAAAAGCGGTTGCGGCGGGACGCCCAACGGTCGTAATAATGATTTTGCACGCTAGTCTAGGCAGGGTTGGTGTGTTGTTGACGTTGTGTCATCATGTGTCGACGTAAACGACTGCAACAAGACGATAAATTCAGCCGTCCCGGAGGGACGTGGCGATGGTTGGACGAATTGCTGTGGGTACCCGTGCTGGTTGTCGTGTCGGCCAGTGGAGCCGAGGGCGCCAATACATGTTGGCGCGCACTTCCTCGCGCGCGATGAATGACCTTCGACTTAGGCGCCCCTGGACGCGCGTTAGCGCGCGCCGCCCAGGGGAACGCGAACTTGCCTAGGGTGCGAAATCGAACGAAGGATCAGGTCCCATGAGCGACACCGCCGATCGAGTACGTATTTTTGACACCACCATGCGCGACGGCGAGCAATCGCCAGGCGCGTCGATGAATCTCGAGGAGAAACTGCGCATCGCGGAAATTATCGAGCTGATGGGGGTCGATATTATCGAAGCGGGCTTTCCGATCGCGTCCAACGGCGATTTCGAAGCGGTCCGCGAGATCTCCAAGATCGTTAAGAACTCGACGGTATGCGGTCTCGCCCGCGCCGGTCGCAAGGACATCGACCGCGCGGCCGAGGCGTTGCGTCCGGCCCGCCAGAAACGCATTCATACCTTCATCGCCACCAGCCCTCTGCACATGAAATACAAGCTGCAGATGGAGCCCGAGGACGTGCACCAAGCTGTGATCGATAGCGTGAGCTACGCTCGCAACCTATGTGATGACGTGGAGTGGTCACCCGAGGACGGTACGCGCACCGAGCACGACTTTCTCTGCCGCACCGTGGAGAGCGCGATCGACGCCGGCGCGACGACCATCAACATCCCAGATACCGTGGGCTACTCGACGCCTGAAGAGTTCGGCGCGCTGATTGCCATGCTGTTCGCGCGAGTTCCCAACCTCGACAAGGCGATCGTCTCGACCCACTGCCACAATGACCTTGGGCTGGCGGTGGCGAACTCGCTGGCGGGCGTCGCCAACGGCGCTCGTCAGATCGAATGTGCGATCAATGGCCTGGGCGAGCGGGCGGGAAACGCGGCGCTCGAAGAGGTGGTGATGGCCCTGCATACGCGTTCGGACATCATGCCCTATTCAATCGGCGTCAAGACGGAGTACATCACCAAGGCCTCGCACCTGGTGTCGACGGTGACTGGCTTCACGGTCCAGAACAACAAGGCGATCGTCGGCGCCAACGCGTTCGCGCACGAGGCCGGAATCCATCAGGACGGCATGCTCAAGCATTCCGGCACATACGAGATCATGACTCCCGAATCGGTGGGTCTGGTCCGCTCAAAGCTCGTTCTCGGCAAGCATTCCGGCCGGCACGCGTTTCGCGAAAAGCTGCGGGAGCTTGGCTACGACCTAGGCGACAACGCCTTACAGGACGCCTTTACCCGCTTCAAGGATATTGCTGATCGCAAGAAAGAAATGTTCGACGACGACATCGTGGCGTTGGTGGATGACGAGATCCTACGGACCAACGATCGCGTCAAACTGATCTCGATGCAGGTCGTGTGCGGCACGCGCGCCCACCCGACCGCCGATCTGGAGCTTGAGATCGACGGTGAGATGAAGGGCACGTCGGCAGTGGGGGACGGGCCGGTCGATGCCACGTTCAACGCGATCAAAGCGCTGTTCCCGCACCGGGCGGTGCTCCAACTCTACCAGGTAAGCGCCGTCACCCGGGGAACCGATGCACAGGCCGAAGTGACCGTGCGGCTTGAGGAGAGCGGCAAGTCGGTCAATGGTCAAGGCGCGGATACCGATACGCTTGTCGCGTCAGCGCGAGCTTATGTGAACGCGCTGAACAAGCTGCTGGTGAAGAGGGATAAATCCGCGCCGGAGGCTCTCTCGGCCTAGCAGCCTGTCGGACTTGAGCCGGGAGTCGAAATAGGATTCGATGGTATCAGTTGATTTGCCCGCGCGTGATGGAGGCCGTCATGAGCAATTTCCGACCGGTCGACCGGGAGACGGGGTTTCTGCTGCCGCCGTCGGTGGAGGAATGGCTTCCCGAGCGGCATCTGGCGCGCTTCGTGGTCGAGGTGATCGAGCAGTTGGACCTCTCGGCGTTCGTGAAGGCCTATCGCGGCTCGGGCTCGGCGTCCTATCACCCGAGCATGCTGCTGGGGCTTCTGGTCTACGGCTACGCCACGGGGGTGTTTTCGAGCCGCAAGTTGGAGCGCGCGACCTATGATTCTGTCGCTTTCCGCTTCATCGCGGCCAACGATCATCCCGACCACGATACCATCGCCGCGTTCCGGCGGCGTTTTCTCGACCGGATCGAAGGGCTGTTCGTCGAGGTGCTGCTGCTGGCCCGGGAAGCCGGGGTGCTGAAGCTCGGCACGGTGGCGCTGGACGGCACCAAGGTGCACGCCAACGCGAGCCGGCACAGCGCGCTGTCGTGGAAACACGCCTGCGAGCTCGAAGCCCGGTTGAAGGCCGAGGTGGCGGAGTTGATGGCGTTGGCGGAGGCGGCCGATGGGGCGGATGTGCCCGACGGGATGTCGGTGCCCGAGGAACTGGCCCGGCGCGAGGATCGTCTGGCCCGCATCGCCGAGGCTAAGGCGGTGATCGAGGCGCGGGCGCGCGAACGCCTTGAGCGGGAACGGGCCGAGTACGAGGCGAAGCTCGAGGCGCGCGCGGAGAAGGCCGAGAAGACGGGCCGCAAGCCGGGCGGCCGTCCACCCGAGCCGCCGGTGGCCGGGCCCGGGCCGAAGGACCAGGTCAATCTGACCGACGCGGACTCGCGCATCATGCCGGTGGCCGGCGGCGGCTTCGAACAGGCCTACAACGCCCAAGCCCTGGTGGCGGCCGACAGCCTGCTGGTGGTCACCAACGACGTGGTCCAGGCCCCCAACGACAAGCGGCAAATCGAGCCGGCGCTGGAAGCGCTCGCCCGCCTTCCCGAGGCGCTGGGCGCGCCCGAGACCCTGCTGGCGGACAGCGGCTACTTCAGCGAGGCCAACGTGAACGCCTGCGCCGAGGCCGAGATCGCGCCGTTGATCACGCCCGGCCGGGAACGCCATCATCTCTCCTGGAAGGACCGCTTCGCCGGCGCGCCGCCGCCCCCGGAGAACCCGACGCCGCTGGAAGCGATGACACATCGACTGGCGACGCCCGAGGGCCGGCAACTCTACGCCCTGCGCAAGCAAACGCCGGAACCGGTGTTCGGCATCATCAAATCGGCCATGGGCTTCCGCCAGTTCTCGCTACGCGGCCTGGACAAGGTCACGGGCGAATGGAACCTGGTGACCCTGGCCTGGAACATAAAGAGAATGTTCACCTTGCAATACGCTTGAGCAGGCGGCCGGACTCCGTACCTCGCGAAAAGGAATAAGAGTATGCTCGCCTTGCGGCACGCGCGAGCAAGCGAACGTACTTCGTGCCCTCACGAGAGGGCATAAGAGTATACTCACCCTGCGGTACGCGCGGCCAAGCGACCGCACTCCGTGTCCTCACGAAAGGCGCTCGATCCCATGACCTCTCCACATCGCGATCCGTCCACACCCATTCTCGCGGACCTCAGTCCGACAGGCTGCTAGGGGGGCGGAACGCGAATGAGCGAAGTTGGAAGGCTTGTACGTATGCGGTTGATTAGAGAGGCCGGGCACCGCTGATGTTCGCGAAAATGCTTGGAATGCTGTCGCCGGACATGGCCATCGACCTCGGGACGGCGAACACGCTGGTCTATGTAAAAGGCCGTGGGGTCGTTCTCAACGAGCCCTCGGTCGTGGCCATCGTCAACTACCGCGGTAAGAAGCAAGTTCTGGCGGTGGGCGACGAAGCCAAGTTGATGCTGGGCCGGACGCCGGGAAATATCGAAGCCATCAGGCCGTTGCGCGACGGCGTGATCGCTGACTTCGAGATCGCCGAGGAGATGATCAAGCACTTTATCCGCAAAGTGCGTACTCGGCACAGCTTCGCCAGCCCGCAGGTGATTATCTGCGTGCCGTCGGGCTCTACGGCGGTCGAGCGCCGGGCCATCCAGGAATCGGCTGAGAGCGCCGGCGCGCGCCGGGTCTACCTGATTGAGGAACCGATGGCCGCGGCGATCGGGGCGGGTCTGCCGGTGACCGAGCCGACCGGCTCAATGGTGGTCGATATAGGCGGCGGCACGACCGAGGTGGCGGTTCTCTCGCTGGGAGGGATCGTTTATTCGCGCTCCGTCAGAGTTGGCGGTGACAAGATGGACGAGGCGATCATCGCCTACATCCGGCGCAACCATAATCTGCTAATCGGCGAGGGCAGCGCTGAGCGCATCAAGAAGCATATAGGCACCGCTTGCCCACCAGAGGATGGGGTCGGCGCGCACATGGAGATCAAGGGGCGCGATCTGATGCACGGAGTTCCCAAGGAGTTGGTGATCAATCAGAACCAGATTGCCGAGAGCCTTGCCGAGCCGGTCGGCGCGATCATCGAGGCGGTCAAGGTAGCGCTTGAGAACACCGCCCCGGAGTTGGCGGCCGACATCGTCGACAAGGGGATCGTGCTGACCGGCGGCGGCGCGTTGCTCGGTAACATGGACTATGTCCTTCGTTTCGCGACGGGGCTGCCCGTGTCAATCGCCGATGAACCGCTATCTTGCGTGGCGCTGGGGTCGGGACGCGCGCTCGATGAACTGCGGACGCTGCGCCACCTCTTGCATCAAGAGTTCTGATTTGTGGCGCCGTAGCCCGTCTGTCGGGCGCGGTGAGGAGGCCCTGGGATGAACGCTACCGGCAGTCGCTTGCAGCGCTTGGCGGTACCGGTCAGGGTTGTCGTCCAACGTTTCGCGTTCGTGACTTTGATCGGCGCGGCGTTCGCGATAATGATCCTCGGCAAAGCCGATACCATACTCGTTGAGCGCTTTCGCCTCGCCATCACCGACGCGGCGGCCCCTGTCCTTGAGGTGATCTCCCATCCGGTGTCGGGGCTAAATGCGGGTGTCCAAGAGATTAACCAGTTGTGGTACTTGCGCGGCGAGAACGTGCGACTGCGCGAGGAGGTGGCGCGGCTCTCCAACTGGCAGGGGGTCGCGCGGCGACTGGAGAGCGAAAACGCCATCTATCGCGCGCTTTTGAGGTCGCGCAGCGAGCCCCAGGTATCGTTCGCCTCGGCTCGTGTGATTGGCGATTCAGGTGGCCCGTTCGTCCGCACCTTGCTGGTTAACGCGGGCAGCCGCGATGGCGTCGCCGATGGTCAAGGCGTCGTCGCCGAAGCAGGGCTCGTTGGCCGCATCTCGGCGGCTGGCCATAGGTCGAGTCGTATCCTTCTGGTCACCGATCTTAACTCGCGCATTCCTGTCGTGATCGGGGGGAGCCGCCATCGGGCGCTGCTGGCCGGTGACAACTCGAACTTCCCACGCCTCACGTTCCTGGCCGGTGGTGCGCGGGTCTCGCCGGGGGATCGGGTGGTGACTTCTGGTCACGGCGGTCTGTTACCGACCGGTGTTCCGATCGGCACCGTGGCTACGGTGGACGATGCCACGATCACCGTGCAGCCGTTCGTCGACTGGGACCGCCTCGAGTATGTTCGGATCCTCCGCTTCGATCTGCCGCGCCTGTCGGGGGCACGGGAAGCTGGGGAGCGCCATGGGCGCTGAGTGGACGACCCGGCTGCGGCGGATGTCGTGGTGGGTGACACCGCCCGCCTTGACACTAGCGCTGGTGCTGCTCGGCTTGGTCCCGATGGGCCTGCCCTATGTTGATCCCGTGACGCCGGCCTTCGCGGTGATAGCCGTCTACTATTGGAGCATCTACCGGCCCGAGCACCTGCCGGCGGGGGTCGTCTTCGTCCTCGGGCTGGTGCAAGACGCTCTCGGCGGCACGCCGCTTGGCATGAGTTCGCTGGTGCTGCTGGCGGTCTTTGGTCTGGGTGTTTCACAGCGACGGGTCTTCATCGGGAAAAGCGTGCTGGTCGAGTGGTCGGGCTTTCTGCTGGTCGGCAGTGCCGCCGTCGCGGCGAGTTGGGTCCTCGCCAACTTGTTCTATGAAACCATCATCGACCCGCGGCCGGCGATCACTCAGGCAGTTATCACCATCGCCGCCTATCCGTGCGTGGCGTGGCTGTTTGTGCGAGCCCAGCGTGGCCTGATGAAGCCGGCCTGACATGCGGCGCGACCTTGACCGCAACAAGGCTCTGACGCGCCGCGCCGCGATCCTCGCTGGTGGTCAGGTCACGCTCCTAGCGGTGCTGGTCGGCCGGCTCTACGACCTTCAAGTCACCCAATCGCACCAATACAAGATGCTGGCGGACGAGAACCGCATCAACATGCGCCTGTTGCCCCCCCGGCGCGGACGCATCCTCGACCGGTTCGGCGTCGAACTCGCGAGCAACCGTCGCAACTACCGGGTCGTGCTGGTGCTTGAGGACACCCGCAGCGTCGAGGAAACACTCGACGCACTGGCCGCGCTTATCTCGCTGAGTGACCACGAGCGGCGCAAAGTCGTTCGAAAGGTCGCGCGCAACAGGCCGTTCGTCCCGGTGACGGCGGCGGAAAACCTGAGCTGGGAGGAATTCGCCAGGGTCAACGTGCATAGCCCCGATCTTCCGGGCATTCATCCCGAGGTCGGCGAATCGCGTCACTATGAGCTGGGTGAGCCCTTCGGTCACGTCGTCGGCTATGTCGCGCGCGTGGCGGCGGACGAACTGAACGGAGACCCGCTGCTGGAGCTGCCGGGTTTTCGGATTGGCAAGAGCGGCATCGAGAAAACCTACGACCTGGCGCTCCGCGGCAAGGCTGGTCACAGCCGCGTCGAGGTCAACGCATATGGCCGGGTCATCCGCGAGGTTGCGCGCCACGAGGGCCAGCCGGGCGCCGACACCCTCCTCACCATCGATGCCGACCTCCAGCATATGGCCTATGCGCGGCTGGGCGAGGAGAGCGGCGCCATCGTGGTAATCGACACGGACACCGGAGGAATACTGGCTCTGGTCTCCGCGCCGGGCTTCGATCCCAATGTCTTCAACCTCGGCCTCAGTCAGGAGACCTGGCATTCCCTTCTTAACGACCCGAGGACACCGCTCGTCAACAAAAGCATCTCCGGGCAGTACCCCCCCGGTTCGACCTTCAAGATGATCGTCGGGTTGGCGGCTCTGGAAGCCGGGGTCGTCGGGCCCGAGCACTCCGTGTTCTGCACCGGTTCGGTCAAGTTGGGCGCCCACGAGTTCCATTGCTGGAAACGCGGTGGCCATGGCCGCGTCGGCTTTGTCGACGCGTTTGTGCGTTCGTGCGATTCGTTCTTCTATGACGTGGCCCGCCGGACTGGCGTCAACCGGATCGCGGAGATGGCCCAGCGCTTCGGCTTGGGCCACCCCACCAACATAGAGATTCCGTCGGAGAGCGAGGGCCTCATACCGACAAAGGAATGGAAGCAAGCCGTTCGAGGCGAGCCCTGGCAGCAGGGCGAAACGCTGGTCACCGGGATCGGCCAGGGCTTCGTGTCGGCGACGCCGCTTCAACTCGCTGTCATGACGGCCCAGATCGCGAACGGCGGCTTTAAGGTGCAGCCACATGTGGTGCGCGGCGCGGAGGTGGGAGGTGACGGCGAGAGCGACCCCGCCTTTACGTCCGCTCAGCGCGAGCCGATTGGAGTCAGCGCGGCCGCACTTAACCTGGTTCGCGCCGGTATGGAAGGCGTGACCGGCCAATCGAATGGTACCGCCTATCGATCGCGGATCGAGGGTGAACGATACGCGATGGCGGGCAAGACGGGCACCTCGCAGGTGCGGCGGATCTGGAAACGCGAGCGGCTGCATCGTGTCCGCAAAAACGAGGAGAAGCCGTGGGTGGAGCGCGATCACGCCTTGTTCGTCGGATACGCGCCGGTGTTGGCGCCGCGCTACGCCGTCGCTGTGGTGGTTGAACACGGCGGCTCGGGCTCCAAAGCCGCGGCGCCGATCGCGCGGGATGTGCTGGTCGAGGTCCAGCGCCTCGATCCGGCCCGGCGCCCAGCCTCGACGACCGCCGCGCCGGGCCGGTCGCGGAACGCGGGCTAGAGCGCGATGACGACGGCAATGGAATTTCAAGACGTCAAGCTGACGATGCGGCAGAAGCTGTGGGATCTGAATTGGGGTCTGGTGCTGCTGATCTGCGTGACCGTGGCTGTCGGCGTCGGCATTCTCCTGTCGTCGACCAACGGCGAATGGGACGGCTTGGTGGCGCGCCAATCCGCCCATTTTGGCGCCGCTCTCATTGTCATGTTCGTGGTGGCGCTGGCCAACATGCGCTTTTGGCTCCGTCACGCTTACGTCATCTATGCGATCGCGCTGGCTATGCTGGTGGTTGTCGAATTCATGGGTTCGATTGGCATGGGTGCCCAGCGTTGGGTCGACATCGGCGTCGTTCGCCTGCAGCCCTCGGAACTGATGAAGGTCGCGTTGGTGCTCGCGCTCGCTCGCTACTTCCACGGATGCTCCTTGGACGAGGTGGGGCAACTGCGTTGGCTGATATTGCCCGTGGTGATGATTCTAGCGCCGGCCGCGCTAGTGCTGCGCCAACCGGACCTGGGAACGGCGAGCCTTCTTGTCTTCGGCGGCGGCGCGATGTTTCTGCTCGCAGGGGTGCGAGCATGGAAATTCGCCGTCTTGATCGTCGCGGCGCTTGGCGCCGTCCCCTTTGCGTGGCGCCTTCTTCACGACTACCAACAGGAACGCATTCTCACCTTCCTCGATCCGGGACGCGATCCGCTCGGCGCGGGCTATCACATCCTGCAGTCGAAAATAGCGCTGGGCTCTGGCGGGTTGTTCGGGCGCGGCTATATGCAGGGCACCCAAACTCACCTCAACTTCCTGCCCGAGAACCAGACCGATTTTGCTTTCACCATGCTGGCGGAGGAGTTTGGACTGGTCGGCGGGCTCGTGCTGATCGCGCTCTACACGCTGATACTGGCTTGCTGCATCGTCGTGGCGTTGCGGGCTCGCAGCCAATTCGCCCGGCTATTGGCATTGGGGATCGCCAACACTTTTTTCCTCTACGTCTTCATCAACATCGCCATGGTCACGGGATTGATTCCCGTAGTCGGCGTGCCGCTCCCGCTGATCTCATATGGGGGTACGGCAATGATGACGTTGCTGGCAGGATTCGGGCTGGTGATGTGTGTCTCGATCCATCGGGACCTACAGATCCCACGGCGATATGCTCTGGCGAACTGAGCCACACGCGCGGCGGTTCACTCGCCCTTGAAGCTGGGCGGGCGCTTGGCGATGAAAGCAGCCACCGCCTCCTCGAAGTCCGCCGTGGCCGCGCTCCGCCCCAGGCCAGCAGCTTCGGCGGCGAGCTGGGCCTCGAGCGTGCTGGACCAGGTGGCGTCAAACAGCGCCTTGGCGTTGGCGTAGGCTCGGGTCGGCCCGCCCGCCAACCGTGCCGCCAGTGTCGCGGTCTCGGCATCGAGCCGGTCATCGGGGATGAGCTTGTTGATGAGGCCGAAGCGAAGCGCGGTCTGGGCATCGATGCGGTCCGCGAGAAGCGCGAGTTCTTTGGCGCGACGCTCGCCCACAAGCCGCGGCAGGAAATAGGTGCTGCCGCCGTCGGGGCTGAGGCCCATGCGCGCGTACGCCAGTGTAAAGAACGCGGTGTCGCTGGCGATGGCCATGTCGCATGCCATCGTTAGGCTGACACCGAAACCGGCGACGGCGCCTCGCGCGCTGGCGAGCGAGGGCTTCGGCAGGCCCCGTAGCGCTGTAATAAGCTGATGGACATGGCCGGCGAAGCCCTCGAAGTGCGCCTCGCGGGTGGCACGGTCTGCGCCCATCACCTCAGCGAACATTTTGACGTCGCCGCCGCTGCAAAAACTCTCGCCCGCACCCGCGACGACGACGCAGCGCACAGCGGCGTCGCGCCCCACGTCGGTCAGCGCGGCCAGCAGCGCGTCGGCCATCTCGCGGTTGAGCGCGTTGCGACTGGCCGGCCGGTTGAGGGTGAGGGTGGCGATCCCGTCCTCGACCTCGACATCGAGCGGCTCTCGCACTAGGGACGATCCTTGTGCGGCGGGACGTCGGCGTCAGCGCCGTCCACGAGAATCAGTTCGGAAGTTGCGGCCGCGTGACGCAGGCCCACGATCTCCTGATAATCAGCGGCGTGGTAGAATGTCGTGGCCGCCTCGCGGCTAGGGAACTCGATCACCACGAGGCGGCGACTTTCTTCCGGTCCCTCGAGCGCCTCGACCGGTCCGGCGCGCACGATGAAGCGCCCGCCGTGGGCGGCGACCGCTCCGGGCGAGCGCGCTGTGTAAAGTTTGTAGGCGTCCGGGTCGAGGACCTCGACGCGCGCTATGAGATAGGCTGTCACGGTCAAATTTTTCTGATCGTCACTCGGCACCATCCCGCAGGTGGTACTTTCTAGCAGCCGTCGAACGGCGATGCCAGCACGCGCCACGCGCCGAGGGCTCGCAGGCAACAGCATCGACAAGTGGTTGGCGCTTTGCTATAGGCGCTCTGGGGCGCATAGCTCAGTTGGCAGAGCAGCTGACTCTTAATCAGCGGGTCGCAGGTTCGAATCCTGCTGCGCCTACCAATGTTTTCAATGGGTTAGCGGGAAATCGCTAGGCCCTTGTTTCTATGTGGGTTACTAATGGGTTACAAAATTCGAGCGCTTGGCCCGAATTTACACTGACGGCCCCCCGATTCGATTGGGGGCGATGTCCCTATCTCTGTTGAAATTCGTGGGGCAGGCGTCGCTGGTTGATGATGCTATGCTGCCTTCATGATGGTTTCAATGGCACTGTCGGCCTGAGCCTTTCTCAAGTGTTCCTGGAGAGCATTTCGGAGGATGGGCAGCTGACGATAGGCCTTGAGGCGACGGAAGGTTTTCTGGGCCTCCAGCAGGCCGGCGGCGGTCCATCTGAGCGCCATCTCGGCGTGTCTCCAGCGTTTGACGTTGCGGGTGACCTGGCGCACCGTGCCGAGCGCGTTCTCGACGATGTTGGTGCAGGCGAGCGAGCGCCGGAGTTCGTGCGGCAGGCCGAGGCGGATGACGGTGAGTATCTCGTCCAGCCCCTCCAGGATGCTGCCCGAGACGCCCGGTTCCTCATGCTCCAGACGCCGGGCCAGGTTGCGCAGCAGCCGTTCGGCCTTGTCTGCGTCGTCCTGGTCCCAGGCCTGACGGAGCGCCTTCTTGACGCTCGCATGCAAATGCAGGGGCAGGCGCTCGATGATGTTACGGCCCTTGTGGACCTGGCAGCGCTGGATGGCGGCGGCCACACCGAAGGTGTTGCGGATCGCTTTGCTGAGCGCCTTCGCGCCATCGACGATGAACAGCCGGGGCAGCGTCGGATCGAGCCCCCTGGCGAGGAGATTGTCGAGCAAGGCCTGGACGACGACAGTGTTCTCCGTCGCCCCCTCGACCACGGCCAGGACATGCTTGTCGCCGTTGCCATCGACGCCGATCGCCGCCACCAAGACATGGTCGCCGACATGCAGACCGTCGATCTGGATGACCAGCAGGTCGAGCTCCGAGAGGTCCGAGGCAAGCCAGGCCTTCATCTTCTTGCGCGACAGCGCCACAAAGCGCCGGGAAACGGCCGACTTCGAGGTGCCGTCGCCACGCGCTTTCGCCAGGTCGCCCTCGGGCAGACGGACCGCGCGGTGGTACTTGCGGGTCGACACGTTCAGCACCATCAGGTTGAGCGCCCACTCGAGCAACAGGTTGCCGTCGCGCAGCACCTGCCAGCTCTCCAAACCCACCTCCTTGCCAGCATGGTCGCGAACCCGTGGCCGCTGCACTTTCACGCGGCCGCCGTGGTAGCCGATCTCGCTCTGCGTATGGCCCCAGCGATAACCCCGACGGTTCCCATGGCGACGATGTCGGGCCCCGCACACGGTCGTGGCGTCCTCCTCCATCATCTCGGCCAAGGCCTCGACCCCGGCCAGGAGACAGAACCGATCCACGCTGAGACGGACTGCGTCCATCGCGTCTGCCAGCGGCGGCATAGGAAACGAGGTGGCAAGGGCTTTCGGGCTACTGGAACTACGGATATTCTTTCCCATGGTGTCGTTCTCCCTCTTGGGTTTGCAGCACCCGGAGCCTAACGGCTCCAGGAGAGCGACACCTACCTCAACTTTTCAACATCGACCGGGACATCTCCCGACGTACTTGTCTCCGTCGGCAAAGGTGTAGGTGCCCTGTCCGTGCATCTTGTCATCTCGCCATTCACCGCCGTACTTGTCTCCCTCAGCGTGATAGTAGGTGCCGAAGCAATTGTCATAGTAGGCACTTTGATCTTCGGGGCATGGCGGCAGGCTCCACCCCTCAGTCGAGCTTAACGACAGGAGAAAACCGCTAGCAACAAGGGTAGAATCCGAATGATGGACAAATGGTGTTTCAGGTTCATGTGTCACCAGTTCAGAGGACAGAAAAGTTGATTCTCCTGTGGCCCCGCCAGGACGAGAGGGGAGTAGCCCGGTACCAAGCTACGCCCCTCTAGCAGACTACTGCACAACCGCCATCTGCCATGGCGGCTCGGGAGGAATGGTGAGAGTGCCTCGTGAATGCGGCTGAAATATGGGTGAATTAAAGTAACTACCCAGGTACCCCGCTCCTGACCGCGAGAGGATGATGTAGGTGGTCGCCGGGGCCGGGTTTCCGCCGCCGCGTCGTTGATCGTCTCTTGACTCCATAGAATCGGGCGTCTATGGGTTGCGCTCTCGTGTGACGGGAGCGGCGCGTGGGATATTTCGGGTCGAAGGCGACGAGCGGTCTGTGCCAGGCGCTGATTGCGCTGATGCCGCCGCACAGCGTTTACATCGAGAGCCACCTGGGGGGCGGTGCGCTGATGAAGCGCAAGCCAACGGGCGTGCGCTCGATCGGCATCGACCGCGATGCGCAGGCGCTCGAGGCCTTTGCCTGTGACTACCCGGTCGAGTTGGTGCATGGCTGTGCCCATGCCTTTTTGGCCTCGTTCCCGTTTCTGGGCCCGGAGCTGGTCTACAGCGATCCCCCCTATCTGCACGCGACCCGCCGTTCGGCACGGCGCTATCGCTTCGACTACGAGGAGGTCGACCATGTCGCGCTCCTGGACCTGCTCAAGGATCTGCCCTGCCAGGTGATGGTCTCGGGCCATCCCTCGGCGCTCTATGACGAGATGCTGGCGGGCTGGCGCAGTCTGGCGCTGCAGGTGACGACCCAGGCCCAGGTGCGGACCGAGGTCGTGTGGTTCAACTTCGCGCCCGACCGGGTGCATTGGGCGAGCTACGCAGGCCGGAACTTCACCGACCGCCAGCGCATCAAGCGTAAGGCGGCCAACTGGGGCCGGCGTTACAAGGCCTTGCCGGCGGGCGAACGCCTCGCGGTGCTGGCCGCCATGATGGCCGTCGATGCCGAGGACCCGTGACGCTGTCGCGCTGGCACGAGGACCTCGCCGCCCATGACGAGGCCTTCGCGTGCCTGCAAGATCTTCTTGACCCCTCATCCTTCGCAACCACAGTCGTCAAGGCCTTCCGGGAATGGGGCCAGGGGCTGTTGCGCCTGGCCACGGCGCTCGTCCGGGAGAATGCCGCGCTCGAGCGGGAGAACGCGACCCTGCGGGACCGCATCGCCGAGCTCGAGCGGAGCGCGGCGCTTGACAGCACCACCAGCAGCAAGCCGCCCGCCAGCGACGGCCTGCGCAAGAAGAGCGGAACCCAGAGGCGCACCCGAAGCCAGCGCGGCAAGTCCGGCAGGCCAAGCGGCGGCCAGCCGGGCCACAAGGGAACGACGCTGGCGCGGACCGAGAGCCCGGACCATGTTGTGGATCATGACCCCTCCGCCTGTTCGGGCTGCGGCGCACCGCTGTCGGACGCCGACCGTCACCGCGCGCCCGTCTGTCGACAGGTCTTCGATGTGCCCGAGCCACGCCCCCTGGAGGTCACCGAACACCGCGCCCATCGCTGCCTCTGCGGCGCCTGCGCCACCGTGACAGGAGCCGTCTTCCCGGACGGCGTGACCGCCCCGGTCCAGTACGGGCCACGCATCACCGCCTGGGTGAGCTACCTGCTGTACGCCCAGTTCGTTCCCGAGAAGCGCTTGGCCGAACTCATGAGCGACCTCTTCGCAGTGTCCATCTCCACAGCCACGATCACCGCCATGGGCTGGCGAACCGCCAGGCGCTTCGAGCCCTTCCTCGCCCATGTCGCAGACGTGATCCGCACAGCGGTCCCGGTCAAGCACCTCGACGAAACCGGCCTGCGGATCGCCGCCCGTACCCGCTGGCTCCACGTGCTGTGCACCCCATTCCTGACCGTCCTGCGCATCGGCGCGGGACGCGGCGATGTCGAAAAGGACCTCGAAGGCATCCTCATCCATGACGATTACGCCGCCTACTTCACCCTCAAGGGCGTGCGCCACGGCGCCTGCAACGCCCATCACCTGCGCGAACTCCAGGCCCTGATCGACATCGAGAAGGAAGACTGGGCAAAGAGCATGCACCGCCTCCTTGAGCGCGCACACAGGGCTACCCGCTTCGCCCGTGAGAACGGCCGCGACGTGCCCGCCTCCCTGGTGGCCCGGATCTCGCGGGCCTGGGCCCGCATCCTCGACCACGCCATCGCCTTCCACGAGGCGCAGCCGCCGCTCCGGACCGGCAAGCGCGGACGAAAGAAACACCGCATCGGTCATAACCTCGCGCTCCGCCTCCGCAAGCACAAGGAGGGATGCCTGCGATTCCTCACCGACCCGCGCACGCCGTTTACGAACAATGAGGCCGAACGTGACCTCCGAATGGCCAAGCTGCGCCAGAAAATCTCCGGTGGCTTCCGCTCCGAGAGGGGTGCCTACAACTTCGCCAGAACGCGTGCCGTCATCGCCACCGCCCGAAAGCAAGGCTGGAACGTCCTCCAGACCCTGGTGCATCCCGATCCGATGCAACTAATCCCCCAACTGCGCCTCTGAGAACACCGGCACCGCTACCAGCCCGGACCCCCACGATCCCTCACATACAAACGCTCGGGCCAATCAGACCTGGGTAGTTACGAATTAAAGCCATTTCAGGGCAAGTGGGCATGGTTGGCAGGGCCCGGCATGTGATCCTGTGACCGTGGCCCATTAGCCTCATTCGCTTAATGTGCGGTACGCCTCGCCCAATGAGACACCTGACCGCCACTCTCGGCCTGACCCTTGCCGTGCTTATTGGAAGTGCGGGAGTGAGTTTTTCTCTGCCGTCTTGTCCTTCTGACCAGAACAAATAATACGATAACCGCTTTGGCACCTAGACCTATTGTCAATCGGCGTTGAACATTGACCCCCTATCGGCGTGCAATGTTGACCCCTTTGGGGATGCACGGCGGAGGTCGTACAGGTAGTCCATAGGAGGGGCCCGCGCGCGGGCCGACGCGGCCACCACGCGGCTGGCGGCGGACCGCGTGTGGGAGGTTCCTGTGGGCCCACCTGGGCGACCGGGCCGCAGGTGGATCGGTTGCCTTTAGGACCGATTCTTGAAGCGCCAGGAGTCGTTTCCGGTCTCGATGATCTCGCAGTGGTGCGTCAGACGATCGAGGAGCGCGGTGGTCATCTTGGCGTCGCCGAAGACGGACGGCCATTCGCCGAAGGTCAGGTTGGTGGTGACGATGATCGAGGTGCGCTCGTAGAGCCGGCTGACGAGGTGGAACAGCAGCTGGCCTCCGGTTTGGGCGAAGGGCAGGTAGCCGAGCTCGTCGAGGATGACGAGGTCGCGCCGGGCCAGCTGATCGGCGAGCCGGCCCTGGCGGCCGGCGCGGGCTTCGGCCTCGAGCCGGTTGACCAGGTCGACGACGTTGAAGAAGCGGCCCCGGGCGCCATCGCGGATGCAGGCCCGCGCGATGGCGACGGCGAGATGGCTCTTGCCGGTGCCGGTGCCGCCGATCAGCACGGCGTTGCGCTGGTTGGCCAGGAAGCCGCCGACCGCCAACTCGCGGACCAGCGGCTCGTTGACCGGGGTGTCGGTGAAGTCGAAGTCGGCCAGCTCCTTGGCCAGCGGCAGCTTGGCGCCACTCATCTGGTACTTGATGGATCGCGCCTGCTTGTCGGCGATCTCGGCCTTCAACAGCTCGCCGATGATTCGCTGCATCGGATGCTGGCGCTTGAGGCCGTCGGCGAGCACCTCGTCGAACGCGTCGCGCATGCCGGCGAGCTTGAGTGCGGCCATCATCTCCAGGACCTCATGGCGCTCCATGGCCGACCCCCCTCAAGCGGTCGTAGCGGGTGCAATCGGCCACCGGCTCAAAGCGAAGACGCAGGTTCGCGGGCGTCGGGATCGGCGCCGTCTCGGACGGCTGGCGCCGACGATTGAGGATGTTGAGCACGACGTCGGCGCTGCACACGCCGCCAGCGAGCGCCTCGGCACAGGCGGCCTCCACCGCCGCCAGCCCATCCGCCAGCACGGCGGTGAGGATCTCGACCATCTGCCTGTCGCCGTCGTCGTGGCCGGCGAGCCGGACGCGCACGCGACCCAGGGCGCCGGGCAGCGCCCAGTCCTTGAACGGCGCGCCGTTACGAAGCGCACCGGGCTTCCTCGCCAGCACGGGCACCTAGTGCCACGGGTCATAGACGGTCTGGTCGCGGCCGAAGCGCCGGGCATGCTCGGCGACGATCTCGCCGTCCTGGCGGATGACGATGCGATCGGCGTAGGCATGGACCTCGACCGGACGGCCGACGGCGCGCGCCGCCACGCTGTACTTGTTGCTGTCGAAGCGCACCAGGCAGGTCTTCGACACCGACGCCGGGACCGCGTGGAAGCCGTCGAACGGCCCGCGATAGCCGACCAGGGACGGACGCTCGTCCTCGAACACCTGCCAGACAGTCCTGTCCTTGAACACCGGGTGGGGATGACCCCGGGCGTAGGCGACGCACTGGTCCAAGAGCCAGGCGTTGAGCTCGTCGTAGGTCTTGAAGCGCAGCCGCGGGGTGAAGAACCGACCGCGGATGATCCCGACCTGGTTCTCGACCTGCCCCTTCTCCCATCCCGCTCCCGGCGTGCATGCTGTCGGTTCGACCAGGTAGTGGCCACACATCTGCACGAAGCGCCGGTTGAACGCGCGCTCCTTGCCGATGAGGACGGTCTGCACCGCCGTCTTCATGTTGTCGTAGATGCCTCGCCGGCAGGCACCCTGGAACAGCCGGAATGCCCGGTCGTGGGCGTCGAACACCATCTCCTGGCTCTCGCGCGGATAAGCGCGGACGAAGAACATTCGGCTGTGGCACAGCCGGACGTGCGCGACCTTGACCTTGGTCGTCACCCCCGCCAGCACCACGTACTCGTGGCTCCAGTCGAACTGATAGGCCTCGCCCGGCGAGAACACCAACGGCACATAGGTCTGCGCCGTCGATGCCGAACGGCGCCACCGCCACGCCTTGGCGTAGCGCCGCACCGCGTCGTAGCCGCCGCCATAGCCCAGACCCTCGAGGGCTTCGGAGATCCGTAGCAGCGTCAGCCGCTCCCGCTTCGACTTGGTCTCGTTGGCCTCCAGCATCCGCTCCAGCTCGGCCGTCCACGGCCCCAGCTTCGGCATCGGCTGGACCCGCCGGTCGTAGGTGAACGCCGTCGCCTGCGAACGGATCACCTTGCGCACCGTGTTGCGCGAGACCTTCACGTCCCGCACGATCTCCTTGATCGGCTTCCCCTTGACGAAATACTCCCGCCGGATCCGCGCTATCGTCTCCACGACCAACATCCCCCACCACCTCGTCCGCCCAAAAACGAGGTGACTTGGACTAGCCAGGCTCAGGGGGTCAAATTTGGACGCCGATCACCCCTCAACAGGGGTCAACTTTGCACGCCGTTCCACAGGCGAGCGAGCGCCGGAGTTCGTGCGGCAGGCCGAGGCGGATGACGGTGAGTATCTCGTCCAGCCCCTCCAGGATGCTGCCCGAGACGCCCGGTTCCTCATGCTCCAGACGCCGGGCCAGGTTGCGCAGCAGCCGTTCGGCCTTGTCTGCGTCGTCCTGGTCCCAGGCCTGACGGAGCGCCTTCTTGACGCTCGCATGCAAATGCAGGGGCAGGCGCTCGATGATGTTACGGCCCTTGTGGACCTGGCAGCGCTGGATGGCGGCGGCCACACCGAAGGTGTTGCGGATCGCTTTGCTGAGCGCCTTCGCGCCATCGACGATGAACAGCCGGGGCAGCGTCGGATCGAGCCCCCTGGCGAGGAGATTGTCGAGCAAGGCCTGGACGACGACAGTGTTCTCCGTCGCCCCCTCGACCACGGCCAGGACATGCTTGTCGCCGTTGCCATCGACGCCGATCGCCGCCACCAAGACATGGTCGCCGACATGCAGACCGTCGATCTGGATGACCAGCAGGTCGAGCTCCGAGAGGTCCGAGGCAAGCCAGGCCTTCATCTTCTTGCGCGACAGCGCCACAAAGCGCCGGGAAACGGCCGACTTCGAGGTGCCGTCGCCACGCGCTTTCGCCAGGTCGCCCTCGGGCAGACGGACCGCGCGGTGGTACTTGCGGGTCGGCACGTTCAGCACCATCAGGTTGAGCGCCCACTCGAGCAACAGGTTGCCGTCGCGCAGCACCTGCCAGCTCTCCAAACCCACCTCCTTGCCAGCATGGTCGCGAACCCGTGGCCGCTGCACTTTCACGCGGCCGCCGTGGTAGCCGATCTCGCTCTGCGTATGGCCCCAGCGATAACCCCGACGGTTCCCATGGCGACGATGTCGGGCCCCGCACACGGTCGTGGCGTCCTCCTCCATCATCTCGGCCAAGGCCTCGACCCCGGCCAGGAGACAGAACCGATCCACGCTGAGACGGACTGCGTCCATCGCGTCTGCCAGCGGCGGCATAGGAAACGAGGTGGCAAGGGCTTTCGGGCTACTGGAACTGTAACTACCCAGGTCTGATTGGCCCGAGCGTTTGTATGTGAGGGATCGTGGGGGTCCGGGCTGGTAGCGGTGCCGGTGTTCTCAGAGGCGCAGTTGGGGGATTAGTTGCATCGGATCGGGATGCACCAGGGTCTGGAGGACGTTCCAGCCTTGCTTTCGGGCGGTGGCGATGACGGCACGCGTTCTGGCGAAGTTGTAGGCACCCCTCTCGGAGCGGAAGCCACCGGAGATTTTCTGGCGCAGCTTGGCCATTCGGAGGTCACGTTCGGCCTCATTGTTCGTAAACGGCGTGCGCGGGTCGGTGAGGAATCGCAGGCATCCCTCCTTGTGCTTGCGGAGGCGGAGCGCGAGGTTATGACCGATGCGGTGTTTCTTTCGTCCGCGCTTGCCGGTCCGGAGCGGCGGCTGCGCCTCGTGGAAGGCGATGGCGTGGTCGAGGATGCGGGCCCAGGCCCGCGAGATCCGGGCCACCAGGGAGGCGGGCACGTCGCGGCCGTTCTCACGGGAGAAGCGGGTAGCCCTGTGTGCGCGCTCAAGGAGGCGGTGCATGCTCTTTGCCCAGTCTTCCTTCTCGATGTCGATCAGGGCCTGGAGTTCGCGCAGGTGATGGGCGTTGCAGGCGCCGTGGCGCACGCCCTTGAGGGTGAAGTAGGCGGCGTAATCGTCATGGATGAGGATGCCTTCGAGGTCCTTTTCGACATCGCCGCGTCCCGCGCCGATGCGCAGGACGGTCAGGAATGGGGTGCACAGCACGTGGAGCCAGCGGGTACGGGCGGCGATCCGCAGGCCGGTTTCGTCGAGGTGCTTGACCGGGACCGCTGTGCGGATCACGTCTGCGACATGGGCGAGGAAGGGCTCGAAGCGCCTGGCGGTTCGCCGGCCCATGGCGGTGATCGTGGCTGTGGAGATGGACACTGCGAAGAGGTCGCTCATGAGTTCGGCCAAGCGCTTCTCGGGAACGAACTGGGCGTACAGCAGGTAGCTCACCCAGGCGGTGATGCGTGGCCCGTACTGGACCGGGGCGGTCACGCCGTCCGGGAAGACGGCTCCTGTCACGGTGGCGCAGGCGCCGCAGAGGCAGCGATGGGCGCGGTGTTCGGTGACCTCCAGGGGGCGTGGCTCGGGCACATCGAAGACCTGTCGACAGACGGGCGCGCGGTGACGGTCGGCGTCCGACAGCGGTGCGCCGCAGCCCGAACAGGCGGAGGGGTCATGATCCACAACATGGTCCGGGCTCTCGGTCCGCGCCAGCGTCGTTCCCTTGTGGCCCGGCTGGCCGCCGCTTGGCCTGCCGGACTTGCCGCGCTGGCTTCGGGTGCGCCTCTGGGTTCCGCTCTTCTTGCGCAGGCCGTCGCTGGCGGGCGGCTTGCTGCTGGTGGTGCTGTCAAGCGCCGCGCTCCGCTCGAGCTCGGCGATGCGGTCCCGCAGGGTCGCGTTCTCCCGCTCGAGCGCGGCATTCTCCCGGACGAGCGCCGTGGCCAGGCGCAACAGCCCCTGGCCCCATTCCCGGAAGGCCTTGACGACTGTGGTTGCGAAGGATGAGGGGTCAAGAAGATCTTGCAGGCACGCGAAGGCCTCGTCATGGGCGGCGAGGTCCTCGTGCCAGCGCGACAGCGTCACGGGTCCTCGGCATCGACGGCCATCATGGCGGCCAGCACCGCGAGGCGTTCGCCCGCCGGCAAGGCCTTGTAACGCCGGCCCCAGTTGGCCGCCTTACGCTTGATGCGCTGGCGGTCGGTGAAGTTCCGGCCTGCGTAGCTCGCCCAATGCACCCGGTCGGGCGCGAAGTTGAACCACACGACCTCGGTCCGCACCTGGGCCTGGGTCGTCACCTGCAGCGCCAGACTGCGCCAGCCCGCCAGCATCTCGTCATAGAGCGCCGAGGGATGGCCCGAGACCATCACCTGGCAGGGCAGATCCTTGAGCAGGTCCAGGAGCGCGACATGGTCGACCTCCTCGTAGTCGAAGCGATAGCGCCGTGCCGAACGGCGGGTCGCGTGCAGATAGGGGGGATCGCTGTAGACCAGCTCCGGGCCCAGAAACGGGAACGAGGCCAAAAAG
Source organism: Alphaproteobacteria bacterium (assembly GCA_965226045.1). Classification (GTDB taxonomy): domain Bacteria; phylum Pseudomonadota; class Alphaproteobacteria; order VGEJ01; family VGEJ01; genus CBDDBU01. The sequence continues at coordinate 173,898 of CBDDBU010000027.1, forward strand.
GCATGGGCACAGCCATGCACCAACTCGACCGGGTAGTCACAGGCAAAGGCCTCGAGCGCCTGCGCATCGCGGTCGATGCCGATCGAGCGCACGCCCGTTGGCTTGCGCTTCATCAGCGCACCGCCCCCCAGGTGGCTCTCGATGTAAACGCTGTGCGGCGGCATCAGCGCAATCAGCGCCTGGCACAGACCGCTCGTCGCCTTCGACCCGAAATATCCCACGCGCCGCTCCCGTCACACGAGAGCGCAACCCATAGACGCCCGATTCTATGGAGTCAAGAGACGATCAACGACGCGGCGGCGGAAACCCGGCCCCGGCGACCACCTACATCATCCTCTCGCGGTCAGGAGCGGGGTACCTGGGTAGTTACCTGGAACTACGGATATTCTTTCCCATGGTGTCGTTCTCCCTCTTGGGTTTGCAGCACCCGGAGCCTAACGGCTCCAGGAGAGCGACACCTACCTCAACTTTTCAACATCGACCGGGACATCTCCCTGGCTCCTTTGTGTCGGTCATTTCATACCCCGCCACATTGCTTATGCCCCTCCAAACCGCGCCGAACCGTGCCCCGAAAGATCCGGCTCACCGGGCCGGTGGCTTTCGCATCGCCTTTCTGCGGAACTCCCACCACGCCCAGATGCCACCGACAATTGCCAGCACGAGTACAAGCACTATCATCGTTTTTATCAGGAAGTTCCAGATCACGACGAACAAGACGGCGCCTACGGCGATCCACAAACGAAACATGTTTGCCCCTTCTCTACCGTTCCTGCGTTGGCCCTTCCTCGATCGGCGGGCCGCGTTGGGTGGGTGATAGCGGCGATGCGGAAGAGCGAACCCTACAAAGTCGCGGCGACCGGCTCTCGTTGGGCCACTCGCGAAGTTGACCCATGTCAGGCGCGTTGATGCCGAAACGGCGGAGGCGCTCTCCGGCAACCTCTAGCGTGTCGCCGTCGATGGCGCGGGCGCGACCACCTAATTCGGCCCAGGATTGTCGCTGATCGCGCTCAGCGCGTTAACGAGCGGCGCCACGCCCTTGCGCCCGCGGGCGCGGGAGGAAGACGAATCGCCCTTAGGGACGAACGCGGTGGATTCGCCATCAATTAGCTTCCTCCACTCGTCGCCCGGGTGCCGAACCCCCCCCGCGCGACAGTGCGGGTGCGTGCGGGGGGCTGGCTGACCTGGGACTTGGCGACCTTGGCACGGCCGTCGCTGGACACGTAGCCGACCCCGGTGCCGTTGCTGGTGTACAACTCCCGGCGGCCGCTGGGGCGGTAAAGCGGCTGCGAATAAATCGCCGCCGAGGCGCCGCGCGGCGCCAGCATATACCCGACCATGAACGGGAACCAGAACGAACCGGTGGAGGTCTGCTGTTGATAACACCGGTTGCTGCCGAAGTCGCCGTAGCACGTTGAGGACGTCGCGTAACGCGGGGCGATCTTCTCGTGCAACGCCTGGGCCTTGTGGAATTCGGTGCGGCATGTCGACTCGTCCTGAACCCCGGCCGCGATACACGCCTCTACAGATTCGTAGGTGAGGACTTCTTCCTCTGGTTCGCGGAGGAGGAAATAGGCGACGAGGATCAACGCACCCGCCCCGAGCGCGGCCATCATGGTCGAGCGGCTCATTGGTCGTGCTCCTTGCTCACGAGGTCATGCTGGCGGCATTCAGGATGCCGGCAGCGAGCGACGAGGCGCCGAGCCACATGCCGGCGGCGATCTCGTTGTTCTCGATACGCTCCGATACCCGCGGCATCGGCAGCCGCACGAGGAGATAGACGACGATCTGCACGATGAGCGCGATCACGCCCCAAACGATCATTTCGAGGATGGTGCTAGAACTGATCATGGCGCTCGCCAGCGGCAGAGCAAAACCGATCATGCTGCCCGAAAAGGCGACCGCGGCGGCGACCGAGTTCTCCTTGATCAGCTTGATCTCGCTGTGTCGGGTGACATTGGTATAGACGGCGACGAATACGATCACCAGGACGAGGGAGACGACGAAGAACGCCAGGAATTCCGACATATCCGTCAACAAACCGCTGAATTGCTCGAACATTCAATACTCCTTTGCGGAAGCTCGGCCGGTATTTTTCGGGTTAGGCCGCCCGTTTCCGATCTTTCCGTCAAATGACTTTCAACATGGGCAGGGAGAGGTCCACGCCGACCATGAGTTCCACCGTCTTTTCTCCTTCGTAGGCCTCGACCGTGATCAAGAGGTACTCATTCATTTTTCCCTGTTCCAGGTTGCGGCCAAACAGCATGACCTGCTGGACGACCTCGTCCGCCTCCTCGGTTTCGGCATCCTTGTACACTTTCTCGGTAAACACCACCGGCTCGGCGTAGCCCGGCGTGGTGTCGAACCAAATACGCTCATATTCCGTGCCGTCGTCGAATTGGTAGGTGGGCGCGCCGATCTTGCCGCCCTTCGCGGTCCATTGCGCCCATTCCCCGTCGCTCCCCGGATAGATGCTTTCGTACGGCACATAGAGGGTTATTTCCTCGACATGCTGGTCCTCGACGCCGTTGACCGTGAGAATCTGGATCATCGCGTCGTCCTTGTCGTAGTAGCGGTGCACATAGGTGTCGTCGCCGAGTTCGACGTATCCCTGAGCGACGATCAGGATCGTTTCCTCCGGCAACTCAACATGCAGGTCATCGGCGTGCATGCGCAACGGCAAGGTGTCGATATCGACGGCGGCGCCGATGCGCAATCCCAGCGGCGTCGGCAATTCATCGTCCTCGCCGCGTTTCGAGAATTTGTTCTTGATATCGCGCACGCCGCTCCTGAAGAGCAATTTCATAGTGCCGCCGATCATGTCCACCATCCCGGGTTTGGCGTCGTGTTGTCGGTGCGAGGCATGGCCTAACCCGCACTTAGCGACGGCCAATCGATCTCGCCTGGCTCGATCCGCCGTGCCGCCAGGAAATAGACGATCGTGCCGGGATCGATCCGGTGGCCCGAGGGCGCGTTGACTGTGAGGTCGTCGCCCAAGGCGCTTTCGGCGACCCCAATCAAGGTCGCGTCGTGGATTTCCTTCAACGCCGCGAACAGGGCGCCGTAACTCACCGCGCCGGAGTCCTTCGGCACCGTGAGACTAAATTGGGTCGGCCCTTCCAGGGTCGACAGCAATTGCCGCTGGACGCGGCTCGAACCGGGGTCCTGGGCCGAGCGCACCATGAGCTCGATGGACAGCGAGACGTTGCTTTCGGCGTGCGGACAATGGGCCTTGAGGAGTTCGGCGAAACTGTCGTGGTCGAAATAGGCGACGATATGGGCGTCGTGGTTGACCGCGGCGGCTCCCAAGGCGGCGGCGAGGGTCTCGCTGTCGTCGTGGCCGAGGGCGATGATGTACGCGGCCGTGGCCACACCGGCGCGGGTCAGCACGTCCGGCGTGTTGAGCTCGGCGCCGCGGACGAAGCGGACATGATCGGGCATCGGATTCTCGACGGCCTGGGCCGTGCACAAGACGATTTCCCGGTCCTTTTCGCCGGTATCGCCGCGGAGTTGATCGACCATCCGCTGGGTCCGGAAGCCATGCCAACCGAGAATGACGATGTGGTCCGCGAGATTCTCGTAACTCGATTGTCCGCGCACGCTTTTTCTCCATCGATCAGTTACTTGCCGCAACGCTTTAGCGATGATCGTGGTAAACAGCGCGATGCCACCGGGCATGATCCACAAGACGGTGACCAGTCGTCCGGCCCATGTCGCCGGCGAGTAGTCGCCATAACCCACTGTGGTGGCGGTGGTGGCGTAGAAGTACCAAAATATCCTGCCCTCGGCAATTTCCTCACCGCCGATAAGGGCGACCGCGCCCCATGATACGATGAAATGGCAGGCGGCGAGGATAAATACCGTATCCCAGCTCAGCCCGGTGATCCTGGCGTAGAGGCGTCTGGCGACTCTCGACAGAATGATGTGCATTTACGTCACCTAAATCAATCGTCTCGCCTGTCGTTGCCAGCCCGCCGCGCATCTGGCCACAGGCCCTTGTCAATCACAACTCCCGGCACTATTCCCGGCGGTTCGGCTCCTGTCTCGCGACACAAGGGCTTGACTCCAACATTACATGTCATATGTTACGTGTAATGCAACAGAATGGTTGGCCTGATGGCGTCGAGAAAGTCTTCCTATTATCAGTCTCGCTACCGCGCGCGCTTGCGCGAGCGTGGCTTCGTAAAGCGCGAGGTGTGGATTCCGCCCGAATTCGTCACGGTCCTCAAGGACTGTCAGGCGGCGCTCAGGGCGGGCGTTATCCCCTTCATTCCGAAAACCGTTAGGGAGAGAACCATGAGCCCGGATGAGAACTGGACTACAGAGACCCTATGCGCGGCGTTGGCGCAATCGGAGCCCGCGTCGTCCGGCGAATTTGTCGTCGAACTCGTGGAAGGCGCCGATCCGGGGATTCTCATTACCATGACGGAGTTCGGCGATCTCCCCCTCCTCATGAGCGTCAGCGGCGGCCAAATCCTGGTCGAAACGCTGCTGTGGCCTGTCGATGACGTGGCGAACCCCGCCGAATTCAACACCATGATCCTGAAGACCCACAAACTGTTGCCGTTGTCGACCTTCGGCATCCGCGCGGGGCCCGACGGCAGGGATTACTACGAACTGTTCGGTGCGCTCAGCTCGGGTTCAATTTTGGAATCGATCATGTTCGAGTTCGAAACCCTGGCCGACAACGCGATGCAGGCCGCCGAGGCCTACCAAACCGACCTAAAGAAGGTCGCTTGAACAATCGCGCCGTGACGCGCGCGACGAATCCGACGAAGGAGTAGGACAATGAATATGTGGTCGAAAATCTCGACGGCCGTCCGCGGCGGCGTCAACGAGGCGGGCGAGGCGATCGTCGACAGGCAGGCGCTGCGTATCCTCGACCAGGAAATCCGCGACGCCGACAACGAACTCATGGGCTCGAAGGATGCTCTGACCGGCATCATCGCCAAGCGCAAGCTCGCCGACAAGAAGGTCGAATCCGTAACGGCCTCGATCAAGGAATATGAAGGTTACGCCATGCAGGCGCTCGACAAGGGCGATGAAACCCTGGCGAAGGAGATCGCCGAGAAGATCGGCGGGCTGGAAGCCGAATTCGCCGGCGAAGGAGGCCTCGCCGAATCTTTCGCCGACAGCGAGGCGCAGCTGCGCCGCGCCGTCGCTCAGACCGAGGCCAACCTGAAACGGCTCAAGCAGCAGGTCGATACGGTCAAGGCGACGGAAATGGTCCAGCGCGCCCAGGCCTCGGTGGCGGCACGCCACTCCGGCGCCGATTCGAGCATGCGCAGCGCGGTCGACAGTTTGGAGCGGCTGAAAACGAAACAGGCGGAACGCGCCGCGAAGTTCGAGGCCGCCAGCGAACTCGCCCATTCGACCGAAGAGGTCAGTCTCGACGACAAGCTCAAAGCCGCCGGAATCGCCGGTGGCGGCGCGAAGGGCAGCGACGTGCTGGCGCGGCTCAGGGCGCAACGCGGCGCCTGATCGGGCCGCGTCGCACGCCCGCCGGTCTCACACGGCATGCAGCGCGTTCCCATCGCCGCGCGCCCCGACCTCGAACGGATTGCGGCCGACCATGGGTTCGAAAGCGACCAAGCGGGGGGGGCGCGCTATTGGGACGAAAGCGTTTATTACCGCTTCACCCTGAAGCAGATCGAAGACGACATCGAACGCTGCGGCAACGACATCGAGCGCATGTGCCACGAGCTGATGGACCGGGCCGTGGCCGACGACGTTGTGTTTCGCCGCCTTCGCATTCCGGAGTCCTCCTGGGACTACGTCGCCGACAGCTGGCGCCGCCGGGAGCGGGACCTATACGGGCGCATGGACTTTTCCTACGACGGCGCTGGCGAGGCCAAGCTGCTTGAGTACAACGCGGATACCCCGACCACGCTCTACGAATCCTCGGAATTCCAGTGGCTGTGGCTGGAACAAGCGGCGGCTATGGACCTGATCCCCAAGGACGCCGATCAGTTCAACGAACTGTACGAATATCTGCTCGCGGCGTTCGCCGATCTCGGCGTCGAGGGACTTCTTCATTTTGCCTGCATCGAGGAGATCGCGGACGACAAGGGGACCGTCGACTACCTCGAGGAATGCGCCCGCGACGCGGGTCTCGAGACGCGCTTCATCGCCATGACCGACATTGGAATCGACCCGTGGGGACGCTTCACTGACCTTGAGGACGAGGTCGTTTCCACGATGTTCAAGCTCTATCCGTGGGAATGGATCATGGACGAGGATTTCGCGCGCTACCTGCCGACGAGCGGCGTTCATTTTCTCGAGCCTCCGTGGAAAGCGGTCCTCGCCAACAAGGGCCTGCTCCCCTTCTTGTGGGAAATGTTCGAGGGACACCCGAACCTGCTACCCTCCTATTTCGAGGGCGATGCACGGGCGGCGGAACTTTCGCCTTCTTTTGTCCGCAAGCCGTTGCTTTCTCGCCAAGGCTGGAACGTCGAGATCCATGGCGAGGGCGACATGGCGTTTCGCCGTGACGGCCCCTATGGTGAGGAGGGCTATATCGTCCAGGCGTTTCACCCGCTGCCAGAATTTCACGGTGCCTATCCCTTGGTCGGCTGCTGGATGGTGTCCGGCCGTGCCGCCGGGTTGTGCATTCGCGAGGAGCGAAACCTGGTGACGACCGCGGATGCCCGTCTCGTTCCGCACGTGATATTGGATTGAAGGGAATGATATCGCGGTCCCGCGATTAGACCGGATTCGCGTTGGTTTCCTCGCTGCAGGCGAGGGCCGGCCGGCCGACCTCGAGACCATGCCAACGCAGGGCATCCGCGCGTGAAGCATATGACAGAAACCATCGGGCAGACGACCGAGGCTCGGGCAGAAATGCCTTACGGGTGGGAGCTAATTCTGGATCTTCACGGGTGCGATCCGCGTACTTTCACGCGTGAGCGCTTGGACAGATACTTCAGCCGGCTGTGCGACGTAATCGATATGGGAAAATGCGAGGTCCACTTTTGGGACGATGTGGGAGTCCCGCCGGAGGAGCGGCAGACATCGCCGCGCACAAAGGGCACCTCGGCCGTATGCTTCATCCTGACCAGCACCATCGTCGTCCATACGCTGGACGAGCTGAGAGCGGTGTACGTGAACATCTTTTCGTGTCAAGAGTTCGCGCCGGACTTGGCGGCGGAGGTCACCGCGAAATGGTTCGGGGCGGGTTCCCATGAGCGCACCTTTATCACGCGCTCGTGACGACAACGAAGGGGATGGAGACGACCATGCTGATATTCGAGAAAGAGCTGGAAGCCCCCGCGGCGCCGGACCACAGGGACCTTCTCAATCACTTCTCGAGCGCGCTGAGATTTCGATTTACCGACGGTACCATTCCCGTGCGATTCGCGATCACGCGGTCAGGCGCCGAGCGTTACCGCTACGAAGTTGGCATCCTGAAGGGCTTGGACCCCTCGTCGTCCGATCGGCCCGACTCGATCTTCAGGTTTGTTCCGCGAAAGATCGAGAACACCACCAGCTTCAACGCGGTCTTTCTGGTCCCTACAGGGATCGGCGCCGATATCGGTGGGCACGCGGGCGACGCGGCCCCGGCCGCCAAACTGCTCGCCGAGACTTGCGACGTTCTCGTCACCCATCCCAACGTGGTGAATGCCTCGGACATCAACGAACTCCCCGACAACGCGTTGTACGTCGAGGGCAGCGTCATCTCCCGCCTAATGATGGGAACCCTGGGACTGCGGCCGGTTCGGGCAAATCGGGTCCTTGTCATCATCGACGCGCACCCCGACGAGCTGTTCGCCAACGCGGCTATCAACGCGGTGAGCGCCGCTCGGGCATCCTATGGCTTGCAGTGCCCGTCGGTCGTGCAACTCGATCCGCCGCTACGGATGAAGTCGAGCTACACATCGTCGGGGAGAGCGGCAGGCGAGATCGAGGGATTGGATCGGCTTTGCGCGGTCCTCGATGAACATGCGGGCGATTTCGACGCGGTGGCGATCTCATCGGTGATTGACGTGCCATCGGAGTTCCACGACGGCTACTTCCAAAGCGACGGCGACATGGTCAACCCTTGGGGTGGTGTCGAGGCCATGCTCACCCACGCGGTTTCGAGCTTGTACGACATCCCGTCCGCCCACTCTCCCATGTTCGAGTCGCGCGATATCGCGAACATGGACCCCGGCATCGTGGAACCTCGGATGGCCGCCGAAGCGGTTTCGCTGACGTTCTTCCAATGCATACTGAAGGGGCTACAGCGTAGCCCAAGGATCGTCGCGGATCGCGACGCCATGACCCTTCACGGCGTCATGACCGTGGCCGACATCTCGTGCCTGGTTATCCCCGACGGGTGCGTCGGGCTGCCGACATTGGCCGCGCTGGAACAAGCGATACCGGTAATCGCGGTGCGCGAGAACAAGAACGTCATGCGAAATGATTTGACCGCGCTCCCGTGGCGACGTGAGCAGCTCCACATCGTCGATAACTACTGGGAGGCGGTTGGTGTCATGACCGCGCTGAAGGCCGGCATTCCACCGGCGTCGGTGCGCCGCCCCCTCGCCGCGACGGACGTGAAGAAAACCACGCGAACCGAAAAAAGGCTGACTCCCGGGAAGGACCAATCCGCTACTAGGGGCTGAGTCAGCTCTCATAGCGCAATATTCTCAGCTTCAACGAGGCCGCGGCAATCGATCTAGCAGCCTGTCGGACTGAGGTCCGCGAGAATGGGTGTGGACGGATCGCGATGTGGAGAGGTCATGGGATCGAGCGCCTTTCGTGAGGACACGGAGTGCGGTCGCTTGGCCGCGCGTACCGCAGGGTGAGTTTACTCTTATGCCCTCTCGTGAGGGCACGAAGTACGTTCGCTTGCTCGCGCGTGCCGCAAGGCGAGCATACTCTTATTCCTTTTCGCGAGGTACGGAGTCCGGCCGCCTGCTCAAGCGTATTGCAAGGTGAACATTCTCTTTATGTTCCAGGCCAGGGTCACCAGGTTCCATTCGCCCGTGACCTTGTCCAGGCCGCGTAGCGAGAACTGGCGGAAGCCCATGGCCGATTTGATGATGCCGAACACCGGTTCCGGCGTTTGCTTGCGCAGGGCGTAGAGTTGCCGGCCCTCGGGCGTCGCCAGTCGATGTGTCATCGCTTCCAGCGGCGTCGGGTTCTCCGGGGGCGGCGGCGCGCCGGCGAAGCGGTCCTTCCAGGAGAGATGATGGCGTTCCCGGCCGGGCGTGATCAACGGCGCGATCTCGGCCTCGGCGCAGGCGTTCACGTTGGCCTCGCTGAAGTAGCCGCTGTCCGCCAGCAGGGTCTCGGGCGCGCCCAGCGCCTCGGGAAGGCGGGCGAGCGCTTCCAGCGCCGGCTCGATTTGCCGCTTGTCGTTGGGGGCCTGGACCACGTCGTTGGTGACCACCAGCAGGCTGTCGGCCGCCACCAGGGCTTGGGCGTTGTAGGCCTGTTCGAAGCCGCCGCCGGCCACCGGCATGATGCGCGAGTCCGCGTCGGTCAGATTGACCTGGTCCTTCGGCCCGGGCCCGGCCACCGGCGGCTCGGGTGGACGGCCGCCCGGCTTGCGGCCCGTCTTCTCGGCCTTCTCCGCGCGCGCCTCGAGCTTCGCCTCGTACTCGGCCCGTTCCCGCTCAAGGCGTTCGCGCGCCCGCGCCTCGATCACCGCCTTAGCCTCGGCGATGCGGGCCAGACGATCCTCGCGCCGGGCCAGTTCCTCGGGCACCGACATCCCGTCGGGCACATCCGCCCCATCGGCCGCCTCCGCCAACGCCATCAACTCCGCCACCTCGGCCTTCAACCGGGCTTCGAGCTCGCAGGCGTGTTTCCACGACAGCGCGCTGTGCCGGCTCGCGTTGGCGTGCACCTTGGTGCCGTCCAGCGCCACCGTGCCGAGCTTCAGCACCCCGGCTTCCCGGGCCAGCAGCAGCACCTCGACGAACAGCCCTTCGATCCGGTCGAGAAAACGCCGCCGGAACGCGGCGATGGTATCGTGGTCGGGATGATCGTTGGCCGCGATGAAGCGGAAAGCGACAGAATCATAGGTCGCGCGCTCCAACTTGCGGCTCGAAAACACCCCCGTGGCGTAGCCGTAGACCAGAAGCCCCAGCAGCATGCTCGGGTGATAGGACGCCGAGCCCGAGCCGCGATAGGCCTTCACGAACGCCGAGAGGTCCAACTGCTCGATCACCTCGACCACGAAGCGCGCCAGATGCCGCTCGGGAAGCCATTCCTCCACCGACGGCGGCAGCAGAAACCCCGTCTCCCGGTCGACCGGTCGGAAATTGCTCATGACGGCCTCCATCACGCGCGGGCAAATCAACTGATACCATCGAATCCTATTTCGACTCCCGGCTCAAGTCCGACAGGCTGCTAGGGCGCCGCCTTGCTCGAAGATAATCGAAAGCGCAGCCGAGACGACCTCGGGATACGGGTCGACGATCGCGATATGGTGGCTCCCTGAGGAGGCCGGCGGCTCGCCCCAGAACGCAAGATGCCAGTCCCGGTTTACTGCGTCGCACAGCTCTCCGACGGGCATTTTCCGCAAGATTGATGTACAATATGCGCCGAGTGGCGCCCTGCCGCCGAAGCGCCACTCTTGCTGCCGCAGAGTTTGAAGGACGCCCGCCCCAAGGGGGGCGGCACGTTGACGTGGAGATGTCCCGGTCGATGTTGAAAAGTTGAGGTAGGTGTCGCTCTCCTGGAGCCGTTAGGCTCCGGGTGCTGCAAACCCAAGAGGGAGAACGACACCATGGGAAAGAATATCCGTAGTTCCAGTAGCCCGAAAGCCCTTGCCACCTCGTTTCCTATGCCGCCGCTGGCAGACGCGATGGACGCAGTCCGTCTCAGCGTGGATCGGTTCTGTCTCCTGGCCGGGGTCGAGGCCTTGGCCGAGATGATGGAGGAGGACGCCACGACCGTGTGCGGGGCCCGACATCGTCGCCATGGGAACCGTCGGGGTTATCGCTGGGGCCATACGCAGAGCGAGATCGGCGACCACGGCGGCCGCGTGAAAGTGCAGCGGCCACGGGTTCGCGACCATGCTGGCAAGGAGGTGGGTTTGGAGAGCTGGCAGGTGCTGCGCGACGGCAACCTGTTGCTCGAGTGGGCGCTCAACCTGATGGTGCTGAACGTGTCGACCCGCAAGTACCACCGCGCGGTCCGTCTGCCCGAGGGCGACCTGGCGAAAGCGCGTGGCGACGGCACCTCGAAGTCGGCCGTTTCCCGGCGCTTTGTGGCGCTGTCGCGCAAGAAGATGAAGGCCTGGCTTGCCTCGGACCTCTCGGAGCTCGACCTGCTGGTCATCCAGATCGACGGTCTGCATGTCGGCGACCATGTCTTGGTGGCGGCGATCGGCGTCGATGGCAACGGCGACAAGCATGTCCTGGCCGTGGTCGAGGGGGCGACGGAGAACACTGTCGTCGTCCAGGCCTTGCTCGACAATCTCCTCGCCAGGGGGCTCGATCCGACGCTGCCCCGGCTGTTCATCGTCGATGGCGCGAAGGCGCTCAGCAAAGCGATCCGCAACACCTTCGGTGTGGCCGCCGCCATCCAGCGCTGCCAGGTCCACAAGGGCCGTAACATCATCGAGCGCCTGCCCCTGCATTTGCATGCGAGCGTCAAGAAGGCGCTCCGTCAGGCCTGGGACCAGGACGACGCAGACAAGGCCGAACGGCTGCTGCGCAACCTGGCCCGGCGTCTGGAGCATGAGGAACCGGGCGTCTCGGGCAGCATCCTGGAGGGGCTGGACGAGATACTCACCGTCATCCGCCTCGGCCTGCCGCACGAACTCCGGCGCTCGCTCGCCTGCACCAACATCGTCGAGAACGCGCTCGGCACGGTGCGCCAGGTCACCCGCAACGTCAAACGCTGGAGACACGCCGAGATGGCGCTCAGATGGACCGCCGCCGGCCTGCTGGAGGCCCAGAAAACCTTCCGTCGCCTCAAGGCCTATCGTCAGCTGCCCATCCTCCGAAATGCTCTCCAGGAACACTTGAGAAAGGCTCAGGCCGACAGTGCCATTGAAACCATCATGAAGGCAGCATAGCATCATCAACCAGCGACGCCTGCCCCACGAATTTCAACAGAGATAGGGACATCGCCCGTTGACGTGGCAGCGAAACCGATGAGCACTCCGAACCAAGCCAAACGAGCCTTCCTCCAGATGGGCAAGGGCCGCTCACTGCGGAAGGTCCAGGCGGCGCTGCGCGCGCGTGGTGGCGACGCCCCAACGTTGAGAGCCCTGGGCGACTGGTCAGCGAAAGGCGAGTGGGTCAGGGCGGCCGAGGAATGGGATGGCACGGGCTCAACAAATGCACCGGCGCCTGATCGGCCGCTAACGCCGAAGCAACGGCGCTTCGTGGAAGAGAACGGCGCTTCGTGGAAGAGTATGTCCTTGACCTGAACGCCACCCAGGCGGCGACTCGGGCCGGCTACAGCGAAAAGACGGCCAATGAGCAGGGTTCCCAGCTCTTAGCCAAACTTAGTGTGTGGAACGGCGTGCAAAGTTGACCCCTGTTGAGGGGTGATCGGCGTCCAAATTTGCCCCCCTGAGCCTGGCTAGTCCAAGTCACCTCGTTTTTGGGCGGACGAGGTGGTGGGGGATGTTGGTCGTGGAGACGATAGCGCGGATCCGGCGGGAGTATTTCGTCAAGGGGCAGCCGATCAAGGAGATCGTGCGGGACGTGAAGGTCTCGCGCAACACGGTGCGCAAGGTGATCCGTTCGCAGGCGACGGCGTTCACCTACGACCGGCGGGTCCAGCCGATGCCGAAGCTGGGGCCGTGGACGGCCGAGCTGGAGCGGATGCTGGAGGCCAACGAGACCAAGTCGAAGCGGGAGCGGCTGACGCTGCTACGGATCTCCGAAGCCCTCGAGGGTCTGGGCTATGGCGGCGGCTACGACGCGGTGCGGCGCTACGCCAAGGCGTGGCGGTGGCGCCGTTGGGCATCGACGGCGCAGACCTATGTGCCGTTGGTGTTCTCGCCGGGCGAGGCCTATCAGTTCGACTGGAGCCACGAGTACGTGGTGCTGGCGGGGGTGACGACCAAGGTCAAGGTCGCGCACGTCCGGCTGTGCCACAGCCGAATGTTCTTCGTCCGCGCTTATCCGCGCGAGAGCCAGGAGATGGTGTTCGACGCCCACGACCGGGCATTCCGGCTGTTCCAGGGTGCCTGCCGGCGAGGCATCTACGACAACATGAAGACGGCGGTGCAGACCGTCCTCATCGGCAAGGAGCGCGCGTTCAACCGGCGCTTCGTGCAGATGTGTGGCCACTACCTGGTCGAACCGACAGCATGCACGCCGGGAGCGGGATGGGAGAAGGGGCAGGTCGAGAACCAGGTCGGGATCATCCGCGGTCGGTTCTTCACCCCGCGGCTGCGCTTCAAGACCTACGACGAGCTCAACGCCTGGCTCTTGGACCAGTGCGTCGCCTACGCCCGGGGTCATCCCCACCCGGTGTTCAAGGACAGGACTGTCTGGCAGGTGTTCGAGGACGAGCGTCCGTCCCTGGTCGGCTATCGCGGGCCGTTCGACGGCTTCCACGCGGTCCCGGCGTCGGTGTCGAAGACCTGCCTGGTGCGCTTCGACAGCAACAAGTACAGCGTGGCGGCGCGCGCCGTCGGCCGTCCGGTCGAGGTCCATGCCTACGCCGATCGCATCGTCATCCGCCAGGACGGCGAGATCGTCGCCGAGCATGCCCGGCGCTTCGGCCGCGACCAGACCGTCTATGACCCGTGGCACTAGGTGCCCGTGCTGGCGAGGAAGCCCGGTGCGCTTCGTAACGGCGCGCCGTTCAAGGACTGGGCGCTGCCCGGCGCCCTGGGTCGCGTGCGCGTCCGGCTCGCCGGCCACGACGACGGCGACAGGCAGATGGTCGAGATCCTCACCGCCGTGCTGGCGGATGGGCTGGCGGCGGTGGAGGCCGCCTGTGCCGAGGCGCTCGCTGGCGGCGTGTGCAGCGCCGACGTCGTGCTCAACATCCTCAATCGTCGGCGCCAGCCGTCCGAGACGGCGCCGATCCCGACGCCCGCGAACCTGCGTCTTCGCTTTGAGCCGGTGGCCGATTGCACCCGCTACGACCGCTTGAGGGGGGTCGGCCATGGAGCGCCATGAGGTCCTGGAGATGATGGCCGCACTCAAGCTCGCCGGCATGCGCGACGCGTTCGACGAGGTGCTCGCCGACGGCCTCAAGCGCCAGCATCCGATGCAGCGAATCATCGGCGAGCTGTTGAAGGCCGAGATCGCCGACAAGCAGGCGCGATCCATCAAGTACCAGATGAGTGGCGCCAAGCTGCCGCTGGCCAAGGAGCTGGCCGACTTCGACTTCACCGACACCCCGGTCAACGAGCCGCTGGTCCGCGAGTTGGCGGTCGGCGGCTTCCTGGCCAACCAGCGCAACGCCGTGCTGATCGGCGGCACCGGCACCGGCAAGAGCCATCTCGCCGTCGCCATCGCGCGGGCCTGCATCCGCGATGGCGCCCGGGGCCGCTTCTTCAACGTCGTCGACCTGGTCAACCGGCTCGAGGCCGAAGCCCGCGCCGGCCGCCAGGGCCGGCTCGCCGATCAGCTGGCCCGGCGCGACCTCGTCATCCTCGACGAGCTCGGCTACCTGCCCTTCGCCCAAACCGGAGGCCAGCTGCTGTTCCACCTCGTCAGCCGGCTCTACGAGCGCACCTCGATCATCGTCACCACCAACCTGACCTTCGGCGAATGGCCGTCCGTCTTCGGCGACGCCAAGATGACCACCGCGCTCCTCGATCGTCTGACGCACCACTGCGAGATCATCGAGACCGGAAACGACTCCTGGCGCTTCAAGAATCGGTCCTAAAGGCAACCGATCCACCTGCGGCCCGGTCGCCCAGGTGGGCCCACAGGAACCTCCCACACGCGGTCCGCCGCCAGCCGCGTGGTGGGCGCGTCGGCCCGCGCGCGGGCCCCTCCTATGGACTACCTGTACGACCTCCGCCGTGCATCCCCAAAGGGGTCAACATTGCACGCCGATAGGGGGTCAATGTTCAACGCCGATTGACACACAACACCCGGAAGGACCTCTGCACGCGTTGCGGGGCACGTACGCGAAAGGGGACGCCCTGCAAAGCGCCGGCTGTTTGGGGCACGGCGCACGACCGCCCCCGCAACGGGCGCTGCCGAATACATGGCGGGTTGAGTGCCGGGCCACGGACCGCAGAGGGAAGGCTGCGGGCGCTCGGGAATCTGCGGCAGTTTCAGGCGCGCATGGCTAGGTAGCTGCTCTGCACGAGCAAGTGGACTGTTGCCAGGACCGCTTTGGTTTCCCCTTCATCCAGCAACCGACGCTGCGGTCGCTCCTAACCCGCGACTGTGCGGCTTTCGGTTTGTTCATTCAACGGTCGTGGTACTGTTTCGCGCCGAACAAGTTGGACCAGGCCTCATCATCGAAATCGCCAGCCTTGTCCTCGAGCTTGGCCATGTCCTGGCCGACTGCGGGTCGGGCCGCGATGGCATCGAACCAACGCTTCACATTGCGAAAGTCCTCGATCTGCAAACCCTGCCGCCGGTATAGGCGGCACCACGGGAAGATCGCCATGTCGGCGATGGAGTACGCGCCGACGACGTAGTCGCGATCCTGGAGCCGCCGGTCGAGTACCGCATAAAGCCGCCCAGCCTCGTTGGTGTAGCGGCGCATCGCGTAGGCGATACGATCCGGCGCATAGGCGTTGAAGTGGTGGGCCTGGCCCAGCATCGGGCCGAAACCGCCCATCTGCCAAAAGAGCCACTGCATGACCTCGCAGCGGGCGCGTTGCTCGGTCGGTAGAAAACAGCCGCTCTTCTCTGCCAGATAGAGCAAGATCGCGCCGGATTCGAAGACCGAGATCGGCTCGCCATCCGGCCCGTCTTCATCGACGATCGCGGGGATCTTGTTGTTCGGGCTGATTGCCAGGAACGTCGGGTCGAACTGCTCACCCTTGCCGAGATTGACCCATTGGATACGGTAGGGCAGGTCGATCTCCTCCAGCATGATGTGGGTCTTCTGACCGTTCGGCGTTGCCGCCGTGTAGAGATCGATCATCTCCGCCTCCGCTTGCCGCACCGCCAGCATCGCTTGGATGATGGCACAAGTCAGGGTCGGCTCTACCATCGCCAAGCGCGCGTTGGTCCCGGAGAGACGTTGATTGAGTGTGGTTAATTGCCGGGCCGCGACGACGATCGTTGGCGTTTCGGATCGACAGGAGTGCCGCCGTTGGCCCAACAACCGGGCGGAGAACTCACATCAGCCTTTCCGAAGACGTGAACGGGCTATGGCGCGGTTCCGAAGTCCGACGACACTGCCGAAGTTGGCCTCCGCTCACGCCTCCGTCGATAATGCCGCCCCGAGGTCCCTTCAGTCGTTGCGCTTGCGAACTTCCTCGAAGTAGACGCTGACCTCGTCACGAGTCGAGATGTCGGCGTAGCGGCGCCCGACATCTCGCAGATTGGCGCGGTGCGGCTCCTCCTCGGCATCGCCGGAGCAATCTTCGGGGACGATGGTGCGGTAACCGTACGAGAAACTGTCGATCACGCTGGCGCGCACGCAGCCGCTGGTCATGCACCCGGTGACGATGACCGTATCGACGGCGTGCTTGGTGAGAAAAGTCACGATCGGCGTTTGAAAAAAGATCGAGGGCGCCGACTTGCGCATCACGAAGTCATAGTCGGGATCGTAGACACGCGGGTCTAATTCCATGCCGGGATGGCCCCAATAGAACTGCTCGCGCACCGCCGCGATCTTCCAGTACGGCATGTCCTTTTCGCTGTCGCAGCCGATATAGCAGCTGGCGACGGGAATCCTGCAGCGACGCGCCACCTCCAAGAGCTTCGCCGTGTTCTCGACGGCCTCATCAACCCTGGAAAACCCGCCGAGCGGATAACGCGGATCGGTGAACCCCTTTTGGAAATCAACCACAAGGACGGCGGGCCGCTGGCCAAAGCCGATCTTGCCGCTGTCGTAGCCCGCCGCCTGGTATGTGTCCGCCATCTTGATCACGCCCCCCCTCGCGCCTAGGCCATGCCGATCTCGAGCAGGTCGAGGTCGAAGTCCTTCTTGAAAATCTCGCACAGCCGCTCGTAGCAAACGCCCACGCGCACGGTCTTGAACGTGCGCATGTCGATGATGCTGCTCGCCCGGCCATCGGCGTTGTGGTACTTCGACAAACCACCATCGATGACCAGATCGCCGGCGGCGACTACGGGCGCATCGATGTCTTCGAGCCGGTACTTCGTTCCAGAGAGCGACGTATTCGCCGACGATCCCACGATCGGCGTCATCCGTTCATAGGACTGCTTGGTCATTTCGTTGTGGAACGCGCCCGCGTTCAACAACATATCCAGGGTCTTCGCTTTGGTTGAACTTTCCAATACGAACGGCGCCACGTCCCTGAAGATCGGGTGATCGGCGCGGAACGGCGCGACCGTCGACATCGGCAAGTCATAATCGAAGATAATGGCGCGCACGATATCGCGCTCTCGCGCACCCACGATCTGAATCTCACTGAACAGGTCCCAGTTGCTGAACATGCCGCAGGGCTTTTCGTAGCTGCGCGCCTTGGCCGAGAAAATGCGTCGGATCGCGCTCTCCGTATTGCCGACGATGGCGTATGCCACGTCGAGCGGCACGATGGCGACGCCGCCACCGGCGATGATCTCCAAAAGCTCCTTCGACTGAGCGGCGACGTCGTCCTGCTTCATGACCTTCCACGTCGCATGCGAGCCCGCCTCGGTCATTGGATACCCTCCGTCCTTGGCGCCTCGACCGCACCCGCTTCCGGCCGGCCCCATAGCGAGCATAGGCGAGTTCGGCATTCTAACATTGGCCACCGAGGATTTGCCGCAGCCAACCCCTGCATCTTAAGGCCTTCGTCAGACTAACTGGCGTGAGGTGAACAGGCTCGGCCGGGTGAAATAGAGCGAGCCCCGGCTGGCTGATCAGAGCCGGTCACGACTCTCACGCGGCGAGGTGACGCCACTCGGCGGGCGCGGCAGTGCCGTTTTGCTTGAAGAGATCGCGTTGTTGGGGCCCTGGCGTCGCTGAGTCGGGTCCGCTTTACCCCCCAGAGCCGACTCTTATGCGGCGACGTCCGCTTTTCGCCTCCTTGGGGGTCGCGGACGCGACAACCAGCGCATACGCTGTCACGGAAGGAGGCAGCGCTATGCCGATGCTTGAGCGCCCCGAGGGCGACCTTTATTACCAGGTGTGCGACATCGTGCCGCCCTGGCAAGAATCGCCGGAGACCATCCTGTTCCTCCACGGTCTCGCCGTTGACTCGGATGTCTGGGTTAACTGGCTGCCCGGGCTGGTCGACCGCTATCGTGTGGTGCGCACCGACTTGCGCGGCTTCGGCCGATCGTTTGTGCCGGAGAGCGCCGCTGGGTGGTCGATCGAGCAACTCGTCGGCGATGTGCTCGCGGTGATGGCGGCGGCAGGAGCGGACCGGGTTCACTTCGTTGGCGAATCGACCGGCGGGACCGTCGGCCTCCACATGGCGGCACACAATTCACAGGCCCTACACACGTTGACGACCGTGGCGGCGGCTCACCGTGGCGGCACCATCGGCGGCGTTCAAGCACTGCGCGACGAGGTCGACACCCTCGGTATGGATCGATGGTCGGAGCAGTTCATCACGCGTCGTTTCCACGAGGGCGAGCTGAGCGAGCCGATGTACCGCTGGTTCCACGGCGTGCAACGCGGCTCAGCGCCAAGCGCCTGTGTCAATCTGCTCGAAATGCTGGCACAAGTGGATCTGACTGATGCCCTGCCTGAGATACGCGTTCCCACCCTGATCCTCGCGCCCGATGACAGCCCCTTCGTCTCGGTCGAGGCGCAGCTTGAGCGACTGCGGGCCATATCAGGAAGCGAGCTGCATGTGGTGGCGGGCGCCCGCCATGGCGTCGCGCTCTCCCGTGGGGCGGAATGCGCAAAAGCGCTTAAGGACTTTCTGCGGCGAAGATCACCGTAAGGCCGGATCTCGTTCGGGCATCGGACCGGGTCAAGGCAGCGGCCTGAGTACCCCTCGCGGTGGTTATTTTGGTGGCCCGCGGCGCGGGCGGGTGATCGTCACGCCTGGGAAGAGGTGACTCGCTGCTGCGGAGGCCGGTCCGTTTGATTCCCGCCACCGGTCGCAAGGCTTGAGGCCATGAGCTTCGGTCAGCCGCCCTCGAGAACCCGCTCGAAGTCGCGCGCCGCCGCAGCCGGCCCAAACCGGCCGCTTCAATGGGGGATTATTCCGCCGCCGTTCTCAGCCAGCCTATGTTCGCTCTTGCGAATGGCTTCTTCATCGCGTTTACGACCGCTAATGTCTCTGAGTATTCCGTTGAAGCGTCGTTTTCCGCTCAACCTGAACTCGCTGATGGCGAGCTCCAGCGGCACCTCCGATCCATCTCTCCTTTGGCCCACCACCTCACGTCCGATGCCGATGATCTTCGTCTCGCCGGTACGCAGATAGTTGGCGATGTAGCCATCGTGACGGCCGCGCTCGGGCTGCGGCATCAACAGTTTGACGTTTGCGCCGATCAACTCGGCCTCCCGGTAGCCGAAAATGTTTTCAGCGCTCGGGCTGGCGGCCTGGATACTCCCGTGCTCATCGAGCACGATAAGCGCGTCCACCACGCTTGCCATCAAAGTGGCGAACCGCGCGTCGCTCTCTTCGAGCCGGGCCCGGAGGCGCCTCATTTCATGCGAGGTGGACATTGAAAGGCTCGGCTCACATCGGCTAATTGTGGGGGCGCCGCGTGCCCGGGCAGTCTACACGAGCCCATGCCCGTCATGTTCGCGAGACCGGGACTCACGGCTGATCTTGATCAATATCTTGCCGGTGCGTGATCGATAGCTTGTGCCATGGCGGCACGGGGGCGTCGCCGAGAGGTGACGGGTGCGGCATGGGATGACCCGCAACACGACCATCCTCGTACCTGAGGGCTTTGGGCAACTTTGGCGTCGAGCGGCATCGATCCTCGGTGAAGCTGGGTATAGCGTGCTGGAGGCGGCCGACGCGTATGCCGCTCTGGACATTGTCCACCGTGGCGCACCCGTCGCTCTCCTGCTCGCCGATGCCGTACTTCTGGAACGGCTCGACGCCCCCGCGCTTCTGCGCGAGGCGGCGTGGCGGCGCCCCGAGCTGAGTGTGCTCCTCACGTCGAGGTCAATCGGCCAGCGGACCCGCCGCCAGGCGGAGGCAGTTCATATTTATTCCTCGCCAAGCCCCACAGCAAGAACGAGCTCATCGACGCTGTCGCGGCAGCCACCGGTCATGCCATCGGCGACCGCGGCAAGCGTCGCGGTCAAGCATAGAGGGGCCGAGGACGCCTCGCGCAACCGTCGCCGGTCGGGTCCGCGGCGCCCCCACCGCGTTTCAGGCACGTGGCGGGGTTGCCTCCAGCGCGAGGTGCTGGTCTCGGTAACACGACTCGCTTCCATGCTACCGCACTTCAGGACGGCTCAACCGTTCCGTTCACGGCGATCAGGTGGAGATCGTGGTCTTTGCATCGGGCGCCCCCCGGTCGGGTAGTCGCCGGCGTGGCACTGTGTTCTGATGCCGAGAGTACCGGCTGACAGAGGCTGCTATGCCGACGATGTCTCGCGATGACGATCCGGTCGCGTTCGAGCTGTTCAAGACCGCGATCATGTCCATCGCCGATGAGATGGCGCTGACGGTGGTTCGCACGACCTATTCCAGCGTCCTCAAGAACAACATGGATTTTTCGACGGCGATCGGCGATGGCGAGGGGCGGCTGGTCGCGCAGGGCCTGACGCTGCCTCTGCATTTGGGCTCGATGCCCGATGCGTTTGAAGCGGTGCTGCGCCGTTTCGACCGGGACATTCATCCAGGCGATGTGTTCGTCCTCAACGATCCCTTCGAGGGTGGCACCCATCTGCCCGACATATTCGTGCTGAGGCCGATCTTTCATCGCGGCCAGCGCATCGCATTCGCGGCGGCTTGCTGCCACCACACCGACGTCGGCGGACGAGTCGCCGGTTCGAACGCCTCGGACTCCACCGAGATCTATCAGGAAGGGCTGCGGATTCCGCCGCTCAAGCTTCACGACAAAGGGGTTCCGAACGCTACCCTGCTTTCGTTGCTCGAAAGCAACGTGCGGGTGCCGGCGATGGTGCTGGGCGACCTGCGCGCCCAGCTGGCCGCCTGTACCATCGCCGAGCAGCAGTTCTTGGTGCTGATTGAGCGCTACGGCGCGGCGCGATCACGCTTCTATATCGAGGAGCTGCTCGATTACACCGAGCGGCTGACGCGGGCGGCGCTGCGTGACCTGCCAGATGGCGTCTTCAGCTTCGAAGATTGGATCGATGACGATGGCGTGGACTACGGCAAGCCGATCCGCTTGTTCGTCACGCTGACCAAGCAAGGCGATGGCCTTAAAGCCGATTGGACTGGCACCGACCCGCAGGTCAAGGGCGCGATCAACAATACACTCTCATTTACCAAGGCCGCGACCTATTGCGCCGTCCGCTCGGTGCTGCCCCCCAATATTCCTAACAACGACGGCGTTTTCCGCGCCATCGGCGTGACCGCGCCGCTCGGCACCATCGCCAACATGGTGCTCCCCGGCGCCTGCGCCGCGCGCGGCCTCACCGGCTTTCGCATGGTCGACTGTTGCTTCGGCGCCCTCGCCCAGATGGTGCCCGATCGAGTCTTCGCAGCTTCTGACGGCGGCAATACCGGTATCTCGATTGGCGGTTACCATGCCGACCGGTCGCCGTTCATTTACGTCGATTTCGCCTGCGGCACGTGGGGCGGGCGGCCCGATGCCGACGGTCTCTCGGGCGTCTCGAACGTCGCCGCCAACATGGCTTCGACCTCGGTCGAAGTCACCGAGGTCGAGCACCCGATCGAGATACTGGCCTACGAGCTCGTCGCGGACAAAGCGGGGGCTGGGCAATACCGGGGCGGCGTCCCATTCTGTCGCGAGTACCGGCTGCTGGCCGATGAAGCCGTGCTTCAGGTCCGCTCGGACCGCCGTGCCTTTCGTCCGTACGGGCTCCAAGGTGGCCAACCCGGCGCCCCCTCCACCAACATATTCAATCCGGGCAGCGAGGATCGGCTGATGCCGGCCAAGTTCACCATGACGGTGAAGAAAGGTGACACGTTGCGCCACGAGTTGGCGGGGCCGGGAGGCTGGGGCGATCCCTTTGACAGGGATCCCGAAGCGGTCATGGCGGACGTGCGCGACGAGCTGATCAGCGATGCGACGGCGCGCGAAGCCTATGGCGTGGTGATCGATCGCGGGCACTGGCGTGTTGTCGGCGATGAGACGGGCGCCCTGCGCCGGAGGCTGCGCGAGGCCCGCGGGTGGCGGGCAGCGCCCGCCGTGACCCAGGACCGGCCCGGCGCGCGCGACGCATCGGGCTTGGAGGGATGAGTGGTTTTCGTGCCGGCATCGATATTGGCGGCACGTTTACCGACATCGTGCTCCTCGCCGATGATGGCCAGCTTCATACCAAGAAGGTTTCCTCCACGGTCGGGGACTATGCAGAGGCGATCGCCGCCGGGCTGATCGCACTTTTCGTGGAGACCGGCCTCGCGCCCTCGGTTGTTCGCGAGGTGCTGCACGGCACCACCGTCGCGTCGAACGCCATTCTGGAACGCAAGGGCGCCAAGACCGGGCTCATCGCCACCAAGGGTTTCCGCGACATACTGGAAATCCGCAACCTGCGGGTGCCACAGCTCTACAACATCGGGTGGCGCAAGCCGCCGGTTTTGACGCCGCGCCATTTGCGCATGGTGGTCGATGAGCGGATCAGCGTACGCGGCGAGGTGCGGCGGCCGCTCGATCGCGAGGACGCGGTGCGGGCGGTCGACGCGCTCCTGTCGCAGGGGGTCGAGGCGATCGCCGTGTGCCTGATCAATTCTTTTGCGAACCCGGCCCATGAGGCGCGGATACGCGAGATCATCGTGGACAGGGCGCCGGCGCTGCCGTTGAGCATCAGCTCCGAGGTCCATCCGGAGATCAAAGAGTATGAGCGCACATCGACAACGGTGGTGGACGCCTACGTCAAGCCCATCGTCGCGCGCTATCTGAAATCGATGCGGCGTGTGCTGGACGATCGGGGGATCGACGTTCCGCTGTTGCTCATGCAGTCCAATGGGGGCCTCACGACCGCCGAGGAGGCCGCCGAGAAACCAGTCAATATCATCGAGTCGGGTCCCGCTGGCGGCGTGATCGGTGCCCAGGCGTTGGCCCGCCATCTTGGGCTCGGCAATGTCATTACCTTCGACATGGGGGGGACGACCGCCAAGGCCGCCCTGATCGAAAACGGCGCGGTGACGCGATCTCCGGAGTTCCAGGTGGGCGGCGGTATCCTGGCCGGCTCGCGCTTGTTGACCGGGGCCGGCTACCTCTTGAAGGTGCCGGCTCTCGACCTTGCCGAGGTCGGCGCTGGTGGGGGCTCGATCCTCGCGATCGACGCGGCCGGCTCGCTGCGCGTCGGGCCGGAGAGCGCCGGCGCTGATCCGGGCCCACTCTGTTATGACATCGGGGGCACCGAAGCGACGGTTACCGACGCCAATCTGCTGCTGGGCTACCTCAATCCCGATCGCCTGGTCGGCGGCGAGCTCAAGCTAGACGCGATGAGGGCCCGCAGAATCTTTGAGCAAGAGATCGCGGAGCCGATGGGCCTACCAGTCGAGGGTGCCGCCTACGCCGCGCACCGGATCGCCGCGGCGAACATGATCCGCGCCATCCGCTCGGTCTCGATAGAGCGCGGGCGCGATCCGCGCGATTACGCCCTGTGCGCCTTTGGGGGCAACGGCCCGGTCTTTGCCGCGACCATGGCCGTGGATCTGGGGATAGCCGAGGTGATTGTCCCCCCGGCGCCGGGCCTTTTCTCCGCCTTTGGGCTGCTCTATGCCGATGTCGAGCACCATTACTCGCGGACTCTGCAGTGCCTTCTCGACGACGCCGATTCGGCACAGGTCGACCTCGCGTGGTCGCACTTGGAGGCGCGCGCGATAGGCCAGCTGCGGACCGATGGGTTCGCCCCGGAGAAGATCGAGATCGGCCGCTCGGCTGAACTCCACTACAAGGGGCAAACCCATGAGCTCAGCGTGCCGGCGCCCGACGGCGCTATCGACGCAGCCGCGCTGAGCGAGCTTGGTGAGCGCTTCCACCGCGAGCACGAGCAAACCTACGGGCATCGCGCGACGAGTGGCGAGCCGGTGGAGCTGGTCAATATTCACGTGGTCGGGACTGGCGTTCCAGACCGGCCGCGCATGCCTGATCGGCCGGTCGAGAGCGATCGTCAGGTGACTATCGAGCAGCCGACGCGAGCAGCCTATTTCGGCCTGGACATGGGGTGGCGGCCGACGCCCATCCTGCGCCGTCGTGACTTGGTCGCGGCGACCGAGGGGCCGTGCATCATCGAAGAATACGACGCGACCTGCGTCGTGCCGCCCGGTGTCGGTGCGTCACTCGATCAGGCGGGCAACATTCGGCTTGTTGTCGTGCGGTGAGCGCGCGGCACCATCTTGTGCCGGCGGTGCCGCGTAGGTTCTTGTCGCTAGCATTTTCGCGTACCGTCCCTCCATGAACCTCAAGCTGCGAGCGCTGCATGCGGATTTCGGCGTCGAGGTGCTGGGTGTCGACCTCTCGCAACGGCCCGACAACGATGTGCTCGCGCACATCGAGATGGCCGCGGATCGTCACTCGCTGGTTCTGTTTCGCGATCAGGCCATGGACGATGCCAAGCAGCTCAATCTCACCCGAAGGTTCGGCGAACCCGAGTTCTCTCATGTGGCGTACGGGCGCGACGGGCGCATCGAGTACGTCGCGGTGATTGGCAATATTGATGCCGAGGGCAGGCAATTGGCATCGACCGACAAGAAGGTGGTGTTCGGCACCGGCAACGAAATGTGGCATTCCGATTCGTCGTTCCGTCCGACCCCCACGAAATTCTCCCTGTCATTCGCGCATGAGGTGACGCCAGAGGGTGGCGAGCTCGAGTTTGTCAGTACGCGTGCCGCGTACACCCGCCTGCACCAGCGCCTGAAGCAGGCTATCGCCGATCTCACGGTCGTTCACGACTACGTCTACTCTCGGAGCCAAGTGGGGAGGGACGTGGTCTCACCTTCGTTGGCCGCATCACTGCCGGCGGTGCCGCAGAAGCTGGTGCGTTCGAACCCGGTGACTGGCGAGAAGAGCTACTACGTGGGCTCACACGCACGCTCGATCGAAGGCTGGGGAGACGAAGATGCGCGCGGCCTGATCGACGATCTGATAGCTCGCGCGGTGCGTCCCGAGAACATCTACCAACATCGCTGGAAGGTTGGCGACTTGCTGATCTGGGACAACCGCTGCCTCTTGCATCGCGGTAGATCCTATGACGCCGATCGTTACCGTCGCCGAATGCATCAGACCCGAGTAGCCGGCGTAAGCCCCACGCTGGAAGAAGACCAAAGGACCGGGGTAGCGCGAGAAGCGCGGCCGTAGACTAAGGCGGACCGCCGCGGTCGCGCGCATGCGCTCACCAACTCTGCGCTTCGATGAACACGCGCGAGACCTCGGGGTGGGTTGTCTTGACCTGTCGCTCGATCTCCGAGATCGAGGCCTCGACCTCGGAGGACGACATGCCATCCGCGAAATCCAAGCTCAAGTTCACCAAAACATCGAGAGGGCCCAGGCGCATCGTCAGCAGCTCGTTGACGCGAACAACGCCGGTCTCGCCACCCACGATGCGGCTGGTGCCGGCGACCAGGGCTGGACTTGCCGATTCGCCGATTAGCAGTCCCTTGCTCTCGTGAGCTAGCAAAGCAGCGGTCGACGCCAGAATCACGCCGATCAGTGTCGACGCCACGCCGTCGAGTTCGGGTATGTCGAGCTGTCGTGCCAGGAAGATGCCCAGGAAGGCCACGACCAGGCCGAGCAGGGCGGCGCTATCCTAGAAAAGTACGGTGAAGACGGTAGGGTCCTTGCTGTCACGGACGGCCGCGAGGTAGCTGAGCGGTCCTTTAGCTCTTGCGAAACTCGCCGAACGCCACGAGCCAGGCGCCAGCCTCGAAAATCGCCGCGGCGCCGAGGACCGCGTAGTTGACGTACGGCGAGGTGATGGGGTCCGGTTCGAGGATACTGACGACGCCTTCGTACAGTGACAAACCCGCGCCGACCGCGAAGATCAGGATGGCCACGACAAAGGTCCAAAAGTAGAGCTCCATGCCGTAGCCGAAGGGATGACGTTGGTCCGCCGGACGCGCGGCTCGCCTCAATCCGTGCAACATCAGCGACTGGTTGCCGGTATCCACGATCGAATGAAGGGCTTCGCTGAGCATCGCCGAGCTGCCGGTGAGTGCGGCTGCTCCGAACTTGGTGGCGGCGATCAGGGTGTTGCCGGCAAGCGCCGCGTAGATCACTTAGCGAGAGGCATGGGCCATGGCGGATGTTTATGTGTGCGCGGTCGGGGCGAGGGGTCGATCTTACGCGAGGTGCGCCAGCTTAGGCGATGTCCCTATCTCTGTTGAAATTCGTGGGGCAGGCGTCGCTGGTTGATGATGCTATGCTGCCTTCATGATGGTTTCAATGGCACTGTCGGCCTGAGCCTTTCTCAAGTGTTCCTGGAGAGCATTTCGGAGGATGGGCAGCTGACGATAGGCCTTGAGGCGACGGAAGGTTTTCTGGGCCTCCAGCAGGCCGGCGGCGGTCCATCTGAGCGCCATCTCGGCGTGTCTCCAGCGTTTGACGTTGCGGGTGACCTGGCGCACCGTGCCGAGCGCGTTCTCGACGATGTTGGTGCAGGCGAGCGAGCGCCGGAGTTCGTGCGGCAGGCCGAGGCGGATGACGGTGAGTATCTCGTCCAGCCCCTCCAGGATGCTGCCCGAGACGCCCGGTTCCTCATGCTCCAGACGCCGGGCCAGGTTGCGCAGCAGCCGTTCGGCCTTGTCTGCGTCGTCCTGGTCCCAGGCCTGACGGAGCGCCTTCTTGACGCTCGCATGCAAATGCAGGGGCAGGCGCTCGATGATGTTACGGCCCTTGTGGACCTGGCAGCGCTGGATGGCGGCGGCCACACCGAAGGTGTTGCGGATCGCTTTGCTGAGCGCCTTCGCGCCATCGACGATGAACAGCCGGGGCAGCGTCGGATCGAGCCCCCTGGCGAGGAGATTGTCGAGCAAGGCCTGGACGACGACAGTGTTCTCCGTCGCCCCCTCGACCACGGCCAGGACATGCTTGTCGCCGTTGCCATCGACGCCGATCGCCGCCACCAAGACATGGTCGCCGACATGCAGACCGTCGATCTGGATGACCAGCAGGTCGAGCTCCGAGAGGTCCGAGGCAAGCCAGGCCTTCATCTTCTTGCGCGACAGCGCCACAAAGCGCCGGGAAACGGCCGACTTCGAGGTGCCGTCGCCACGCGCTTTCGCCAGGTCGCCCTCGGGCAGACGGACCGCGCGGTGGTACTTGCGGGTCGACACGTTCAGCATCATCAGGTTGAGCGCCCACTCGAGCAACAGGTTGCCGTCGCGCAGCACCTGCCAGCTCTCCAAACCCACCTCCTTGCCAGCATGGTCGCGAACCCGTGGCCGCTGCACTTTCACGCGGCCGCCGTGGTAGCCGATCTCGCTCTGCGTATGGCCCCAGCGATAACCCCGACGGTTCCCATGGCGACGATGTCGGGCCCCGCACACGGTCGTGGCGTCCTCCTCCATCATCTCGGCCAAGGCCTCGACCCCGGCCAGGAGACAGAACCGATCCACGCTGAGACGGACTGCGTCCATCGCGTCTGCCAGCGGCGGCATAGGAAACGAGGTGGCAAGGGCTTTCGGGCTACTGGAACTACGGATATTCTTTCCCATGGTGTCGTTCTCCCTCTTGGGTTTGCAGCACCCGGAGCCTAACGGCTCCAGGAGAGCGACACCTACCTCAACTTTTCAACATCGACCGGGACATCTCCCCCAGCTTATGCGCAACTAGGTCCGCCGCCCTCATTTATGCAGTACATTGATTCGGCGGCGCGTCGGCCGCCTGGCGGGGCCTCGGCCTTCGTCCGGTGTGCACGCGCCCGAGTGAACAGAGGTGTGATTCGATGTGGTCTAAGCCCGCCCTAAGAGTTGCGGCCGCCCTGCTCTCGGTGCTGGCGCTCGGCGCATGCGCCAACTCGGCGGCGCCACCCGCATTGCCCGAGATCACGTTCCAACACCTCGGCAGTTTTCAACTCGACGTGGCGCAAATCGAAGTTCTCGACGAGTATGTGCCGCCGCTCAAGCCACCATACGTCGAGCATCTCTTTTCAACCTCTCCCGCCACCGCCGCGGCGCGTTGGGGGCGCGACCGGATGAAGGCCGTGGGGACGAGCCGTAAGGCGCGGTTCATCGTTCGCGACGCATCGGTTGCCGAGACGCCACTCGAGGTTGAAGAGGGGCTTGAGGGCGCGCTTACGACCGACCAGTCGGAGCGCTACCAGGCACGGTTGAGCGTCGTCATAGAAATCGTGTCCGAGGCGCGCGGCAGAGAAGCTTACGTCGAAGCCAGCGCAGTGAGAGCGCGATCGGTTCCAGAGGACGCTACACTCAACGAGCGCCAGCGTCTATTCCATGCCATGACCGAAGATCTCATGGCAGACCTCAACGCCGCGCTTGAACGAAATATACTGGAGCATTTGGGCAAGTATGTCCGCTAGCGGGACGCGCCGGCCGGTAATGATCGTGCCCCGCGTCTCGATGTCGTGCCGTCCGTGCTTGGCCGCGCGAGTCCGGCGGCCGTAGACTTCGAGCGCGCCGGGGGTCCGGCGCCGGCGGCTCACACAGATGAGCAGCGGGCGGGCTTCGAGCGACACTACGGCCGGTCGCGTGCCGCGCTTCTGGCGCAGGGGCGGCGCACCAAGCTTCTCGTGGATGCAGCGATCCTCTATGACGAGACGCCGCGATGGCTGCTTCCGGTCGCGCCGCTTGCGGCCGACGTCGACAATGCGCGAACCCTTCGCTCTGGTCTCGCCGCGCTGGTCGAGACTTTCGGCCTCCGCCCGATTGGAAACTAAGGAAGGCCCGATTGGAAACTAAGGAAGGAATGCACGCGCGTCGGCGATGTCCCTATCTCTGTTGAAATTCGTGGGGCAGGCGTCGCTGGTTGATGATGCTATGCTGCCTTCATGATGGTTTCAATGGCACTGTCGGCCTGAGCCTTTCTCAAGTGTTCCTGGAGAGCATTTCGGAGGATGGGCAGCTGACGATAGGCCTTGAGGCGACGGAAGGTTTTCTGGGCCTCCAGCAGGCCGGCGGCGGTCCATCTGAGCGCCATCTCGGCGTGTCTCCAGCGTTTGACGTTGCGGGTGACCTGGCGCACCGTGCCGAGCGCGTTCTCGACGATGTTGGTGCAGGCGAGCGAGCGCCGGAGTTCGTGCGGCAGGCCGAGGCGGATGACGGTGAGTATCTCGTCCAGCCCCTCCAGGATGCTGCCCGAGACGCCCGGTTCCTCATGCTCCAGACGCCGGGCCAGGTTGCGCAGCAGCCGTTCGGCCTTGTCTGCGTCGTCCTGGTCCCAGGCCTGACGGAGCGCCTTCTTGACGCTCGCATGCAAATGCAGGGGCAGGCGCTCGATGATGTTACGGCCCTTGTGGACCTGGCAGCGCTGGATGGCGGCGGCCACACCGAAGGTGTTGCGGATCGCTTTGCTGAGCGCCTTCGCGCCATCGACGATGAACAGCCGGGGCAGCGTCGGATCGAGCCCCCTGGCGAGGAGATTGTCGAGCAAGGCCTGGACGACGACAGTGTTCTCCGTCGCCCCCTCGACCACGGCCAGGACATGCTTGTCGCCGTTGCCATCGACGCCGATCGCCGCCACCAAGACATGGTCGCCGACATGCAGACCGTCGATCTGGATGACCAGCAGGTCGAGCTCCGAGAGGTCCGAGGCAAGCCAGGCCTTCATCTTCTTGCGCGACAGCGCCACAAAGCGCCGGGAAACGGCCGACTTCGAGGTGCCGTCGCCACGCGCTTTCGCCAGGTCGCCCTCGGGCAGACGGACCGCGCGGTGGTACTTGCGGGTCGACACGTTCAGCACCATCAGGTTGAGCGCCCACTCGAGCAACAGGTTGCCGTCGCGCAGCACCTGCCAGCTCTCCAAACCCACCTCCTTGCCAGCATGGTCGCGAACCCGTGGCCGCTGCACTTTCACGCGGCCGCCGTGGTCGCCGATCTCGCTCTGCGTATGGCCCCAGCGATAACCCCGACGGTTCCCATGGCGACGATGTCGGGCCCCGCACACGGTCGTGGCGTCCTCCTCCATCATCTCGGCCAAGGCCTCGACCCCGGCCAGGAGACAGAACCGATCCACGCTGAGACGGACTGCGTCCATCGCGTCTGCCAGCGGCGGCATAGGAAACGAGGTGGCAAGGGCTTTCGGGCTACTGGAACTACGGATATTCTTTCCCATGGTGTCGTTCTCCCTCTTGGGTTTGCAGCACCCGGAGCCTACCGGTGCGCCGACCAGGAGAGCGACACCTACCTCAACTTTTCAACCTCACTTTTCGACCGGGACATCTCCCGCGCGTCACCGTGGGCAGATAGTTCGAGGTCACAACGTTTGAAGTCGGTGTACGGTTGGGCGCGCTGGAGCGAGCGCGTCGAGCGCCGGCTCGCAGCGCTCGGCCAGACCACCGACACTGGAGGCGGCTCGGACGCAGGCGCAGGCGGGATGGCCCGTGCCTGCGGCGAAGAAGCGCGGTTGCGCGCGCTTGCCAGCATGCTCCACCCGGTGCTGGTGCGCGATTTGTCCGCGGCAGGGCGTATGGCGTTCGAACGCGATCTCGCCGACCATGGCAAACGTGTCTCGCGGGCTCTTCGAGGCGCCTTGTTGGCCCTCAGTCAGGCCGAATACGCCATATTCCTCCGCGCGATGGTCGCCACTGTCGCCGGACTGTGGCCTATGCGCCGCGCCAACGACGACGGCTTCGTTGCCGCACTCGCGCACATCCTGCGGGCGCAGTTACAGGCGACCGCAATGCTTCAGCAGTGAGCTAACGCGCGTTTCTACGACAGCTTGGCGTAGCGATCGAGGAGCGGCAGCACGCTGTCGCGGGGTTCCGACGGTACACCCAGGATGGCCCGCGCGACACCGGCCGCACGGAGGCTATCGAGCGCGCCTTTCTCAGGCTCCGGCCGGAACACATGCACCGAGAGCTCCTCTGGATCGCGTCCGGCAGCCTCAGCCGTGGCGTGCAGCCGCAGCATATCCGTCTTCGCGTCGAACCGCGGGCCCCGCGGGAACCAGCCGTCACAATATTCCACGATGCGCCGCAGCGTGTGGTCGCTCTCGCCGCCCAATAGGATGGGCGGGTGCGGGTCCTGCACCGGTTTGGGATGACACCAAACCGGATCGAAGTTGACGAAATCGCCGTGGAAGGCCGGCTCGTCCTCGGTCCAAAGCGCTTTCATCGCCAGCACCCGCTCGCGCATCGACTTGAAGCGGGTCTTGTAATCGGCGCCATGATTTTTCATTTCCTCCGCGTTCCAGCCGCCGCCGATGCCGAACACAAAGCGGCCGTTCGATAGCCGGTCGACGCTGGCCACCGACTTAGCGGTGACGATCGGGTCGCGCTGCGGCACCAGGCAGATGCCAGTGCCGAGCTTGAGCCGCGTGGTGACCCCGGCGGCAAAGGAGAGCGCGACAAACGGGTCGTAGGTGTGCGCGTACTCGCGTGGCAGTTCGCCACCGCCGGGAAAAGGCGAGGCGCGGTTGGTCGGAATATGGGTGTGCTCGCATAGGAACAGCGACTCGAGGCCACGCTCTTCGAGTGCTGCCGCGAGCTCATCGACGCGAATGCTGTATTCCGTGGCGAAGAAAAATACGCCGATATCCATGACTCAACTTCCTCCCAAAGCGGCCGACCCGCCCCGAGATGTAAACAACGCAGGGCCACCTGTCCATCGGCGCCGGGGGCGCGGACGGGCGAGGTACGAGACTGGGCCGGGAGCGGTGGGCGAGGGTCAGCGTTGCAATAGTACCGCGCGGGGTAAAGCGAACTCGGGCGATGGCGCACCTGTGACCGGTCCGCCGCTGAAGGCGCCCGCCGACCCGGGCAGGGCGGGGGAACCCAATGCTTGTGCTGCGACGCGCGTTGGACACTGGGGCCCCATTCGCTCGCCCTCAATAGCGAAGCGCGCTACCCTTTGCGACGGCACAACGGTAATCACCGAAAGGATGGCGAAATGGGCAGCGCGGTGCATTGGGTACTCGAGGTCAGTATCAAGGATGGCGAGTTCGACAATTTCAAGACCGTGATGCACGACATGGTGGAATCCTCGCGCGCGGAGCCGGGCACCACCGACTATGAATGGTTCGTGAGCGCCGACCAGAAGACCTGTCACGTCTACGAGCGCTATGTAGACTCGGTGGGCGCGATGGCTCATGTCGCGACCTTCGGCGAGAAATTTGCTCCTCGCTTGTTGGCAGTCGTCGACCCGACCAGGTTTGTCGTTTATGGCAGTCCCGTCTACATGGGGCAGTTTGTCGTTTATGGCAGTCCCGATGACGCGGTGCGCGGAGCCCTGGACGGCTTCGGAGCCGTCTACATGGGGCAGATCGGCGGCTTTGCTCGCTGACCGCGCTGCGCCCAAGGTCGACGTGGCACGCCTGTTCGCTGACGACGCGTTCAACGAGAAGGTGGTCCTGATAACAGGGGCCACCTCGGGCATCGGCGCGGGAACGGCTCGCGCCTTCGCGGCTCACGGCGCCAGGGTGGTGGCGTCGGGCCGCGATGAGGCGCGCGGCGAAGCGCTGGTCGACGAAATCCGTAGCGCGGGTGGGCAGGTCGAGCTGCGGCTCGGCGATGTGGCCGACGCCGTGTTCTGCGACGATCTCGTGGCCGAGACCGTGGCGCGCGCCGGCCGCCTCGACGTGTTGTTCAACAACGCCGGAGTCGTCTCGCATACCTCGATCGACCAGACCACCAACGAGGTCTGGCGGTCGCTGGTGGAGACCAACATCAGTGGCAGCTTCTACATGGCGCGCGCGGCAGTGCGAGCGATGAAGCGTCAGGGCGGCGGCGCGATCGTCAACATGTCGTCGGAGTGCGGGCTGATCGCCTACAAGAATATCGTGGCATATAGCGCGACGAAGGGCGCCATCGTCATGTTGACCAAGGCCATGGCGATCGACCATGCCGGCGACGGTATCCGCGTGAACGCGGTCTGTCCTGGCGACATCGATACGCCGATGATGGACCGAGGTTGGGAATCGGCCGGGCTGTCGTCGGCTGAGATCCGCGAACGCCTCAGGGAACACGTGCCCGCTGGCTTCGTCGGCGAGCCGCTCGACATCGCTCACGCGGTCATGTATCTCGCCTCCGACGCCGCACGGTTCGTCACCGGGATCATGCTACCGGTGGACGGCGGCACTACCGCCCGCTGATGCCGCTGCGCCCGATCAGCGCCGGTCAAAGGCTTTGAGCGGCGCCTGGCGGTAGGGCACCTCAAGGCGCGACCAAGGCAAGGCGAGTCCCGGCCGTGGTACGATGCGAACTCGGAGGGCTGCGGTGAGGTCGGGGAGCGGGGAGCTCAATGCAAAAGCTATTGGTTTATCAATCGATGTGGGCGATGGAGCGCCGTCGTGCCGATGGCGTGGAACATCCGCTTGAGCAAAAACTCGAGATGATCCGAGATGCCGGCTTCGATGGCGTCGGCTTCCACGATTTCGCGGTCGCAGACACGATCACCGCGTTCTTGGCCAAGAACGGTATGACCGCTGCCACGTTCTGTTTTCCGGCCAGCGTCGACGATCTGAAGCCAGTCATTGAGCAGGTTGCGTCGTTCGGCGCTGTCGTCGATCACCTGAATGTCCAACCCAACTTGAGACCTTACACACTTGAGGAAGCGATTCCCGTGGTGGAGGGCTGGCGTCGGCTGGCCGAGGACGCGAGCATTCCGGTCCATATCGAAACCCACCGCGACCGCATGACTACCGATCTTTTCTTCACGCTCCATCTTCTCGATCGTTTTCCCGACCTGCGGCTGACGGGCGATTTGTCACACTACGTCGTGGGGCGTGAGTTCGCGTGGCCGATCTCGGACGAAAACCACGCTCTAATGCACCGCATCATCGACAACTGTTGGGGCTTCCATGGCCGGGTAGCAAGCCGCGAACAGGTGCAGATCCAGATCAGCTTCCCCCACCACAAGGACTGGGTCGATTTGTTCATGGAGTGGTGGGCGTATGGCTTCAGGAGCTGGCGCCGGCGCGCTCCGGCCGACGCGACCCTGACCTTCCTGTGCGAGCTGGGGCCGAGGGAGTACGCGATGACCGGCCCCGACGGACTAGAGCTCTCGGATCGCTGGCGGGAATCGCTGATGATGAAGGATATGATCCGCGAGCTGTGGACCCGCATCGAGGCCGAGGACGGCTGATGGATCGGCGCCGCAGCTAGCAGCGACGCCAACCGGGCACGTTCAGCGGGTGGTGCGTCGGACGCAATACGACGGACCGACGTACATCGACCGCAACCGTCCGAGCGTTGCGACCGATCGCTTATCGGGAACCGCCCACCGTCCATGCACCAAGTGAAAGCGCCGGAAGCAGTCCGAGCTGCCGGGCCGCGCAGTCCTTGGCGCGACCCGGCAGCTGTTCTCGCAGGATCAGTCGGCGAGCTTGATGTCCTCGGCCGAGGTCTTACCGTCTCGGCCTTGCTGTAGCTCGTACTCAACGCGCTGGCCTTCAGCTAGGCTGGCCAGCCCGGCGCGCTCGACCGCGGAGATGTGGACGAAAGCGTCCTTTCCGCCGTCATCGGGGCTGATGAAGCCGTAACCCTTGGTGGGGTTGAACCATTTCACGGTTCCAGTCGTCATGGTGTCGGTTCCTTGTCGCACAATTACGGCCACCCGCGCACGCGCGCGAGCGGGATCTCAGTTCGTGACGGTGGCGATACGCCGGGTCGCGAAGACTGACCGGCACACTATAAGCACGGACGGGGCACTTCTACCACTGCCTTCGTGAGTTAGCTGATAGAGGGGAAGCGGGGATAGCGGCCGCAACGCCTCCAGGGCAAGGGACGCCTGCTCGCGGGATCGGCAGCCGATGCGAGGCCTCCCTGGCCAACGGCACATTTTTTGAGGCGTAGGAAGTGGCGTGGGCGCCCCGGATTGGGGGACATGTTTGTTCGCACGCCGTTTACCTTCGCCACGCTGCTCACCCTTAGATGGGGTGTCCGCCGATGCTGATACAGCCGTTGCGAACCAACCCGGCTCGGATCGAAACGCTTGTCGGGGCATCGACGCCGGCGCCGGTCGGTGGTTGGAATGCCCGCGACAACCTTGCCGAGATGGCCCTGACGGACGCGGTAATCGTCGACAACTTCTTCCCCGGTACCGCTAATGCGCGGTTGCGCCGGGGCTCGACCAACCACGCCACAGGCATTGGGGCGGCCGTCTAGACTCTGAATGGAGTACGCCGCCGGGTCCACCCGAAAGCTTCTGTCGGTCCCGGGCGGCGCGGTTTACGACGCCTCGGCCAGCGGAGCGGTCGGCGCGCCCGAGCTGACCGGATTGGCCAACAGCCGATTTCAGCATGTCAGCTTCGGCACGGCGGGCGGCGATTTCATCGTTATGGTCAACGGTGCGGATGCGCCTCATAACTATGACGGGAGCGCGTGGTCGACAACCCCGGCAATCACCGGGCCGAGCGACGTCACAAAGCTTGTCGGCATCAACGTTTTCAAACGTCGGCTGTTCCTTGTCGAGCAAAACACGCTGTCGCTCTAATATTTTCCGATCAACTCAATCGGCGGAGCCGCCGTGCCTCGCTCCAGTGCCAATTAATGGTTAAGGTCAACCGCGGGAAACATCTGCTAGAGTCAATCCACTAGGTATGCGGCGCGTACACGATCATCATTCAATAACTCGCTTGCAGGCCCCACCACTGAAATCGATCCAAGCTCAAGAACATACGCGTTTTTCGACGCCGCCAATGCAAGCGCGGCGTTTTGTTCAACGAGAACTACCCCGACATCCTCGTCTTTTGCCAGACGGCGCACAGTGTCCATTACCTCTTTCTCAACCAGTGGCGCGAGACCGGTTGAGGGCTCGTCCAGTAGGAACATTCGCGGCCTCGCCATGAGCGCCCGGCCCAATGCCAGCATCTGTTGCTCACCACCACTCAAGTCGCGCGCCAACTGATTAGGGCGACGCTCTAGAATCGGAAAGTAACCAAATACCTTGTCGAGGTCCTTGCGGATTGCAACCGTGTCCGAACGCAATACTGCACCGCACAGAAGGTTGTCCATGACGGACATCCGGGGAAACAACTCCCGTCCTTCCGGTACCTGTGTAATACCGCTTGCCACGATCTGCTGCGGGGTTCTTCGGTCAAGGCGTTCGCCCTCGAACCAGACAGAACCCGATGCTGGCCGGACCATGCCAGATATCGCGTTTAGCAGGGTTGTTTTTCCGGCCCCATTGCTTCCTATGACACTGGTGACGACGCCGGGCTCGAACGCCATCGAAACCCCATCAATCGCTGTCACTGCGCCGTATCGGACAACCAAATCCCGAACTTCAAGCATAGGAGCCCTCACCGCGACCGAGATATGCTTCGATGACGTCCGGGTTTTTGCTGATCTCCTGCGGTTCACCTTCTGCGATTTTCCGCCCAAAGTTGATCACTACCAGGCGGTCACAAAGTGACATCATGGACCGGACATCGTGCTCGACAAGCATAATGGTCACCCCATTGTCACGGAGCTGCGATATGGATCCTCCGACGGCCAGCTTTTCAGAGGAGTTGAGACCCGCCAACGGCTCGTCAAGCAGTAGGAGCAACGGACGGCATGCCATAGCGGTGGCTATGGAAAGCGTACGCCGAAGACCGGCAGGCAAGAGTCCGGCTTTGCGGTGCTCATACTCCTTCAGTCGAAGGAAAGTGAGTATGGTCTCACAGCTGGCCTCGAGATCGACGCGCCGATCGGCTACAGTGGAGAGAAATCCGCCAAGTATAAGGTGGTGTCCCATCTCGATGTTTTGACGGACCGTCCAATCCGAATAGACGCTCGTAATCTGAAATGTGCGAACGAGGCCGCGGCCAGCGATCCGGTGCGGGGATAATCCGTCAATCTTCTGGCCGTTCAGAAGGATCTCTCCGGCGGACGGCTTAAGGAAACCGCTAATCAGATTAAACGCGGTTGTCTTCCCTGATCCATTGGGGCCCATCAATCCGAAGATCTCGCCCTTCTTGACTTCGAACGATATGCCGTCGACCGCCGCCAAGTTCCCAAAACGCTTGGTAACGTCCTTAAGAATGAGCATTGTGATGACCCGTCAGATTCAAGCGTCGAAGAACCTTGTAATTGATGCCCGACACCGCGTCAAAAATGACGTAGCTATGCTTTCAAGCCCGTCAGGAGAAAAGATTAATACTCCAATCACGCTCACGCCCCACAGCAGCGGCACCCATTCGGCGTAACTAAAAAACAGTTCTTCAATCGCCGTAAGGTAGAAAAGGCCCAGGATAGGGCCCCAAATCGTGCGCACACCTCCCACGATGGCTGCCGCGATAACCTTGAACATGAGGCTGCTACCGAAATCGGCCGGATTGATGATGCCATTGAAATTCGCGAAAAACACCCCAGCCACGCCTGCAATGACTGAGCCGAGGACAAAGGCGATCATCCGGTAACGTCTGGTGTCGATGCCGATCGAAAGCGAAAGCTCTTCGTTCTGCGCAACTGCGGTAATAGTTCTCCCGAGGCGAGATCCGTTAAATGCTATCAGAAATAGCGCAATAACAATAGTGAAGAGCAGAACAAGATAGTAGTATGAGATTGTGCTTTCGAACGACACACCAAGGATTGATCCGGGGCGCGGAATAAACGAGATCCCATAGGTGCCGCCAGTTATTCCCGTGAACTGCTTGTACGACTGACGCAGCGCCTCCCCCGCAGCGAATGTGCTGAGGAAAAAATAGAAACCTCTTGTTCTTAATACGGGATAGGACAGAAGGGCGGAAAAAACTCCGGCGACGACCGCCGCAAGTGGTAACGTCAGCCAAAAGGAAACCCCAAATTCCGCTTGGGTAAGGATAGCCATGGTATATGAACCCAGTCCCATGATGGCCGTATGCGCAAACGACCAGCCACCCATCGTCGTAATCGTGCGGTACCCCAGGACGAGCATCGCGTTGATCATAAATAGAACAAGAATCTCTTTGTGATAGGTCGAAAGCAGAAATGGTAGGAAGAGCGCGCCGACAGCCGCCCCCAATATCGAAGCAACCAGCACCCAAGTACGGAGGTTGATTACGCGATGTGAAGCTGTGGGGGACTCAGACCCATGATCACCTACGTCAGGTCTATTCTTCTGCCATCTCACTTTCATTCGCGCGTTCCCATCAATCCGTGGGGTAAGAAAGAGAGGACACTGAGCATAAGAAGCGCGTCAATCATAGGCGCAAAATGCCCCATTCCGGTCGCGTTTAGCGACGTATCAAGTACGGCAAACAGCACCGCCGCTATGGCGGCGCCGGGAATGCTGCCAACCCCTCCGACAATAATGATGATGAAAGCACGCCATAGCGCGTCCGCGCCCATGAAGGGATGCACAGAGTTGATACTTCCAATCAGTATGCCAGAAAACGCCGCCAGACCGGTTCCAATCAACATGGTCATTGCGGAAACCCGAGCGAGGCTAATGCCCTGAAGGATCGCACCGCGCGGATTTTGCGCCACGGCGCGGACCGACCGACCTGGTTTCGTTCGAGTGAGAAAGATCCAAAGAACGGCAACGGCAACGAAGACCAGTCCTGCGACCGCCAAGCGCTGATAAGGGATAATCATCGTCTCTGTGCGGATGAATCCGCGAAACAGCGTCGGCACGGATCTCCCAATAGGTCCGATAAACTGCGTCACCAAGACTTGGATGATGTACGACAAGCCTAGCGTTGCCATAAGAATTGCGAAAGGTTGACTCCGCAAGACCCGAAACAGACTTAACTGCAACAGCAATCCTAGTAGTCCCACGGTAGAGAATCCGACCACCAACGCCACCATGAAGATTGCCGGACCAGGGACAATACCCTTCAGCACCACAACCATAAGCCAAAGCACATAGCCGCCAAGCATATAGAATTCGCCATGAGCTAAATTAATGGTCCGCATGACACCGAAAATCAGCGCCAATCCGAGTGCGAAAGACACATAGAACGCGCTGAGTGATACTATGTTGACCAGAATCTGCATTTTCAGTCCGATACCGTTGACAAACTTCTCGACGATGGGGTTTTCGATGTCTGCTTCTAGGAATAGCGGACGTATGGTTCTGCCTCGGTGTGATAGCGGGGCAGTTTTCTGTCTGGCGGGTCGTGTTTCTGGCGCTCCAGCATGGCGTTCATGGTGCTTTGGGGAAGGGGGGCTGCGGAATGGCGGCGCGCCGGGGGAAACGTTTGGGGTTCTGCGCGGTGGCGGCCAGCAGGAACTCGTCGGTGGCGCCGGTGAGCCCCCTGAGCCTCAGCCTTTCGAAGCCGAGATGGCGTTTCAAGTGGGCGAACAGCATCTCGACCTTCTTGCGCTCGCGCCGGGACGTCTTGAACGGCTCGGTCTTGGCCAATGATCGGGCGTAGTCACGGGCCTTCCCGTTAACATCACGCGAGAGACGGCGCTCCAGGCCCGTTGTGCACCGCTGCTTGAGCGGGCATCGGGCGCACTCACTCCTCTTGGCGATGTATTTGAGCGTCGTGCCGTCGTGAGCCGTGCCGGATGTGCGCAGCTCCTTACCGTTGGGACAGACGTAGATGTCCCTCTCCTTGTCATAGACGCAGTCGGCACGCGCGAATGTCCCATCTCCCGGGCCGGCTCATATCCCAGACCGGGATGTGGGGCTCGATGCCCTTGTTCGTCAGCAGCCGAGGAACTTGCCCGTGACATAGGCGGTGTCGGCGGCGAGAACGCCCGGGCTTTAGAGCAAGGCGCTCCTCCGTCCGATCAAGCATGGTCCTGGTCGCGGCCACCTCGTCATAGGTCCGCGCCGGCGTCGCCTCGACAGCAACTCACCCTTCGAGCCATCTCACAAGCAGACTTTATCAACGGTATCGGCCATTAGCTGACACGGAGAAGGCTGTGCGATGGGGCAGCGGACGCGCCGCCCCATCCCAGCCTTGTCGCGGTCGAGCTACTTGTACACTTGCCCGCCACTGTCCAGTACCGGCAGTGCTTTTTCGCCGTTCTCTTCCCACCACTGGGCAAGGTCGGCCACCGCGTCGACGACGTAGCTGTTGTTGTCACCAAGGAGGTAAATCGGCATCGGAGTCAGCAAATGATGATCCGCTCCGAAAATGTCACCGCCGCCCCATCGTGATGGGCCGAACAACGGGTGTTCGATCGTATCAGTAGAAGTGAGCGCAGCAAGCAACTCCTCACCTGAGGGTCCAGTCGCTTTTGAGTAGCTCTCCTCCAGCCCAACAAACACCGAGTAGGCAATGCTAGTGTACACCGACCAATTCTCTGGTCCATTTTCTTCAACCCATCGCTTATAAGCCTCGTGAGCACGCGGGCTATAGCTTGGCTCTTCACCATCTATCGAATAGCCCTGATACAGGCGCCCTTGGAAGGCATCGAGAGAAACGCGCTCCTCGAGGTAGCTGTTGCTCCAGCCTTCACTGATCAACACGCCTTCGAATCCGAACTGTTCTGAGATCTCCAAGAGCACGGCCTTCTGCGCAGGCGAGAATCCATACTCCACAACCACATCCGGATTTGATTGGAACACTGGCGTCAACAGCCCCAGCATGTCCGCTGTAGCGTCAGGGTTATACAGTTGGTCGAAAACTACCTCAACTGTGTCCGAATGCGGGGCGACGCCGGCCAAAGCGTAAGCGCGTCCTGCCAGACCGAACGAAAGGTCGACGACCAAAAACGCGTATCGCGTCAACTCGGGCCGGGTCTTGGCGACGTGGGCAGTAAGCTGCATCATTGAGGCTGGCGCACCCGATATTCCACCAATCAGATAGGGATAATCCTCACTCAACCAACCCGCGCCGTATGAGGTCGTGAGGATTTTGGCCTCGTTGACTATCTCAGCTATCGCTTCGCGCGATGCCGGTGTAAAGGTCTGAAGAATCACAGCGACGCCGTCGGCTACCGCGCGTCTAGCTGCTTTGATCTCTTCCCCGGGCACGTAGCAGACGTTGTCATATGCCAGCACTTCCAACAGGTAGCGATTACCGTCGCCAACCAGGATCCCCCCCTGTTGATTGTGCTCATTGGCCCACATTTTGGCACCCTCGATTACTGGAATGCCCCACTGTGCACATACGCCAGCCGTCGGCTGAATGACACCGACCTTAATAGTATCCTGCGCCTGTCCGTTGCTGACCCCGACAAAAGCGAATAATGTTGCGCACGCAATTGCGCTTCCGAGATTTCTTAGAAACGATAACATCGCCCTGTTCCCCCTATCCATTTGCCGATGCAAGGGCTTCTTCGCCCTTGTTGGCAAGCTGTGTCGTCTAAGAACGCCGTTCGCTCGCCCTCGCGAAGATTGAGAGAGCAATCTATACCATATCACTTCGCCGCAGCCCGGTCCACCGGCGGCGCTGCCCGATGGCACGGTCCGTATTGCCGGTGACCCGTCGGAATAACATGTCGCGCTCCGATGCCTTCGATTCGCCTCGATTCACTTGAGACGGGCCGCCGCAGTTCCATCGGTCGCCCCTACTAGGCCGCCTTCCCTGCCGTCGCGATCATGGGCGAGCACAACACGACCGGTTGAGCGTAGACACTCGTGCGGCATGCCAGCCCTGTTGCACCGCGCACCGCGCGTGATTAGTATTCGCAGAATATCGCCGCGAGCGCGGAGGCTCGGCCATCGCTTCGCCCAGAGCTGGGGAACCCGGGGCTAGAGTTTCGGTTAGCACCGGGACGTTTACGGTCCAACCGGGGAGGCTTCGAGATGCCATTAAATGAACGACAGCTGCGTCAGTACGAGGACGATGGCTTTCTCATCGTCGAGAACCTTCTGACTATGGAAGAGCTTCAACCCATGATTGCAGAGATCAATCAGCAGGTGAAGGCCCTTGCCAAGAAGTTGTATGACGGAGG
Source organism: Alphaproteobacteria bacterium (assembly GCA_965226045.1). Lineage (GTDB taxonomy): Bacteria > Pseudomonadota > Alphaproteobacteria > VGEJ01 > VGEJ01 > CBDDBU01. Next base: position 215,886 of record CBDDBU010000027.1, read on the forward strand.
CCGGATTCGCAGCGAGCACAACGACAAGAATTTCTACACTCAGCTCATCGCGATAAGCGAGGAATTCGAGGGTACAGCGCCGCTTTTTCAGATCGACACCGCGATGGGACCAGCGCTCGCAAACCTGTGGTCGTGCGACAAATTGCTCGACATCGTCGAGCAAGTGATCGGCCCCGACATCGAGGGAGGCGCGATCTGGAACGTTCGTTCGAAGGTGCCGAACAACGTTCTGATGACGGTTCCGTGGCATCAGGACACCGCTTATCTGCAGCCGATAGCCCAGACGACGGTTCAGCCCGCGTGCTGGATTCCACTGATCGACGCCACCGTCGAGAACGGCTGCCTACAGGTGGTTCGGGGCGGCCACAGGTCGGACGGCAACTACAAGCATTACGTCGAGAAGAGGGTGAGAGACCCGCGGTCCTGGTATCTCTTCATCAAGGAGGAGGACCTCCCCAAGGGAGAGATCGTCACCTGTGAGATGAAGATGGGCTCCGTGCTCTTCATCAACGAAAACGCGCCGCATCGGGGCCTGTGGAATCATTCGGACAAGGTGCGCTGGGCGATCGACTTCCGTTGGCAACGCCCCGGTGATCCGACCGGCTTGGAGGGGATGTTGAGGCACGGACCGATCATGCGGCGCGGCGACCCCGACTATCGCCCGGATATGGCGCGCTGGGTCAAGGCAGAGCGAGAAAGTTACGACGCGTTCGCGGGGCGCGGGGATGTTGATCCCTACGACCCGACGATTTCAGGTGCTTGGCTCGACCGTTGGGACCACAAGAAGCTCGCCTGACTCTACGACGCGGCAGGGCCGGGACAGATCGCCACCGATTCCAAGGCCTTCCCCCCTTACCCGCTGGAAGTGCTTTTGGTATTGAGGGTCCCTCCGATAGCCGCTTCTCCCAGCGATCACACAACGCAAGCAACATCCCGTCATTCTTGGTTTAGGCATAGGCGCTGACGTCAGACACGCGAGAGGTCCAAGAGTGCCTCCACTCGGTGCAGCAAGAAAATTCGGCGCGGTATACAGTGTTCGGGAGCTACCCTAGCTGCGCCAAGTGGATTCTACTTCGGCGTCGCGAACGTCACCACGTTGGTGGCTTGCTTCACGCCCGTTACGATCTCTTGGAGCCGCACAGCCCACGCGACGAGCGCCGCTTTCTTCTCGGCATCGTGCTCGACTCGAACGTAGACCTGGGTGACGCGAGGTCCTGGCTCTGCGTGTCCCAAGATTTGAGCAATGATATAACGCCCCACTCCCAGCTCGGGGGCGAGTTTGGTAGCAACAGTTCTGCGAATGTCGTGCCCGCGGAATGAGATCCCGGCGCGATGGCGCAGCCGATCAACCGCCCTCCAAGCGACCAGAGGTTTTTCGTGCTGCCGACTGGGAAACACCCACGGAGAATCCGGGTGTACTTGCAGCTGCTTTAGCGCCGCGACGGCCTGGTGAGACAACGGTACTCGGTGGGACCGCTTCCCCTTGAATAATTCCGCCGGGATGACCCACCAACCGGAATCGAGGTCAAGGTCGCCCCAGCGCATGTGCGAGACCTCCCCTCCGCGCTGCGCGGTTAGAAAGCGCAGTCGAAACATCGTGGCGATCGCCTCGGGCTCTCCGCTCAAAGCTTTCCAAATAGCCCGGACCTCGTCGTCGTTCAGGACGCGCTCGCGCGAGCGCTCGATGCTGGGTTTCTTGAGCCCATGACAGGGATTGAACTCGACAAGACCCTGGTCGATCGCCCAGTTGTACAGCTTGCGCAATATCTCCAAGGTTCGATTGGCCTGTATGTCGGCACCTCGGAGCTATAACCGAATCTTGTGTACGGCGTTGAAATGAAGGCGGCGTATCCTGGTGATTGTTGATGTCACCACTTGAGCTAAGCCAAGGAAGGATAGGCCATGAAAGAGAATACCGTTGTTGCTTTTCAAAACCCATCTGATTTTCAGAAAGATCCGTTGACGGAAGTCCTACAAGCTGGAGCTCGCGAGTTGTTGGCCCAAGCCGTTGAGGCCGAGGTCTCCGTGTTTTTGGGTAGCCATGCGGCGCTTGTTGACGCCGCCGGCCGCCGCCGGGTTGTCCGCAATGGATATCTGCCGGAACGCTTCATCCAGACCGGGATCGGCCCGGTGAGCGTGCGCCAACCCCGTGTGCGGGACCGGGGGGACGGCGCCATCCGCTTCACGTCGGCGATCCTGCCGCGCTATCTGCGCCGCGCCAAGAGCCTGGAAGACCTTTTGCCATGGCTGTATCTGAAGGGCATTTCCACCGGCGACTTCGGGGAAGCCTTGGCGGCGCTCCTGGGGAGCTCCGCGCCGGGGCTTTCGGCCTCCACGATCACCCGGCTGAAAGAGGTCTGGGGGGTTGAGGCGGAGCGCTGGCAACGGCGCGACCTCACGGCCAAGCGCTACGTCTATTTCTGGGTGGACGGCATCTATTTCAGCGCCCGCATGGAGGAAGAGAAGCAGTGCATCCTGGTGATCGTCGGGGCCACGGACAAGGGACAGAAGGAACTGATCGCCATCGCCGACGGCTATCGCGAAAGTGAGCAGTCCTGGCTCGAAGTTCTGCTCGATCTCAAGCGGCGCGGCCTTGAAATGGGTCCGCAACTGGCGCTCGGCGACGGCGCGCTCGGCTTCTGGAAGGCGCTCCGCCAAGGGGTGCGAGTCTCGTATGGCATTGATAGCAGGGGCTTCGTTCATTGAGTTCAGGCAGCGATGGCGATGACGGCACAGGGATTGATTTTGTCGTTGGCCGGTGTGTCGGTTGCGCCGATGATGGCCTTCCATGCCCGGTCGAAGCGAGCGGATTTGATCAGGGCGCGGAAGGTCAGCACAGCCTGTCCGCCGGCGATCCGCCAGCGCATGCCGGAGCGCTTCATGCGCTGGGTCACCAGGGTCTTGTTGGCCGCCTCGACCACGCCTGAGCCGATGGCGACGCCCTCTGCCTTCAGGGCGTGGTAGCGCATGCGCTGGCGGTGCTTGCGGAAGAAGGCGAGTTCCCGTTCGATCTCGGCCCGATCCGGCTTTCCGCTATCACGAAGGTGGCGCAACGCCCGGATCACCTTGTCGACGCCACAGGGGTCGTGACGCAGAACCTCGCGGTACCTCTCGAACCAGTCGGAGGCCACCGCATGGTCGGATGCCGTTCGGAGATGTTCGCAGGCATGCCAGAAGTCGATGACCTCGGTTTCGGGCGACAGGGTCTCCAGGAAGGTCCAATTGTCGGCGGCGGCGTCGGCGATAGCGACGATCCTGACGTCGGGGCGCAGCTGCCTGATATGTGCGACTTCGCTTGCGAGCTGCGCCTTCAGTGTGACCTTGCCGCTCTCCGGCATGCGGCCGAGATAGAGGGTCTTCAGACGCTCGCCCCTGGCGTCGTGGAAGGAAACCGTGCCGCAGGCGGCCTCGCGCCAGGAGGCCTCGGCGCGGCCGTCTTCGCCGGCCCGCAGCGGCACCATGACGCCGTCGAGCGACACCGAGGCGCTGACCGCCTCGTGCGGTACGCCCTCGGCGTCACGGATGCTGTCCAGCGTCTCGGGGCCGAGGGTCTCCCAGCGCTCGTGCATGGTCCGTGTCAGGCGCTGCAGGGTGCTCACCGACGGCGTCATTCCGCCGATCTTCGCAAAGAACGCCGCCGCTTCCCGCGCCGTGCAGTGACCCATCATCAGCAGACCGAGCTGAGCCGCCGGCCGCGTCAGGTAATCGTCGACGAGACCCAGGCTCTCGTCGACCGGCACCGGCGATGACCCGCTCGCGCCGCTACGGTAACGGGCGCGCCGGTAGGTCAGCGGACCGAGCGAGGTCATGATCGTCCTCGGCGTCGCCGCCACCCGGAACCAGCTCTGCCCGTCCCGCTCGATCCGGGACGCGCCGTCGTCCCGCTTCTCGATGACGGCGCCCAGAAGCTCACAAGCGAGCGCGTTCATGGTCTCACGCACCCGCAACTCCGCCTCCTCGAACGCCTCGGGACACGGGTCCGAGCGAAACTGCTCGTGACAGACTGCGACCACCTGGGCGACCGCCTCGGCGACCCGGGCAGGCACGCCGGAAAGATCGATGGACGAGGGTGCCGGAGAGCGGGATACTGACATGGGAACGCTCCTGATGTTGGGCTTCTCCACACAGCATCCTACCGTCTCTTGCGGTACGGAGCGTCCCCACCTTCCCCCGCTCGGCCCTGCCGGCGTGACAAAATCCTCCCCTGGGATGGCCGATTGTCACGAAACCCCGTTTCCGGCCGTCCGTTTCGACAGCGAAATCGCGCTACTTCAATAACTTACGTTTGCCACACCGGACCCACACCCCCGCCAAGTCTACCCAGGCGCCCGCGAGCAACGCTGCTGGGTTCACAAGACGGGCAACGTCTTGAACAAGCTGCCCAAGGGTCTGCAAAAGAAAGCCAAGGGGCGCCTGCAAGACATCTGGATGGCCGAAACCAGGAAGGATGAGAGCGCCTTCGACTTCTTCCTGGAAGCCTACGGGCCGAAGTACGACAAGGCCGCGGCCTGCCTGGCCAGGGACCGCGACGTCCTGCTGACGTTCTACGACTTCCCCGCCGAGCACTGGAAGCATGTACGCACGACCAACCCCATCGAGAGCACGTTCGCCACGGTTCGTCTGCGCACCTACCGGACCAAGGGCTGCCTGTCGCGCAAGACGGCGATGGCCATGGTCTTCAAACTATGCCAGCGCGCTCAGAGAAAATGGAGAAAACTCGATGGATCGAACCATCTCGCCGAGATCATTCGCGGCGTCAAATTCGTAGATGGAGAACGCCAGGATCGCGCCGCCGCATGATCAGCCCATACACAACTTTTGACAATAGCTCGGCACCTCGCGTGACGATGCCGTCAAGCACCCGGCGGACATCGGCCCTCGTAATGTCCGTGGCTTTCCTGTTGGCGAACATGGGAAGGATGTCTCTCTGTAAAGCAAGTTCGTCTTTGCGCCACGAGCGTTTTCGCACCTTGGCATGCCGCTCGATGTATTCTCCCGCAAGCTCGACGAAGCTCTCTGCCCGGCGCTCACTCTGCTTCACGCTTGCCGGGTCGCCGCCGCGAGCAACTTGCGACAGTGCTAGCAGCCTGTCGGACTGAGGTCCGCGAGAATGGGTGTGGACGGATCGCGATGTGGAGAGGTCATGGGATCGAGCGCCTTTCGTGAGGACACGGAGTGCGGTCGCTTGGCCGCGCGTACCGCAGGGTGAGTATACTCTTATGCCCTCTCGTGAGGGCACGAAGTACGTTCGCTTGCTCGCGCGTGCCGCAAGGCGAGCATACTCTTATTCCTTTTCGCGAGGTACGGAGTCCGGCCGCCTGCTCAAGCGTATTGCAAGGTGAACATTCTCTTTATGTTCCAGGCCAGGGTCACCAGGTTCCATTCGCCCGTGACCTTGTCCAGGCCGCGTAGCGAGAACTGGCGGAAGCCCATGGCCGATTTGATGATGCCGAACACCGGTTCCGGCGTTTGCTTGCGCAGGGCGTAGAGTTGCCGGCCCTCGGGCGTCGCCAGTCGATGTGTCATCGCTTCCAGCGGCGTCGGGTTCTCCGGGGGCGGCGGCGCGCCGGCGAAGCGGTCCTTCCAGGAGAGATGATGGCGTTCCCGGCCGGGCGTGATCAACGGCGCGATCTCGGCCTCGGCGCAGGCGTTCACGTTGGCCTCGCTGAAGTAGCCGCTGTCCGCCAGCAGGGTCTCGGGCGCGCCCAGCGCCTCGGGAAGGCGGGCGAGCGCTTCCAGCGCCGGCTCGATTTGCCGCTTGTCGTTGGGGGCCTGGACCACGTCGTTGGTGACCACCAGCAGGCTGTCGGCCGCCACCAGGGCTTGGGCGTTGTAGGGGCGATGTCCCTATCTCTGTTGAAATTCGTGGGGCAGGCGTCGCTGGTTGATGATGCTATGCTGCCTTCATGATGGTTTCAATGGCACTGTCGGCCTGAGCCTTTCTCAAGTGTTCCTGGAGAGCATTTCGGAGGATGGGCAGCTGACGATAGGCCTTGAGGCGACGGAAGGTTTTCTGGGCCTCCAGCAGGCCGGCGGCGGTCCATCTGAGCGCCATCTCGGCGTGTCTCCAGCGTTTGACGTTGCGGGTGACCTGGCGCACCGTGCCGAGCGCGTTCTCGACGATGTTGGTGCAGGCGAGCGAGCGCCGGAGTTCGTGCGGCAGGCCGAGGCGGATGACGGTGAGTATCTCGTCCAGCCCCTCCAGGATGCTGCCCGAGACGCCCGGTTCCTCATGCTCCAGACGCCGGGCCAGGTTGCGCAGCAGCCGTTCGGCCTTGTCTGCGTCGTCCTGGTCCCAGGCCTGACGGAGCGCCTTCTTGACGCTCGCATGCAAATGCAGGGGCAGGCGCTCGATGATGTTACGGCCCTTGTGGACCTGGCAGCGCTGGATGGCGGCGGCCACACCGAAGGTGTTGCGGATCGCTTTGCTGAGCGCCTTCGCGCCATCGACGATGAACAGCCGGGGCAGCGTCGGATCGAGCCCCCTGGCGAGGAGATTGTCGAGCAAGGCCTGGACGACGACAGTGTTCTCCGTCGCCCCCTCGACCACGGCCAGGACATGCTTGTCGCCGTTGCCATCGACGCCGATCGCCGCCACCAAGACATGGTCGCCGACATGCAGACCGTCGATCTGGATGACCAGCAGGTCGAGCTCCGAGAGGTCCGAGGCAAGCCAGGCCTTCATCTTCTTGCGCGACAGCGCCACAAAGCGCCGGGAAACGGCCGACTTCGAGGTGCCGTCGCCACGCGCTTTCGCCAGGTCGCCCTCGGGCAGACGGACCGCGCGGTGGTACTTGCGGGTCGGCACGTTCAGCACCATCAGGTTGAGCGCCCACTCGAGCAACAGGTTGCCGTCGCGCAGCACCTGCCAGCTCTCCAAACCCACCTCCTTGCCAGCATGGTCGCGAACCCGTGGCCGCTGCACTTTCACGCGGCCGCCGTGGTAGCCGATCTCGCTCTGCGTATGGCCCCAGCGATAACCCCGACGGTTCCCATGGCGACGATGTCGGGCCCCGCACACGGTCGTGGCGTCCTCCTCCATCATCTCGGCCAAGGCCTCGACCCCGGCCAGGAGACAGAACCGATCCACGCTGAGACGGACTGCGTCCATCGCGTCTGCCAGCGGCGGCATAGGAAACGAGGTGGCAAGGGCTTTCGGGCTACTGGAACTACGGATATTCTTTCCCATGGTGTCGTTCTCCCTCTTGGGTTTGCAGCACCCGGAGCCTAACGGCTCCAGGAGAGCGACACCTACCTCAACTTTTCAACATCGACCGGGACATCTCCGCGCTGGATGGCGGCGGCCACACCGAAGGTGTTGCGGATCGCTTTGCTGAGCGCCTTCGCGCCATCGACGATGAACAGCCGGGGCAGCGTCGGATCGAGCCCCCTGGCGAGGAGATTGTCGAGCAAGGCCTGGACGACGACAGTGTTCTCCGTCGCCCCCTCGACCACGGCCAGGACATGCTTGTCGCCGTTGCCATCGACGCCGATCGCCGCCACCAAGACATGGTCGCCGACATGCAGACCGTCGATCTGGATGACCAGCAGGTCGAGCTCCGAGAGGTCCGAGGCAAGCCAGGCCTTCATCTTCTTGCGCGACAGCGCCACAAAGCGCCGGGAAACGGCCGACTTCGAGGTGCCGTCGCCACGCGCTTTCGCCAGGTCGCCCTCGGGCAGACGGACCGCGCGGTGGTACTTGCGGGTCGACACGTTCAGCACCATCAGGTTGAGCGCCCACTCGAGCAACAGGTTGCCGTCGCGCAGGAGCTATTGTCAAAAGTTGTGTATGGGCTGATCATGCGGCGGCGCGATCCTGGCGTTCTCCATCTACGAATTTGACGCCGCGAATGATCTCGGCGAGATGGTTCGATCCATCGAGTTTTCTCCATTTTCTCTGAGCGCGCTGGCATAGTTTGAAGACCATGGCCATCGCCGTCTTGCGCGACAGGCAGCCCTTGGTCCGGTAGGTGCGCAGACGAACCGTGGCGAACGTGCTCTCGATGGGGTTGGTCGTGCGTACATGCTTCCAGTGCTCGGCGGGGAAGTCGTAGAACGTCAGCAGGACGTCGCGGTCCCTGGCCAGGCAGGCCGCGGCCTTGTCGTACTTCGGCCCGTAGGCTTCCAGGAAGAAGTCGAAGGCGCTCTCGGCATCCTTCCTGGTTTCGGCCATCCAGATGTCTTGCAGGCGCCCCTTGGCTTTCTTTTGCAGACCCTTGGGCAGCTTGTTCAAGACGTTGCCCGTCTTGTGAACCCAGCAGCGTTGCTCGCGGGCGCCTGGGTAGACTTGGCGGAGCGCCTTCCAGAAGCCGAGCGCGCCGTCGCCGAGCGCCAGTTGCGGACCCATTTCAAGGCCGCGCCGCTTGAGATCGAGCAGAACTTCGAGCCAGGACTGCTCACTTTCGCGATAGCCGTCGGCGATGGCGATCAGTTCCTTCTGTCCCTTGTCCGTGGCCCCGACGATCACCAGGATGCACTGCTTCTCTTCCTCCATGCGGGCGCTGAAATAGATGCCGTCCACCCAGAAATAGACGTAGCGCTTGGCCGTGAGGTCGCGCCGTTGCCAGCGCTCCGCCTCAACCCCCCAGACCTCTTTCAGCCGGGTGATCGTGGAGGCCGAAAGCCCCGGCGCGGAGCTCCCCAGGAGCGCCGCCAAGGCTTCCCCGAAGTCGCCGGTGGAAATGCCCTTCAGATACAGCCATGGCAAAAGGTCTTCCAGGCTCTTGGCGCGGCGCAGATAGCGCGGCAGGATCGCCGACGTGAAGCGGATGGCGCCGTCCCCCCGGTCCCGCACACGGGGTTGGCGCACGCTCACCGGGCCGATCCCGGTCTGGATGAAGCGTTCCGGCAGATATCCATTGCGGACAACCCGGCGGCGGCCGGCGGCGTCAACAAGCGCCGCATGGCTACCCAAAAACACGGAGACCTCGGCCTCAACGGCTTGGGCCAACAACTCGCGAGCTCCAGCTTGTAGGACTTCCGTCAACGGATCTTTCTGAAAATCAGATGGGTTTTGAAAAGCAACAACGGTATTCTCTTTCATGGCCTATCCTTCCTTGGCTTAGCTCAAGTGGTGACATCAACAATCACCAGGATACGCCGCCTTCATTTCAACGCCGTACACAAGATTCGGTTATAGCTCGTCGCGCAGCATCTGCCAGCTCTCCAAACCCACCTCCTTGCCAGCATGGTCGCGAACCCGTGGCCGCTGCACTTTCACGCGGCCGCCGTGGTAGCCGATCTCGCTCTGCGTATGGCCCCAGCGATAACCCCGACGGTTCCCATGGCGACGATGTCGGGCCCCGCACACGGTCGTGGCGTCCTCCTCCATCATCTCGGCCAAGGCCTCGACCCCGGCCAGGAGACAGAACCGATCCACGCTGAGACGGACTGCGTCCATCGCGTCTGCCAGCGGCGGCATAGGAAACGAGGTGGCAAGGGCTTTCGGGCTACTGGAACTACGGATATTCTTTCCCATGGTGTCGTTCTCCCTCTTGGGTTCGCAGCACCCGGAGCCTAACGGCTCCAGGAGAGCGACACCTACCTCAACTTTTCAACATCGACCGGGACATCTCCGTTGTAGGCCTGTTCGAAGCCGCCGCCGGCCACCGGCATGATGCGCGAGTCCGCGTCGGTCAGATTGACCTGGTCCTTCGGCCCGGGCCCGGCCACCGGCGGCTCGGGTGGACGGCCGCCCGGCTTGCGGCCCGTCTTCTCGGCCTTCTCCGCGCGCGCCTCGAGCTTCGCCTCGTACTCGGCCCGTTCCCGCTCAAGGCGTTCGCGCGCCCGCGCCTCGATCACCGCCTTAGCCTCGGCGATGCGGGCCAGACGATCCTCGCGCCGGGCCAGTTCCTCGGGCACCGACATCCCGTCGGGCACATCCGCCCCATCGGCCGCCTCCGCCAACGCCATCAACTCCGCCACCTCGGCCTTCAACCGGGCTTCGAGCTCGCAGGCGTGTTTCCACGACAGCGCGCTGTGCCGGCTCGCGTTGGCGTGCACCTTGGTGCCGTCCAGCGCCACCGTGCCGAGCTTCAGCACCCCGGCTTCCCGGGCCAGCAGCAGCACCTCGACGAACAGCCCTTCGATCCGGTCGAGAAAACGCCGCCGGAACGCGGCGATGGTATCGTGGTCGGGATGATCGTTGGCCGCGATGAAGCGGAAAGCGACAGAATCATAGGTCGCGCGCTCCAACTTGCGGCTCGAAAACACCCCCGTGGCGTAGCCGTAGACCAGAAGCCCCAGCAGCATGCTCGGGTGATAGGACGCCGAGCCCGAGCCGCGATAGGCCTTCACGAACGCCGAGAGGTCCAACTGCTCGATCACCTCGACCACGAAGCGCGCCAGATGCCGCTCGGGAAGCCATTCCTCCACCGACGGCGGCAGCAGAAACCCCGTCTCCCGGTCGACCGGTCGGAAATTGCTCATGACGGCCTCCATCACGCGCGGGCAAATCAACTGATACCATCGAATCCTATTTCGACTCCCGGCTCAAGTCCGACAGGCTGCTAGCTTCGCGCGGTCCCGGGCATCGGCAAGAGACAGTGCCGGATAGGTCCCGAGCGTCAGACGTCGTTTGCGTCCGTGAAATCTATACATGACAACCCAAGCGAGTCGGCCGCCATAGGATGCTCGTAGGCCGAAACCGGGAAGGGCCGCATCCCAGTAGTCTGCCTGGCCGCTCTCAGGCGGCTTGATGCTGTCAACCAGCCGAGCTGTCAGTTTGGCCTTCGCCATTGCCACAAAACCACTCGACCCGTCCGAGGTACCATATAGGTACCACATTGCATGAAACAATGCGAACTACGATGGTTGCGCGTGCACTGGGGAAATCGGTACGTGTGTGTGGTTTATGGCCAGGTTTGCAAGCCAGGGCGTTTCACCGATGTTCACGGGATACCATGGGTGAAGTGGCAATCCACCGACTGGCTCTACCAGCCGGGCGGCCACATCGGATAGTGGCGTCCAATGGTCGTGGGTCGTATCGGGATGTCGCGTTGGGCCACTTGACGATGTTTGTTGGCTCGCGGCTTCTTCGGGGCTTGTAACCCTCGCCATGAATCCGTTGGATAAGAGAGGTGCGGGTCCGCATCGCCGCAAGATGGAGCTATCGGTGTCCATATCCGCTGGATTGGGGCTCGCCGACTTCCCATTCTCGGGCGCCAAGGCATTTTGGCGTTGGGTCGCCGCCTGCGAGCAGGGTGGCGTTGATTCGCTGTGGCAGACCGACCGCTTGGTGTCCGATCAACCGATCCTAGAATGTATGAGTGTCATGGCCGCACTTGCCGGGGCGACCGAGAGGATCAAGTTCGGCATGAATGTCGCCTCGCTCGGCCTGCGCGACCCGCTGTTGCTGGCCAAACAGTGCGCCACCATCGACGTGCTGAGCGGCGGACGCCTCCTCCCAGCGTTTGGCATCGGCAATATTCGGGCACCGGACTGGGGCGCCACGGGTCGCGACAGCAGGGGTCGCGGCCAGCGCACCAATGAGGGGCTGGAAGTCATGACGCGACTCTGGGCTGAAGACTCGGTCGATTTTGATGGGACCTACTATCGATACAGCGGCGCCTCGATCTCGCCCAAACCGACGCAGAAGCAATTGCCGATATGGCTGGGCGGCTCGAGCGCGGCGGCGATCCACCGTACCGCTCGCTACGGCACCGGTTGGCAGGCGGGCTTTGAGACGCCTGATGAGGTCGTTCCTGTCATCCGCTCGATCAAGGCAATGCTAGTCGAAGAAGGCCGGCGTATAGACGATGACCACTATGGCGCTGGCTTCGCTTATCGTTTTGGCGGGTGGGAAGACGAGCCCGTGATACGTAGCGCGCGAATGTACGAGACTCGCTCTGGCCGCGATCCCCGCCGCGCCATCGTTGCCGGCGATGGCGACGACATCATGCATCGCATAGAAGAATATGTGACCGCCGGAATCTCCAAGTTCGTCCTCCGCCCGATTGGCGGCGGCGATGAGGACGTTCTTGCGCAAACGCATCGCTTGATCGATGAGGTGCTGCCCGCGGTCGCTCGGCTGAACAACGGGCCGGGGTCGGAGGCTGCGCACGGGCCTTAGCTCGCGGGTGGCCCAGGAAAGGCCGGGCTGGGTGCCGGAGGCGGCACTACTAGCGCTACCCGAGGGGCTGTAGGTATCAGCGCTGCGGTTCGCCGCTGCACACGAATGGTCCTCCCGCGCACAGGGCCGCCACTCCATCTCAGGGGTCACTCCCAAGCGGAGCCCACATCGCGAACCGACGCGCGGCCCTACTGGCGGGTTGGTCGCGAACCCGCCGTCATCATCGGCCATCACGCCTTCTTCAGCGACATCGTGCGCAGGGCTCGTTCTGGCCGCGCGGCGACGTCCGACGCCACCGACCAAGGAGAACAAGGATGTTTACAAGCTTCGATAAGGCGCTTGTCGCACTGACCGGTGCGGCGCTCTTTCTGCTCAATCACCTCGCCGGCGTCGACTTGGGTTGGAGCGAAACGACCATCGCCGCGCTGGTCGCGGCCGCCTCGCCGATTCTGACCTAGTGGTGCCCAACAAGCCTGGCCGCGCCGATCGACGGCTCTTACCTTGAGCACTCACGGTCAGATCGTGCCGGTCCGCATTTGCGCGGCGAGGTAGTCGGCCTCACGAATCGCCAGCGCGACGATGGTCAGCGTCGGATTTCCGCCGCCGGACGTGGGGAACAGGCTGCCGTCGCAGACGAACAGGTTGGGAATGTCGTGGGTCTGGCCCCACTGGTTGCAAACCCCGTCGCGGGGCGTCGCGCTCATTCGGGCGGTGCCCATGTTGTGGGAACCCGGCATCGGCGGACATTCGATGATGCGCCGGGCACCGGCGGCCAGCTGGATGTCGCACGTTGCCTTCATCGCGTGATTGCGCATCGCGACGTCGTTGGCATGATCGGTGATAGTGATGAGTGGGACGGGCAGGCCGTATTGATCGCGCTCGGTCGGGTGCAGGCCGACCGAGTTGCCGGCCATCGGCATGTCCTCACCATTGGCGAAGATGCCACAGACGTAGTTGTAGGCCTCGACATCGGCCGTGAACTCCCGCCCCCAGGCGCCTGGCGCGAAGAAAGCGGCGAACAGCGGCAGGCCCAAGGCCATGGCGCCCAGGATATACCCGCCGGCGAAGCTGCGGCTGTCATCGTGCCGCCGTCCATCTTCAACCACCCCCGCGCAGGTGGTGCCGCGATGGAAGTTCACCGGCTTGTCGAAGACACCGTAGCCGTACCCGACCATGTGGCGCGTGTAGTACTTGCCGACGCAGCCCGAAGAGTTGGCGAGGCCCTCGGGGAAGCTGTTGGAAGTAGAGTTGAGCATGATGCGCGCCGTCTCGATGGCGTTGCCGGCGATCGCCACCACTCGCGCCTTTTGGAGGTGCTGGATTCCGGCATAGTCGACATAGAGAACACCCGTGGCTTTGCCTTTAATGCCGTGCTCGACCCGTAGGGCCATGCAGCGGGGCCGCACTTCCAAATGTCCTGTGGACTCCGCCTTGGGAATTTCGGAATAGAGCGTTGACCATTTGGCGCCCGAGCGGCACCCCTGCATACAGAAGCCGATCTGGTCACAGGCATTGCGGCCGTCGCGCGGCATTGAGTTGACGGCCATATGGCCTGGACTGACCTCGCGGTACCCGAGCCGCCGTGCGCCCGCCGCCATGAGGCGGAAGTTGTTGCTGGCAGGTAGAGGTGGGATGCCGTTGGTGCCGGTGACGCCCAGCTTGTCCTCCGCTTTCGCGTAGTAGGGGTCGAGATCCGCGTAGGTGAGGGGCCAATCGATCAGGTCGGCGCCGTCGATCGCGCCGTAAACACTACGCGGGCGGAACTCGTCGGGGCGACCGCGCAGCGCGACTGCGGCCCAGTGTACTGTCGAGCCGCCGACCGCTTTGACCACCAGGGTCGGTGATTCCGGCCAATCGCGGGCGATCCGACCGCTCCCCTGGACGATACGGCGATCCGCCCAGTTTAGCTTAGCCTGCATCGCGTACTCGTCGTTGTCGAAATCAGTCAGCTGGTAGCGCGGCCCAGCCTCAAGCAGCACCACGTCGACGCCTTTGGCACACAGCTCATGCGCTAGAGTGCCGCCGCCCGCGCCTGAGCCGATGATGACAACGACGGACTCATCATCGGGGTCGAAAGTGACCGCCGCCACCTCGTCGTCGAACGCGTCATCGCTCATCGTGGCGATCTCCCCCATAGCCGACTGACCAAAAGCCGAAGTATACGTCAAGGGCCCGCTGCCGCAGGTAGTGGGTCACTTTGAAACCGCCCGCTTGCGATAGGTCGCCGGGCGCTTCGGCCGGGGAGCCGCTTCGTCCACCAACCGCACGATGTCTTCGATGTCCCACAGCCGATCCGTCACGCCTGCTGCCATCGCGGGGCTGATGCCGTTGAGGCCCTTATGCTGGCGGCAGAAGTTGTAGAACATGAAGTGCAGCGCGACGCTGTGGGCGTGGTTCTCAATCTTCTTGGAGAAGGCGTTGGTCAGCCGCGTGAACCGGCGCATGGACATCCGCATGGTGAGATTGTTGCGCTCGACATAGCTTGTGGACACGTGCGCCGGGTCAGGGCTGCCTTCGATCCGCCGCTTGCGGATACCCGTGCACTGAGCCGGGCTATAGCGCTTCTCAGACGACACGCCGCCTTCCCCGCCGTACAGCTTCACCAGCATGGCGTAGTCCACATCGCCACCGAACGCGCCCTCAACGGCCTCCAGATACGCCTTGTGGCCATCGCTCGTGAGTTGCACACGATCCGCCAGCCTGCCGCGCAAGTCGTCCATGAAATCGATAGCAGTCTCGCCTGAGCGATCCCCCACCCGCCAAGACGGCACCAGCTTGGTCTCAGCATCGATTGCCGTCCACGTCCATACGTCGCCCGCCTCAGCCGGCGCGGCCTTCGCACGCGCCACATTGGCGGCCTTGCTGTAGATGAAAGACCAGACCTCATCGACCTGGATGCGACGGCACGGCAGATCACGAAGCGCTTGGTCCTGGTAGGCCGCGCAGGCCTTGCCAGCGTCGATCAGCAGCTTCGTTACGGGGTTCTTGCTCACGTCCGCCGTGCGGGCCGTGGAGCGAATGCTCATGCCCTCCACCAAACAGCGGAGGATCAGGCAGCGGGTCTTGGTGTCGAGTTTGTTCATGCCGACAATCTAAGGGGGCGAGCAACACAAGTCAAGCATAGTCGGTCAGTTTGCATTTTGGCGCAAGTTTTGTTGACAGCCGGCGCTCGAGAAGGTATGAAGGCGCACGATGCAGGAACACACAAAACCAGGCGAGTTGATCGAAGAGCTTCTCAATGGCAGAGGTTGGACCAAGCGCAGCTTGGCAATCGTTCTCGAAAAGGGCGAATCGACGGTCAGCAAGATCATCTCCGGGAAAAGCACGGTGACCACCGAGGTTGCTTTGGCGCTGGAGGATGTGTTCGGCGTCGATGCGGAGAGGTTCCTCGAACTTCAAAGAAAATATGACCTCGCAGTGGCGCGTATATCAGCAAAACCAGACCGCAACCGCGCGACGCGCGCGGCGCTATTCGGAGACCTGCCAATTTCAGCCATGGTCAAACGCGGATGGCTCGACACCGATGACCCACAGAATCTAACCGAAGTATCGGCAGGGCTTATAAAATTCTTTGGCGTGTCGTCGTTGGATGAAATTGAAATCTTGCCTCATGCGGCCCGAAAGACCGCTGTTAACTCGGACCCAACACCTGCCCAATTGGCATGGCTCTACCGGGTGAGAGCGATCGCGGGAGAGCAGATTGTCGGAAAGTTCTCCAAAAGCGGGCTGGATAAATCAATCGGCCGCCTTCGTGCCCTTACCATAGCCCCAGAAGAGGCCAGAAAGGTGCCACGCATTTTAGCCGAAGCCGGGGTGAGGTTAGTAATTGTTGAGACTCTTCCTGCGGCAAAAATCGACGGTGTTTGCTTCTGGCTCGCAGACAGAGCTCCCGTAGTTGGGCTTTCGATGCGGCATGATCGCATCGACAACTTTTGGTTTGTGCTGCGCCATGAGCTGGAGCACGTTCGCTTAGGACACGGGCGCACGGAAATCATGCTAGATGCTGAACTGGAAGGCGAGCGTGCGGGAACTGGTTCCACTATCGCAGAGGAAGAGCGTGTAGCAAATGCAGCAGCGCAAAATTTCTGTGTCCCTAAACAACAGATGGACGCCTTCATTGCACGCAAGGCTCCGTTCTTTCCCGAGCGAGACCTTCGGGGCTTTGCGAAGATCGTTAAGGTTCATCCGGGGATTGTTGCTGGCCAGTTGCAGCACCTGACTGGCCGCTTTGACCGCTTTCGGAATCACCTTGCCGAAATCCGGTCGCATGTTGTACCCGGCGCGGCAGCCGATGGGTGGGGTGATGTCTACCCTGTCGGCACACAGGAGGACTGATGTCCAAGATTGCTGAAATGCAGAAGTTTATCCGGCACTGGAAAGATGTGACCGGCGAAAGCGAGGTCGACATGATCGAGGTGGCGAAACTTGCCTTGAAGATGGGCTGGGATGCGCCGCCGCCGATTTCTCGTGAAGAACGGCTTGCAAAACAGTTCAAGGGCGCAGCGCGCCAAGACATCCGCCACGACAGAAAGACAGGCCGTCCGTACCGGGGCTATCACGCGGTGCCTAAGGCAGACGACGGCGGACGGCAGGCTAGCTTCGCGTTCATCGACATTGACGATCCGAACACCAAGCCGGACCGTTTCCGTAAGGCGTGCGTTCTGCGCCGCGAGCAAACGGTCGATGATATGACCCAATTGCGACTCGACCAACTTCACTGGAACGACAACCGCCCCGAAGGGCAGCAAGTGGATATCCTTCCTGCTGACCTCGAAATGGACGTTGAAATCCGCTTGGCATCGATGGACGACGAGGACGTTGCGGCCTAGTCGTTCTTTCTCCAGCGCGCTTGTGCAGCTATCGAAGCAATCCGGGATCGCTCCTCTGGCGTTAGAGCTGCAGCGCGCGCAGGACCGCCCTTCTTGCCCGCCTTGGCGCCCGCGCCTGCCTTGATGACAACGCTCAACTCGGTAAGCGAATGATTCGGCTCCGGCTCGACTTCACCTGTCGCCACGTCCACGATGAGCTTGGCGAGCTGGTTGGTGTCGCGGGGGCGCTTGGCTTTACCCATGCCTTGAATATGGCATGCGGGCGACCGGCATGCCAGAATGACGTGGCTCAGATATTTTCAAAGTGACCCACTACCCTGCCGCAGGCCATTTAGGCTTCGGTCGCTGACGCGCTGGACTTGGCGGTGGCGACCGCCCAGAGTCGCGCCGCGCGCGATGGGCGTTGGTAACAAGGAGGTGGTGTGATGGCGGAGATCAACGTCGCCCAGGCGATCGGCAAGCTGATGAAGGCCCACGGCGCGAGCCATGTGTTCACGTTCACCGGAGCGCCACAGGACCCACTAATCCACGCCCAAAACCACGAGGGGATCAAGGTCGTCCTGGGCCGTAGTGAGCGTTCGGCACTGGCAATGGGCGATGCCTTCGCCCGCCTCACCGGCAAACCCACCTTCGGTATTGTTCAATATGGCCCCGGTGCGACCTATCTGCCAGCCTCGATCATTGACGCACATTGGGCCAACAGCCCGCTAATTGCTATTAGCGGTACCACCACCACGGCGACGCGCCATCGGCTCGAGTACCAGGAACTCGATCAGGCGCCGATGTTCCCTCCGATGACAAGATGGGCGGGCGATTTGCCCGATCCCAGCCGAATCGCGGACGTGCTGCGGACGGCGGTTCGCGCGGCGGTGAGCGGCCGGCCCGGTCCAACCTACCTTGGCATCCCGGCCGACTGGTTCGCCAGACCGACGGGGCTGGACGAAGCAGCGTTCTATGCCGACCCCAATTGCCTCACGGTGCCGGCGAGCCGCTCGGCGCCCGCGCCGGGCGAGGTCGAGCGCGCCGTCGAGGCGCTATCGAGTGCGCGGCGGCCGGTCATCTTCGCTGGCGGTGGGGTGTTGTTGTCGGGCGGCTGGGCGGAACTCACCGCGCTGGCCGAGGCCACAGGCATTCCCGTGGTCACGACAATGCCTGGCAAGGGCGCGATCACCGATACCCATCCGCTCGCCGTCGGCACCGCTGGCCGCTACTCACGGCGGGTGGCGAACGAGACATTGGCGGCGTGCGATTTCTGCTTGGCCGTGGGTACCCGGCTTGGCTCCATGGAAACCGATGTCTTCAAGTTCCCGAAGCCGAGCACGCGTATCGTCCACATCGATGCTGACCCGATGATACTTGGGCGGACCTACGTCGAGGAGATATCGATCGTTGCCGACGCCAAGGTGGCGCTCTCTATGTTGTTGGATGCGGTGGTGGCCGGAGAGCTGCCCGACGCCGCCACTCGCTGGGCCGACTGGCGCGGCAAGGTTCAGGCCAACGTTGTCGCGTGGCGAGAACAATTGGCGCAGATGGCCGGCCGTGGCGTGACGGACGGCCGCATCAGTCCCTATTCCGTCCTCGCCGCACTCAACGATTACATCGGCGGCGATGACGTTGTTGTCGCCGATACCGGTTACATGGCGGTGTGGGCGGCCACGCTGCTCGACCAGAAAGAGGCGGGGCGCAACACCCTCCGAGCGGCGGGCTCGCTCGGCTGGGCGTTTCCGGCGGCCTTCGGGGCGAAGCTCGCCGTTGGCGCCGGGCGCCGGGTGTTCGGGCTCACAGGCGACGGGGGTATCGGGTACCATCTCGCCGATCTTGAGAGCGCGCTGCGGCTCGGCACCCCCGTGATACAGATGGTCATGAACAACAGCGCACTTGCTTTTGAGTATCACGTCCAAAAACATGTTCACGGCGAAATCTGCCCAGCCTTGACCGACTTTGTCGATATCGACTACGCAGCCGTGGCGCGTGCCTTCGGCTGCCACGGTGAGCGGGTGACGGACGCCGATGAATTGATTCCGGCATTGCGGCGAGCGGAGGAATCTGGCCGGCCGGCGGTGCTCGATCTCGTGGTGAGTCGCGAGCCGATTCCTCCTGTTACCAGATACGAGGCGGTAGTCCAGCGAGAGGTATGAAAATGAAGATAGCTGTCGTCGGGACGGGTGCGATGGGCTCGGTATATGCGGGGCTCTTGCGCGATGCGGGGCACGAGGTGTGGGCGATCGACATCTGGCGCGAGCATATCGAAGCCATTCGATCTGGCGGCCTGCGGGTAAGTGGGGCGAGCGGTGACCGCACGGTCCGCCTCTCGGCGACCACCAACGCAGCGGAGGCTGGCGTGTGCGACCACGTGATTATCGCCACCAAGGCCACGGATGTGGAGACGGCGAGCCGAGACGCCATGGTGTTGATTGGGGCTGAGACGACCGTGGTCACCATCCAAAACGGGCTCGGCAGCGCCGACAAGGTGAGCCGAGTCCTGGGCGATCGGCCTCTGGCGATCGGCGTCGTCGGCGGTTTCGGTGCCTCGATACGCGCGCCCGGCCATGCTCACCATCACGGTTGGCACCTCGTGCGCTTTGGCGAGAGAGAGGGGCCGGTGACCCCGCGGGTGGAGAAGTTGGCTGAGATATGGCGAGGTGCGGGCTTCACGGTCAAGGCTTACGACGACATCGGGCGCATGATCTGGGAGAAGCTGATCTGCAATACCTGCTTTAGCGGCACCTGTGCGGCGACCCAGTTGACGGTGGGCGAGGTCATGGCGAACGAGGATGCGTGGTCAGTCGCGCGGGGCTTGGCGCGCGAGGCCTACGCAGTGGCGCGGGCAATCGGAATCGATCTCGACTTCGACGATCCCGTCGCCCATGTGACGCAATTTGGCAAGACCATTCCGGGCTCGCGGCCGTCGCTGGCGCTTGACCATCTAGCCGGGCGTCGAGCCGAAATCGACGCGATCAACGGCGCTGTCGCGGCCGAGGGTCGCCGGGCGGGGGTGCCCACGCCGTGCAACGATACAGTCGTCGCACTCTTGAAGGTGCGCGAGGCGGGCTTTGCCGTCGCCGGCGGAGCTACCGCTCAGTAGCCAAGCTCTCTGTCGATCTGGTCGAGCAAGGGCCGGCCAGCGAGCGCCCGTCGGACGCTCTCCGCGATCCGTGCGGCCGCGCCTACCGCGACGCCGATGGCTGCGATGTGCGGGGTGACGGCGATTTGCGGATGTGGCCAGAAAGGGTGATCGGGCGGTAGGGGCTCCTCGGCGAACACGTCCAGCGTGGCCCCGGCGATATGGCCGGATTCGATGGCGGCTACCAGGTCATCGGCGACGAGGTGGCCGCCGCGAGCCAAATTGATGATGTCAGCGCCCGCCGGGAGGGCGGCCAACGTGCGGGAATTGATGATTCCGCGCGTCTGGGGAGTAAGCGGCAGGATACAGATCAGGAGCTGGGTCTTTGGCAGCATGTCCCACAGCCCCTCGTCGCCCGCAAAACAGCGGATACCGTCGAGTTTCTTCGCCGTTCGACTCCACCCCAACACAGGGAAACCTAGCGCCCTCAGCTTGGCCGCAATATCGCGGCCGATGACGCCAAGTCCGAGGATGCCGACGGTCGCGCCCGCCGTGTTCGGTGGCGGCCGTGGGCGCCACTCGTGCGCCTGCTGCGCCGCCCCATAGGACGGCATGAGGCGGTGATGGCGGAGGACCGCATAGACTGCGTATTCGCTCATCTGTGCGGTGACCGACGGATCGACGATGCGTGAAATGGGTATGCCTGGCGGCAGCGATGGATCACTCATCAAATGTTCGACCCCCGCCCCGAGGGAGACCACGCCTTTGAGGTTGGGAAAGCGCTTCAAGAGACCAAGCTCCGGTTCCCACACCAGCGCGAACTCGATTCGCTCGGGAGCGGTGACATCGGGCCACACCTGGAAAGCGAAATCATCCAGCTCGTGGCCAAGGGCCTCGCCCCACGCCACGGGATCGTCACTCGCCGACGCGAAAAGGATCTGAAGGGGTGAGGACGCCACGGGCCGTCGGCTAGCGGCCACCCGACACGTCAACGAGCGTGGCGGTCACGTACGAGGAGCGGTCCGACAGCAACCACAGGATCGAGTCAGCGACCTCCTCGGCATTGCCGTAGCGCTTCATGGGGATCGTCGGCGCGATCTCCTCGACCCCATCGGGAAGGCCAGCGCTAACCCGGATATCGCTGTGGATCATGCCGGGGCGCACGGCGTTGACCCGGATGCCCTGATCGGCGACCTCTTTGGCCAGGCCGATGGTGAAGGTGTCGACCGCCGCCTTGGCGGCCGCGTAATGAACATAGAGCCCCGGGCTGCCGATGCGCGCGGCGACTGAGCCCACGTTGACGATGGCGCCGCCTTGTCCACCGGTGGCCGTGGACATGCGCCGTATGGCTTCGCGCGCGCACACAAAGTAGCTGGTGGCGTTGGCGGTGAACATAGCGTTCACCTCATCGGCTGAGAGGTCGGCGACGACGCTGGGCCTCCCCAAGCCGCCGGCATTATTGACAAGCGCGCGAACCACGCCGAGCTCCCGGTCCACCGTTTCGAACAAACGCATCACGTCGGCCTCGATCCGCGTGTCGGCTTGAACGCAGATGGCCCGGCACCCGATAGCCCGGACTGCCGCCGCGATGCCCTCCGCCCGTTCCTTACTCTGGTTGTAGTTCACGCACACATCGTAGCCGGCTTCGCCCGCTCGCAACGCGGTCGCGGCGCCGATCCCACGACTCGCCCCGGTGATGACCGCGATCCCGGTCAATTCGGTGGGGTCGACCCGCGTGTGTCGTCCACATTGGAAATCGAGGTCTGCCCTGTCGCCATGGTAATCGGCACGGGCCGGCCGAACGGCCATGGGAACAGAATCTCGCGGCTGCGGGTAATGCCCGTCGGCCGGAAGATCAAGACCAACAGCATGATCACTGCCAGTGCGATCTCCTGCGCACCCGACGGAAGCTGCAACGAGACGATGCCGACGTCCACGCCGGACTCGAAGCGCCGTAAGACCTCGATCACTGTGGATAAGGCAACGACGCCTAACACCGCGCCCGACAAGCTGTTCATGCCGCCGACGACGAGCATCGCCAGTGTCAGAAACGTCATGTCGAGGTAAAAGAGGCTGGTCGAAACGCCGCCGAGGAAGTGGGCGAACAGAGCGCCGCCGATGCCGACGAAGAAGCCGCTAAGAACGAAGGAGATGAGACGCATCCGATAGATGTTGATGCCCGCAGCCTTGGCCGCGAACTCATCGTCGCGTGCGGCGATGGCCGCGAGGCCCCAGCGCGAGATTTGGTAGAGATAGGCGGTCGCAAGAGCAGCCAGAACCCACCATAGCGCCACCCAATGGTCGATGTAGGTGGGCAGTCCGAAGATCGAACTTCGGCCGAGCGTTACCGAATCCCATGCACTGTAGCCGACATAGACGATCATCAGAACGCCGAACATGGCGATCGCGGGCGCGATCCCCGTTAGCCGCATCAGGGCGGAGCCAATGAACAGTGCGAAGAGCGCGGCTGCCGCACCGGCCACCAGCGCGGCCTGGAGATTGGGCACCTGCGTCGCGATAATGAAGTCGGGCAGACCATGCATCAGCGTGCCCTTGACCGCCGGGCAGCATGTTAGCCATGCCGCCATGTAGGCGCCGATCGCCATGAATGAGATGTGGCCGAACGAGACGATGCCAGTGTTACCGATGAAAATATAGAGCCCGATCACCACCACCATCTTCACCAATGCCTCGGTGGCGGCGAGCTTGGCGATGCTGACCCCCATGAGATCGATGATGACGACGAGGACAATCAGGATTGTCGCCAGGGCGAGCACCGGCCACGCGCGGCGGAGCAGTGAGGCGGCGGTCATCTATACGCGCTCCGCCGTTACCCGGCCGGCGATCAGACCTTCCGGACGCAACAGCAGGATGAGGACGACGATGGTGAAGGCGAAGGCGTCGCGCGCCTCCTTGATATCGTCGGGTAGCACGACCTGCAGGACGGTGGTTAAGGTGCCGAGCAGAAAGCCTCCGAGAGCGGCGCCGACAAGGCTACCCATTCCGCCGATAATCGTCGCGACAAACGCGAAGATTACGATCGGTACCCCCATGCGATAGAACAGGTAGCCCTGACGCGCTACCATAAAGAGCGAGATAACCGCCGCCAGGATGCCGCTGATCGCGAACGCCATGGCGATGACGCGGTCGGCTTTGACCCCGAGGAGGCGCGCCATTGCGAAGTCTTCCGAGGCGGCACGCATCTGCGTACCGTATGTCGTCCGCGTAATGAACAGTGCTAGGCCGACGAGAAGCACGATTGTGACGCCGATGGTCACGAACTCCAGGGGGGCCGTGTGGATGCCAAAAATTTCCACCGCCTCACCAAGCTCCGACCAGATGTTCACCGATTTCGGGCGACTCGTGTAGATCATCAGCACGGCGTTCTGCAGGAAAAAACTGACCGCGAACGAACCGATCAACAGGACCGCCGGATGCGCGTTGCGCATCGGGCGGAATACGACCGCCTCGGTCGCCAGTGCGAACCCCATCACGATCAGGACGACTGCGGCCACCATGAGCGGAGTCGACCATGTGCCGATGAAGGTCGTGGCCAGCGCGGCCGATGAGGGGACGATCAGAGAATACGCACCGATAGTGATGAAATCGCCATGAGCGAAATTGATCAGCCTCATGATGCCGAAGATGAGGCCGATGCCTAGAGCCGCCAGCGCATACAGGCTGCCGAGGCTGATCGCATCGACGGCGACTTGAAAGACTGAACCCCACTCGATCATACGCGCCGTTTTCCCCCAGTTCCCGAACACCCGCCGACGCTTCGCTCACGGTCGTTTGGCGCCGCAGGAACCCTTGCTACTATAGGCGCTGCCCCGGCACTCGCATAGCCGGGGCGCCGATCTCATCGCGGCCCGCGCATCGCCGTGTTGACCATCGCCAGGCCCGCGAACATCAAGACCAGAGCGGCCCACACCCACGGCGAGTGGCTCTCGCCAAACACGACCATCCCCCAGACGATCCCAGACAAGACCGCGACATAGTTGAACTGTGAAAAGAAGACCGCGCCCGCTCGACGCACGATCTCGAAGAACAGTATGAAGTTGACGGAGCTGATCAGAATCGCGATCAGCAGTGCTTTATTGCCTGCGCTCGGCGCCTCGAACAGGTAGCTATTGCCGGTGATCAGCATGAGCGGCAACAGGATCACCGCCGCTGCGAGTAACATGCCGCAGGCCATCGATAGCGACGAAGTCGCGGGCGGACGGAACCGTTCGGCCACCACGTTCGATAATGCGGAGACCACCGGCGCGATCAGGGCTACCAACACCCAGCTCGTCATCTCGGGCGAGGGCAAGCTCGTCTTCGGCAGTACGACCAACAGCACGCCGACAACGCCGAGCCCCAGACCGCCGATGCTGAGCCACCGAAAACGCTCGGCACGAAACGCGAGCGCGACCAGATAAGTCATCGCCGGAATGAGCGTGATGACCAGGGTCACTACGCCCGCCGGCAGCTTCGGCGCCACGTAGGCCAGAACGACATAGGGAACCGCCAGCGCCAACAGGCCGGTCGCGAAATACATGCGCACATGTGCATAGCCGTACGCCGGCAGTCGTCTCAGTAGCGCTGACACGACCAGCAGGATCATGCCGGCGATGGCGGACTGCCAGAACGCATAACCGATCGGCGGAATGCCGCTGGTTATCGCGATTTTGTTGACAGAGAACACCGCGCCGAAGATGGCGCCTTGGGTGATCAACATCACCAGCGGTAAGGCGCGCGAGAACGCGCCGGCGCCTGCCGAGCTAGTCATGAGCGGCGGCCCGATGCCGAGCGGCGGTTCAGCGCGGTGGCAAGTCTAGTATCTCGCGGGCCTCGGCTGGCGTGGCGACCGAGCCGCCGAGGAGCTCGACGATCTGGACCGCCTTCTCCACTAGTGCGGCGTTCGATGGGGCGAGCACGCCGCGCTCCAGATAGAGGTTGTCCTCGAGCCCGACGCGAACATGCCCGCCCATCAGCACACATTGCGCCACCATGCGGAACGAATCGCGCCCAATGCCGAACGCCGCCCACTGGGCGTCCGGCGGCAGAAGTTCAGTCATGAAGTTGATCGCCGTGGCTGTGGCCGGCGTGCCCCATTCGATGCCGAGGCACAACTGAAAGAAGGCCGGCGACTTCACATAGCCCGACGTGACCATCTCGCGCGCGAGCAGAAGGTGTCCGGGCTCGAACACCTCCAGCTCCGGCTTGACGCCCGCCTCACGGATCGCGTCCGCCATCACCCTCAGGTGGTTGGGCGCGTTCAGGTAGACAGTGTCGCTTCGCAGTCCCCCCGAGTTCATCGTTGCTACATCGAGGCTGCACACCTCCGGCTTCAGCTCGACAATATGGCGCACGCGGTCCGCCGGAGCCTCGAACCAAGTTCCCTCGCCGGGTTCAAGCGGGTTGTCGATACCGGGCTTGAAACGGCCGCCGGGGCCGCTGGTGAGATTGAGGACGACATCGGTATTGCTCTCGCGAATACGCGTCGCCGCGTCGCGATAGTAGCGGCCGTCCATGCTGGCCTTGCCGGTCTCCGGGTCGCGGACATGAACATGGACGATCGCAGCGCCCGCTTGGGCCGCCTCGATAGATGATTGCGCTATTTGCTCGGGCGTCACCGGTACGGCGGGATTCCGCGCGACCGTGTCGGCTGAGCCCGTGACGGCGCAGGTGATGATGACCCTTTGGCTCATGCGTGTGCCTCCGAACGCTGCAACTATTCCGCCGCGAGACCCTGCTGTTTCAACACCCCAAGGCCGTTCCGGGTCGTCTCGATCAGCTGGTCGACGTCTTCATTCGTATGGGCGGTCGAGGTATTGCCGAGCCCATAGAACGACATGAAGATGCCGTGGTTAAGGAGATAGCGGTGGAGTTGAGTCATCATCTCCGTTTCCTCCGCCGTCATCATCATGTTGCGGTAGCCGGCGCCCTTTTTCTGGACCAGGAACAGGCGGAACAGCGAGCCCTGCCCGCTCACCATGCCGGGAACGCCGGCCGCGTCCAGCGCCTCGCGTAAGCCCGCCCTGGCGCGCTCGCCGAGCGCGCCGATATGCTCGTAGGCCTCCGGCGTCAGCATCTCGAGCGCGGCGCACCCGGCGGTCATCGACACCGGGTTGGCGTTGAAGGTGCCGGCGTGGGGTACGGGCGGCTTGCTCTCGCTGGGGTCGAAGACGGCCATCACATCGGCTCGGCCCGCGACGGCGCCGACCGGATAGCCACAGCCGATCACCTTGCCCAGTGCGGTCAGGTCCGGCGTGCAGGCGAAGGCGCCTTGCGCACCATGGTAGCCAAGGCGGAAGCTGATTACCTCGTCGAAGATCAGCACGATCCCATGTTCACGGGTGAACTCGCGGATAAACGCGAGGAATTCAGGCGAAGCCGGCACCAACCCGCACTGATTCGATAGCGGATCGATCAGGATCGCGGCGAGCTGATCGGCCTGTGGCGTCAGAAGTTTTCTGGCGCGTTCGACGTCGTTGTAGGGCACGACGACGACGTCCTTAGCGACGCTCGGCGGCGTGCCCCGCGAGGGCGGTACCGAGTTAGGTGCGTCGAGCTCTCCCCAATCCGCGGGCGCCACGCCCTGGCTGACCTCGGCATAGTCGTACGAGCCGTGGTAGGCGCCCTCGCACTTGGCGATCATGGCCCGGCCGGTGAAACCACGGGCGGCCTTGATTGCCATCATCACCGCCTCGGTGCCCGAGTTGGCGAACCGCGATTGCTCGACCGAAGGTAGGCGCTCCGCGAGAATCTCGGCGAGGCGGACTTCCGCTTCGGTCGGCGCCGAAAAGCAACTGCCGCGGCTGATCTGCTTTGTCACCGCCTCTACGATCTTGGGGTGGGCGTGTCCGTGAACGAGCGACGTGTAGTTGTTAACGAAGTCGATCCGCTCGACACCATCCTCGTCGGTGATACGACTACCGCTGCCTGAGGCGGCGTAAATCGGGTAGGGCTTCAGAAAGACCGAGGTCCGTGAATTCCCGCCGGGAAGAACCTTGCGCGCTCGCTGCCACAGCGCCGCCGATCGCGAATTGTTGTCGGGGTACATCAGTTCTTTCTCCTCCTCAGCGGGCCGCTCGGGGGTGGCCGCGCCGGATTATTCCTAGTTCGTTGCCGTCTCGCCGCCGAAATAGCCGCGCTTGCGGTCGCGTTCGATCTGAGCCGGATCGCGCTCCGCAGGATTGCCGTAGCCGCCGCCGCCAGGCGTCCTGACCTGAACTGTATCGCCGACCTTGAGTTCGTATCCCTCGCCCTTGGAGGTGTGTGCCGGCTGTATGAGCTCGCCGTTACGACGAATCTCGATCTCGTTCATCGCGCCAGCCTCACCGCCAACCATGCCGTGTGGTCCCGTGCGCCCATGGTCCATCATGAACGACGCGGTCCCCTCTCCACGCAACAAGCGCACGCGGTACTGAACTCCGAAGCCACCGCGGAAGCGGCCGGCGCCGGCCGAACTCTCTCGAAGCGCGTATTCTTCGAACAGTATCGGGTAGTGTTGCTCCAGTATCTCTGCGGGTTGGGTCTTCGAGATGCCGACCGGCGAGGTGCCGTTGGTCAGCCCGTCCGAGCCCTCATAACCGCCGTAGCCTCCGCCGCTGAAGATGTACATCACGTACGCTCGCTCGTAAGCGGGGTCATGGCCGCCGAGGCTGAAATTGCCGCTGGTGCCCGCCGGCGCCGCGAATACACGCTCAGGGATCGCCTTTCCCATCGCGCCGAACACGACCTCCATGATGCGCTGGGCGGTCTCGGCGGCACAGCCAGCCACTGGCCGCGGATACTCAGCATAGAGAAAAGTGCCGCGCGGCTCAGCTACATGTAGCGGCCGGAAACAGCCCGAGTTGATCGGTACGTCCGGAAACAAGTGCTTGACGCCGCAGTACACGGAGGCCTGGGTCGTTGCCCAGACCGAGTTGAGGGGCCCGCGACAGGGCGGGTCGCTCTTGGACAAGTCGAAGTATATGTCGGAACCGTCGACCCCCATCTCGACCTGGACGCGCAGCAGATCGGGCTCGACTCCGTCGCTGTCGATATAGCACTCAAAGCCATAGGTACCGTCCGGGATCGATTCGATGTGCGCGCGCATCAGGCGTTCGGAGCGTTGATTGAGCTCGGCGATGACCGATGAGACTTTCGCCTCACCGTACTTGTCGAGAAGTTCGGTCAGGCGCCGCTCGCCGACGGTAATAGCGCCCACCTGGGCGCGGATATCACCGACACGCTCGTCGGGTACGCGAATATTGTGCAGAATGATGTCGACGATATCTTGATTGAGCTTGCCGCGGCTGTAGAGCTTCACCGGCGGTAGTCGCAGGCCCTCTTGCTGAATCTCGGTCGCCGCGCTGTTGAAGCCGCCCGGCACGCTTCCGCCGGTGTCCGGCCAATGTCCCGTGTTGGACAAATAGGCCCACAGCTTTTCCTTGTAATAGAACGGCTTCACCATCTTGACATCCATCAGATGGGTACCGCCGAAGTAGGGATCGTTGACGATGATCACGTCGCCCGGCTCGATGTCTGGGCGGTGGTCGATGACCGAGCGGGTGGTCGATTGCATCACGCCGAGAAATATCGGCAAGCCGAGTTCGCCCTGAGCGATGATCTCGCCAGTATCTTTGTCGTAGATCCCGTTCGAGCGGTCGAACGCCTCGGAGATGATGGGCGAGAACGAGGTCTTCTGATGGACCATGTCCATCTCGCTCGCGACCTGTTGGAGGCCGTTTTGAATGACAGCGAGCGTCACCGGATCGGTTTCGTCGGCCGGGGCCCCGCGCCTCGCCGTCGTCTCGACCTGTGCGATCGGAATGATTAGGTTGCCGAAATGGTCGACCTCCGCTACGGAGCCGGGCTCGATCAGGATGGTTGTGTCCTGCTGCTCGACGATCGCTGGGCCCGGCAATTGTGCGCCTGGCGGAAGTTCCTCGCGCCGATAGATTGCTGTGTCGAGCCATTCGCCGTCGAAGTAGGCCTGTCGCGTGCCGCGCCGCGCGTCCTCGACCGTGGTGTTGACCGTGGACGCGGCGAACCTCAGGTCTATGGTCGGCCGTCGCCCGATCACCGTGGTTCTAAGCGTTGCCAGCACCGCGACCATTTCCGGCAGGTCAATCCCGAAGCGCACACGATAGTGGTCGAGGAAGTCCGCGAGCACCTTTTCGTGTTCGAAGCCCGGACTTCGTAACGGGACTCGCATCACGTGGCTCTGGCCTTGGAACAAGAGGTCGGCCTCGTGCGAGACCTCGATCTCGGTCACTTCGACGCCCTCGCTAGCGATCAGGTCGCGACCTTCTTGGGCCTGTCGCTGGAGGATCTCGTCGGCGCCCTCGCCCAGAATGTTGGCCAGCGGCCGGTGCAGGGTTTGCACGAAGTCGTGGCGCACGTCCGCGAGGACGCAGCCCATCGCCGAGGTAATGCCTGGGAAACGCGGCACCAACACCCGCGGTACCCCGAGCTCACGAGCGATCGCCGCAGCATGCAGCGGGCCGGCCCCGCCGAAGGCAAAGATCACGAACTCGCGTGGGTCGTGACCCTTTTCGACCGAGATCATGCGCGTTGCGTTGGCCATCTCGTTGTTGGCCACCGAGATAATCGCGGCGGCCGCCTCGACCGGACCGAGGCCCAGCGGTCGGCCAATCTTCTCGGCGATCGCGTCGCGCGCCTCGTTGATGTCGCCGGCCGCCGTCACGCCGGCCAGCGCCGCGGCGTCGAGCCGGCCTAGCAGGAGGTTGGCGTCGGTGACGGTCGGCTCGGTACCGCCGCGGCCATAGCAGATGGGGCCTGGATCAGCGCCCGCGCTCTCCGGTCCGACCTGCAGTATGCCGCCCTTGTTGATTCTGGCGATACTGCCGCCGCCAGACCCGATGGTATGGATGTCGATCATCGCGACCCGCACCGGGACCGCGTAGCTGATGTCCTTTTCGGTGGTCACTGCGGGGACGCCGTCCTTGATAACGGCGATGTCGAAGCTGGTGCCCCCCATGTCGCAACTGATGACATTTTGGAAGCCGGCCTCGCCCGCCGACTTGGCGGCCGCGATGACGCCGGCGGCCGGGCCAGACATGACGGTGTGCGCGGCGTACTCGCCAGCGAGGGCGGCTGACATCATGCCGCCGTTGCCTTGCATGACCAGCAGATCGCGGGGGAATCCCTTGTCCTGCAAGTCATCATGCAGGTTGGCCATGTAGCGTGAGATGACCGGCTGAATATAGCCGTTGACGGCGGCGGTCGAGCCACGCTCGAACTCACGCACCTCGCGCAAGACCCGCGAGCCCAGTGTTATGTGCTTGTTCGGCCATATCTCGCGCGCGATCTCGGCGCAGCGATCCTCGTGCGCGGAATTGATGTAGGAGTGGATGAAGTGGATCACCAACGCTTCGGCGCCGGCGTCGCGCAGTTGGGTGACCGCCGCGCGAACCTGCTCCTCGTCGAGGGGCACGACCACGTTGCCCTCCGCATCGAGCCGTTCCGCCACTTCGAGTCGTAGCTCGCGCGGTATCAGCGCCTCGAAGCTGCCCCACAGGCCCCACGGCTTGGGTCTGGTGCGGCGGCCAAGTTCGATGGTATCGCGAAAGCCGGTGGTGGTGATGAGACCGCAGAGCGCGCCCTTGCGCTCAAGGATCGCGTTGGTGGCGATGGTCGTCCCGTGAACCACGGCGTCGACCGCATCAAGAGAGAGGTCAAGAGCGTCAATAGCGGCCATGAAGCCGATCGCCTGATTGCCCGGCGTGGTCGGTACTTTGGCGGTGCGAAAGCTGTTGTTGGTCGTATCGACCATGAGGAGGTCGGTGAAAGTGCCCCCGACGTCGATACCAAGCGTTACCTGCGCCATGCGTACTCCTTACGCCTAGAAATAGGCGCCGGCGCGGCAGTCAGGCCGCGCCGGCTGGTTCCGTCCCGGGCGCGCGTGCGGCAATGGAAACCCCGCGATCCGCTACGGTCGAGCGGATCGCGGGGTCGAAGGTTCGTCGGTCGACTAGTTGGCCGTTCGGTAATCTACCGGCGGGATATTCTTGTTCTGGTACGACGTAATCGCACTGAACTTCCCGTTCTGTATCTGCATCACCATGATCGTGCGATTGAGTTGGATATGCGTCGTCTCGTTGAACGAGGTGAGTCCAGCGAGAAGGTCCTCGTTGTCGAACTTTTCCAGCTCGGCGATCACAGCTTGGGTCTCGAAGGTCCCAGCTCTCTCGACCGCCAGCGCCCACGACTCGATCAGGCTATAACCCGGGAGCGCGAAGCAGGTCTCGGGCATACCGCCGAACTTCCCGGCGTAGGCTTTGAGCCACTCGCGAACCTTCGGCCTCGGATCATCGCCGAAGATCGAGCAATAGCCCATGTAGTAGATGTTGCTGGCATCGGGCACGGCCTCGATCCAGTAGTTGCCGTCAAGCGAATCGACGGTGATGATCGGCGTGTCGATTCCGGCAGCCCGAATCTGGCGGATCGCCGCGGGGAAACCGGGCACATGCGACGAAATCCACAGAAAATCAGGCTGCTCCGGGAGCCCCTTGATCTTGCTTATTTGTGACGAGATCGAAGGGTCGTCGTTGAGAAACGTGTCGGTCCCCAGGAGCTTGGCGTCCGGTAATTGCTTCCACGCCATCTCGAAGTAGCTGTGGGAGGCCTTGTGGAACTCTGTGATCGTATCGAGGAGCGTATAGGCCGTACGATAGCCCTTCTCGTGATAGGCCCATTCGGCCATCGCGAAGGCTTGGTTACCGGCCCCCGTTGACGCCGTGAATGCGCCCCGGCCGAGGCCCTGCGGCCCCATTTTCGGATCACCAGCGCAGACCGAGTACGCGAGCATACCCTTATCGATGGCCACCAGAGCGGCCGGCGCGCCCTCGTCATAATCGCAAGCAACGATCATCATCTCCACGCCCTCGCCAACCAACTCGTGCGCTTTGCGCGCGGTCAGAGCGCGATCGGTCTTGGCGTCGCCAACGATGATCCTGAGCTTCTTGCCGAGCACCCCGCCTTTGGCGTTGATGTCGTCTACGGCGAGTAGCGCGGACTGATATGGCGGAATGTCATACGGTGCCATGTAGCCGCTGAAGGAAACGACCGCTCCGATGAGATACTCGTCGTCGTCCGCGACGGCAGGACCGCTCGATCCTGCCGCTAGAAGCACAACGCCTGCTGCAAGTCCGCTTAAATATGTGCGCACGTTCAACCTCCCCATTTGAGTTCTTAGCCGCAGTGTAGCAGAGACCTCGAAAATCGTCGATGTCGGCACAAAAATTTAGGCGCACCCTAGGGCAGATCCTAATTTCACCATCCACTCATCGACTCCCCACCCTGAGCCGACGTCCGCCGCCTCGATACCGTTCATGAAGACCGTCGGCGTGACGTGAACCGCCCGCACGCGATGGTATCTTGTCGCCCACTTCAAACGCTGCGTCACGTCGCCAAGTCCATCGTTGCCTTGAACGCCATCCAGGCTCAGCAACTTTCGGAACGCCGGGCCGTCATAGCCGCTGTCAGCGCCGATCGCCGACAGCCGGTCGTAGAGCTGATTCCGGCTCAGGTCCTTCGTGGTGTCGTCGAAGAACTCCGTTTGCCGAGCGAATAGGTTGTGGATGTATGTACAGGCTTTTCTGTCGTCCAGTATGACGGCCGCCATCACCGCCTCGTTCATGCAACAACTTTGCGAGTGCCACGGCTGCGGAACGCACTGAAACAGGAATTCGACCTTCTCGATCAGGTTCCGTCGTTCGAGCTCGGCGAGCACCGCTCGGGACACGGTGTCGAACATCTTGTTGGAAAACGGACAACACACGTCGTGAAACATCTCCACGACCAACGAAGGTGAGGTCGCGTAGGTCATCTTGATGCCAAGTGGTGCGTCGGGCAGTGGCGCGGGCACGTGCGGGCTCTCCGTTGGGCGGGGGGTTGTTGGGCGTGTGTAGCGAGGCTCGCCGTGGTTCAATCCTAGCAGCCTGTCGGACTTGAGCCGGGAGTCGAAATAGGATTCGATGGTATCAGTTGATTTGCCCGCGCGTGATGGAGGCCGTCATGAGCAATTTCCGACCGGTCGACCGGGAGACGGGGTTTCTGCTGCCGCCGTCGGTGGAGGAATGGCTTCCCGAGCGGCATCTGGCGCGCTTCGTGGTCGAGGTGATCGAGCAGTTGGACCTCTCGGCGTTCGTGAAGGCCTATCGCGGCTCGGGCTCGGCGTCCTATCACCCGAGCATGCTGCTGGGGCTTCTGGTCTACGGCTACGCCACGGGGGTGTTTTCGAGCCGCAAGTTGGAGCGCGCGACCTATGATTCTGTCGCTTTCCGCTTCATCGCGGCCAACGATCATCCCGACCACGATACCATCGCCGCGTTCCGGCGGCGTTTTCTCGACCGGATCGAAGGGCTGTTCGTCGAGGTGCTGCTGCTGGCCCGGGAAGCCGGGGTGCTGAAGCTCGGCACGGTGGCGCTGGACGGCACCAAGGTGCACGCCAACGCGAGCCGGCACAGCGCGCTGTCGTGGAAACACGCCTGCGAGCTCGAAGCCCGGTTGAAGGCCGAGGTGGCGGAGTTGATGGCGTTGGCGGAGGCGGCCGATGGGGCGGATGTGCCCGACGGGATGTCGGTGCCCGAGGAACTGGCCCGGCGCGAGGATCGTCTGGCCCGCATCGCCGAGGCTAAGGCGGTGATCGAGGCGCGGGCGCGCGAACGCCTTGAGCGGGAACGGGCCGAGTACGAGGCGAAGCTCGAGGCGCGCGCGGAGAAGGCCGAGAAGACGGGCCGCAAGCCGGGCGGCCGTCCACCCGAGCCGCCGGTGGCCGGGCCCGGGCCGAAGGACCAGGTCAATCTGACCGACGCGGACTCGCGCATCATGCCGGTGGCCGGCGGCGGCTTCGAACAGGCCTACAACGCCCAAGCCCTGGTGGCGGCCGACAGCCTGCTGGTGGTCACCAACGACGTGGTCCAGGCCCCCAACGACAAGCGGCAAATCGAGCCGGCGCTGGAAGCGCTCGCCCGCCTTCCCGAGGCGCTGGGCGCGCCCGAGACCCTGCTGGCGGACAGCGGCTACTTCAGCGAGGCCAACGTGAACGCCTGCGCCGAGGCCGAGATCGCGCCGTTGATCACGCCCGGCCGGGAACGCCATCATCTCTCCTGGAAGGACCGCTTCGCCGGCGCGCCGCCGCCCCCGGAGAACCCGACGCCGCTGGAAGCGATGACACATCGACTGGCGACGCCCGAGGGCCGGCAACTCTACGCCCTGCGCAAGCAAACGCCGGAACCGGTGTTCGGCATCATCAAATCGGCCATGGGCTTCCGCCAGTTCTCGCTACGCGGCCTGGACAAGGTCACGGGCGAATGGAACCTGGTGACCCTGGCCTGGAACATAAAGAGAATGTTCACCTTGCAATACGCTTGAGCAGGCGGCCGGACTCCGTACCTCGCGAAAAGGAATAAGAGTATGCTCGCCTTGCGGCACGCGCGAGCAAGCGAACGTACTTCGTGCCCTCACGAGAGGGCATAAGAGTATACTCACCCTGCGGTACGCGCGGCCAAGCGACCGCACTCCGTGTCCTCACGAAAGGCGCTCGATCCCATGACCTCTCCACATCGCGATCCGTCCACACCCATTCTCGCGGACCTCAGTCCGACAGGCTGCTAGTGTCCTGATCGATAAATGGATATGATTATGTCTCTATTTGTTTTTAGGAGGCGCGATTGATGGCGAGAGTGGCGGTGACGATCTCTTTGAGCGATGACGAGCGCGCCGAATTGGAGGCGCTGTCTCGTCGTCGCAAGACGTCGCAGGGGCTTGCGCGGCGGGCTCGGATCGTCTTGGCGGCGGCGGAAGGGTTGGAGAACAAGGAGATCGCCGTTCGTCTCGAGGCGAGCGCGGACACCGTGGGCAAGTGGCGTCGCCGCTATGCGGCGGAGGGCCTCGACGGTCTGTACGACGAACCCCGCCCCGGCGCGCCGCGTCAAATCGGCGATGACGCCATCGCGGAAGCGGTCCGGCTGACGCTGGAAGAGACGCCGCCGGACGCGACCCATTGGAGCCTTCGCTCGATGGCGCGGGCGAGCGGCCACGCGCCCTCGACCATTCATCGCATCTGGCGGGCCTTCGGCTTGCAGCCGCATCGCTCGGAGACCTTCAAGCTGTCGAGCAATCCCTTCTTCGTGGAGAAGGTCCGCGACATCGTCGGTCTGTATTTGGCGCCGCCGGATCGTGCCCTGGTTCTCTGTGTCGACGAAAAGAGCCAGATCCAGGCCCTGGACCGTTCCCAGCCCCTCTTGCCGATGCGCCCCGGGCAGGCGGAGCGGCGCAGCCACGACTACAAGCGCCACGGCACGACCTCTCTCTTCGCGGCCCTCGACATCGCCACGGGAGAGATCATCGGCAAATGTTTCCCGCGCCATCGGGCCCGAGAGTTCCGCAAATTCCTCGACCTCGTCGAGGCGAACGTCCCTGGTGATCTCGACATCCACATCGTCATGGACAACTACGGGACCCACAAGACCAAGGCGATCCGCGACTGGTTCGCCAAACGGCCGCGCTGGCAGGCCCATTTCACACCCACCAGCGCCTCCTGGCTGAACCAGGTCGAGCGCTGGTTCGGGCTGCTGACCGACAAGCAGATCAGGCGCGGCGTCCATCGCTCCACCAAGGAGTTGGAGCGCACCATCCTCGACTACATCGACACGACAAACCAGAACCCCAAACCCTTCAAATGGACCAAATCCGCCGATGACATCCTCGCCGCCATCCAGCGGTTCTGCCTCCGAACAATCGAAACCGCTGAACAGCAGGCGAAAATCATGCGAACTTCGGAATCGGGACACTAGACTACGACAGTGTAGTTGCCGTGCATATCGGTCGTCGCCACCATATCGGGCATCAGGAAGATGGTCGTCGTCTCCTCCTCGATCACGGCTGGCCCCTTGATGGTCGCCCCCGCGCCCAACCCATTGCCGGAATAGATGGGCAAGTCGATAAGCCCTCCCTGCTCGTAGACGAAAACAGGGCGGTGCGCCTTCGGCTCGGGCGATCCGATGTGGTCGGGCCGCGGCGCCTCATCGGTCTCACCATCGCGGCCGACCTCGCCGATCGCGCGCACCTTCCAGACCACGAACTCGACCGGATCGTGCTCATCCTTGATGGTGTAGATGCGCTCGTGTACCTGGTGAAAATCGGCCACGAGCCCCGCGATGTCGGTTTCGGTCAGGGCGCCGTCGACGACCGTGAACGGTACGTCGATCTCCCATGACTGAAACTCGTAACGGCCGGCGAAGACGTACTCCACGCGGCGGCGCTCGGGCGGAATCCGAGAGTGTTCGAGGAACGCGAGCCCGCGCTCCCTAAGGGTCTTCAACACCGCATTGACGCGGTCGAGGGCGAAATCGTTGCCGATGGTTTGGAGAGTTGCCGACTCCTCCCAGCGAATGTCGGAGATGAGGCCGCCATAGGCGCTCAGGCCGGCGGCGAACTTCGGCACCATGAAGCGTTTCATGCCCAGTTCGGTGGCGATGGCGGCGATGTGGCACCCCGTGCCGCCGCCCCCGGCGATGAGGTGACTGTCGCGCGGATTGATTCCGTCCTTCACCGTCATGTCCTCGATCGCGGTGATCATGTTGTGGTTGCAGGTCGTGTAGATGGTGTAGGCCGCCTCCATCACGCCGATTCCGAGCTTCTCGGCGACCGGCTCGATGGCGCGACTGGATGGCTCTCGGTCGAGCTTGAAGCGGCCGCCGAGGAAGTAGTCGGGATCTATCAATCCCAAAACCACGTTGGCGTCGGTCACCGTCGCCTCGACGCCGCCGAGGCCATAGCACGCGGGCCCCGGTCGCGCGCCAGCGCTCTGCGGCCCGACCTGGATCAATCCGCCCACGTCGACCCACGCGATCGAGCCGCCGCCGGCGCCAACCGAGCGTACGTCGACCTTAGGAATACCCAGCATGTCGTCGCCGATCATCGCCTCGGGTGTGACGATCAGTTGGTCATCGCGGATCGCCGAGACGTCGAAGGTGGTCCCACCCATGTCGACCACGACGACCTCGGGATCGCGCGTCAGGCTCTGCGCCGCGATCGGCGCAAGCGTCGGCCCGGACATCACGCTGTAGATCGGCTTTTTGATAATCGCATCGGGCGGCATCATGCCGCCGGTGCAGTTGGCGAGCAGGAAGCGCTCGGCCGCGAACCCTTCAGCGGCCAGTGCGTCGAGAAGCGAGCTCACGTAGGAGCTGACGATCGGATACAGCGAGGCATCGATCACGGCGGACGCCGCGCGGCGGTATTCGCGGGGGATCGGATTGAGTTCGTGGCTCAGGGTAATCGGGATATCCGCCCACGACTCGCGAATGATGTCGCGTACCCGCACCTCGTGATCGCCATTGACATTGGACCACAAGAGGCAGACCGCGATCGCCTCGACTTCCATCTTGCGGAAACGATCGACGGCGCCCCGCGCATCGTCCTCCGACAGAGGCACGATCTCCCGGCCCTGGAAGTCGATGCGACCGTCCACTTCGTGGGTGCGGACGCGCGGCACGAGTGGCTCAGGATAGTCGAGCTGGAACTCAAAACAGCGCTTTCGCGGTGCTTCCCGGTACAAAAGGATGTCGGGGTGGCCCTTGTTGCAGACAAAGCCGACGCGAGCGACTTTGCCTTCGACCAGAGCGTTGGTGGCAACCGTGGTCCCGTGCACGATGCGGTCGCACGCGGCGAGGAATCCCTTGAGGTTGGCGCCGTAGTGCTCGGCAGCTAGTTCAAGCACGTCCATGAAGCCGCGTTCGAACTCGCCCGGGGTCGAAGGCGATTTGAAAATGCGGAGGCCTTTGCCGTGCTCGGCGACGAGACAATCGGTGAAGGTGCCGCCGATGTCGATGCAAACGCTGTAGCTCATGATGTGGGATTCCCGGTCCGGCGGCGGATTATTTTGTCGCGCCGTAACGCCTGCTCGCGGTGCGTTCGTGGTCGACGACGACTTCGTAGCCGTTGGCGGCGGTGGCTAGCCCCACGCCGTAGATGGCCTCGGCATGCTCCCGCGTCAGCCAACCGCGATTGACGGCGGCCGCCACGCGGCCCGGCTCGCGGAGCCCCGGATCGCCGTAGCCGCCCCCACCGCCCGACCTGAACCCGATCGCCTCGTCTGGCGCACAAATCTCTTGATGAAACGACGGCAGCGCTTCCCAACGACCGTCACGATGCCGCTTCATGTTGATCGAGCATACCGCGTCACGCCCGCCAAGCACGCCACGGGCCGGCGTTTCGTCGCCATCGCTGCAGTAAATCACCGACATGTCGTCGTGGGTCGGCCGGTAGACGCCCCATGTCGCCGGGGCGCCGTCCCATTGGCCGGAGCCGAGGCTGTCGATCGCGGCGCGACGCTCCTCAACGATAAGCGGGTACATGCTCTCGTCGATCTCGATCGAATCGAGCTTGAGCATGCCGCTGGTGTCAGCGTCATTGTAGGTAAGCCAGCCGTCATAGCCATGGAGGCCCGGTCCGCCCGAATAGCCGATAAAGACCTGGTTGATGTATTGGCGGTTCTCTCTGGTCGAATCCATTCCCGAGACCACGGCGATCCCGGCCGCCTGCATGGCGCCGCCCTCGGCGATCCCATGCGGCTGCCCCATCCGCGAGAACGAGCACTGCACCGCGTTGATAAGGCGGTCGTTGACGTTGGTCGTCGCCACCGAGGTCCCCACGGGGTAGCGGGGCCGCCCGACTACGCAGCCATCGCGCAACAGCACCTCGATGCGGCTCGCGCTCCCCGCATTGTGTGGAATCGTCGGGTCAAGGTTGACGAAGACGCCAATTCGGCACGATCCAGTGGCGGTCGCCTCGCTCAGGTTGATGCCGCCTGGCACACAGTCCATGTTGTCGCGGGCATCCACGGTGATCAGCCCCTCGTCGCTGTCGACCGTCACCGTGACATTGACCGGGACGCCTTTGTCGGCGACGCTGGGCACCGGGTCGTGCTTTGTCTGGTAGGTGTAGGAGCCGCCAGGCAGCTCCCGAATCGCCGCGATCGCGCGGCGCTTGCCATAGTCCATCCACTCCTCGATGAAGGCGTCAATGGTGGCGCGGCCGTACTTGTCGACCAACTGCTTCAGCCGTCGCTCGGCAACTCGGCACGCGCCGACCTGGGCTCGGTAATCCCCGTACCACAAGTTGCTGGCTCGGATCTTCATCGTCGCGATGCGGATGACATCCTTCTTGTCCTCGGAATTTTCTTGCACGCGCACGCACGGAAAATGCAGTCCCTCCTCGTAGATGGTCGCGGCGAAGGGCAGATACGTGGTCGGCAGCGGTGCTCCCATGTCCGCGTGATGGCAGCGGGCCAGCGCCCAGAACATCGGCGTCCCCTCGTAATAGACGGGCACGACGACATCCAGGTCGGCGTGATGGGTGGCGCCAAAGTAGGGGCAGTTGTTGAAGAAGGCATCGCCCTCGCTGATGTCGTCGAAGCATTTGGAAATGCTACCGGTGCTCAACTCAAGGGCCGTAATGTGGATCGGCAGGCCGTCCTCGACACTAATCAGCCGGTGGTCGTAGGTCAGGAGTCCGACCGAGAAATCGCGGCCGTTCTTAATGATCGCCGAACGCGATGCCTTGAGGATCGTGTTCGTCATCTCGCGCATGATCGCCTCAAAGCGGCTTGACAAGACCGCGAGCAGGAACGGATCGATGCGCGGGGCGGCTTCGGTCGGGGCGGCGTTTTGCATGATGCTTAGTGGCGAGGTTACGGAGCGGCGAGGGCAAATCTAGGCGGGGTGGCTTCGGGTGGCAACATCTTCGGAGCCGGTTCCCCTCGCTCCGCGACATACGGCCGTGGTGTCACCGTCGACCTCGACCTCATAGCCGTTGGCCCTGCTCCGCAAGACGACGCCATGGAGCGCCTCGGCGCGCGCTGCCGACATCCAGCCACGATTGACCGATGCCGCCACTCGCTCGGGGTCCCTCAGCAGGGGATCGCCATACCCGCCGCCGCCGCCCGTGACAAAGCGGATTGCTTCGTCGATCGCGCAAATCTCCTGATGAAATGCTGGCAGCCGGACCCAATCGCGGTCCGCGGTCCGCTTGCTTGTGGCGGAAGGCCCGCCGGCCCCTCCACCCAACACTCCGCGAGCTGGAGTCTCGTCGCCATCGCAGGTGTACATCACCGACATATCGCCTGACGTCGGGCGGTAGATGCCGGTCATCGCTGGCGCTCCGTCCCAACGACCGGCGCCCGGACTGTCAGGCGCGACCCGTCGCTCCTCTATCAACATCGGGTACATCATCTCGTCGATCTCAATCGAATCGAGTTGGAGCATGCCGCACGAGTTGGCGCCGTTGTAGGTGAGCCAGCCGTCATAGCCATGCAGCCCCGGACCGGCTGAATAGCCCACCATGATCTGGTTGATGTAGGGGCGATCGCCGCGCCGGGTGTCACGGCCCGAGATCACGGCGGAGCCGCTGGTGATGACATAACCGCCCTCGGCCAAGCCATGGGGCGCGCCCATTTCCGCGAAGCAGCATTGAACGGCTGTGATCAGACGATCGTTGACGTTGCTAGTGGCGATCGAGGTGCCGACTGGGTAGCGTGGCCGGCCGACGACGCAACCGTCGCGCAGCAGGACCCTGATGCGGCTTGCGCTGCCGTCGTTGTGCGGGATAGTTGGATCGAGATTCACGAAGACACCGATGCGGCAGGCGGCTGTCGCGGTGGCCTCACTCAAGTTGATTCCCCCCGGCACGCAATCGCCGTTGTGGCGGGCATCGACGGTTATGAGGCCTTGTTCTGGATCGACCTCCATGGTTACGCGAACCGGCACCCCCTCGTCGGCGACGCCAGGCACCGGATCGTGGCGCGTCTCGTAGGACCAGGTGCCGGCGGGTAGCTCGCGGATAGCAGCCGTCGCGCGGCGTCGACCATAGTCCATCCAGGCCTCGATGAAGGCCGTGATCGTCTCGCGCCCGTAGCGCTCGGTGAGCGCTTTGAGGCGGCGCTCGGCGACCCGACAAGCTCCTATCTGGGCTTTGTAGTCGCCATACCAGACACTGCTTGCGCGGATTTTCATCAGCCCAATGCGGATGATGTCTGCCTTGTCAGCGAAGTCCTGCTGAACCCGCACGCACGGAAAGTGCAGGCCCTCCTCCTGGATCGTCGCGGCGTACGGCAGATAGGTCGTGGGCAGTGGCGCCCCGATGTCGGCGTGGTGGCAGCGCGCGAGCACCCAAAACATCGGCTGGCGGTCGCAATAGACCGGCACGATCACGTCGAGGTCGGCGTGATGAGTGGCGCCGAAGAACGGGCAGTTGTTGAGGAAGGCGTCGCCCTCGGATACATCGTCGAACAGGTCGGCGATGCTACGGGTACTAAGGTCGAGCGCCGAGATGTGGATGGGAAGCCCGTCCTCGACACTGATCATACGATGGTCGTAGGTGAGGAGGCCGACCGAAAAATCGCGCGCGCTCTTGATTATGGCCGAGCGGCTGGTGCGAATGATGGTGTTGGTCATCTCGCGCATGATCGCCTCGAAGCGGCTCGATAGGACCGCGATCAAGAACGGATCGATGGCGGGAGGGGCAGTCATTCCGTGGCTCCAGCCCGCAAAGTCGCGGTCCGCTCGCGATCCACGACATACTGAATACCGTCAGCTGCGGCGGTCAGGGCGACTCCATAATGTTCCTCGGCCCGTGGTGTCGAGAGCCAGCCTCGGTTGACCGCGGCGGCGACGCGCTCGGGCTCGCGCAATCGGGGGTCGCCGTAGCCACCACCGCCGCCAGCGACGAACTGCACCATTTCGCCGGGCTGGCATACCTCCTGGTGAAACGAGGGCAGATCGATCCAGCGCCCGTCCTTGAGGCGCTTCCGATTGACGGAGCACGCCGCGTCGCGGCCGCCGGCAACGCCGCGTGCCGGGTTCTGGTCGCCATCGCTACCGTAGATCACCCGCATCTCGCCGGTCGACGGGCCA
Source organism: Alphaproteobacteria bacterium (assembly GCA_965226045.1). Lineage (GTDB taxonomy): Bacteria > Pseudomonadota > Alphaproteobacteria > VGEJ01 > VGEJ01 > CBDDBU01. The sequence continues at coordinate 257,763 of CBDDBU010000027.1, forward strand.
TAAGTGCCCATTATCGCCGGCGCCCCATCCCACTGGCCGGGGCCGAGGGTGTCGGGCGCGGCCCGTCGCTCCTCAATGATGATCGGGTACATGCTCTCGTCGATTTCGATCGAGTCGAGCTTGGTCATGCCGCAACAGTCGGCGTCGTTGTAGGTGAGCCAGCCATCGTAGCCGTGCAAACCGGGCCCGCCCGAGTAGCCAACGAACACCTGGTTGACGTACGGGCGCTCCTGCATTGCCGTGTCGATTCCCGATATCACACCGACGCCACATGCGTGCATCGCGCCGCCCTCGGCCATGCCATGGGGCATCCCCATCTGGGCGAAACAGCCGACGACGGCGTTGATGAGACGGTCGTTGACATTGGTGGTGGCCACCGATGTGCCGACCGGGTATCTGGGTCGGCCCACGATGCAGCCGTCGCGCAGCAGCACCCGGATGCGGCTCGAGCTCCCCTGGTTGTGAGGGATGGTGGGATCGAGGTTAACGAACACGCCGATACGACAGGCCCCGGTCGCCGTCGCCTCCGACAGGTTGATCCCGCCCGCGACGCAATCGATGTTGTCGCGAGCATCGACGGTGATCATCCCCGCCTCGGGGTCGACGCTTACCGTGGCGGTGACCGGAATTCCCTCTGCCGCGACGCCCGGCACCGGGTCGTGGCGGGTAGTGTAGCTCCAGGTGCCGGCCGGCAATGCACGGATCGCGGCGATCGCGCGGCGCGCGCCATACGCCATCCAGGCCTCGATGAAGTCTTCGATCAGCTCGCGACCGTAACGCTCCACCAGCTCGCCCAGCCGCCGCTCGGCGATACGGCAGGCGCCCAGCTGCGCCTTAAGATCGCCGTGCCAGATATTGCTCGCGCGTATGCGCGTGAGCCCGATGCGGACGATGTCGTCGCAATCGCGCCCGTCGCGCTGGAAGCGCACACACGGAAAATGCAGCCCTTCTTCGTAAATCGTGGCCGCCCGAGGCAGGTATGTGGTCGGCGAGGGCGCTCCCATATCGGCGTGGTGGCAACGCGCGAGCGCCCAGAACATCGGCTTGCCCTCACAGAATACCGGCGTCACCACATCGATGTCGGCGTGATGGGTGCCGCCGGTGTAGGGGCAGTTGTTAAGGAAGGCGTCGCCCTCGGTGATATCGTCGAAAAACCCAGAGATGTGGCTGGTGCTCAACTCAAGCGCCGTGATGTGGATGGGCACGCCGTCCTCGACGCTAATCAGACGGTGGTCGTGGGTCAACAACCCGACCGAGAAATCCCGCGCGTTCTTGACGACGGCCGAGCGACTCGCCCGCAAGATCGTGTTGGTCATTTCGCGCATGATCGCCTCAAAGCGGCTCGACAGAACCGCGATCATGAACGGATCGATTTGCGCGCCCTTGACCAATGGCACTCCCTTCAGCGTCTGATGGTAGCGCGGATCGGTTGCCGGGGGTATTCGGCCATAGGCGCTTTCTGGCATCGGTGTTATCGTTTCCCAGATATGCGCACGTATTTTCTCGCCGGACGAATGTTTTCGGGCCTCGATTTGGGGGTTGTAGAGAACCAAACGATCGTCGTCGACGACGGACGCATTACCTATCTTGGCTCCGCAGAAGAGGGACCGAGGCCGCGCCGCCGCGACAAGGTGGTCGACCACTCGAACTTCTTCGTGATGCCCGGCATGATCGACCTCCACGTCCATCTCGCTTACGGCAACGCCAAATCGGCGGAGGACATCGACCTCTACGCATCCGTGGAGTTCCGCGCCTTGCGCGGCCTCTTTTTGGCGCAGAACGTGCTGGCCTCTGGCTTTACCTCGATCCTCGATCCCGGGACGTCAGGGCGGGTCTCTCTCGCCATTCGCGATGCCATTAACGCTAACCTCTTTCCCGGTCCGCGTATTACGGCGTGCGGCCCCTACATCACCTCTCGCCAGGGGGTGACCGACACCTACCCGACGTGGATCGGTGTGCCCGAAACCTCGATCGGCCGGCTGGCCCGTAACAGGGCCGAGGGAATCGAAGAGATTCGCCTCCAGACCAAGGACGGCGTCGACTGCATCAAGTTGGCCCTCGACGGGTTTATCACCAATGAAGCGGGGGAGCCGATCGCGGCGTACAACGAGGAAGAAACGCTCGCCATGGTGACCGAGGCGCATCGGCTAGGCCGCCGCGTGGTCGCTCACGCCCGGGGCTCGGAGGCCGTGCGCTACGCCGCGCGCGCTGGGGTCGAGCTGATCTGCCACGCCTCGTGGATCGACGACGAGGGGATCGAACTGGCGCTCGCCAATGGTTGCGCGCTCTGCCCGACCCTAACCTACCCGTACAACATCGCGGAATTCACCCAACCCAGCGAGCCGGCGGCTCGGCGCCGGCGACCCGAACAGAGTCGGCAGGAACTTGAGATCGCCTACGCAAACTTGGAACGCGCCTTTCGGGCCGGGGTTCCGCTGACGATCGGCACCGACACCGGGTTCGCCACCACGCCGTGCGGCGAGTGGCATGCGCGCGAGCTCGCGCTATTGGTGGAGCATGTCGGCCTGAGCCCGGCAGAGGCGCTCCGTTGCGCCACCTCTGTGAGCGCTGGGCTGTTGCGCGACGGCGATATGGTGGGGGCAATCGAGGCGGGCCGGCACGCCGACTTCGTGGTCATAGACGGTGATCCGTTGGCCGATATCACGGTCCTCCTCGATCCCGATCGGTTGCATGCCGTTTACCTCGGCGGCGAGTTGGCATCGATGGAGCGTCGCGGCTACGACCCGCGACAGGTGAGCGAGTTCTCTTTCGGCAACTGGAACGAGGTTTATACCCGGGATAGGGTCGCCGAAATAACATCCACGCAGCGGCCCGCCAAGCGGGTCTTGCGCGCTGTCTGAACGCGCGAAAGGCACATCCATGACCGGTATCAGAATCGACCTTTGGGGCGATTCCATCACCAAACCGACGCTCGAGATGAAGCGCTTCATGATGGATGCGGAGGTCGGCAACGAGGTCGAGGGCGAAGACCCCACGGCCGATCGCCTGTGCGAGATGGTGGCCGATCTTTTGGGCAAGGAGAAAGCCCTTTTCGTTGCCTCGGGTACGATGGCTAACGAGGTCGCGTTCCGCGTGTTCTGCCAGCCCGGCGATGAGATTATTCTCGACCAATCGGCCCATCCGCTGCACACCGAGGTCGGCGGCCCGGCCGCCTTGTCGGGGGCGATGACGCGGCCCGTGACGGGCGTACGTGGCGTCTTTACGGCGGGCCAGCTTGAGGCCGCGATCCGACCGTCAAGTCGGCAGAATCCTCGCTCGAGGCTTGTCTCGGTCGAGCAGACGACGAATCTCGGCGGGGGCAAGATCTGGCCGATCGAGACCACGACCGAGGTCGCCGAAACCGCCCACCGCCACGGCCTGGCCGCCCATTTGGACGGCGCACGCCTGATGAACGCGGTGGTCGCGTCCGGCGTATCGGCGCGGGACTACGCGGCGCCCTTCGATTCGGTCTTCATCGCTTTGACCAAGGGCCTTGGTTGCCCCATCGGTAGCGTGCTCGCCGGCTCGGCCGACTTCATCGACCAGGCGTGGCGCTGGCGCCAACAGTTCGGCGGCGGCATGCGCCAAGTCGGCATTATCGCGGCCGCTGGCATCTACGCGCTGGAGAACAATATCGAGCGGCTGGCCGAGGATCACGAAAACGCGCAAGTGTTGGCCCGTGGTCTGGGCGCGATTCCTGGCGTCGAGATCGACCCGAGGGAGGTCGAGACCAACATCGTCCATTTCGGCGTCGCCGGTGTTGGCCTGAGCGCGCCGGCGATCAGCGATGCGTTGGCCACCGAGGGCGTGCGCATCCGCGCGATCGGCCCGACGCGTATGCGGGCCCTCACTCAGCTCGAAGTCAATCGCGCCGACATCGAGGAGGCTGTGGCGATTTTCGGCCGCGTCGTCGAGGGCAGCGCGCCGGCGCGGCGGCGCGCTGCCGGCGCATGACGGGACCACAGCGGGGGCACGGTTGATGAGGCTCAAGGATAAAGTCGCGATCGTCACGGGCGGCTCGCAAGGGCTAGGCGAGGTCATTTGCAAGCGCTACGCCGCCGAAGGCGCCAGCGTCGCGGTCCTGAACCACGCCCATCCCGACAAGGGCCAGGCAGTCGTCAAAGGGATCGAGGCGGCCGGTGGCAAGGCGACCTACGTGTGTGGCGACATCGTCAAGGTGGGTGATACCGAGCGTGTCGTCGCCGAGGTTATCGAAGCGTTCGGCACGGTCGACATTCTGGTCAACAATGCGGGCGTCTACCGCAAGGTGACGATCGAGGAGACCAGCGAAAAGGACTGGGACGACACCATCGACGTCAATCTGAAGGGCGCCTTCATGATGGTCCGTGCGGTCCTGCCCGAATACAAACGCAAGGGGCGCGGCAAGGTCATCAACATCTCCTCGGTGGCCGGGGTCGGCGGCTTTCCCGGGGCGGTCGCCTATTGCGCGAGCAAAGGGGGACTACATGTAATGACCAAGGCGATGTGCCTTGAGCTTTCGCGGTTCGGCATCAATGTGAACACCCTCTCACCGGGCAGCTTCGTCACCCCGACCAACCAATATCTTCGCGACGACGAGGAATGGTGCGCTAAGATGCGCGAACGCACCGCGACTGGCGGCGACTTCGTGCCGGCCGAGGAACTGACGGGGGCTGCGGTGTTTCTGGCCTCTGAAGAAGCCAACTATGTTCATGGGGCCAACCTTGCTCTCGACGAGGGTTGGACCGCGTGGTGAAGATGGATAACGCACGAGCCTCCACCGACCAAACACGATGACGAGGAGCCGCCGCAGATGAGTGCATCGACCGCCACCATTAGCCGCAACGATCTTGAATCCTGCTGGAAGCCGTTTACGTCCAACAAACAGTTCAAATCGAAGCCGCGGATGTACGTGGCCGCCAAGGGCATGCACTACATCACCGATGACAATCGCAAGATCATCGATGGCAGTGCCGGCATGTGGTGCGTCAACGCTGGTCACTGCCACGACAAGATCGTCACTGCGGTGCAAGAGCAGGTGGCGCGAATGGACTATTCGACCGCCTTCCAAGCGGGCCATCCGGCTGAGTTCGAGGTGGCGGCCAAGCTTGCGCTGATGGCGCCGGGCGATCTCGATCACGTGGTGTTCGCCAACTCGGGCTCCGAGGCGGTCGACACCGCGCTCAAGATCGCTATCGCCTATCACCGCCTGCGCGGCGATGGCACCCGCACGCGCTTGATCGGCCGCGAGCGTGGCTATCACGGCGTTGGGTTCGGCGGTACCTCGGTCGGCGGTATGGTCAACAACCGCAAGTTCTACGGCCCGCTGTTGAACGGCGTCGATCATCTGCCCCACACCCATGACCCCGACAACAATCGGTTCTCCCGCGGTCAGCCGGCCACGGGCGCGCACCTGGCCGAGGCGCTCGAGGGCTTGGTGGCGCTGCACGACGCCTCGACCATCGCTGCGGTGATCGTTGAGCCGATGGCGGGTTCGACCGGCGTGCTGGTGCCGCCGGTGGGCTATCTAGAGCGCTTGCGCGAGATTTGCACCAAGCACGGCATTCTCCTGATTTTCGACGAGGTGATTACCGCGTTCGGCCGCATCGGCTATCCGTTCGTGTCGGAGCGGCTGGGCATCGTCCCCGACATGATCACGATGGCCAAGGGCCTGACCAACGCCACGGTGCCGATGAGCGGGGTGATGGTGCGGGGCGGGATCTACGAGACCTTCATCGAGGCGGCGGCCGAGAACTCCGTCGATCTCTTTCACGGATACACCTATTCCGGCCACCCGCTGGCCACCGCCGCCGCCAAGGCGACGCTTGAGGTCTACCAGGAAGAAGGGTTGTTTGAGCGCGCGCGCGATCTGGAGCCGTACTGGGAGGATGCCGTCCACAGCTTGAGCGATGCTCGCCATGTCGTCGACATCCGGAGTTGGGGCTTGGTCAGCGCCTTCGAGCTTGAGTCGATCGAGGGCAAGCCCACCGCGCGTGCCTTTGACGTATTCATGCGCTGTTGGGACCGCGGACTGACTTTCCGCACCGCCGGGGACACGGTCGCGTGGTCGCCACCCCTGATCGTCGAGAAAAGCCACATCGACGAGATGGTTGGCATTCTCCGCGATGTGCTTAGCGAGACGCCTTAGGCGACGTCGGCACGGGCGAAAAGCCAAGGACTAGCGAGAGGAAGTTCATGCGAATCGGCGTCGTATTTCCACAGACCGAGATCGGCGGTGACCCGACGGCGGTGCGCGACTATGCCCAGGCCGCCGAATCCCTTGGCTACGATCACTTGCTTGCCTACGACCACGTTGTCGGCGCCAATTCTGCCAGTCGACCGGGGTGGTCCGGCTCCTACGATCATGCGGACTCATTCCACGAGCCGTTCGTCCTCTACGGTTACCTTGCCGGGTTGACCGAGCGGATCGAGTTGGTCACGGGCATCATCATCCTGCCGCAGCGGCAAACCGTGCTCGTCGCCAAGCAAACAGCGGCGGTCGACGTGTTGAGCGGGGGGCGTCTGCGCCTCGGCATTGGCATCGGCTGGAATGAGGTGGAGTACCAAGCACTGGGCGAGCGTTTCGACAATCGTGGGCGGCGCTCGGAGGAGCAGATCGAGGTGCTGCGCCGATTGTGGACCGAGGAGTTGGTCACCTTTGAGGGTGATTGGCACAAGATCACCGACGCCGGCCTCAATCCACTACCCGTGCAGCGGCCCATCCCGGTCTGGTTGGGTGGTGAGGCCGAGGCCGTGTTGCGCCGCGTCGGTCGCATCGGCGACGGTTGGTTCCCGCTGGGCCCCCCAGGCGACCGGGTCCGCGCGCAAATCGAGACCGTGCGCGGCCACGCCCGCGAGGCGGGGCGTGACGCCAGCTCGATCGGTATCGAGGGCTTCGTGAGGCTGCACGAGGGTGGTCCCGAGCACTGCGCGCAGGAGGCCGCGGCATGGCGAGAGATCGGCGCGACCCACCTCTCGATCGATACCATGAAGGCGGGTCTCGACGGTCCTCAAGGCCATATCGACGCCATCCGGCGCTTCAAGGAAACGCTGGCCAACACCTAGCAGCCTGTCGGACTTGAGCCGGGAGTCGAAATAGGATTCGATGGTATCAGTTGATTTGCCCGCGCGTGATGGAGGCCGTCATGAGCAATTTCCGACCGGTCGACCGGGAGACGGGGTTTCTGCTGCCGCCGTCGGTGGAGGAATGGCTTCCCGAGCGGCATCTGGCGCGCTTCGTGGTCGAGGTGATCGAGCAGTTGGACCTCTCGGCGTTCGTGAAGGCCTATCGCGGCTCGGGCTCGGCGTCCTATCACCCGAGCATGCTGCTGGGGCTTCTGGTCTACGGCTACGCCACGGGGGTGTTTTCGAGCCGCAAGTTGGAGCGCGCGACCTATGATTCTGTCGCTTTCCGCTTCATCGCGGCCAACGATCATCCCGACCACGATACCATCGCCGCGTTCCGGCGGCGTTTTCTCGACCGGATCGAAGGGCTGTTCGTCGAGGTGCTGCTGCTGGCCCGGGAAGCCGGGGTGCTGAAGCTCGGCACGGTGGCGCTGGACGGCACCAAGGTGCACGCCAACGCGAGCCGGCACAGCGCGCTGTCGTGGAAACACGCCTGCGAGCTCGAAGCCCGGTTGAAGGCCGAGGTGGCGGAGTTGATGGCGTTGGCGGAGGCGGCCGATGGGGCGGATGTGCCCGACGGGATGTCGGTGCCCGAGGAACTGGCCCGGCGCGAGGATCGTCTGGCCCGCATCGCCGAGGCTAAGGCGGTGATCGAGGCGCGGGCGCGCGAACGCCTTGAGCGGGAACGGGCCGAGTACGAGGCGAAGCTCGAGGCGCGCGCGGAGAAGGCCGAGAAGACGGGCCGCAAGCCGGGCGGCCGTCCACCCGAGCCGCCGGTGGCCGGGCCCGGGCCGAAGGACCAGGTCAATCTGACCGACGCGGACTCGCGCATCATGCCGGTGGCCGGCGGCGGCTTCGAACAGGCCTACAACGCCCAAGCCCTGGTGGCGGCCGACAGCCTGCTGGTGGTCACCAACGACGTGGTCCAGGCCCCCAACGACAAGCGGCAAATCGAGCCGGCGCTGGAAGCGCTCGCCCGCCTTCCCGAGGCGCTGGGCGCGCCCGAGACCCTGCTGGCGGACAGCGGCTACTTCAGCGAGGCCAACGTGAACGCCTGCGCCGAGGCCGAGATCGCGCCGTTGATCACGCCCGGCCGGGAACGCCATCATCTCTCCTGGAAGGACCGCTTCGCCGGCGCGCCGCCGCCCCCGGAGAACCCGACGCCGCTGGAAGCGATGACACATCGACTGGCGACGCCCGAGGGCCGGCAACTCTACGCCCTGCGCAAGCAAACGCCGGAACCGGTGTTCGGCATCATCAAATCGGCCATGGGCTTCCGCCAGTTCTCGCTACGCGGCCTGGACAAGGTCACGGGCGAATGGAACCTGGTGACCCTGGCCTGGAACATAAAGAGAATGTTCACCTTGCAATACGCTTGAGCAGGCGGCCGGACTCCGTACCTCGCGAAAAGGAATAAGAGTATGCTCGCCTTGCGGCACGCGCGAGCAAGCGAACGTACTTCGTGCCCTCACGAGAGGGCATAAGAGTATACTCACCCTGCGGTACGCGCGGCCAAGCGACCGCACTCCGTGTCCTCACGAAAGGCGCTCGATCCCATGACCTCTCCACATCGCGATCCGTCCACACCCATTCTCGCGGACCTCAGTCCGACAGGCTGCTAGGTTCTGCGATAGGATCTTGCCCGGTGCGAGAGCCTATAGAAGAGCGCTAGGTTCTGCGATAGGATCAAGAGCGCTGTCCCCGCGACCGGGCAGTCTCAGATTAGAGACCAACGAAGTGCACTAACCGCACCCGCGCAAACAGGAGGCGATGTCCCTATCTCTGTTGAAATTCGTGGGGCAGGCGTCGCTGGTTGATGATGCTATGCTGCCTTCATGATGGTTTCAATGGCACTGTCGGCCTGAGCCTTTCTCAAGTGTTCCTGGAGAGCATTTCGGAGGATGGGCAGCTGACGATAGGCCTTGAGGCGACGGAAGGTTTTCTGGGCCTCCAGCAGGCCGGCGGCGGTCCATCTGAGCGCCATCTCGGCGTGTCTCCAGCGTTTGACGTTGCGGGTGACCTGGCGCACCGTGCCGAGCGCGTTCTCGACGATGTTGGTGCAGGCGAGCGAGCGCCGGAGTTCGTGCGGCAGGCCGAGGCGGATGACGGTGAGTATCTCGTCCAGCCCCTCCAGGATGCTGCCCGAGACGCCCGGTTCCTCATGCTCCAGACGCCGGGCCAGGTTGCGCAGCAGCCGTTCGGCCTTGTCTGCGTCGTCCTGGTCCCAGGCCTGACGGAGCGCCTTCTTGACGCTCGCATGCAAATGCAGGGGCAGGCGCTCGATGATGTTACGGCCCTTGTGGACCTGGCAGCGCTGGATGGCGGCGGCCACACCGAAGGTGTTGCGGATCGCTTTGCTGAGCGCCTTCGCGCCATCGACGATGAACAGCCGGGGCAGCGTCGGATCGAGCCCCCTGGCGAGGAGATTGTCGAGCAAGGCCTGGACGACGACAGTGTTCTCCGTCGCCCCCTCGACCACGGCCAGGACATGCTTGTCGCCGTTGCCATCGACGCCGATCGCCGCCACCAAGACATGGTCGCCGACATGCAGACCGTCGATCTGGATGACCAGCAGGTCGAGCTCCGAGAGGTCCGAGGCAAGCCAGGCCTTCATCTTCTTGCGCGACAGCGCCACAAAGCGCCGGGAAACGGCCGACTTCGAGGTGCCGTCGCCACGCGCTTTCGCCAGGTCGCCCTCGGGCAGACGGACCGCGCGGTGGTACTTGCGGGTCGACACGTTCAGCACCATCAGGTTGAGCGCCCACTCGAGCAACAGGTTGCCGTCGCGCAGCACCTGCCAGCTCTCCAAACCCACCTCCTTGCCAGCATGGTCGCGAACCCGTGGCCGCTGCACTTTCACGCGGCCGCCGTGGTAGCCGATCTCGCTCTGCGTATGGCCCCAGCGATAACCCCGACGGTTCCCATGGCGACGATGTCGGGCCCCGCACACGGTCGTGGCGTCCTCCTCCATCATCTCGGCCAAGGCCTCGACCCCGGCCAGGAGACAGAACCGATCCACGCTGAGACGGACTGCGTCCATCGCGTCTGCCAGCGGCGGCATAGGAAACGAGGTGGCAAGGGCTTTCGGGCTACTGGAACTACGGATATTCTTTCCCATGGTGTCGTTCTCCCTCTTGGGTTTGCAGCACCCGGAGCCTAACGGCTCCAGGAGAGCGACACCTACCTCAACTTTTCAACATCGACCGGGACATCTCCCACATCACCACCCAGCGCCCCCATATCGACCGCCTGGCGCTGGCCGACGTGCTCGACATCCCGGCACAGCAGGTCCGGGTCATCGCGCCACGTGACCAAGGCGGCGGGTTCGGCGTCAAGGCTCCCTTCTACCGTGAGCCCAACCTGGTCTGCCACATGGCCCGCAAGCTGGGCCGCCCGGTGCGCTGGGTCGAGACCCGCGAAGAGCATCTGATGGCGGTGAGCCAAGAGCGCGACCAGACCAACTACCTCGAGCTCGCGGCCACCAAGGATGGCAAGATGTTGGCTGTCCGCAATCGTGGTATTGGCGATGCCGGCGACGGTTGCGAGGGCGTGTATTGGGGCTATCTGATGCCGTTCCTCGGCGCCGCCCTGCTGCCCAACGCCTACGATCTGCCGAAGTGCGACATCAAGCTGAAGGTCGCGGTGACCAACAAGTCGGCGACCTCGCCGGCACGCTCGTTCGGCGCCTTCCCCACCCGTTTCGCGATGGACCGCGCCGTCGACTGTGGAACGGCGTGCAAAGTTGACCCCTGTTGAGGGGTGATCGGCGTCCAAATTTGACCCCCTGAGCCTGGCTAGTCCAAGTCACCTCGTTTTTGGGCGGACGAGGTGGTGGGGGATGTTGTGTCGTGGAGACGATAGCGCGGATCCGGCGGGAGTATTTCGTCAAGGGGAAGCCGATCTAAGGAGATCGTGCGGGACGTGAAGGTCTCGCGCAACACGGTGCGCAAGGTGATCCGTTCGCAGGCGACGGCGTTCACCTACGACCGGCGGGTCCAGCCGATGCCGAAGCTGGGGCCGTGGACGGCCGAGCTGGAGCGGATGCTGGAGGCCAACGAGACCAAGTCGAAGCGGGAGCGGCTGACGCTGCTACGGATCTCCGAAGCCCTCGAGGGTCTGGGCTATGGCGGCGGCTACGACGCGGTGCGGCGCTACGCCAAGGCGTGGCGGTGGCGCCGTTGGGCATCGACGGCGCAGACCTATGTGCCGTTGGTGTTCTCGCCGGGCGAGGCCTATCAGTTCGACTGGAGCCACGAGTACGTGGTGCTGGCGGGGGTGACGACCAAGGTCAAGGTCGCGCACGTCCGGCTGTGCCACAGCCGAATGTTCTTCGTCCGCGCTTATCCGCGCGAGAGCCAGGAGATGGTGTTCGACGCCCACGACCGGGCATTCCGGCTGTTCCAGGGTGCCTGCCGGCGAGGCATCTACGACAACATGAAGACGGCGGTGCAGACCGTCCTCATCGGCAAGGAGCGCGCGTTCAACCGGCGCTTCGTGCAGATGTGTGGCCACTACCTGGTCGAACCGACAGCATGCACGCCGGGAGCGGGATGGGAGAAGGGGCAGGTCGAGAACCAGGTCGGGATCATCCGCGGTCGGTTCTTCACCCCGCGGCTGCGCTTCAAGACCTACGACGAGCTCAACGCCTGGCTCTTGGACCAGTGCGTCGCCTACGCCCGGCGTCATCCCCACCCGGTGTTCAAGGACAGGACTGTCTGGCAGGTGTTCGAGGACGAGCGTCCGTCCCTGGTCGGCTATCGCGGGCCGTTCGACGGCTTCCACGCGGTCCCGGCGTCGGTGTCGAAGACCTGCCTGGTGCGCTTCGACAGCAACAAGTACAGCGTGGCGGCGCGCGCCGTCGGCCGTCCGGTCGAGGTCCATGCCTACGCCGATCGCATCGTCATCCGCCAGGACGGCGAGATCGTCGCCGAGCATGCCCGGCGCTTCGGCCGCGACCAGACCGTCTATGACCCGTGGCACTAGGTGCCCGTGCTGGCGAGGAAGCCCGGTGCGCTTCGTAACGGCGCGCCGTTCAAGGACTGGGCGCTGCCCGGCGCCCTGGGTCGCGTGCGCGTCCGGCTCGCCGGCCACGACGACGGCGACAGGCAGATGGTCGAGATCCTCACCGCCGTGCTGGCGGATGGGCTGGCGGCGGTGGAGGCCGCCTGTGCCGAGGCGCTCGCTGGCGGCGTGTGCGGCGCCGACGTCGTGCTCAACATCCTCAATCGTCGGCGCCAGCCGTCCGAGACGGCGCCGATCCCGACGCCCGCGAACCTGCGTCTTCGCTTTGAGCCGGTGGCCGATTGCACCCGCTACGACCGCTTGAGGGGGGTCGGCCATGGAGCGCCATGAGGTCCTGGAGATGATGGCCGCACTCAAGCTCGCCGGCATGCGCGACGCGTTCGACGAGGTGCTCGCCGACGGCCTCAAGCGCCAGCATCCGATGCAGCGAATCATCGGCGAGCTGTTGAAGGCCGAGATCGCCGACAAGCAGGCGCGATCCATCAAGTACCAGATGAGTGGCGCCAAGCTGCCGCTGGCCAAGGAGCTGGCCGACTTCGACTTCACCGACACCCCGGTCAACGAGCCGCTGGTCCGCGAGTTGGCGGTCGGCGGCTTCCTGGCCAACCAGCGCAACGCCGTGCTGATCGGCGGCACCGGCACCGGCAAGAGCCATCTCGCCGTCGCCATCGCGCGGGCCTGCATCCGCGATGGCGCCCGGGGCCGCTTCTTCAACGTCGTCGACCTGGTCAACCGGCTCGAGGCCGAAGCCCGCGCCGGCCGCCAGGGCCGGCTCGCCGATCAGCTGGCCCGGCGCGACCTCGTCATCCTCGACGAGCTCGGCTACCTGCCCTTCGCCCAAACCGGAGGCCAGCTGCTGTTCCACCTCGTCAGCCGGCTCTACGAGCGCACCTCGATCATCGTCACCACCAACCTGACCTTCGGCGAATGGCCGTCCGTCTTCGGCGACGCCAAGATGACCACCGCGCTCCTCGATCGTCTGACGCACCACTGCGAGATCATCGAGACCGGAAACGACTCCTGGCGCTTCAAGAATCGGTCCTAAAGGCAACCCATCCACCTGCGGCCCGGTCGCCCAGGTGGCCCCACAGGAACCTCCCACACGCGGTCCGCCGCCAGCCGCGTGGTGGGCGCGTCGGCCCGCGCGCGGGCCCCTCCTATGGACTACCTGTACGACCTCCGCCGTGCATCCCCAAAGGGGTCAACATTGCACGCCGATAGGGGGTCAATGTTCAACGCCGATTGACAGTCGGTTCTGTCCGTGCTGCCGCGAGCACCCACAGCGCCCGCGCCCGACAAGCCACTGACCGAGGCCGGCTAGCCCCCGGCGTCTCACCCTCGGGCTTGACCCGAGGGCCCAGAGCCATCCCGAATGCTCGCGTCAAGCGCGGGCATAGCGGAAGGTGTCGGGCTAGCCGCGGGTGGTGTAGTCGAGCACGCAGACGTCCTTGATTGCGGGCGCCATCTCTTTACTCAGCGTCAAGTGCAGCTCGTTCTTTTGATAATTGTCGTGATCGCGGGCGGTCTTGAAGCTGCAATAGAGCGCATGGGTGTAGCCCTGGCTACAACCCTCGAAGTTGTACGCGGCCGAGTGCTTTTCGGCGGTGTTGGGCCCGAATGTCAGGCCGACACAGCCCGGAGAGATCGGTTTCATGCGGCGAGCGAAGCTCTTGACCATCCGCGCGCCGTCCTCGGCGCGCCCCCGTTTGAAGCGCATCAGCACGATGTGATGAAACATTGGCCGCTCACCCGCGCGTGATGTAGTCGCAGATCACGTAATCCTTGGTCACCTTGCCCAACGGTCCGACGATCGCCTGGTGAATGGCCGATTCCTGATACCGGTCGTGGGCCTTGGCGTTGTCGAACACCGAGACGAAGACATGGGTGAAGCCTTGGGACCAACCCTTCCCCACGTGCGGTGCGGTGTACTTCTCGCAAAAATTCTCGCCGTAGTAACAACTGACCGCGCCGGGTACGCCGGCCACCACGTCACGGCAGAATTTCTTCATGCGGCGGTGAATTCCTTTGTCGTAGCCGCGCTTGTACTTGAAGTTCACGATGTGATGAAACATCTGGTCCCCCTCGGCGATTCAACGACTGTGGCGTGCCCCTGCGCGCGATTAGTCGCTGAACTATGACCGGACCCAGGCCGTGAGACAAGTGAATGGGACTCGTCAGCCGGGCGCCGGAGGGCCGAGGAGCGTTGCTAATACGTTGGCGATGATGCGGTGCCCGAGGTCATCGTTCATCGACAAGATCGACTCGGGGTGAAACTGCACGGCCGCAATCGGTAGATCATGGTGACGTAGGCCCATGACCAGGCCTTCCGGAGTCCAGGCCGTGACCTCGAGTTCCGCCGGGAGCGAGTCGCGGACCGCCACCAACGAGTGATAAGCGCCCACCTCGCAGGGGTTGGGCAGCCCCGCGAACACGTCCTGGCCATCGTGGCTCACCGTCCAGGTCTTGCCATGGCGGGGCTCGTCAAGGACGGCGAGATTGCCGCCGAACGCTTCCGCGATACCCTGCAAACCAAGGCAGACGCCGAACTGCGCGACGCCGGCTTCGGCCAAGGCGAGCACGGTCTCCGCTACCCCGAAGTGCTCGGGCCGGCCGGGGCCGGGCGAGTGCACGACAAGGTCCGGGCGCGGGTCGAGCAGGCGATCGAGTGCGGTGCCGGCCCGGAAGGTTCGCACCGCCGCGCCGCGTTGACGGAAATAGTCGGCGAGGGTGTGAACGAACGAATCCTCGTTGTCGATCATGACGATGCGCACACCGCTGCTGGACGGCCGGGGCGCCATCGTCGGTTCAGCGTCCGCCTGCTCGCCAATCGCGCGGAAGAAGGGCGTCGCCTTGGTCCGGGTCTCGGTCGCTTCGGCCAGTCCATCGGAATCCCAGACCAGGGTAGCGCCGGCGCGATAGACCGCCTGACCGTCGGCCAGGTGCGCCGTGCGAATGGTGATACCGGTGTTGACGTCGCCGTTAAGGAGCAGGCCACCGATGGCGCCGCCGTACCAGCGCCGCGACGTCGCCTCCATCTCCTCGATCAACTGCACCGCCTTTTTCTTCGGCGCCCCGGTCAGCGTTACCGCCCACATGTGGCTGAGAAAGGCGTCGATCCCGTCGAAGCCCGGGCGCAGGCGGCCCTCGACGTGGTCGACGGTGTGAAAGAGCCCGGCGTAACGCTCGATGGTGCGGCGTGCGAGCAGACGAATCGAGCCCGGCACGCACACCCGCGATTTGTCGTTGCGATCGACGTCGGTACACATCGTGAGCTCGACCTCGTCCTTCTCGGAGTTGTAGAGCTCAAGTATGCGGGCCGCGTCTTCCATCGCGTTCGCGCCGCGCCGCACGGTGCCGGCGATCGGGCAGGACTCGACACGATCACCCTCCACCCTCACGAACATTTCCGGCGAGGCGCCGACCAGTTGTTCATCGCCGAATTGCAGCAGAAACTCGTAGGGGCTCGGGTTGAGCTCGCGAAAGTGACGGAAGAGGTGAGATGGCGGGCGGCTGTAGGGCACGCTGAACTGACGGCTCAGAACGATCTCGAAGATGTCGCCGACCTTGATCCGGGCGCGCGCCGCATCGACCTTCGCGGCGAATCGCTCATCGGCATGATCGGTCGTGATCTTCGCCGATACGGGCGACGCGCCCGATGATGCCGCATCCGCCGACGCCGCGTCTGAGGCCCTCGGCATCGGGTCGAATGACGCGGCCGAGGCGCCGGCGGTACTCACGGTTCCCGAGGTGATCTCGTAGTCGATCCGTTGCGCTACCTCCTTACGTCGATCCACGACGTAGAGAGAATCCGGTAAGAACAGCCGCAAGTCCGCCTCGTCCGCGCGTCGAGGGAGCCTAAGGTCGATATGCTCGAACTGGTGGATGAGGTCGTAGCCAAACGCGCCGTATAGGCCCATCCACTCGTCCTCGATCCCCGCGAATAGGTGGATCAATCGCCGCAAGGGGCTGAACAGCGATGGCTGCTGACTGCGCTCCTCCTCGGCGAACACCTGCTCATCCCTGACGATCTCAAGATCAAGCAACCGCTGTTCGTCGGCGACCAGACGGCTGTCGGACCCCACCAACACGGGCCGGAGAATGTCCATGAGTCGCTCGCCGCGCTCGTTTAGCGCCGTGACGCGCAGGTTGCGCTCACGGGCAGTGATCTCGATCGGCGGATTGAAGAAGCCGAAGGCCCATCGGGAGTAACGGTCCGGATACTCGACCCCGGACGAGAAAAACGCACCTCTCTCGCTGTCCAAGCGGTCGATGACGAAGCCGACACCCTCGGCGAAGTCGAGGGTCGTGGCGACGCGTTCGATCGTGATTCCCGCGCGGCTGTCGAAATGGTAGGCCATGGTGCGGTCCTTGGGTGCGGCGCGCGGCCAGTGCCTCGGCGAGGCCCCCGCCCGACGTGCCGATGGCTCCTGAAACCCCAATAGGCTCGAGACGTAACTCAGGTGCGACGCATCACCATCGGAATGGGACCGACCAGGGATAGAGAGCGCTCATGTATCCCCCAAAGCGCCCCTGCCAGCACGGCCGGCGACGAACTGGAGCGGACGAGGGGAATCGAACCCCTGTCGTAAGCTTGGGAAGCTTCTGCTCTACCATTGAGCTACGCCCGCCCGCCTCCTTATTTAGCATACTCGTGCCCGCCGCGAAGGGCCGGAACGCGATTGCACAGCGATCACGCGTCAGAGAGGCCCCAAGCGCCGCCGTTGACAATTGGCCCGGCGGCCAGGATGTTTTGGCCACCCCCAGCAACGCACGGTCAAGCCATGTCGATCAGCGCAGCGGAAGAGCGGTTGGTCCCACTCGATCCGGTCAAATTTGTCGATCCCGATATCACGGCGGCCGGTGAGCCGCGCGCTGCGGTCGATTTCATGGCGCTGCACACGCTGTGGTTCAACACCGGCAGCCTGTGCAACCTCACCTGCGAGCATTGCTACATCGAATCGAGTCCGAGCAACGATCGCCTCGTGTATTTGAGCGCGACCGAGGTCCGCACCTATCTGGAAGAGATCGCGGCGCTCGACTGGCCGACCGAGGAAATCGGTTTCACCGGCGGCGAGCCGTTCATGAACCCGGAGATCATCACGATGATCTCCGACTCGCTGGGGCGTGGCTTGCGGGTGCTGGTTTTGACCAACGCGATGCGACCGATGATGAAGCTCGCCGAGCCCCTGCTCGCCCTCCGCCAGCGCTACGGGCGTGCGCTGACTCTGCGCGTGTCGCTCGACCACTACACGCCGACGCTGCACGAAGCCGAGCGCGGACCACACTCCTGGGCGCCGACGCTCAAAGGCCTCAGGTGGTTGGCGGCCAACGATTTCGCGATCAATGTCGCCGGGCGGACGTTGTGGGGCGACAACGACGAACAACTGCGCCGCGGCTATGCGGCGATCTTCGCCGAACATGGCATCCCGATCGATGCGTTCGATCCGGTCGCCCTGGTGATTTTCCCCGAGATGGACGCCCGGGTCGAGGTCCCGGAGATCACGACCGCGTGCTGGGGTCTTCTCGACACCGACCCCGACGCCATGATGTGCGCGACCTCGCGGATGATCGTCAAACGTAAGGGCGCGAGCGCGCCAACCGTCCTGCCCTGCACTCTGCTGCCCTATGACCCGCAGTTCGAGTTGGGCGAACATCTTGCGGACGCCGATAGACGCGTCAGGCTCAATCATCCGCACTGCGCCAAGTTCTGTGTTTTGGGCGGCGGCTCATGCAGTGTCGCAGGGTGAGATCGGGCCGTACCACCGACCGCGGACCCCGAGACACGCTTGACGCCCATCGGGCGTCCGATTAAGACTCCGCCCGCGTGGTGATTTGGCTGATCAACTTGCGGCCACGTTAAATAAACGGCTAAAGAGGTCAAAACTCGGCCGTGTGCCGGGTTCTGTGTGTTTGGGGTAGCGGCGCCATGGCGGAGACGCGGAATCGTGACACGCGGGCCTGGCGGCAGCGCACGCGCCAGGTACGTGGCGGCACCGTCCGCTCGGGCTTCGGCGAAACCAGCGAGGCGCTCTACCTCACCTCCGGCTTCTGCTACGAGAATGCCGAGCAGGCGGCGGCACGTTTCGCCGGCGACGCCGATGGCTTCGTTTACTCGCGGTTCAGCAATCCCACCGTGAAGATGTTCCAGGACCGTATGGCGCTGATCGAAGGCGCCGCGGCCGGGTGCGCCACGGCCAGCGGCATGGCGGCGGTCAACGCGGCGATGATGTGCCAGCTCAAGGCCGGCGACCACGTCGTTGGCGCTCGCGCCCTGTTCGGCTCGTGCCGCTACATCCTTGATGAGGTGTTGCCGCGCTTTGGTGTCGAGGTGACCCTGGTCGATGGCACGGATATGGAGCAATGGCGCGCGGCGGTGCGAGAGAACACGGTATGCGCCTTCCTTGAGACGCCGACCAATCCCATGCTCGAGATCATCGATATCGCCGCGGTAGCCGAAATCTGTCACAGCGTCTCGGCCCGGTTGATCGTCGACAATGTGTTCGCCACCCCGATCCTGCAGCGACCGCTCGAGTTGGGGGCCGATATCGTCGTCTATTCCGCGACCAAGCATATTGACGGGCAAGGGCGCTGCCTTGGCGGCGTTATCCTCGCCAACACCGAGTTCTGTGACGAGGTGTTGATACCGTATCTGCGTCACACCGGGCCGAGCTTGAGTCCCTTCAATGCTTGGGTGTTGCTCAAGGGCCTGGAGACGCTTGACCTTCGCGTCGAGCGCCATTGTCGCAACGCCGAGGAGATGGCTCGCTTCCTATCCACCCTCGACGGCATCGATGCTGTCATCCACCCGGATCTACCGAACCATCCCCAGCACGACCTGGTCAGCCGTCAGATGTCGGCGGGCGGCTCCATCGTCACGTTCAACGTCGATGGCGGCAAGGCGCGGGCGTTTCGTTTCCTCAATACGCTGAAACTGGTCGATATTTCGAACAATCTCGGCGACGCAAAAAGCCTGGTCACCCATCCGCTGACGACGACACATCAGCGCCTCGGGATCGAGGAATGCGCTCGTCTCGGCATCGCGGAGGGCACGGTGCGGCTGTCGGTCGGGATGGAGGATGTCGACGACATCAAGGACGATATCGTGGCGGCGCTCGCCGTCGCATGAGGATATTGCGACGCGCGCTCCTGGACATTGGGGGGCTGCCACCGCCATATTAGATGATCGGCGGTGGAGAGCGCGTAGCGCCCCGCGTTGTGGAGATGTCGCTATGTATAACGCCGCGACCAAGGGCATTGAGGTGACGGTGAAGCCGTTCTTTCTCGAAGACCAGTCGGCGCCCCAGGACGGGCACTTCGTGTGGGCCTATTGGGTTCGGATCGAGAATTGCGGCGGAGAGACGGTGCAGCTCCGTAACCGCTTCTGGAAGATTACCGATGGCCTTGGACGAATGCAGGAGGTACGCGGTGAGGGCGTCGTTGGCGAGCAGCCCGTCCTGAAGCCGGGAGAGGCCTTCGAATACACCAGCGGAACTCCCCTGGCGACGCCCTCGGGCATCATGGTGGGGACGTACGAGATGGAGACCGAAGACGGCGATCTCTTCGATGTCTCGATTCCGGCCTTCTCGCTCGATAGCCCCCACGAGGGCGCCAAGATCAATTGAAACGACGAGCGGCGGGCGAGTCAGCGGTCCGGCCGCCAAGGCGTTACGTAGATGGATGCCAAGGCGCACTAGATGGATGATGGCGTAAGCACGAGCAAGTCTGGCGCCGGCATGGACGACCCGCCCGAGCGCGCCGAGGTCGAGGCTGCGGTGCGGACGCTGTTGCGCTGGGCTGGCGATGATCCCGACCGCGAGGGCCTGGTGGAGACCCCGGCGCGAGTCGCGCGCGCGTGGGGAGAGTATTTCTCGGGCTACCACGAAGACCCGGTGGACATCCTGACGCGGACCTTCGAGGAGGTCGATGGCTACGACGAAATGATCGTGCTGCGCGACATTCGGCTTGAGAGTTTTTGCGAGCACCACATCGCGCCGATCATCGGGCGCGTGCATATTGCCTACCTGCCCGATCACAAGGTCGTCGGCATCAGCAAGCTTGCCCGTGTGGTGGAGACCTATGGGCGGCGTCTGCAGATTCAGGAGAAGCTGACGGCGCAGATCGCTGGCACCGTCGCCGAAGTGTTGCAGCCGAAAGGCGTCGCCGTTGTGGTCGAGGCTACCCACCACTGCATGACGACACGAGGGGTGCACAAGCCGGGCACGGTCATGGTCACCAGCAGCATGCACGGGGCGTTCCGCGACGACCCGACGACCCGGCGGGAGTTCCTAGCGATGATCGGTAATCCGGTTAGTCGCGTGAGCATGTAGGGAGCGGCGCGCCGTTCCGACGCACCGCGCTGCGGCGGCGGAGCGCCGCCAACCTTGATCGATTTTCGGCCCGTCCTATTCGTTCTCGGCATTCTGGTGTCGATGCTCGGCGTGGCGATGCTGGTGCCGGCCGCCGTCGACGTCCTCACGGGAAGCTCAAACTGGAAGGCGTTCGTGGGCTCCTGCGCCCTCGCGATCTTCCTCGGCGGCACCCTGATTCTCGCCAACCGGGGAAAGATCTCCGGCCTGAACACGCGCCAAACCTTTGTTATGACCACCGCGAGCTGGGTGGTGCTGGCCGCCGTCGCGGCATTGCCGCTCTACTTTGCCGACCTCGACCTGAGTTACACCGACGCTTTCTTCGAAGCCATGTCAGGCATCACGACCACCGGTTCAACCGTGATTGCCGGGCTGGATACGGCACCGCGTGGCCTGTTGATGTGGCGTGCATTGCTGCAATGGCTGGGCGGCATTGGCATCATCGTCATGGCCATCGCTATCTTGCCAATGCTGCGCGTCGGCGGTATGCAACTGTTCCGCACCGAAGCCTCGGACAGCACCGAGAAAGCGCTGCCCCGCGCCGCCCAGCTTGCCGTCTTCATTGGGCTCGTCTACCTGGGACTGACGACGATCTGCTTTCTCGCTCTCGTGGTGGCCGGAATGAGCGCCTTCGACGCCGTCGCGCACGCGATGACGACGATCGCCACCGGCGGCTTCTCGACCTCCGATCAGTCGGTCGGTCATTTCGACAACGCCGCGGTCGACTGGATCATCGTGACGTTCATGATTATCGGAAGTCTGCCCTTCGTACTGTATCTGGAAGCGGTTCGTCGCCGCCCCGGCCTGCTCGTTCGAGACAGCCAGGTGCACACCTTCCTCGCTATCCTGATCGTGGCGATTGTGGCCGTCGCCGGCTGGCAATGGCTGGATGGCGTCAACCCTGGGAGCGCGATTCGCTATTCGGCCTTCAACGTGATCTCGATCATCACGGGCACGGGGTATTCGACCGCCGACTACGGGCTGTGGGGCAGCTTCCCGGCCGCGGCCTTCTTGGTCTTCATGTTCATCGGCGGGTGCGCCGGCTCGACCTCGTGTGGCATCAAGGTGTTTCGCTATCAGGTGCTGTTCCAAACCGCGCGCCTGCAGGTCAACCGTGTCTGGCAGCCACATGCTGTCGTGGTTCCCAGCTACAACGGGCGCCCCATTCCCGATTCGGTGATGGATGCCGTGATGACCTTCGTGTTCGTCTTCGCCCTCATTTTTGGCGTCATGACGGCGGTCCTGACGCTGATGGGGCTCGACTTCCTGACCGCGATCTCGGGCGCCGGCGCGGCGATCGCCAATGTCGGGCCGGGTCTCGGCGATGTGATCGGACCCAACGGCACGTTCGCGCCGCTGCCGGACGCGGCGAAGTGGTTGCTGGCGGCGGGGATGCTCCTCGGACGGCTCGAACTCCTTACGGTGCTGGTGCTGTTCACCCCCGCCTTCTGGCGCGGCTGAGCGCCACGCGTCACTCAGCCGCGGCGACAGCGGCGCTGGCTCGGCGGCGCATCAGCCGCTTCACATCCTCCTGAATGCCGACGAGCGCCGGGATCAGCACGAGCACCAGCAGCGTGGCCAGCGCCAGTCCAAAGACGATTGTGATGGCCATCGGGATGAGGAACCGCGCCTGCAAGCTGGTCTCGAACATTAGCGGCAGAAGCCCGCCGATGGTCGTCAGCGAGGTCAGCAGAACCGCCCGCAAGCGATCGCTGGCGCCGCCGACGATGGCCGCGTGCGCGGGCTGGCCGCCGTCGATACGCTCCTCGATCGTGCGGACCAGGATAATCGAGTCGTTAACCAGGATCCCGGCCAGGCCCAAGAGAGCGATGAGGCTGAGGATGGTCAGGTTGTAGCCCATCACGAGGTGTCCGAGAATCGCGCCGACGAAGCCAAACGGGATGATGGCCATGACGACGAACGGCCGGCTGTAGCTGGCGAAGACCCAGGCCAGAATGATGTAGATGGACACCAATGCGATGATGGCGCCGGTCCGCATGTCGGCGAGCGTGCGCTGCTGTTCTTCGGCTTTGCCCGCGAAATCTATCGCGATACCGAACCGCGCGGCGATCTCTGGCACCACCGTGCGGCTCAGGGTGGCGAGCACTTCGTTGTTGGTCGTTGTCGTCTCGTCGACTTCAGCCGTAACCGCCACCTCGCGGACGCCATCCTCGCGGCGAACGCGGGCGAATCCCCGTGTCTCGCGCACCTGGACCAGCTCGGACAGCGCGACCTCGGCGCCGCCCGGCCCGCGCACGTAGAGGTCGCGCAGCGTCCCGGCGCCAACCGCGCCGCGCGGGTATTGAACCCGCACCACCACCTCCTCGTCGCCGCGCGCGAAGCGCTTGGCGATGCGGCCCTCGAAGGCATCGCGCACTTGGCGCCCGACGCTCTCGGTGGTGAAGCCCAAGGCGCGCCCCTTGGTGGTGAGGCTGAGTTCCACCTCTTGCTTGCCGTAGGGCAAATCATCCTCGATATCGCTGACCCCGGGTATCTCGCGCAGGGCATCACGCACGGCCAGCGCCGCCTCCTTCAGTACGGCGGTCGAGCCGCCGCTCAACCGAACATCGATCTCGCGGCCCGGCGGGCCTCCCTGCCGCTCGTTCAGCGATATCCGTTCGACTCCGGCGAGCGGCACGATTTCGTCGCGCCAAACTTCGATGAACTCGGGCGTTCGTATTGAGCGGCTGTCCGAGGGCACGAGCTCGACATGAACGCCACCAAGGTGATCGCCCTTGACCGACTGAAACGCCTCCGCCTGACTGCGGCCGACCTTGCCGAAGCTCATGACCACCAGACCGCCCGCCCCGCCGGTCAGCTTCGCTTCGGCGACCTCGAGGGCGCGCTCCAACTCGGCGATCATCCGTTCGGTCTCGCTGCGTGGCGTGCCGGGCGCATAAAGGATGTTCGCGAAAACGACATCGGCCTCGGGCGAGGGGAAGAAGTTGAAGGCGAGGCGGCCGCCCACCACCAAGCCCACGCTGACGACAAGGCAGCCGACGGCGAGGCTTAGAGTCAGGTAGCGCCACCGTAGGGCCGCGGCCACCGCAGCCGCGAAGACGCCGTCGCGGAACCGCCCGAAGCGATCGTCGAACCAGCGCCGGAAGCGCGACTCAGGCCCGCCGCCCCGCCGCATCGCGTCGCGGACATGTGCCGGCAGGATCAGAAAGCTCTCCGCCAAGCTGGCCACGAGCACGGCGACAACCACATAGGGAATCGCGGCGATGATCTGGCCGATCACGTCGCCGATCATGAGAATCGGCAGAAAGGCGGCGATGGTGGTGAGCGACGCTGCGGTCACCGGCGCGAGCATCTTGAGCGCGCCCCCCTCGGCCGCGGCCAGCGGACCCAAACCCCGCGTCCGCAGCGTCGCGCTGTGCTCGCCGACCACGATCGCGTCGTCAACAATGATGCCAAGGGTCATGATGAGCGCGAACAAGCTCACCATGTTGATCGACTGACCGCTCGCCAGCATCGCCGCCATGGTCGCCATCAGCGCGATCGGGATTCCCGCCGCCACCCAAAACGCGAGGCGGCCGCTCAAAAAAATGAACAAAACCACCAGCACCAGCGCCAGACCGCTGGCGCCGTTGCGCAACAGCAGGTTGATGCGGTCGCTAATGAGCGCGGCCTGGACATCGTAGTGCTCGAAGCGCAGATCAGGCGGCAGCGTCGGGCGAACGCGCTCGACGTAGTCGTTGACAAGACGCGCTTGTTCGAGAGCGTCGGCGGAGGCGGAGCGCTGGATATGCAGCTCGATGGCGCCCAAGCCGCCGCGAACTGCGATCTCGTCGTCCTCCTTGAAGGTGTCGGTCACGCGCGCGATATCGCGCAGGAAAATCTTCTCGCCGGTCTCCAGCGCGCGCACCTCGATGGCTCCGACCGCGGCCGCGTCCGTCGCGAGCCCGAGGCTGCGGATCTGTTTCTCGAAGCTACCCTCCATCGTGCCAAGCGGCAGGTCTTGTGAACTGTCCGCGATGCGGGCGCCAACATCGGCGAGCGTAAGGTCCAGCCGGCGCAGGGTTTCGGGCGCGATCTCGACCCAGATTTCCTCTTCGCGAGCGCCGAACATCTCGACCTGATCGACACCGATCGACAGCAAGTCATCGCGCAGGCGTTTAGCCAGCTTCTTGAGCGCCGCCTCGGGTATCGGACCCGATATGACCAGGCGCGAGATCGTGTCGTAGCGGACGATGCGTCGAACGATCGGGCGCTCGGCGTCTTCGGGGAAGGTCGTGATCTGACCCACCGCCGATTCGACGTCGGACAACGCCGATTGCATGTTGGTGCCGGCCTCGAACTCGACCAACACGGTGCCGCTCCCCTCAACGGCGAACGAAACCACTTTCTTGACCGAGTCGAGGAAACGAACCTCGGGCTCGACCGCGGCGACGATGTTGGCTTCGACATCCTCGGCGCTAGCGCCCGGCCACACCAGTGTCACGGAAACGAAGTCGATGCCGAAATCGGGGAAAAACTGCGTGTTCAGACGCGTAATCGAGAACAAGCCGATCACGATGGCAAGTCCCGCCAGCAGGTTCGCCGCGTTGCGGTGGCGGACGAAGAGTCCGATCAGCCCGGTCGGCGACATCAGGGAACCTCGACCTTAAGCCCCGGCGCGAGCTCGGTCAGACGGGTGGTCAGCACCCGCTCGCCCGGTTGCACGTCGCCGCGCACCAGTACGTCCTCGCCGTCATACGCGGCCACCTCGACTTGGCGCGGTCGCAGACGTCCGTCAACGATGGCGTAGACGATATCGCCATGAAGTGCGCTCTCGGGTAAGCGAACCACTTGGCGATAGCGGCGATCGGCAAGCTCCACCTCAACGAACGCCCCCGGTCGGAGCGCGGTCTCGAGCCCGCCGTCGACCAGCCGCGCATACAGATCGACGCCGCCGCTCGCCGCGTCGATGCGCGCGCCGCTGCGCTTGAGCACCGCGTCCACGGTGATCGTCGTCGATCCCGCACGCCATATGACCCTTGCCGGTCGCCCGACGATCGGCCCTTCCGTCAAGAGGCGCCCAAACTGCGCGTCCGATACGTGAATTCGCGCCTCAAGCTCGTCGGCGACGACCAGCCGCGCCACCCGTTCGCCGACCCCGAGTCGCTGGCCGATCGCCGCCCGCGCCTCTAGCAGGAAGCCGGCGAACGGCGCCTTCATGCGGGTGCGCTCCAGGTCGCGCCGCGCGCGCCGAACGGCGACCGCGAACTGATCGATGACCGCGCTTTGCTGCGCCAGCTTGGCGGTCATCGTGTCGATCGCCTTGTGCCGCATGAGCACCTGCTGGCGCTGGCGGCTGAGAGCGATAGCCGCGTTATCAACGACTTTTTCGGAAACGTTGCCAGCCGGCCGCAAAGCCTCGGCGCGGGCCAGATCGCGCTCGTACATGCGCTGCTGTTCGAGATCGCTGTCCAGCGCCCACACCTCCATCTCCTGGCTCGCCAGATACTCGTCCAGGCGGGCCTCCGCCTCCGCGTGGCGCGCCATACCCTCATCGAGCGTTGCCTGATAGTCGAAGGAGTCGATCGCTACGAGCAGATTGCCGGCGCGAACGATACCGCCTTCCATCAGCATCTCGCTGACCTCGACGATCGGGCCGGCCACCAGCGCCCGCAGGTCGACCTCGCGCCCGCTGACGATCTCGCCGAACACTTGAAGACTCGGCTGCCAGTCGTCGACCACGACCTCGACCGCCGCCACCGGCCATACACGTTCGCCCGGATCGGTCCGGGCGAGATTCGGTTTCGTCGCTTCAAGCCAGCTGAAGACCGCGATCGCGGCCCCAATCACCACCAGGGGTAGGACAATGCGGAGCGCTCGCCTAGGCATGCGCCTGCCTCAGGCTCCCGACGCCGTGCCGACCGGATGGGGCAGGCCGAGCGCAGCTAGCACCGCCCGACCCACCGTGTCGGTGACGATTTCCAGGCGCTCGTTGCTGACCTCGGCCCAACCCAGCCGCGCCAACACCACCGGCCGACCGATCCCGAACATCAGACATTGCCCGATGATGGCATGGGCCAGAATCTTGGCCTCGGCCGCGGCTGGATCGCCGCCCCGCGCCGCGGCGACAAGCTCGCAAATGGCGTCCTGCAACGGGGTGACATGCCCCGACAGGACCCGATCGAAGGCGAACGTGGGCTGCATGACTTCGCGCAGCATCAGTTGGAAGCGCGCCTGCGGAAACCGGTCGGACAGCTGCATCGCGATCAGACGGCGCACCAGAGCCAGTGCCACGGCGCCAAGCCGCCCGCGGTCGCCGGCCGCCGCCGCAATGCCCTGCCGTAGCTCCCCCATGAGGGCGCGCCGCAGCGGTTCGGTGTCGGAGATCAGGCGCTCTATGACGGCGCGATAGAGGCCCTTCTTGCCCTCGAAGTGGTAGGTGATGGCCGACAGATTCACCCCCGCCGCCCGCGTGAGTGCGCGCGTCGACACCGAGTTGTAGCCTTGCTCGGCAAACAGGTGCGTGGCGGCCTCCAACAAGCGCTCAGCCGCGCCTGCGGTGCCCGCTCGCGCTTGCGTCTCGGTCGCGGTCATCGGTATCAGCCTAGCACTCCGGGGGTTCAATCAAACGTTTGAACTCAATGCGCGGTCTCGTTGCGGGAAGTCAAGGCCCGTATGGGTCAGCGAGGCGCGTATGGGGTCTGGACCGGGCTGGCGCGGCTCACTAAGGTGCCGCCACCTTCACCCATCAGGGGCCGCCATGCCGGGCCACACCTATAGCGCGATCGAGATGATCGAGCGCCTCGTCGGCTTCGATACGACCAGCCGCGATTCCAATCTGGACCTGATTCACTTCGTCGCCGACTACCTATCCGGCCACGGTGTCGCATCGGAAATCATCCACGACGACACCGGCAAAAAGGCCAATCTTCACGCCCTGGTGGGGCCGGAGCGCGACGGCGGCGTCGTACTCTCGGGCCACACCGATGTGGTCCCGGTCGACGGACAGGATTGGGAGTCCGATCCCTTCACGGTGCGAGCGGCCGACGACCGGCTCTACGGCCGTGGCACCTCCGACATGAAGAGTTTCATCGCTATCGGGCTTGCCATGGTGCCCCGACTGGTCGAGCGCAAACTCAGCATCCCGATCCATTTCGCGCTTTCCTACGACGAAGAGGTGGGCTGCCACGGGATCCACGGGCTGGTGCCCAGGCTCGCCGCCACCGCCACCAAGCCAGCCGTCTGCATTGTCGGCGAACCGACCGAGATGAAGGTGGTCAACGCGCACAAAGGCGTCCGCGTCATCGCCACCCGGTTGCGCGGCTTCGAGGCGCATTCGAGCGCCACCCACATCGGCGTCAGCGCCGTGATGTACGCCGCCGAGCTGATCGGCTGTCTCAACCGCATCGCCGAGGACTTAAAGGGTCGCGCCGACCCCAACAGCCGTTTCGAGCCGCCCTACACCACCCTCAACGTCGGCGCGATTCAAGGCGGCACCGCCGTCAACATCATC
>CBDDBU010000028.1:0-639119 GCA_965226045.1 Alphaproteobacteria bacterium
GCGAACCGACGAGGCTTTCGCAGAGGAGCTCGGTAGCTGGCGTCAGGCGCTGTCCGGGCCGCTGTTCCTCGCGGCCCATCATCTTTATCGCGGTGATGATCGCAGCCGCATCGCCCGGCTCGCGGACGTGGCGAAGCGCTGTGCGACACCGCTGGTCGCGACCAACGACGTCCATGCCCATGTCGCGGCCCGCCGGCCGCTCCAGGATGTGCTCACCTGTATCCGTGAGCGCTGCACGATCGAGGAGGCCGGCTACCGCCTGTTCACCAACGCCGAGCGCCACCTCAAGCCGGCTGACGAGATGGCGCGTTTGTTCCGGGGCTGGGAAAGACGCGGTGGCGCGCACGGTGGCGATCGCCGAGGCCTGTCGCTTCAGTCTGGATGAATTGCGCTACGAATATCCAGAGGAGGTCGGCGAGGGGCGTTCGGCGCATGAGGAACTGGAGCGACGGACCTGGGAGGGCGCCGTCGGTCGCTATCCGGAGGGCGTTCCCGACAGCGTGCGTGAGCTGTTGCGGCATGAACTCGGGCTGATCGACAGTCTCGCCTATGCGCCCTACTTCCTCACGGTCGATGACATCGTTCGCTTCGCCCGAAGCCAGGAT
Source organism: Alphaproteobacteria bacterium (assembly GCA_965226045.1). Lineage (GTDB taxonomy): Bacteria > Pseudomonadota > Alphaproteobacteria > VGEJ01 > VGEJ01 > CBDDBU01. The sequence continues at coordinate 606 of CBDDBU010000028.1, forward strand.
ATTTTGTGCCAGGGTCGCGGGTCAGCCGCCAACTCCGCGGTCTGCTATTGCCTCGGGGTGACCGCCGTCGATCCTGGCCGGATTGGCCTTTTGTTCGAGCGCTTCGTCAGCGCCGAGCGCAAGGAGCCGCCCGACATCGATGTCGATTTCGAGCATGAGCGGCGCGAGGAGGTCATTCAACACATCTACGAGAAGTACGGCCGCCATCGCGCTGGGCTTACGGCGACGCTCATCACCTACCGTTCGCGCAGCGCCATCCGCGAGGTGGTCAAGGCGGTGGGGCTCTCGCCCGACACGGCGACGGCGTTGAATGGGACGATGTGGGGCTCGAATCGAACCGGCATCGACGAGGCCAAGGTGCGCGAGGCCGGGCTTGATCCCGCCGATCGCACACTGCGGCTCGCGCTCGTACTGGCCCGCGAGCTGATCGGCTTTCCCCGCCATCTTTCACAGCATGTCGGCGGCTTCGTCATCACCCGAGGCCCGCTCTGCGAGATGGTGCCGATCGCGAACGCGGCCATGGACGACCGCACCGTTATCGAATGGGACAAGGACGATATCGACGCGCTCGGTATCCTCAAGGTTGACTGCCTCGGACTGGGCATGTTGACCTGTATCCGCAAGGCGCTGTCGTTGCTCGTCGAACATCATGATCGGGAGCTCGCGTTTTCCGATGTCCCGGCCGAGGATCCAGCGGTCTATGACATGCTGTGCCGGGCCGATTCAATCGGCGTGTTTCAGGTTGAGAGTCGCGCCCAGATGAGCATGTTGCGGCGCCTGAAGCCGCGCAACTTCTACGACCTGGTGATCGAGGTGGCGATTGTTCGGCCCGGCCCGATCCAGGGCGACATGGTGCACCCTTATTTGCGCCGCCGTCGTGGCGAGGAGATGGTTTCCTATCCCTCCGAGGAACTGCGTGAGGTTCTCGGCAAGACCTTGGGCGTGCCGTTGTTTCAAGAGCAGGCGATGCGAATCGCCATCGTCGCCGCCGGTTTCACGCCCGCAGAGGCCGATTCCTTGCGCCGGGCGATGGCCACGTTCCGCCGCAACGGTCAGATCCACATGCTCAAGGAGAAGCTGATCGAGGGGATGGTGGAGCGGAACTATGAGCGCGAGTTCGCCGAGCGCTGCTATCGCCAGATCGAGGGTTTCGGCGATTACGGCTTTCCCGAATCACATGCGGCGAGTTTCTCGCTGTTGGTCTATGTCTCGTCCTGGCTCAAATGCCACTACCCGGGCGCATTCGCGTGCGCGCTTCTTAACAGCCAGCCGATGGGCTTCTACGCGCCGGCGCAGATCGTGCGCGATGCGCGCGAACACGGTGTCGAGGTGCGCCCGGTCGACGTCAACCACAGTTTCTGGAATTGCACATTGGAGCCGGGCGATGGTGAGAAGCCTGGCGGCGTGGCTCTCAGGCTCGGTTTTCGCCAGATCAAAGGGTTCGCCGAGGACACTGCGGAGCAACTGACGGCACGCCGTGGTCGCGGCTATCGCGAGGTCTACGAACTGTGGCGGCGCGGTGACCTTGGCCCCGCCATACTCGAACGCCTCGCCCAGGCCGATGCGTTCACCTCCATAGGCCTCTCCCGTCGCCAGGCGCTATGGGCGGTGCGGGGGCTTGGCCAAATGCCGGGCCTTGGACTATTGCCGCTGTTCGCGACCTCGGCCAAAGGCGCTGACGAGACGGCGTCACCGCACGAGATCGGGCCAGAGCCTGAGGTCGAGCTGCCCGCCATGACCCTGGGCGAGGAAGTGATCAATGACTACAGCTCGCTCAAGCTGACCCTGAAGACGCACCCGCTCGCGCTTCTGCGGCCGATGCTCGCGGCCAAGCGATTCGTGCCCAATCGGACGCTTGAACGAACCCCGGCGGGGCGGTGGGTTCGGGTTGCCGGTCTCGTGGTCTGCCGCCAGCGGCCCGGGACGGCGAGCGGCGTCATCTTCATGACCATCGAGGATGAGAGCGCCATCGCCAACATCATCGTCTGGCCGTGCGTCTTTGAGCGCTTTCGCAAGGTCGTTTTGCGCGGCCGCTTGATCGGGGTCGTCGGCAAGGTCGAGCGTGAGGGCGCCGTCATCCATGTTATCGCCGACCGGCTGTTCGACTATTCCGACCGACTTGCCCAGCTCGTTCATCTTGAAGCCGTTCACGAGCAGCTTCCTCAATCGCTTGCCTGGGCCGACGGGGCCCGTGGCGATCGTGGCGACGATCGGCGCATCAGCCCCGCGGACTTTCCCTCGCGCGACTTTCACTGAGGCGACCCGTGAGCCGCCTCGCACGCGCGTTTCGTGCCGCCGCCAGGTCGGCTATCCTCACGCGCGCGCGTTTCGCGAAAATGGGGGCGATAAATGAAGATCGCGGACATCCAGACGACCGTGGTTACCGTTCCGACCATCTTTCCCTACGGGTTTTCCCAAGGGTGGTCGGACGGCTTCACGCGGACGATCGTCGAACTCGAAACGGACGACGGGCTGATCGGCCTCGGCGAGGCACCCTACGCCAAGGCGGCGGCCACGATCACAGGCAAGTTCCTGCCGCGGATTCGCGGCCTCCGGGTCGAGGAGATCGAGACCGCGCGGCAACGCTGCGTCAAGGACCATAACGATTTCGGTGGCCTGAAGGACAACTCCGAGGAGACGGCGTTCGCGGCCATCGAAATGGCGCTCTGGGACATCGCGGGCAAGCGCGCGGGCCTCCCCGCCTACCGCATGCTCGGTGGCGCGGCGCGCGAGGCCGCGCCGTTCGTCGCCTATGGCTCGACGATCGTGCTGGAGCGCGGCAATCATACCGAGAAGGACATTCCGGGCCTCATGGCCGACTACGCGAAGGACGCCGTCGCCCGCAGCGGCGCCTGGCTCTACGAATTCAAGATCGCGCGCTATTCAGTCGATTGCGACATCGAGAGCACCCGCGCCATCCGCGCGGCGTTGGGCCCCGAGATGGAAATCGCCGTCGACATGAACATGGCCTACTCGATCGACCGGTGTCGCCGCTACCTCGATGCCACACGCGAATGCCGGCTCGCCAATCTCGAGGAACCTGTCACGCGTCTCGCCGATCTCGAACGGTTGCGGCAGGACTACGGCATCCCTGTTTCGAGCCACTGCACCGATTACGAGATGATCATCCACTACCCGCTGATCGACGGTGTGGTCGGCGATCTTCATGTCCATGGCGGCATCGCCAAGACCTGTCGCGAGGCGGCGATCGCGGCGGCGCACAACAAGCGTTTCTGGCTACGATCGAGCCTTGAGCTCGGTATTTCGTGGGCGGCGATGTGCCATTTCGGCGTGGTGTGCCGCGAGGCGGATCGTCCCGCTCAAGCGCTCTTTGATTGGGTCGAGGACGACTGCGTTCTGGGCGAACCGTGGCACGTCAAGGACGGGGGCGTTCGTCCGCCCGAGGCGCCAGGGCTCGGCGTCGAGCTCGATCGCGACGCGGTCGCGAAGTACCACGAGTACTACCGGGAGCATGGCGAGATGGGGTGGTACTCGCATCCCTAAAATCGTCCCGTGAGTGCTTCACTTGAGGCGCTGCTCGCCGAAGTCCGGGCGTGCAGAGTGTGCGAGGCGCATCTGCCGCTCGGCCCGCGCCCGGTGCTGGTGGCCTCGACGTCGGCGCGCATCGTGGTCATCGGGCAGGCGCCGGGAACCAAGGTTCATCGCACCGGCATTCCCTGGGATGACGCCAGTGGCGATCGGCTACGAACCTGGATGGGCGTCGACCGTGAGACCTTCTACGACGGCGAACGCATCGCCATCATTCCCCAGGGTCTGTGCTATCCGGGACGCGGCAAGGACGGCGATCTCCCACCGCGCCCTGAATGCGCGCCGCTCTGGCATCTACGGTTATTTTCCCTGCTTCCCCAGTTGGAGCTGTTCGTGCTGGTTGGCCGCTATGCGCACAAGGCCCAACTTGGCGAGAGGTGCGGCAAGACCCTCCACGCCACGGTCCAGGACTGGCGCTCCTATCTCCCCCGCCACGCACCGATGCCCCACCCGTCGTGGCACAACAATCGGTGGCTGGGTGAGAACCCGTGGTTCGACGGTGAGGCGGTGCCGGCGTTTCGTCGCGCCATCCACCAACTCTTGTGAGTTGAGGGGGCGATGCTCCGCAATCTCAGGGATATGGGTCCTTCTTGACGTTGAAGGTGACCGAGATGCGGGGCCGGCGCTCTGTGTGGGGGTGCATGATGTAGAGCAGGTAGCTTGGCCAGATGACCATCAGTCCGGGTTCGGGATGGACGATGTAGCGCGTGGGAATGGCGGACCGATAAAAGTTCATCGATGCGGCCGTGTTCGGATTGAAGAGAGCGAGGGTGCCGCTATAGGGGTTGGTCTTGTCTTCGCTGCCGGGATCGACGTAGTAGGCGCCGGACCAGGTCGCGCCCGGATGAACGTGACTGCGGTGGAAATCGCTGTTGTCGTATATGTTGGCCCACATCGCGATAGACCAGTTGCTGCGCTCGGTGCGGCGGTATGTGGCGTAAATCTGGGTGCTCGCCCGCGTCACCATCGCGGCGGCGCGGTTCATCAATTCCTGAGCGTACTTGCCCCCCCCCCAGTTCTGGTAGTCCTAGCCCAATTGCCAGCCGCCGGAGGCTAGAGGCGGCTCGGTGGGCTGTGTCTTGGCCTGCTCGTAATGCGACGCTTGAGAGAGCGGTTCAACGTCGCGCTGTCGGGCCATCGGTACGTCAGTACAGGCGTCGAAAACAAGTGGATGAGCTTTTCATCCGAGCTATAACCGAATCTTGTGTACGGCGTTGAAATGAAGGCGGCGTATCCTGGTGATTGTTGATGTCACCACTTGAGCTAAGCCAAGGAAGGATAGGCCATGAAAGAGAATACCGTTGTTGCTTTTCAAAACCCATCTGATTTTCAGAAAGATCCGTTGACGGAAGTCCTACAAGCTGGAGCTCGCGAGTTGTTGGCCCAAGCCGTTGAGGCCGAGGTCTCCGTGTTTTTGGGTAGCCATGCGGCGCTTGTTGACGCCGCCGGCCGCCGCCGGGTTGTCCGCAATGGATATCTGCCGGAACGCTTCATCCAGACCGGGATCGGCCCGGTGAGCGTGCGCCAACCCCGTGTGCGGGACCGGGGGGACGGCGCCATCCGCTTCACGTCGGCGATCCTGCCGCGCTATCTGCGCCGCGCCAAGAGCCTGGAAGACCTTTTGCCATGGCTGTATCTGAAGGGCATTTCCACCGGCGACTTCGGGGAAGCCTTGGCGGCGCTCCTGGGGAGCTCCGCGCCGGGGCTTTCGGCCTCCACGATCACCCGGCTGAAAGAGGTCTGGGGGGTTGAGGCGGAGCGCTGGCAACGGCGCGACCTCACGGCCAAGCGCTACGTCTATTTCTGGGTGGACGGCATCTATTTCAGCGCCCGCATGGAGGAAGAGAAGCAGTGCATCCTGGTGATCGTCGGGGCCACGGACAAGGGACAGAAGGAACTGATCGCCATCGCCGACGGCTATCGCGAAAGTGAGCAGTCCTGGCTCGAAGTTCTGCTCGATCTCAAGCGGCGCGGCCTTGAAATGGGTCCGCAACTGGCGCTCGGCGACGGCGCGCTCGGCTTCTGGAAGGCGCTCCGCCAAGTCTACCCAGGCGCCCGCGAGCAACGCTGCTGGGTTCACAAGACGGGCAACGTCTTGAACAAGCTGCCCAAGGGTCTGCAAAAGAAAGCCAAGGGGCGCCTGCAAGACATCTGGATGGCCGAAACCAGGAAGGATGCCGAGAGCGCCTTCGACTTCTTCCTGGAAGCCTACGGGCCGAAGTACGACAAGGCCGCGGCCTGCCTGGCCAGGGACCGCGACGTCCTGCTGACGTTCTACGACTTCCCCGCCGAGCACTGGAAGCATGTACGCACGACCAACCCCATCGAGAGCACGTTCGCCACGGTTCGTCTGCGCACCTACCGGACCAAGGGCTGCCTGTCGCGCAAGACGGCGATGGCCATGGTCTTCAAACTATGCCAGTGCGCTCAGAGAAAATGGAGAAAACTCGATGGATCGAACCATCTCGCCGAGATCATTCGCGGCGTCAAATTCGTAGATGGAGAACGCCAGGATCGCGCCGCCGCATGATCAGCCCATACACAACTTTTGACAATAGCTCTTTTCATCCTCTATGCTAGCTATCCAGTTCACCTCTATTGCTCGACTGCGGTCAGGTTGCCGCGGGCGCGACACCATGTTTGAAATGGGCTCGTTGGAGACCGATCCTTGTGCGGCGCATTAGAACGGAAACCAAGCCCGTGGTCACCGCCATTCGTGCCGTCCTCGTTCTTCTTTTGTGCGTAGCGGCTGGCTGCACCCCCCGACAGCAGCTCACGACCGAGTCCACGGCACAAGCCGGTCTCCTCGGCGCCGGGGACAATGCGCAGTATGTGAGTAGCGGTGGACGGGCCGCGCCTGTGCGAATCTGGTCGTCGTCCCAAGCGCCGCGCGCCATCATCGTGGCCGTTCACGGCTTCAACGACTACAGCAATGCCTTTGATCGGGCGGCGGCATGGTGGGCGGCGCGCGGCGTTCAGACCTATGCATATGACCAGCGGGGGTTTGGTGCGACTAGCGAGGTCGGCATCTGGCCGGGCACGGAGGCGTTGGTGAGCGATCTCTGCGCCTTTCTGGTTCTCGTGGGCGCCCGCCATCCGAGTATCTCGCTTCATGTCCTGGGACTTAGCATGGGCGGTGCCGTGGTTCTGGCCTCGGAGGGCGGCGCCGTCTGTCGAAATCGGGTCGCGGTGTCGGGCGTTATTCTCGTCGCTCCGGCCGTCTGGGGGCGCTCGACGCTCGGCCTGATCGCGCGCGCCACGTTGTGGCTGGGCGCCCACGTTCTCCCCGCCCTTCACGTCAACGGAAGCGGGCTCCAGATCACTCCGTCGGACAATGACGAGGTCCTGAGGGAACTCTCGGCGGATCCGCTGGTCATCAAGAATACGCGCATCGATGCCGTGTACGGTATGGTCAATCTCATGGACACGGCACTGCTATCGGCGCCACGCATGAGGACGGAGACGCTTGTTCTCTATGGCGCGCGTGACGAGATCATCCCAGCCGAACCGACACACCGCATGATCGCCGCCTGGCGCGGCCCGCTGCGATTCGCCTTCTATCCAGGCGGTTATCACATGTTGTTGCGTGACCGCGATGCCGAGACCGTCTGGGGCGACGTGTTGGCCTGGATCGACGATGCGACGGCGCCGCTGCCGTCGGGCCGTGACCAGGATTCCATCAGACTGCTTGCGCAAGACTCGCGGTGATAGAGCGCTGATAGGTGAGAGCCCGCTATGCGAATTTAAGGGTCAATCAGGATCGGCTGTGGAAAAGCCTGATGGACATGGCGCGGATTGGCGCCACGGAAAAGGGTGGGGTGTGCCGGCTTGCGCTCACCGAGCTCGATCGGGAGAGCAGGGACCTGTTTGGTGCTTGGTGCTGTGACGCGGGTTGCGGCGTCACCGTGGACCAGTTCGGTAACATCTTCGCGCGGCGCCCGGGGCGCGACGACACGCTGGCGCCGGTCATGACGGGAAGCCACCTCGATAGCCAACCCACGGGCGGCAGGTTCGACGGGGCCTACGGTGTGCTCGCGGGGCTTGAGGTGCTGCGCACGCTGAACGATGCCGACTATCAGACGGAGGCGCCGATCGAGGTCGTCGTCTGGACCAACGAGGAAGGCTCACGCTTTTCACCGCCGATGATTGGCTCGGGTGTTTTCGCCGGCCTCTTTGATCTCGACTATGCACGCGGCCGTGCGGACGCCGATGGCCGCAGCCAGGGAGAGGCGCTCGAGGCCATCGGTTACGCGGGCGAGGCGGCTGTCGGCGGGCGAGCGGTCGGCGCCTATTTCGAGGCGCATATCGAGCAAGGTCCCATCCTCGAAGCAGAGGACAAGGTGATCGGCGCGGTCACCGGAGCCCAGGGCCAGCGCTGGTATTCCGTGGTGGTTCGTGGTGAGGAGGCCCATGCCGGCACGACGCCCATGCCGAGGCGCAAGGACGCCCTCCTCGGGGCCGCGCGCCTGGTCGCGGAGGTCAACAGGATCGCGCTCGCCCATGCGCCCCACGCCTGTGGCACGGTCGGCGTGCTCCGTTCGAGTCCGAACTCGCGGAACGTGATCCCGGGTTCGGTGGAGCTTACGGTCGATCTACGTCATCCCGACGACCGCGAACTCTCCGTCCTCGACGGCGAGTTGCGTCGCGGCGTGCAGGCGATCGCCGATGAGATCGGCCTCGAGATCGATATCGAGCAGGACTACGACACCGCGGCGGTTCCGTTCGACGATGTGTGCATCGAGGCCGTGCGCACCGCCGCCAATGACTGCGGCTACACCCATCGCGACATCATCAGCGGCGCTGGGCACGATGCGGTCAACATCTCGCGCGTCGCCCCGACGGGCATGATTTTCATCCCCTGCGAGGACGGCGTCAGCCATAACGAGCGAGAGAACGCGCGCTCCGATCACATCGCGGCCGGGTGCAACGTGTTGCTGGACGCCATGGTGCGCATGGCCGATCGACGTTGACGCCGAAGAGTCCTGCGAACCGCATCCGGCGAACGGCTGGCGCCTGCCTGATCGCGGTGACGATGGCGGCCATCCCGGCGGTGGCGCAGACCGTTCGTGAACCCGATACGGTGCTTTTGAACGACGCGATTTGGCTGGGTTCATCGGACCGTATGGCCGATTTGCTGACCTCCCAGCCGCCCGAATATCTACGCAGCGTCGCTCAGGGTGGGCAACCCTCGTTTTTCGCCCGCCTTGGAAAATTAGCCTTCCGTTCGCCGTTCGTCGTCGGTGGAAGGGCAGGGCGGCTGGGCCTTTCCTGCAACACCTGCCACCCCAATGGCGGCGCCAATGCCGACTTCTTTGTCGAGGGACTCTCAGATCGTCCCGGCAGCGTCGACGCGAGCCATGCCTTCTGGAACCGCCGCGCCGACGATGGCTTCTTCAATCCGGTCAACGTTCCTTCGCTGCGCGGCGTGCGGTTGACCGCGCCCTACGGCCGCGACGGCCGCTTCGCGAGCCTGGCTGAATTCACACGCCACGTCATCGTCACCGAGTTCGGCGGCGATGAACCGGAACCTCTGATTCTTGACGCCCTGGTCGCCTATCAGCTCGATCTAGCGCTTCTGCCCAACCCTCTAGTGGATGCAGGTGGCCAGCTCGCGGCGGCGGCGCTGCCGCTGGCCCGCGCGGCCGCGGGGCTGTTCGCGCGCGACTGCGGTGGTTGCCACGGCCCCGACGGCGGCTTCGTCGACGGCCGCCGCCACGATGTGGGAACGGATGGGCACTTCGATACGCCGGTCCTGCTCGGCCTGGCCGAATCGGCGCCCTACTTCCATGACGGACGCGCCGCCGATCTCGCCGCCGTCGTGGATCATTTCGATGAGGTGTGGTCGCTTGGATACGATCTTGACGAACGCCGGGCGATGATTGCCTACCTTGAGGCCGTCGGCGCCGTGGACAGACGTCGCGAACCCATCACACTTTCCGCGACCGTGGCCGGATTGCAGGACTTCGCCGCGCTCGTGAGGGAACCGCTGGAGAGTGAGGACGCCGCGCTCGTAGACCTCGTCGTCGATATGGTTCGTCTCGAGATCGGTCGCCTCCACCAACGCTTTCCGGCGCCCGAGCACGGTGCGGCGCGGCAAACGATCGCCGGCTGGGCGCACGCGCTGCGCCGCGTCGCGCGCCTGGCGGAGCAGGGAGCATTTCCAGCGGCCAGAACCGCCCTCGTGGGTTGGCATGCCGACGTGGCGGACTCGTGGCCGTCGTTGGAGACAGTGGCGCGCACGTCTTTGTTCAACCCGCGGGCGATCCCGCCTGGGGGCTGATCAGGCGATCGCGACCGTGTAGCCTGGATCCGAACTCGCAGCAGGAGAAAACAATGCCCAGCCAACCCGTGATCCCCAAAGGCGCCGCGCCGCCGCTCGCGCCGTATTCGCCTGGAACGCGCGCCGGCGACACCGTGTACGTTGCCGGCACTGTCGCCCTTGACGGTGAGGGCAACGTTGTCGGCGTCGGGGATATCCGGGCCCAGACGCGTCATGTCCTCGAGTCGGTCAAGGCGGTGATCGAGGCGGCGGGCGGAAGCCTCGCCGATGTCGCGTTCAATCAGATATTTCTCAAGGACTACGCCGACTACGCCGGCATGAACGAGGTGTACCGCGAGTACTTCTCCGCCGACCCACCAGCTCGCTATTGCATCAAGGCGGACCTCGTCAAGCCGGAGTTTCTGGTCGAGATCGCCTCGACCGCCCACCGCTAGCAGCCTGTCGGACTTGAGCCGGGAGTCGAAATAGGATTCGATGGTATCAGTTGATTTGCCCGCGCGTGATGGAGGCCGTCATGAGCAATTTCCGACCGGTCGACCGGGAGACGGGGTTTCTGCTGCCGCCGTCGGTGGAGGAATGGCTTCCCGAGCGGCATCTGGCGCGCTTCGTGGTCGAGGTGATCGAGCAGTTGGACCTCTCGGCGTTCGTGAAGGCCTATCGCGGCTCGGGCTCGGCGTCCTATCACCCGAGCATGCTGCTGGGGCTTCTGGTCTACGGCTACGCCACGGGGGTGTTTTCGAGCCGCAAGTTGGAGCGCGCGACCTATGATTCTGTCGCTTTCCGCTTCATCGCGGCCAACGATCATCCCGACCACGATACCATCGCCGCGTTCCGGCGGCGTTTTCTCGACCGGATCGAAGGGCTGTTCGTCGAGGTGCTGCTGCTGGCCCGGGAAGCCGGGGTGCTGAAGCTCGGCACGGTGGCGCTGGACGGCACCAAGGTGCACGCCAACGCGAGCCGGCACAGCGCGCTGTCGTGGAAACACGCCTGCGAGCTCGAAGCCCGGTTGAAGGCCGAGGTGGCGGAGTTGATGGCGTTGGCGGAGGCGGCCGATGGGGCGGATGTGCCCGACGGGATGTCGGTGCCCGAGGAACTGGCCCGGCGCGAGGATCGTCTGGCCCGCATCGCCGAGGCTAAGGCGGTGATCGAGGCGCGGGCGCGCGAACGCCTTGAGCGGGAACGGGCCGAGTACGAGGCGAAGCTCGAGGCGCGCGCGGAGAAGGCCGAGAAGACGGGCCGCAAGCCGGGCGGCCGTCCACCCGAGCCGCCGGTGGCCGGGCCCGGGCCGAAGGACCAGGTCAATCTGACCGACGCGGACTCGCGCATCATGCCGGTGGCCGGCGGCGGCTTCGAACAGGCCTACAACGCCCAAGCCCTGGTGGCGGCCGACAGCCTGCTGGTGGTCACCAACGACGTGGTCCAGGCCCCCAACGACAAGCGGCAAATCGAGCCGGCGCTGGAAGCGCTCGCCCGCCTTCCCGAGGCGCTGGGCGCGCCCGAGACCCTGCTGGCGGACAGCGGCTACTTCAGCGAGGCCAACGTGAACGCCTGCGCCGAGGCCGAGATCGCGCCGTTGATCACGCCCGGCCGGGAACGCCATCATCTCTCCTGGAAGGACCGCTTCGCCGGCGCGCCGCCGCCCCCGGAGAACCCGACGCCGCTGGAAGCGATGACACATCGACTGGCGACGCCCGAGGGCCGGCAACTCTACGCCCTGCGCAAGCAAACGCCGGAACCGGTGTTCGGCATCATCAAATCGGCCATGGGCTTCCGCCAGTTCTCGCTACGCGGCCTGGACAAGGTCACGGGCGAATGGAACCTGGTGACCCTGGCCTGGAACATAAAGAGAATGTTCACCTTGCAATACGCTTGAGCAGGCGGCCGGACTCCGTACCTCGCGAAAAGGAATAAGAGTATGCTCGCCTTGCGGCACGCGCGAGCAAGCGAACGTACTTCGTGCCCTCACGAGAGGGCATAAGAGTATACTCACCCTGCGGTACGCGCGGCCAAGCGACCGCACTCCGTGTCCTCACGAAAGGCGCTCGATCCCATGACCTCTCCACATCGCGATCCGTCCACACCCATTCTCGCGGACTTCAGTCCGACAGGCTGCTAGGGGGCGCCCCGGTTCAAAATTGGTCGCCGTTGATCAAGAAGTGGACGCCGATGCTGGCGGCGTAGCCCAGCGCTATGGCCCAGGACCATTTGAGATGACCGAAAAAGGTGTAGACGCCGCGTGCTTGGCCCATGACGGCCACGCCGGCAGCCGATCCGATCGACAAGTAGTGAGCCGCCGACCCCGGCGGTGAGCGTGACCAGAAGCCACTGTCCATGGCTCATTTCCGGCAGTACCGCGAGGATGGCGAACATGACGGGGATGTTGTCGACCACTGCCGACAACAGCCCGACCAAGATGTTGGCGTAGGTCGGGCCGAGGTCATCGTACAGGAGCTGCGATCCGAGGCTGAGATAGCCGAGCGCGCCAAGCCCGCCGACGCACAGAACGACCCCGTAGAAGAACATCAGGGTGTCCCACTCCGCGCGCTCCAGCGCCTTGAAGGTATTGAATGACTGGCTGGTCGATGCCTGCGGATTTGTGTCTGGCATCAGCCCTTCGAGTTCGAGGGCGCTCTCGCCGAGATCGTCCTCTGCTGGGCGCGGGAAGAAGTGATCGCGACGTTTGAGGTAGTAGCCAAAGAGCTTCAGCAGTCCCAGCCCCGTCATCATGCCGATGACCGGCGGCAAATGAAGGAAGTTATGCGACGCAACGGCCATGACCACCGTCACGATGAAGAGGCCGATCACCACGAGCGCCCCGTGCTCAAGCTTGGCGACCTCATCCAGACGATCGGGTTGGCCCTTCGGCATGACAAAACTCATGATGACCGCCGGGACCAGCCAATTCACGAGCGCGGGCACGAACAGGACGAAGAACTCCTCGAAGGCGAGGAGGCCCTTTTGCCATACCATCAATGTGGTGATGTCGCCGAATGGGCTGAAGGCGCCGCCGGCGTTGGCTGCCACCACCACGTTGATACATGCGACAGCCGCGAAGCGGGGTTGGGAGCGGCCCACCGCGACGATAACGGTCGCCATCAGGAGTGCCGTCGTCAGATTGTCGGCGATCGGAGACAAGAAGAACGCTATTCCGCCCGTCAGCCAAAAGATCGTCCGATATGAGAAGCCGCGCGAGACCAGCCAGGCCCGCAGAACATCGAACACGCCGCGTTCGTCCATCGCGTTGATGTACGTCATGGCGGCCAGCAGAAAGAGGAAGAGTTCGGCGAACTCGAGCAGATTGTGGCGGACCGCCTGCTCGGCGAAGGTCGTATCGCCGCTTCCCGCGAAGGCAACGGCCACCAGCGCCCAGATCGCGCCGGCCGCCACCATGACCGGCTTGGACTTGCGCAGGTGGAGCGTTTCCTCGCCGATCACCAACGCGTAGGCGAAGACGAAGATGATGACGCACACGATCCCGATCCAGTGACCGGTGAAGTCGAGCGCGCTACTCGCTTCCGCCTCCGACGCGGACGCCACCGATGCCCACAGCAACGACGCGGCGCCGACGACGGTCGGCCACGCGACACGCACCGCAACGGATTTACATGTCACGCGCGTCCCCCAAGCTCGGAGCCGCCCGCTCTCGGCCGCCCGGCGATCCGCAGCTGAGAACATCAGCATACAGGTCGGCGTCCACGTTGCCGCCCGATGCAACGACCACGGTCGTTTTGCCGCCGCACTCGTAACGACCCGCGAGTAACGCTGCCAGTGCGACCGCCCCGCCCGGCTCGAGGACGAGCTTGAGGTGCTGGAATGCGGCGATCATCGCGTGTTTGGTCTGCGCATCGCTGACGGCGAAGCCGCTGGCGAGCCGCTTAACGTTGATCTGGAAGGTAAGCACGCCGGGCGTCGGCACCAGCAACGCATCACAAATGCTACCGTCAATCACAGTGTTGCGCAGCCGCCTACCGCTCGCGAGCGACCGTGCGGTATCGTCGAAACCCTCCGGCTCGGCGGCATGGATTGGCAGTCCCGGCCAGCGGTCTTGCAAAGCGGTCGCTGTGCCTGAGATGAGGCCGCCACCCCCGCACGGGCACAAGACCGCGTCCGGTTCCACACCGAGCGCCTCGCACTGCTCGACGATCTCCAACCCGACCGTCCCCTGACCCGCGATGACATTGAAGTCGTCGAAGGGGCGCACCAATGTCGCTCGTCGCTCGGCGGCGAGCTCGGCGGCGACCTTTTCCCGCAGATCGTCGTCGCGTTCGATCGGCACCACTTCGGCCCCGTAAGCGCGGGTCGCTGCTATCTTCATCCGGGGGGCGTCCTCCGGCATCACGATGACCGCGGCTATGCCGGTGAGACGGGCCGCCAGCGCGACCCCCGCGGCATGATTGCCCGAGGAAAACGCGATCACGCCGCCTTGGCGCTCGGCCTCGCTCAGCTGGCTGATGCGGTTGAAGGCGCCACGGAACTTGAACGAGCCGGTGCGCTGCAACGATTCCGCCTTGAGCAGCACTCGCCCGCCGACGAGATCGTTGAGCCCTGGTGATTCGAGCAGCGGCGTGCGCACCGCTTGCCCGGCGATGCGTTGCGCGGCCGCGTGGATGTCCCCGATCGACGGCGCCCGCGAGACATCGACGCCCGCCACCGGCTCGGCGCTGGTCGGGTGATCAGAGCTGGCTGAGGAAGTCATCGATGGCCTCCAGGCACTCGGGTTCACCGAGGTCGGGAGCATGCCCTCGGCGTGGGACGGTCAGCCGCATCAAGTCCGGCTTGACCTCGGCCATGCGCTCGAAGGTGGCCGGACTCAAGACATCGGAATTCTCGCCGCGGATCGCCAGCGTGGGTATGTGGCCGAGAGCACCGAACCAACGCCACGCGTAGGCTGGGGCGCCGCCGGATTCCTTGAGGGCGCGCCCGACCCGAACGTCGTGGTCCAAACGTAGCACCCCACCGTCATCGGCAACGAAGGTCTGGTGAGCGATGCGGTCCCAGTCGGCGTCGGTCCCATCGGGACGGGCGGGGCCCCAGGCATCGTGGCAATATGTGGCGGCGGCGGCCCAGTCGCGTGGCGTCTCCGCCTTGCCGACGTAGTTGGCGATGCGTTCGCGTCCCCCCGCCGCCGCGTCGGGTCCAATGTCGTTTAGGACGACGCCGCGCAAACACGCGGGGCGCGCCACCGCCAGCGCCATGGCCATGAGTCCGCCCGCCGAGGTCCCGATCACCACTACCGCGCCGAGGGCGGCGACCGTGAGAAGATCGAGGAGATCGGAGAGGTGGGTGCGCGGCGTGTAATTGCGATAGTCGGGGTCGTAGGCGGAGCGTCCGCGACCGCGATAGTCCGGGCACACCACCCGCCGGTCCGACGCGTAGCGCAGCGCCAGCGCGTCGAAGTCCTTCGAGTTGCGGGTAAGACCCGGCAGACAAAGCAGCGGTATCCGCCCGCTCGCCGGATGGCCGTACTCGCGATAGAACCCGTACTCGCGATAGAACAAAATCAGCCCATCCTGGGCGCTAAATCGCCGCTCCCGAACCGCGACCGGCGCGGTCCCGTGACTCGCTCCGGCGCCGGTCGCGGTTAGTTCAGCCAGCGCCGACAACGTCCGGCAACGGATCAAGCGTCCGTACCTCGACCGCAGGTTCCCCAGGGATGTTCTCGCGCGGCTGGGCGAAACGATTGACCCAGACCACCTGATAGCCAAACGCCGCCGCCGCCGCCGCGTCCCAAGCATTTGACGATTGAAACGACATGCGGGCCGCCGGTAGGCCCAGCCGATCGCATGCGAGCTGATAGACGCTTGGGTGCGGCTTATACACGCCGACCTCCTCGACCGAGAGGAGAGCATCAAAACTGGCGCTGATGCCCGCGTTGGCGGCTGCGGCCTCTAACATTCGCGGCGATCCATTGGACAGAATAGCGGTCTTCATTCCCGATTCCCGCAATCGTTCGAGCACGCCCGCGACCTCAGGATAGGCATCGAGGCTCAGGTACAGCTCCATGAGTCTCTGGCGAAGCGCACTGTTGTCGATGCGCAGGCTCGCCATCGCATAGTCGAGCGCGTCCCCCGTCACCTGCCAAAAGTCCACGTGTCGCCCCATCAGGGCGCGGAGCCAGGTGTATTGAAGTTGCTTCGACCGCCACACTTCCGCGAGGCGGTCGGCGTCATCGCCCAGGGCATCGCGGCACCGCCGAGCGGCGGCCGTCACGTCAAACAGCGTGCCGTACGCGTCGAACACACAGGCGCGGACGTCGTCAAGTCGAGTCTCAGTGTCTGCCATATGATGCCGCGCCTGACCTTAGCGAGCCCGAGACTAGGGAACCATGCGCGCGTCGGGCCAGCGCGGCTGACACATGACTCGATCGTTGGCGCCGAGACGTTACCTGTAGACATGCAGGTTCTCGGAGATGTCCCGGTCGATGTTGAAAAGTTGAGGTAGGTGTCGCTCTCCTGGAGCCGTTAGGCTCCGGGTGCTGCAAACCCAAGAGGGAGAACGACACCATGGGAAAGAATATCCGTAGTTCCAGTAGCCCGAAAGCCCTTGCCACCTCGTTTCCTATGCCGCCGCTGGCAGACGCGATGGACGCAGTCCGTCTCAGCGTGGATCGGTTCTGTCTCCTGGCCGGGGTCGAGGCCTTGGCCGAGATGATGGAGGAGGACGCCACGACCGTGTGCGGGGCCCGACATCGTCGCCATGGGAACCGTCGGGGTTATCGCTGGGGCCATACGCAGAGCGAGATCGGCTACCACGGCGGCCGCGTGAAAGTGCAGCGGCCACGGGTTCGCGACCATGCTGGCAAGGAGGTGGGTTTGGAGAGCTGGCAGGTGCTGCGCGACGGCAACCTGTTGCTCGAGTGGGCGCTCAACCTGATGGTGCTGAACGTGTCGACCCGCAAGTACCACCGCGCGGTCCGTCTGCCCGAGGGCGACCTGGCGAAAGCGCGTGGCGACGGCACCTCGAAGTCGGCCGTTTCCCGGCGCTTTGTGGCGCTGTCGCGCAAGAAGATGAAGGCCTGGCTTGCCTCGGACCTCTCGGAGCTCGACCTGCTGGTCATCCAGATCGACGGTCTGCATGTCGGCGACCATGTCTTGGTGGCGGCGATCGGCGTCGATGGCAACGGCGACAAGCATGTCCTGGCCGTGGTCGAGGGGGCGACGGAGAACACTGTCGTCGTCCAGGCCTTGCTCGACAATCTCCTCGCCAGGGGGCTCGATCCGACGCTGCCCCGGCTGTTCATCGTCGATGGCGCGAAGGCGCTCAGCAAAGCGATCCGCAACACCTTCGGTGTGGCCGCCGCCATCCAGCGCTGCCAGGTCCACAAGGGCCGTAACATCATCGAGCGCCTGCCCCTGCATTTGCATGCGAGCGTCAAGAAGGCGCTCCGTCAGGCCTGGGACCAGGACGACGCAGACAAGGCCGAACGGCTGCTGCGCAACCTGGCCCGGCGTCTGGAGCATGAGGAACCGGGCGTCTCGGGCAGCATCCTGGAGGGGCTGGACGAGATACTCACCGTCATCCGCCTCGGCCTGCCGCACGAACTCCGGCGCTCGCTCGCCTGCACCAACATCGTCGAGAACGCGCTCGGCACGGTGCGCCAGGTCACCCGCAACGTCAAACGCTGGAGACACGCCGAGATGGCGCTCAGATGGACCGCCGCCGGCCTGCTGGAGGCCCAGAAAACCTTCCGTCGCCTCAAGGCCTATCGTCAGCTGCCCATCCTCCGAAATGCTCTCCAGGAACACTTGAGAAAGGCTCAGGCCGACAGTGCCATTGAAACCATCATGAAGGCAGCATAGCATCATCAACCAGCGACGCCTGCCCCACGAATTTCAACAGAGATAGGGACATCGCCAGGTTCTCAATGACACGCTGTACGAAGTTGCGGGTTTCCGCGACGGGGATCAATTCGATCCAGTCGATAACGTCGATTTCACCCCGTCGCGGGTCGCCCCAATTGCGAAGCCAGCGGCGGGTTCGTGTGCCGCCGGCGTTGTACGCCGCGAGGGCCAGTACGTAGGAGCCGTCGTAGGCGTCCACCAGCGTGCCGAGGTAGCTGCCGCCGAGCCGTCAGGTTGTAGTCTATATCGTCGAGCAAGCGTCGTTCGCTATAGCCAATCCGCAATCGCCGCGCCTCGGACTTTGCTGTCGCCGGCATCACCTGCGTCAAGCCACGCGCGCCGGCGGAACTTATGGCCCCCTGGTTGAAGTCACTCTCCTGCCGCGCGACCGCCAACACCAGCGCCGGCTCGACGGCAAAGTCGTCCGGCAGGTCGAGGTGCGGGTAGGCGGGCCCGACGAGGAAGACGCCGCAGCGCAGCGCGAGCTTGGCGGCCGAGATGGCCAGCTCGGGCCGACCCACGCGCTGCGCCAACGCGCCCACCAGGGCATGCTCCCCCGGCGTATCGACGATGTCCGCGAGGCGGAGCAGGAACGAACGTTGCAGGTAGCGCTGCCCGAGTTGATGGAGGAGAAGAACGACGTCGACAAGCTCGCGCCGCCTGAAGCGCGCAACATCCTCCTCGGTGGGGTGGGGGTCGGCGGGAATATCCAGCGCCGCCGCGCCGTTCGCGTGCGCGTTGGCCAGCTGGCCGTAGAACGTCGCTGGGTGCGTGGCGGCCTGAGCGTACCAGCCATGCGCGAGCGCCGTCTCTCCTATCGCCGTGGCGGCGCTGGCCGCCCAATATCCGGCGCGCGCCTTGCTTATCGGGAATCTGGCGAGCGCGTGCATGCGTTCGAAGTGAGTCAGCGCGGTACGGCCGTCGCCGAGGAATCGGAGCGCTATCCAACCGGCCAGCCATTCCGCCTCCGACGCCGGGCCACGCTCGACCTGGCCGTGCTCGGCAGCCAGCCGATACGCCTCCGAGACGCTCCCATCCTCTAACGTCTCGCGAAGCTGCAAGTGCCGTTCGAGCCACCACTTGTCGGCCCGAATGAGATCGGCGGGCGTATCGGCCAACAACTCCCGTGCGCGATCGTGGAAGCCCTTGCGCCGCTGCCAGCAGACCCGCTCATAGATCAATCCGGCATGACGCTTCAGCTCGGCGGGAACCTTCGCGATCGCCTCATCGACGGTGGGACCCGACAGCATCAGGAACAGGCGCGGCTCGCCGAGCAGCCCCTGGTCGGCGCTGACCCGTGGCAGCATATGCCGGGCCGGCCGTAGGCGCTCGTCCCACAGCAGGCGATCGAGGCGACCCGCGTCGATTTCTGGACCCAACACCTTCTTGTAGCGGAGATAGAACCGGCGCTCCTCGGCCGCTCTCAAATCGCCGTTGACCCATGCGTCGCGGAGGGCGGCGTCACTGTCGACGATCAAGCCGGCCTCGCGGAGTGCTTCGGCAAAGGCCGCTCGTGCCGGACCGGATAGCGGGGGATGAGAGCGGAACCAATCGATGGTCTCCGCTGCCGGCAGGGCCAGCGCCGCGCGCGCCACGGTGCGCAGCAATGCGGCTGAGCTTGGCCAGTCCTCGCTTTTGGCGATGAAGTCAGCGATCTCGCGGAATGGCACCTGCGCCCCGGGCCGTGCAGTGGTACCAACGAATTATCTTCGCGGCCAGCGGGTATCCTACCCCGGCCGCCAGCCCATGGGCCGAGGTCCACCGACCCGAGTTGGCGCTCTTGAACGCGCGCAAGGCCCGCAGCATATCCGCCTTCGAAAGGCCGGAGCGGGCAACGCTGTCATTGGCTTTCAGTGAAGATCGGGCTTTCGGCGAGGACCGGCGTCGCCGCGACGATCAGAATAGTGCTGACCAGGATGGCTATGGATCTCGGGCTGTTCACGATACCTGCACGTCATTTGCGCCGCGCCGCATTCGACCGGCGTGCGCATGATAGCTGTGCCGGACGGCCGCCAACAACGACGCGACGGTGCTCGGGCTGGTGACCTGGTGGGGACGGCGCGCACGCTTGCCGGCGACCCGGCGCTGCGGCTATGGTGCGGCTCCCCAACGACATCCTATGAAGGCCTTGGCCATGTTCAAGGGATCTTTCACGGCCTTGATCACGCCCTTCCGCAACGGAGGCGTGGACGAGAAGTCTTTTCAAGAGTTCGTCGAGTGGCAGATCCAAGAGGGCGCGCACGGCGTCGTGCCGTGCGGCACGACCGGAGAGTCGCCGACGTTGAGCCATGCTGAGCACATGCGCGTGACCGAGTTGTGTGTCGAGGTAGCGGACAAACGGGTGCCGGTTGTCCCCGGCACGGGCTCGAATTCGACCGAGGAAGCGATCGAACTATCACGACATGCCAAGGAGGCGGGCGCCGACGCCACCCTCCATGTGACGCCATATTACAACAAACCCACTCAGGAAGGCCTCTACCAGCACTACAAGGCCATCCATGACGCCGTCGACATTCCGATCATCATTTACAACATCCCCGGCCGCAGCGTGGTGAACATGTCGATCGACACGATGGCGCGGCTGGCCGAACTCCCTGGGGTGATTGGCGTGAAGGACGCGACGGCCGATCTCGCGCGGGTGAGTTCGACGCGGCTCAGGCTGGGGTCGGATTTCTGCCAGATGTCGGGCGAGGACGCGACCGCGCTTGCCTTGATGGCCCATGGCGGCCACGGCTGTATCTCGGTCACCGCGAATGTCGCGCCGCGCGCCTGCTCCGAGTTCCAGACCGCCTGCCTGAACGGCGACTACGGCGCCGCCCTGGCCTACCAGGATCGTTTGATGCCGTTGCACGAAGCGCTGTTCCTCGAAACAAGTCCCGCGCCGGTCAAATATGCGGCCAGCTTGCTGGGAAAATGCGAGAACGCGGTGCGCCTACCTCTGGTCGAAGTGGGCGATAGTACCAAGGCCAGCGTCAAGGCCGCGATGCAGGCGGCGGGCCTGCTCAACTGACCGCGAACCAGCCGGCGCCGCGGCGTCTGGTAACGGTCAACCGACGAGCTCGCTTCGAGTACACCATCGATGACCGGATCGAAGCCGGGCTCGTGCTGGTGGGTACCGAAGTCAAGAGTCTGCGCGAGGGTAAGAGCGATATTGGCGATGCCTACGCGGCCCCGCGCGGCGGCGAGCTCCATCTTTTGAATGCCTACATTCCCGAGTACGGAGCCGCCACTCGCTTCAATCACGAGCCTCGGCGCCCGCGCAAGCTCCTACTGCATCGCCGCGAAATGGAGCGATTGTCCGGGGCGGTGGCCCGCAAGGGCGTCACGCTTGTTCCGCTCTCGATTTATTTCAACGAGCGCGGCCGGGCGAAGGTCGAACTCGGGCTCGCTCGCGGCAAGCAGTTGCACGACAAGCGGGCCGCCGACAAGGACCGTACGTGGCAGCGCGACAAGGCCCGCATCATGCGCGAGGAGCGCTAGTCCCCGTCGATCAATTCCCGGACGCGGGCAACGACGGCGTCAAACATCTCGACCGTGAGCCGGCCGGTATTGGTGTTGTAGCGGGAACAATGGTAGCTATCGGCCAATGTGAACCCGCCGGGCGGGGAGTGCAGGGCACCGTGGGCGAAGGGGTACGCGGCCTGTCGTGCGTCCAGTGCGGCGACCACACTACGGTGCGCGATCGTGCCAAGCGCGAGAATCGCTCTCAGGTTGGGGAGAGACGCAATCTCGTGGCGTAGGAAGGAGCGGCAGGTGTTGATTTCCGTGGCGGTCGGGCGATTTTGCGGCGGCACACATCGAACGGCGTTGGTGATCCGGCACCGAGCGAGTGTGAGGCCATCATCGGCGGACCGATCATAGTGGCCGCGCGCGAAGCCATAGGCCGTCAATGTGCGATAGAGGAGGTCGCCGGCGAAGTCGCCGGTGAAGGGCCGGCCTGTTCGGTTGGCGCCCGACACCCCCGGCGCCAAGCCGACGATCAGCAATGCCGCGTCGCAACCTCCGAAGGCGGGAACGGGCGCGTTGTGCCAGTCGGGTTTGGCCTCCCGGTTGACGCGGCGGAACTCGGCTAAACGCGGGCATCGGTTGCAGTCGGTCGGCGGTTCGGTCACTAGGGGCCTAGGATAACCATGTTGCCTCGTCACGCTCCGTTGGGCGGCTGGCGCCAAACATAAGCCGCAGCGAAGGGGGGGCAAGGGGGATCGCGGCAGGTGCCCATGATTTTCGTCGGTCTAGGAGCGAACTTGCCGCATCCGCGATTTGGACGGCCGCGCCAAGCGCTGGAAGCTGCGCTGCTGGCGCTTGCGGCGATGGGGCCCTTGATCGTGCGTCGTTCGCGCTGGTATCTCAGCACGCCGGTTCCCGTTTCGGACCAACCTTGGTTCGTTAACGCGGTGATTGCGATCGCCACCGAACGATCGCCAGCTCGATTGCTAAGCGATCTGCACGACGTTGAGCGGCAGTTCGGGCGCCAGCGGGTCGAGCGCGATGAGGCGAGAGTCCTGGACCTCGATCTGCTGGCGTATGATGAGGAGGTGTGCGACGATGGCGCTGCTTTGCTGCCCCATCCTCGGCTCACCGAGCGTGCCTTCGTGTTGCTACCATTGCGCGAGGTCGCTCCTCAGTGGCGGCACCCGCTCTCCGGCCAATGCGTCGGCGATCTGGTCGCGGCGCTTCCTGGGCATCAAATCGCTAGACCGATGCTCGCTTGCGACTGATGGGGCCACGGCTCATGGGGCCACGGCCGGGGGGTGCACTTGCGCCCCTGGGAACGACCGAATATTCTTGACACTGAAACGATTTAGCGGTTGGAGCGACATCGATGGCGCGTATTACGGTTGAAGACTGCATCCTCGAAATACCGAATCGCTTTGATCTTGTCCTGTTGGCGGCGCACCGCGCGCGCGGCATCGCCGCCGGCGAACCGTTGACGGTCGAGCGCGACAACGACAAGAACACGGTGGTCGCGTTGCGCGAGATCGCCGAGCGAGCCGTCGATAAGGAAGAGCTCGCGGAGGCGCGGTTGCGCGGAATGCAGCGCCACGTCGAGCAGGATGAGCCGGAAGAAGACGAAATGGCGCTGCTGATGGCCAACGAGCAGTGGAGCGAAACGGCGCGCGCCGATGCCGACGCGGTCCGATCCGCGGTGGAGGACATCGACGACGCTCATCCGAGCGCGGGCGACAAGCCCGCCGCGCCGCGCATCGATCCCGAAGCCGCGATCGATGCGCCCGCGGACGTGAATGGCGGCGTGGAAAACGATCAAGACGGCTAACATCGACGTTCCGTCAGCCGCCGCTCGGCGGTTGGAAGCCCCCGCCCCAACTCCGCGTGATATGACGCGGAGACCATTGAGTTCACCTTCCGCGTTGATCGACGCCATCAGCGCGTATGACGGCAGCGTCGATGCCGAACTCATCACCCGTGCCTATGGGTTTTCGCAGCGGGCGCATGCGTCGCAAACGCGCGCTTCTGGCGACACATACTTTTCGCATCCGCTCGAGGTCGCCGGCATCGTCATTCAGATGAAGCTGGATAGCGCCACCGTTGTCACGGCGCTGCTTCACGATACGGTCGAAGACACGCTCGCGACGATTGACGAAATCGGCGCCCAGTTCGGCAACGAGATTGGACGCCTGGTCGACGGCGTCACCAAACTCTCCAAGCTGGAGTTGCGATCGGAACGCACGCGCGAGGCGGAGAACTTTCGCAAGCTTTTGCTCGCGATGTCCAATGACATTCGGGTCCTGTTGGTGAAGCTCGCCGACCGTCTCCACAATATGCAGACACTCATGCACATCGGCGATCCCGAGAAACGTCGGCGGATCGCACGCGAGACGATGGATATTTATGCGCCGCTTGCCGAGCGCATCGGCATGCAGGAGATGAAGGAGGAGCTAGAAGACCTGGCTTTTCAAGAACTCAATCCGGACGCGCGCGCCTCGGTTGTTACCCGTCTGGCGTTCCTGCGCGAACGGGGCGACGATCTTGTCGAGCGCATCGCGGACCGCTTGGAGCGGATGCTGGGCGGCGCTGGCATCGTGGCGGAGGTGTCGGGGCGCGAGAAGCGTTCCTATTCGATCTGGCGCAAGATGGAGCGGAAGAACATCTCGTTCGAGCAACTCTCCGACATCATGGCCTTCCGCATCGTCGTTGAAACGGTGCCCGACTGCTACCTCGCTTTGGGAGCGGTACACGGCGCCCATCCCATGATCCCCGGAAGCTTCAAGGACTACATCTCTCTCCCCAAGACAAACCGCTATAGCGCTCTGCACACAACCGTCATTGGCCCCGAGCAACAGCGTATCGAGGTCCAGATATGCGATCGGGAGATGTGGGAGGTGGCGGATCTCGGGGTCGCCGCGCACTGGACCTACAAGCAAGACGCCGTCACCGATGGCAGCAAGTATCGATGGATCCGAGAACTCCTCGAAATTCTTGATCACGCGTCCAATCCCGAAGAATTCCTCGAGCACACCAAGCTCGAAATGTTTCAAGACCAAGTTTTTTGTTTTTCGCCGAAGGGCGACCTGATCGTGCTGCCCCAAGGCGCCAGCCCGATCGACTTCGCCTACGCCGTTCACACCCAGGTCGGGGACACGTGCGTAGGCGCCAAGGTCAACGGTCGCCTGGCGCCTTTTCGAACCCAACTTCGGACCGGCGACCAAGTAGAGATCATACGCTCCGAGGCCCAAACACCGTCGCCTACCTGGGAAAACCTTGTCGTCACGGGCAAGGCGCGGTCGGCGATCCGCCGCTTCGTTCGCAACCGGCGGAAGTCTGAATACCTCGAGCTGGGGCGGTCGATAGTGGACAAGGCTTCACGCGAGGCTGGGCACGATTGTTCGGAACCGGCGCTAGAAGCGGCGCTCGGCAAACTGCAACACAAGACGCTGAATGATCTTTACGAGGCGGTGGGCCAGGGCGTCCTCACCGGTCGTGACGTGATCGCGGCAGCGTTCCCTGGAGAATCGACCCTGTCGCGGGCGGGCCGCATGTTGAGCTTTGTCCGCTCGCGAACGCGGCGCAGCCGTCCATCCGACGCGCCGATTCCGATACGTGGCCTCATCCCCGGTATGGCCGTGCACTTCGCCGATTGTTGCCATCCGTTGCCGGGCGATCGGATAGTCGGCATACAGACGTCGGGCAAGGGCGTGACGGTGCACACCATAGACTGCGACACACTGGAAACCGTCTCCGATTCCCCCGAACGATGGATAGACATAGCCTGGGATCCCGATCCGGATGCGCTCGCGGGACACGTGTCCCGTATTCGAGCGGTGGTCGACAACAAACCGGGCACGCTCGGTACATTGACCACGGTGATTGCGCGGAACCTCGGCAACATCAGCAATCTGAAGATTTCGAACCGCTCGGCCGACTTCTTTGAGTTTCTGGTGGATATCGAGGTTCGCGATCTCAAGCACCTCACCCAGATCATGGCCGGCTTGCGGGCCGAGCCGGCCATCGCATCCGTCGAGCGCGTGCGCGGTTGAACCGGGCTCGGGGAGGCTGGCTTGTCTTCCCGCCGCCCACGGCTATGGGCTAGAGTGCGCGCGGCCACCGTTGCCGTATCGTCTGGCGAGGATAATGGGCCTCATGCGAAGGCTGCGACTTGGTACCAACATCGATCACGTCGCGACGATTCGGAACGCGCGCGGCGGCCGGCTGCCTGATCCCGTGCGTGCCGCGCGGCTTGCCGCCGAGGCTGGGGCCGACGGCATCACGGCGCATCTTCGTGAGGATCGCCGGCATATCTCCGACGATGATATCAGCCGCCTTAGTGACGAGATCGACCTGCCGCTCAACCTAGAGATGGCGGCCACGCCAGAAATGCTGGAGATCGCACTCCGGCATCGACCTCACGCGGTCTGCCTGGTGCCAGAAAAGCGTCAAGAAGTGACGACCGAAGGCGGGCTCGACGTTGTGGGCGGCAGAGAGCATCTGATCGCGTATGTCGAGAAGCTTGGCGAGGCCGGCTGCAGGGTGTCGTTGTTCATTGATCCCGACCTCGATCAGCTGGCCGCGGCCCGTGCGATCGGCGCGCCGGTTGTTGAAATCCACACCGGCAGCTATTGCGGAGCGGAAACGGACGAGCGCGAGGCCGAACTTCAACGCCTGGTCGAGGGCGCGGCGCGGGCCGAGGATCTGGGTCTGGAATGCCATGCCGGCCACGGCATTACGTACGAAACCGTCGGGCCGGTGGCCGCGATCCCTACCATTGTCGAACTGAATATTGGCCATTTCCTGATTGGAGAAGCGATATTTAGCGGTCTCGACAGTAGTATCACTCGTATGCGTGCGCTGATGGACACGGCGCGCGCCGCAGCGGTCGGGGCGGAAAGCGTCTAAAGGCCGGCGATGATGATTATCGGGCTCGGCAACGACCTCATAGATATTCGGCGCGTTGAGCGGACGCTTGAGCGGTTCGGTGATCGATTCATCAAGCGCATCTACACAGACGTTGAGCGCGAAAAGGCTGAACGGCGGTCCAACCGCGCGGCGACCTACGCTAAGCGCTTCGCCGCCAAGGAGGCATGCTCCAAGGCGCTGGGCACTGGTTTTCGGCGCGGTGTGTTCTGGCGCGATATGGGGGTCACGAACCTTGCTTCTGGGAAACCGACGATGGTGCTCTCGGGCGGTGCGCGCAAACGCCTTGAAGAGATCACGCCCGCCGGCATGGTGGTGCAAATCGACCTCACGCTGACCGACGATCACCCGCTGGCGCAGGCCATCGTGATCATCTCGGCGCTTCACGCCGAGACCTAAGCGCCTTATCGTGATTTCGGCCTGCGAGACCTAAGCGATGATGTCCCTATCTCTGTTGAAATTCGAGGGGCAGGCGTCGCTGGTTGATGATGCTGTGCTGCCTTCATGATGGTTTCAATGGCACTGTCGGCCTGAGCCTTTCTCAAGTGTTCCTGGAGAGCATTTCGGAGGATGGGCAGCTGACGATAGGCCTTGAGGCGACGGAAGGTTTTCTGGGCCTCCAGCAGGCCGGCGGCGGTCCATCTGAGCGCCATCTCGGCGTGTCTCCAGCGTTTGACGTTGCGGGTGACCTGGCGCACCGTGCCGAGCGCGTTCTCGACGATGTTGGTGCAGGCGAGCGAGCGCCGGAGTTCGTGCGGCAGGCCGAGGCGGATGACGGTGAGTATCTCGTCCAGCCCCTCCAGGATGCTGCCCGAGACGCCCGGTTCCTCATGCTCCAGACGCCGGGCCAGGTTGCGCAGCAGCCGTTCGGCCTTGTCTGCGTCGTCCTGGTCCCAGGCCTGACGGAGCGCCTTCTTGACGCTCGCGTGCAAATGTTGGGGCAGGCGCTCGATGATGTTACGGCCCTTGTGGACCTGGCAGCGCTGGATGGCGGCGGCCACACCGAAGGTGTTGCGG
Source organism: Alphaproteobacteria bacterium (assembly GCA_965226045.1). Lineage (GTDB taxonomy): Bacteria > Pseudomonadota > Alphaproteobacteria > VGEJ01 > VGEJ01 > CBDDBU01. Next base: position 27,663 of record CBDDBU010000028.1, read on the forward strand.
ATCGCTTTGCTGAGCGCCTTCGCGCCATCGACGATGAACAGCCGGGGCAGCGTCGGATCGAGCCCCCTGGCGAGGAGATTGTCGAGCAAGGCCTGGACGACGACAGTGTTCTCCGTCGCCCCCTCGACCACGGCCAGGACATGCTTGTCGCCGTTGCCATCGACGCCGATCGCCGCCACCAAGACATGGTCGCCGACATGCAGACCGTCGATCTGGATGACCAGCAGGTCGAGCTCCGAGAGGTCCGAGGCAAGCCAGGCCTTCATCTTCTTGCGCGACAGCGCCACAAAGCGCCGGGAAACGGCCGACTTCGAGGTGCCGTCGCCACGCGCTTTCGCCAGGTCGTCGCCCTCGGGCAGACGGACCGCGCGGTGGTACTTGCGGGTCGGCACGTTCAGCACCATCAGGTTGAGCGCCCACTCGAGCAACAGGTTGCCGTCGCGCAGCACCTGCCAGCTCTCCAAACCCACCTCCTTGCCAGCATGGTCGCGAACCCGTGGCCGCTGCACTTTCACGCGGCCGCCGTGGTCGCCGATCTCGCTCTGCGTATGGCCCCAGCGATAACCCCGACGGTTCCCATGGCGACGATGTCGGGCCCCGCACACGGTCGTGGCGTCCTCCTCCATCATCTCGGCCAAGGCCTCGACCCCGGCCAGGAGACAGAACCGATCCACGCTGAGACGGACTGCGTCCATCGCGTCTGCCAGCGGCGGCATAGGAAACGAGGTGGCAAGGGCTTTCGGGCTACTGGAACTACGGATATTCTTTCCCATGGTGTCGTTCTCCCTCTTGGGTTTGCAGCACCCGGAGCCTAACGGCTCCAGGAGAGCGACACCTACCTCAACTTTTCAACATCGACCGGGACATCTCCTTGCCTGCCCGGTATTGAGCTATTGTCAAAAGTTGTGTATGGGCTGATCATGCGGCGGCGCGATCCTGGCGTTCTCCATCTACGAATTTGACGCCGCGAATGATCTCGGCGAGATGGTTCGATCCATCGAGTTTTCTCCATTTTCTCTGAGCGCACTGGCATAGTTTGAAGACCATGGCCATCGCCGTCTTGCGCGACAGGCAGCCCTTGGTCCGGTAGGTGCGCAGACGAACCGTGGCGAACGTGCTCTCGATGGGGTTGGTCGTGCGTACATGCTTCCAGTGCTCGGCGGGGAAGTCGTAGAACGTCAGCAGGACGTCGCGGTCCCTGGCCAGGCAGGCCGCGGCCTTGTCGTACTTCGGCCCGTAGGCTTCCAGGAAGAAGTCGAAGGCGCTCTCGGCATCCTTCCTGGTTTCGGCCATCCAGATGTCTTGCAGGCGCCCCTTGGCTTTCTTTTGCAGACCCTTGGGCAGCTTGTTCAAGACGTTGCCCGTCTTGTGAACCCAGCAGCGTTGCTCGCGGGCGCCTGGGTAGACTTGGCGGAGCGCCTTCCAGAAGCCGAGCGCGCCGTCGCCGAGCGCCAGTTGCGGACCCATTTCAAGGCCGCGCCGCTTGAGATCGAGCAGAACTTCGAGCCAGGACTGCTCACTTTCGCGATAGCCGTCGGCGATGGCGATCAGTTCCTTCTGTCCCTTGTCCGTGGCCCCGACGATCACCAGGATGCACTGCTTCTCTTCCTCCATGCGGGCGCTGAAATAGATGCCGTCCACCCAGAAATAGACGTAGCGCTTGGCCGTGAGGTCGCGCCGTTGCCAGCGCTCCGCCTCAACCCCCCAGACCTCTTTCAGCCGGGTGATCGTGGAGGCCGAAAGCCCCGGCGCGGAGCTCCCCAGGAGCGCCGCCAAGGCTTCCCCGAAGTCGCCGGTGGAAATGCCCTTCAGATACAGCCATGGCAAAAGGTCTTCCAGGCTCTTGGCGCGGCGCAGATAGCGCGGCAGGATCGCCGACGTGAAGCGGATGGCGCCGTCCCCCCGGTCCCGCACACGGGGTTGGCGCACGCTCACCGGGCCGATCCCGGTCTGGATGAAGCGTTCCGGCAGATATCCATTGCGGACAACCCGGCGGCGGCCGGCGGCGTCAACAAGCGCCGCATGGCTACCCAAAAACACGGAGACCTCGGCCTCAACGGCTTGGGCCAACAACTCGCGAGCTCCAGCTTGTAGGACTTCCGTCAACGGATCTTTCTGAAAATCAGATGGGTTTTGAAAAGCAACAACGGTATTCTCTTTCATGGCCTATCCTTCCTTGGCTTAGCTCAAGTGGTGACATCAACAATCACCAGGATACGCCGCCTTCATTTCAACGCCGTACACAAGATTCGGTTATAGCTCCCGGTATTCGGGGTTCACATATAGCTAGTCATGGCCAACAGAACGCGCCTCGGGACAAAGAGAAAACAAAAAGGCGGTATTGGCGAGACTATTCGCACCGTCGTCTATGCGGTGTTGATCGCGCTCGTCATTCGCACGGTCGCCTACGAGCCCTTCAATATCCCGTCAACGTCGATGTTACCGACGCTGCTGGTGGGCGATTACTTGTTCGTGTCGAAGCACGCCTATGGCTACAGCCGCCACTCACTGCCGTTGAGCGTGCCGCTGTTCTCGGGCCGAATCATGTCCGGTGAGCCAAAGCGTGGCGACGTCGTCGTCTTCAAGACACCGCGCGACAACAGCACGGACTACATCAAGCGGGTCGTCGGATTAGCCGGCGATCGGGTGCAGATGAAGCGTGGCGACCTGTACGTGAACGGCGAGCTCATCAAACGCGAGCGGCTCGAGGACTCGACCCACCAAGGCCGCGACGGCAAGCCAATCGCCCAATATCGCGAGACGCTGCCGGACGGGCGAAGTTATGTGACCCTTGATTTTGGGCCTGATTATCCTCACGACGACACGCCGGAATACACCGTCAAGCCCGGCCATTACTTCATGATGGGCGATAACCGCGACAATTCGACGGACAGCCGGGTCATCGGGCAGGTCCCCGCCGAGAACTTGATCGGGCGCGCCGAGGTCATTTTTTTCTCGACCAATGGCAGCGCGGAATTCTGGGAGGTCTGGCGGTGGCCGGCCGCGATCCGATTCGCTCGGCTGTTCACCGTCTTGTCATTATGAGATGACGGCGACGTGCGACGACCTGGAGCAACTGCTGCATCATCGCTTCCTTCGTCGCGACCTCCTGGAGGAGGCGCTCACGCACACCAGCACCAGCGACCGGACCGAGGCACCGTCGGGCGACTATGAGCGCTTGGAGTTCCTCGGGGACCGTGTCCTCGGTCTGGTCATCGCCGAGCGTCTGCTGGCCAGTTTTCCAAGCGCCGATGCTGGCGAGCTCGCGCTGCGCTACAACGCACTGGTGCGGCGGGAAGCGCTGGTCGATGTCGCGCGCCGTCTCGAACTCGGATCTCACATCCGTATGGCGAAGTCGGAGGATGCCGCCGGCGGTCGTAGCAAGCCGGCGATCCTCGCGGACTGTTGCGAGGCCGTCTTGGGCGCGCTGTTCCTCGACGGCGGTCTGAACGTTGCCCGCCAGTTCGTGGTGGAGCACTGGCGCCCGCTGTTCGAGGAGGTGGAGAGCACGAGCAAGGATGACAAGACCGCGCTCCAGGAGTGGGCCCAGGGGCGGGGCCTGACGCCCCCTGAGTATGCGATCGTCGACCGCGTGGGACCGGCGCACGCCACTACATTCACCGTCCGCGCTCGGCTCGACAACGGGGTATCCATGACCGGCACGGGGTTGTCGCGTCGTAGCGCCGAACAAATGGCCGCCGCTGCGTTGCTCGAGGCCGTCAAGCGGTGAAGGGGCACGCCCATCCGGCCGCTCCCGACAAGGCAAAGCAATCATGCGGGATGATCGGTTTGCTGGCGTGCCCCAATGCCGGCAAATCGACGTTGCTCAATACCCTGGTTGGCAGCAAGGTGTCGATCGTCACCCATAAGGTGCAGACCACACGAAGCCGGATCGTCGGCATCTGCATGCAGGGTAATGCGCAGCTGGTCTTTGTCGACACCCCCGGCATCGTCGCGCCCCGGCGCCGGCTCGAGCAGGCGATGGTGGAGGCGGCCTGGCGCGGCGCTCGCGGCGCCGATCTTGTTGTCGTCCTGATCGACGCGCAGAGGGGCCTCGACGACTCCACCTCTCTCATACTGAAGCGCCTGGCGGGGATGGAGGAAACCGTCGTCGTCGCCATCAATAAAGTCGACCTCGTGAAAAAGGAACGTTTGCTCGATCTGGCCGGCGAGCTCAATGCCACCTTCTCGTTGGCGGGTATTTTCATGATATCGGCGCTCACCGGGGACGGCGTCAGCGACCTCAGAGAGTTCTTGGCCGCAGCGGTGCCGGCTGGACCATGGCTGTACCCCGCTGATCAGATCTCCGATATCTCGCAACGATTTCTGGCGGCGGAGATCACGCGCGAGAAGCTGTTCCTCAAACTGCATCAAGAGCTTCCCTACGCCACGACCGTGGAGCCCGAGTCGTGGAAGGAACTGCCAGACGGCAGCGTGCGGATCGAGCAGCTCATCTACGTTCTCCGGGCCAACCAGAAAGGTATTGTGCTCGGCAAGGGCGGCGCCACCATCAAGGCCATCGGCGAAAGCGCTCGCCGCGATCTCCAGAAGGTGCTTGACCGGCGCGTCCACCTGGTCCTTTTTGTTAAGGCCCGCCCGGGCTGGCTTGACGAGCCCGAACGCTACCGCGAGATCGGCCTTGAGTTTCCGCGATGAGGTACGATGGTGTCGGGGCCGGGGGAGGGTGCCGAGGCAGCGGCCGTGGAATGGCGCGATGAAGGGGTAATTCTCGCCGTGCACCGGCACGGCGAGGCGGCGGCCGTGGTCGACCTTCTCACCAGGGAGCATGGGCGCCACGCGGGCTTGGTACATGGGGGCAACAGCCGGCGGTGGCGCGGCAGTCTCCAGCCCGGCAACCAGGTCACCGCGCGGTGGCGGTCGCGGCTCGTCGAACAACTCGGAACCTATGCCTGCGAACTGGAGCGCGCTCGCGCCGCCGCGCTATTTCATGACCGCACGGGGTTGGCCGCAATCAGTGCCGTGTGCGCCCTCTGCGAGATGGCCGTCGCCGAGCGCGCGCCATGTCGCGAGATTTTCGATGGTGTGGTCCACTTCCTCGATGTGCTGGGGGAGGGCGATGCGTGGCCGGCGGCCTATGTGCGCTGGGAGGTGGCATTGTTGTCGCACCTGGGGTTCGGGCTCGACTTGACGTGTTGCGCCATCACCGGCCGCACCGATGGCCTGGCCTATGTTTCGCCGCGGACCGGGCGGGCGGTGGTCGCGGCGGTCGCGGAGTCCCATCGCCATCGTTTGTTGCCGCTGCCATCGTTCCTAGCCGGAGATGATGCAACGGCGGTCGCTCCCCATGATATATCTCAAGGGCTGGCCATCACGGGCCACTTCCTTGATCGTCATGTGTTGAGGCCACATGGACGCGCACTTCCGCTTGCAAGATCGCGACTTCTTGAGAGACTCGCATCTATTGACACAACATCTGGTGAGGTGGGAGCCCCGTGACAAAGGTCGCAGAGAACCACGTGCAAGAGATCGAGTTCACGACAGCGCTTGAGGATCGCTACCTCGCCTACGCGCTCTCGACGATCACGGGGCGTTCGTTGCCCGACGTCCGCGACGGACTGAAGCCCGTTCAGCGACGCTTGTTGTTCGCCATGCGTCAGTTGCGCCTCGATCCCAAGTCCGGGTTCAAAAAATGCGCGCGGGTCGTTGGCGATGTCATCGGCAAGTTTCATCCGCACGGTGACCAAGCGGTGTACGACGCGCTCGTTCGCATGGCGCAGGAGTTCGCGGCGCGGTATCCGCTGGTCGAGGGCCAAGGTAATTTCGGCAACGTCGATGGCGATAACGCCGCCGCCATGCGCTACACCGAGGCGCGCTTGAGCGCCGTCGCCGAGGCCCTGCTCGAAGGGATCGACGAGGACAGTGTCGATTTCCGCGAGACTTATGACGGCAGCGAACGCGAGCCGGCGGTGCTGCCGGCGGGATTCCCCAATCTCCTGGCCAACGGCGCCACCGGGATCGCCGTGGGCATGGCGACCAGCATCCCGCCGCACAACATCGGCGAGCTTTGCGACGCGCTGCTGCACCTCATCAAGTACCCCAACGCGACCATCGACAAACTCACCGAACTTATTCCAGGCCCCGATATGCCGACCGGCGGGGTCGTGGTCGAGCCGCGCGACAAGATCGTCGAGGCCTATGCGACCGGTCGCGGCAGTTTTCGTTTGCGGGCCAAGTGGTCGGTCGAGCAACTGGCGCGCGGCCAATATCAGATTGTCGTCACCGAGATCCCCTACCAGGTCCCCAAATCGCGGCTGGTGGAAAGGATCGCTGAACTGATCCTCGACAAGTCCGTGGGCCTGGTCACCGACGTGCGCGACGAGTCAACCGAGGATGTGCGACTGGTGATCGAGCCGCGCAGTCGCACCGTCGATGCGAGCGTGGTGATGGAGACGCTGTTTCGCCGCACCGATCTGGAGACCCGCGTCAACCTGAATATGAACGTGCTGGAGGGGGGGCGCACGCCGCGCGTCATGAACCTCCGCGAGGTGTTGCGCGCCTACCTCGACCACCGCCACGAGGTGCTGGCGCGGCGCACGCGTCATCGACTCGAACACATCGAACACCGCCTCGATGTGCTCGGTGGCTACTTGGTCGCATTCGCCAATCTGGACGAGGTCATCCGCATCGTACGCGAGGAAGACGATCCGAAGGCGGTGCTCGTGGCTCGCCTCGGCGTCAATGAGGTACAGGCCGATGCGATCCTGAATTTGCGTTTGCGCGCGCTCCGCCGCTTAGAGCGAATGGGGATCGAGACGGAGCACGAGGCGTTGTGCTTGAAGCGCCTCGAACTCGAGGCGCTGATCGCGGAGGACGCCAAGCGGTGGCGCGCGATCGCCGACGAGATCAAGGACATACGCAAGCGTTTTTCGATCGATGACGGCAACGGACGGCGGCGCACGGAAATGGGCCAGGCGCCCCAGCTCGCACCCATCGCCGCCGAGTTCCTGGTGGAGGCCGAGCCCATCACCGTGGTGTGCTCCGCCAAGGGTTGGATCCGCGCGCTAAGGGGTGCCGACGCCGTGGCCGCCGAAGCCAGATACAAGGACGGCGATCGCCACCGCTTTTGGCTGCCCGCGCAAACCACCGACCGGCTGTTGATCTTCGGCACCAACGGTCGCTTCTACACATTGAGCGCCGAGGGGCTGCCGCGTGGGCGAGGCGACGGCAATCCGGTTCGTCTCATGATCGATCTTGGCGAAGAAGAGGATATCGTCGCCATGCTGGTTCATCGGCCGGGGCGAACGCTTGTGGTCGCGGCGAGCGATGGCCGAGGCTTCCTGGTTGCGGAGGATGACGTTGTGGCCCATACCCGCGCCGGCAAGCAGGTCCTCAACGTGAGGCCGCCGGTTGAAGCGCAGGTTTGCCGCCCCGGCGAGGGCGATTCGCTTGCCGTGGTGGGCGAGAACCGCAAGCTGCTGATGTTCGCGGTGGATGCGGTGCCGACGATGAGCCGGGGGCGGGGAGTGGTACTACAGCGGTACGTCGATGGGGGGCTGAGCGACGCCATCGTTTTCAATCTCGCCGAGGGCGTGTCATGGAGCGCCGGCGAGCGCCAGCGCACCGAGAGGGATGTCAGCCACTGGCAGGGGAAACGGGGCCAGGCCGGCCGCGTCGCGCCCCGCGGCTTTCCACGCTCGAACCGGTTTAGCCAAGGATAGGGCGCTGGAGAATCGCAGCGGCGTGCGCCAGCCGAACCCAGCTTCGACATACTTGCACGAGCTGGTCCCGAACGTCTGACCGGGGGTAGATGTGCGCGCGCTAGCGAGATTCGTTGGGTTTGTCGGCAAGCTCATGGAGACGGTCGGGCGCGGGGTGGCGTGGCTCACCCTGGCGATGGTGCTGACCACTTTCCTTGTCGTTGTGCTGCGATACGGATTTGCCCTTGGCTGGGTCTGGATGCAGGAGACATATGTCTGGCTGCACGGCATCGTTTTCATGATCGGCGCGGGCTACACGCTCCTCCACGACGACCACGTACGGGTCGATATTTTCTATCGCCCTGCCAGTCCGCGCCATAAGGCGCTGGTGGATCTGCTCGGCGTCTTCGTCCTGCTGCTGCCGGTGCTTGCTATCGTCGCCTACGTCGCGTGGCCCTATGTCATCGAGTCGTGGAGTAAGTTGGAGGGTTCGCGCGAGGCCGGCGGTCTGCCCGGGCTCTTTCTCCTGAAGACAATGATTCTCGGCTTTTGCGCGCTGGTGGCTCTGCAGGGCCTGGCGCTGGCGGCTCGCGGCATCCTCATCCTGGCGGGACGCGCTGAGTTCGCGGCCGTGGAAGTGGATCGCGAGGTCGTGTAGCCATGGCGGCCGAAGTCCTCGCCCTCGTCATGTTCGCCGCCACATGCGGCATCCTGTTGCTTGGCTTCCCGGTGGCCTTCTCGCTGGCGGGCTCGGCGCTGATCTTCGCCGTTATCGGTGCTCTCACCGGCACTTTCGATCTTCGCCTTATGGGCATACTGGGGTCGCGCTATTTCGGCGTCATGGTCAACGAGGTGCTGGTCGCGGTACCGCTATTCGTCTTCATGGGGGTGATGCTGGAACGCTCCAAGCTGGCAGAGGAACTCCTCGCCACCATGGCGATGTTGTTCGGCCGTCGCCGAGGAGGGCTCGGCATCTCGGTGATTCTGGTCGGTGCGCTGCTGGCCGCGTCGACCGGAATCGTCGGCGCCACTGTCGTCACCATGGGGCTTTTGAGCCTGCCGACGATGCTGCGCACTGGTTACAACCCCAAGCTCGCCGCCGGTCTGATCTGCTCGTCGGGGACCTTGGGGCAGATCATACCGCCCTCGATCGTTCTGGTGCTGCTGGGCGACATCCTCCAGGGCGCCAATAGCCAAGCTCAGCTGGCGCTGGGGAATTTTGCGCCCGAGCCGGTGGCTGTCGTGGATCTCTTCGCCGGGGCCTTCATTCCCGGCATCCTGCTCGTGCTCTTGTACATCGGTTGGCAGATTGTCGTCGCGATCGTGCGGCCGGAGTGGTGTCCGCCGATCGACCAAGAGTCCGATGGCGTGTCGGCGCTTCAGATCGCGAAGGTCTTGGCGCCGCCGGCTCTGCTCATGGCCGCAGTGCTGGGCTCGATCTTGGTGGGAATCGCGACCCCCACGGAATCGGCGGCCGTCGGCGCGGTGGGCGCGATGCTGCTCGCGGCCTTGCGGCGCCGGCTTGCGCTAGCGGTGCTGAAGGACGTCATGCGCACGACCACCCGCATCACGTCGATGGTCTTCGTCATCTTGTTAGGGGCGTCGCTGTTCTCGCTCACGTTTCGGGGCTTCGGCGGCGATGACATGATCGCACGGCTCCTGACCGACCTGCCCGGTGGGGTATTCACCGCAATGCTCATTGTCATGGCGGTAATGTTCGTCTTGGGATTCTTCCTCGATTTCATCGAGATCGTCTTCGTCGTCGTCCCGATCGTGGGGCCGATCCTGCTTCAGATGGAACTGAATCCGATTTGGCTCGGCGTCATGATCGCGCTTAACCTTCAAACCTCGTTCCTGACGCCGCCCTTCGGGTTCGCGCTGTTCTATCTACGCGGCGTGGCGCCGCCCAGTGTCGCGACAATGGACATCTATCGGGGCGTCGCGCCTTTCGTGGTCATTCAGCTGGTTGGGCTCGGCGTGGTCGCCGCGTTCCCCAGCCTTGCCACGTGGTTGCCCAAGGTCCTGTTCGGTTGACACGGGGACAGCGGAAAACGGCGGGCTGAGCCCGCCGTTCGCCACCGCGATTGTGGTATCGCCGGTTCAGCCGCCGACCGGCTCGGCGAATTTGAAGCCGAGCGCGCGCGACGTGAGATAGGCTTGCTCTGAGATCTTCGACCACGCGATCGTGTCCTTGCGGAACGTCAGGATGTGATCCATCACCTTGCGACTCAGTGGATCGTCCGAGGCGAGGTCGTTCATGACCTGACCCGCTAGCGCCCCCAAGTGGTTGAGCAAGCTGTCGGGGAATTTCTTGAGGATGACCCCGTGCGTATTGATGAGTGCAGAGAGCGCGGCGTTGTTGCGGGCGACGAACTCGCTCAGCACAAGTTGATTGACGGCCGTATTCGCGGCTTCGACCAGCACCTTCAGATCGTCGGGCAGCTTCTCCCATGCCGCGAGGTTGACGAAGTTGTCGAGACACGTCGCCGGTTCGTGCCAGCCGGGGTAGTAGTAGAACTTGGCGCTCTTATAGAGACCGAAGGCGAGATCGTTGTAGGGGCCGACCCATTCGGTCGCATCGATCGCGCCCGAGGACAGCGCCGGCGGGATCTCACCGCCCGGCAGGTTAACGACGTTGCCACCGGCGGCCTTCACCACCTCGCCCCCGAGGCCCGGAATGCGCATTTTCAGGCCCTTGTAGTCATCGGGCCCGTTGATCTCTTTGTTGAACCAGCCGCCCATCTGTACGCCGGTATTACCGGACGGAAAGAACTTGCAGCCCAGCTCCCGATAGACTTCGTCCGCCAACGCTTGCCCACCGCCGTGCTGGAACCACCCGTTCATTTCCTGTGCGGTCAAACCAAAAGGCATTGAGGCAATGAACTGCGATGCTGGCACCTTGCCCTTCCAGTAGTAGGGCGCGCCGTGGCCCATCTCCACGGTCCCGCCAGAGACGGCGTCCATGGCCTCGAACGCCGGTACGATTTCGCCCGCGCCGAAGACCTTAACCGTCAGCCGCCCGCCCGACCCGCGGGTGATAAGATCACCCAACAAGTTGGCGCCGGTGCCGAGGCCAGGGAAGTTCTTCGGCCAAGTTGTCACCAGTCGCCATTCTATGCGCCCTTGGGAAAGGGCGGGCGTCGGAAAATTAGAGGCGACCGCCGTCGCGCCCGCGACACCGGAAACGGCGGCTCCCTTTAGGAATGAACGGCGTTTCATCTGCTCCCCCTGTTTTGCGTTGACCTCACACGACCCGTGTCGCTACATCATACCGCCGAACCGCTTGGCCGCATCGGCGCCCATCGCTCGGCGACGTAGGCTTCAAGCGGCTGAAAGCGGCTCTTGTAGCTCATCTTGGGACTGTTGGCGATCCAATATCCCAGGTAGACGTAGTCAAGCCCGAGGCGCGTCGCCTCTTCGATGTGCCATATGATAAGATAAGTTCCAGGGCTCACCGCGGCCGCATCTGGATCAAAGAAACTGTAGACCAGGGACAGCCCATCGCGGAGGCGATCGCTCAAACAGACGGCGTAAAGTTCATCCCGCTGGTCGCGATATTCGACCAGGAATGTGTCGACGGCGGTCTCCTCGATCATCGCTTGGTACTCGGCGATATCCATCCGCGCCATGCCGCCATCGCCGTGTCGCTCTATTTGATAGCGCTGAAACAGACGAAAATGATCGGTCTTGGTCGCGGCCGGTCCGACTTGGGCGGAGATCCCAGCGTTGCGGGCCAGCACCCGCCGCATCGACCGAGTCGGTTGAAAATCGGCCACCCGGACCCGCACGGCGACGCACGCATTACAGCTGTCGCAGCGCGGCCGATAGGCGATGCCGTGACTGCGGCGAAACCCGACCTCGGACAGGTTCTCGTGCAGCAAGTTCGCGTCCGGTCCCGCGAGCATCGTGAATAGCTTGCGCTCCAATCTCCCCGGCAGATAGGGGCACGGCATCGGCGGAGTTCTGTAGAACTGTCTGAGCTGTGCGAACTCGATGGGTTTCATCGTCGGTCAGTCGCCTCTCCACCGTTGGCTACCGCAGGCCATAGTACCACGGCGCGAACAGCGAAAACGCAACCCACATTAAGACGACAAGTGGCAGGCCGGCGCGCACGAAGTCGCTGAAGCGATAGTGACCTGGGGCCATGACCAGAAGGTTGGTCTGGTAGCTCATCGGTGTCGCGAATGAGCAGTTCGCCGCGAAAATCAGAGCGTACAGAAAAATGCTCGGATCGATCCCGAGTTCTGCGGCGACGTTTATCGCGATCGGCGCGAACAGCACGGCCGTGGCGTTGTTGCTGAGAACGTTGGTGAATGCCGCCACCAACAGGAAGAAGGCCGACAGGACCACCTCGGGTCCGGCCGCACCCAGTGTCGACACCAGTACCTGCGCGAGGAATTGGGCGCCGCCTGTTGCTTCGAGCGCTCCGCCGAGGGCGAGCGCCGCGCCCACGAGGAAGATCACCCGCCGGTCGATGGCGCGCGCCGCCTGGTGAATGTTGAGACATCTCACGGCGACCATGGCAGCCGCGCCCGTGACGGCCGCGACCACGATAGGGACTAAGCCACTGGCCGCGAACCCGACGACCAGCAGAAAGATGAGCGTGGCCCGGCCCGAGCGCGTCCGATCGACCAGCTCCCGTGTCGAGCGCTCAAGCAGCAGAACGTCGCGGTTGACCCGCAGGGCCATGACGCGGGCCGTCGTCCCGAGCACCAAGAGGACGTCGCCCGCATCCAACCTAATCTCGTCCATGCGCGCGCGAATCATGCGGGAACGTCGCTGAATCCCGAGCACGATGCAGTGGGTCTGGTAGTGGAATCCCAACTGAGCGAGGTCCCGTCCGATCATCCGGGAAGCGGGCGCCACCACGACCTCGCCCAGTATCTGGTCACCGGGTTCGCCGCTCGCGCCCTTCAGAAGTTTGGGAGTGGTCTCCAACACATGGGTCAACGCCTTACGGGTCGCGGCGACAACCACCTCGTCGCCGGACCGCAAGGCGACGCCGTCGAACGGCGGCAGAAACGCGTGTTCACCCCGCTGAATCAGACGAACCGTCATTTCGGGAAGGGAGGAAAACATCCCGGCGGTGGTTGTCTGACCGACCAGGGGACTGCCAGATACGACGGCGATCTGCGTCAGATACTGCTTGCCATCGCCTTCCATCAGTTCACGCACCGGCGAGGCGCGGTCGGGCAGGATGCGCGGCACGACCAGAACCACGTACGTGATGCCAACCAACGCCAGCACCGCGCCCGGAATGGTGAAGTCGAAGAAACCGATCGGCGGATGGCCGAGACTCATCGCGGTGCTGGAGACGAGAAGATTGGTGCTCGACCCAATCATCGTCGTCATCCCACCAAGTATGGCGGCGAAGCTCAACGGCATCATCAAACCGCTCACCGAGCCGCCGAGCCGGTCGGAAAGCGCCGTAATGATGGGAACGAAGATGACGACGACGGGGGTGTTGTTAAGAACCGCGCTGAGCACCAAGACGGCGACCAGCGTCAACGCGACCGTGCCGTTCGGATGACGGCGGCGCAAGACGACCAGTCGTCGGACGAAGTGGTCGAGCGCTCCGGTTCGGACCATGCCCTGCCCGATGACCAGCAAGGCCACGACCGCCATCAGTGCCGGGTTGGCGAAGCCGGCCAAAACGCGCTCGGCGTCGAGCTGATTGGCTGCCCCGGTCGCGGGAAGGGGAAAGAGATGGAAGAAGACCAGCAGGATCGCCACAATTCCCGCCGAGGTGAGCTCGATGGACACCCGCTCGGAGGCGTAGGCCACGACCGCGGCGACGATCAGGGCCAGTGTCACCCAAATCTCGAAGGTGGCGGAGACGGACGTCATGGCATCGATTATAGCGATCGATGTTCGGTGCGGGTCGATCGGCTCCGATAGCGGAGTCGGGTCGCGCGCGCCGCCGTATTCACCACCAGCATTCCGCAAAGATAGTCGTGGACAGTTCGTCCCCGATCATTGAATAGGGCAATGCCCAGGACTAGCAGCACCGTCAGGCCGGTACAGAGGTAGAACAGCCCGGTCCACAGCGCTGCGCGCAAGTACGATGGAGGGCGGCCGTCAATCCGCACCGCGCGAAGGCCGCACAACCGCATGCCGAGCGTGGCCGACCGATCGCCGCCGAGCGTGACGATATGATATGCGAGCGGAATGAGGGCGTAGAACGGCGCCAGAGTCGGCGAGAGGATACCAAAGGTCAAGATTTCGGCGATGGTGGCGGCCGCGCCGAAGCCAAGTAGCACCGTGACGATCAGCACGCCGTCGATACAAAACGCGAGAACGCGCCGGGCAAGTGCCCCTTCGTATAGTTCGGGTGATTCCTCGAGCGGGGGTGGCGCGGCGGTCCACGCCGCGTTCACCTGCGCAGACCCGTCGGCGCCACGAAGCGGATCGTCGCGTCCATGCCAGCGGCTAGTTGGGTGGTTATACCGGCGCCTGGCGCTGGAGGACAATGCTGATCCGCCGGTCTTCCGGCAGGAATGGATTCTCAGCGATGAGGGGCTCCTGGTCAGCACGTCCCGCCACCTCGCCGACGCGCTCCGGATCGACGCCGGCCACGACTAAGGCGCGGCGGGCCGCGTTGGCGCGGTCAGCCGAGAGTTCCCAGTTCGTGTAGCCGTCTCCAGTCCCGAACGAGGTCGCGTCCGTATGGTCGGTGATGAGGATGCGATTGGGCATGCTGTTGACGACTTTGGCGATTTGGGACAGCAGTATCGTAGTCCGCTCAGGTATTTCCGAGCTGCCGCTTGGGAACATAGCGCCGCCTTCGCGATCGACGACTTGAATGCGCAGCCCTTCCGGCGTCATATCGATTATCAGACGATCGCTGAGTTCGTCGAGCGCGGGATCCGCGTCGATCGCCTGGCGGATCGCGGCCTGTGCTTCCTCGAAGGCCTCCTCCTCCAGGCGCCGTTGCAACCCCTCCACATCTTCGGCGTCGGCCTCTCCAGCACCGCTCGACGGGGAGGGCGCTATCCGCATGACGACCGTCGGCGCGCGCGAATCGGACTGGTTGGGGCCCTGTATCAACAGCCCGGTGTCGCCCATGATGCCGCCGGTACCGCTGGACGAGACACTGAACGAGGCCGGCGTGAAGTATTCGGCGACGCCACGCTTCTGCTCCTCACTGGTGGCAGCGACCAGCCACATCAAAAGGAAAAAGGCCATCATCGCGGTGACGAAGTCCGCATAGGCGATTTTCCAGGCGCCGCCGTGATGGCCGCCGTGGCCGCCCTTCTTGACCTTCTTGATGATGACCGGCTGGCCGGCCCCGTGGGCATCGCTCATGGTTTGGCCCTCACGGTTTTACCCTTAGCAGCCCGTTGAAAAAGGCGTCATTGACCGGGTTTCACGCCACGGCGAAGCATATCGCGGCGAAGGCGGTTTCGCCATCCTCCGAGACGATGAGGACGATCTGAACGACCAGGACGGCTCCAGCGGGCGTAACAAGCACGAACAAGGCGCCAATTCCGCCCGCCACGGCCTCCTTCGGGGTGCCGGCGCCGATGAGTTGGCGCATCAGCAACGATAGGTTGTGGCCGGCGACGTGAAGCAGGTATCGCTTGTGCACGTTCTCGCGGCCCCGAAGCCAGGTCCGGCGCATACCGCCGCGATCGAGGTTGTGGGCAAAGGAGCGCTCGACGATCTCGGCGCGCAGCTTGAAGGCTTCCCTGGCCACCCCCGATAACAGCCGGGTCCGGTTGTTGGTGACCGCCCGGCGAGCCGCATCATCTCCGTGCCAGCGCGCAAAACCCTTCTGCTTGGGCTCGGAGATCCGGCTCTTCCAGGGGCCGTCGTCGAGCGCCTTCAAGACCAACCGTGAGTGGTAGCCCTTATCGGTCACACATTCGGCCGGATCTTCGGCCGTCGGCGCCACATCCACCGCCTCGAGGTTTGCCTCGGCCGCCGCCAGGGTCTTGGGAAGCGTTGTCGTATCGCCCTCGTCGGCCGGGTGCAGCTCCGCCGCCACCACCGCGCCGGTGTCCAGATCCACCGCGTGCTCGGGCTTGTAGGCCAGGTGCGTGGTGCCGTCCTTCATCTTGGCGATCTTGGCCTCGGGGTCGCTCCTGGAAACCCAGTCCTGGTTCGAGAGCTTCTTGCCCTTGCGCTTGCGGTCCAGACGCGCCAGGTCCTCAGCCGTGGGTGTCTCGATACCGCTCTCCTGGGCCAAGCGCTCCAGCATCCCCCGGTAACCCTCGCCCGTGTCCCTCCGCACGATGTTGCGCAGCGCCGCGTTGGCCTCCATGGTCGAGGCATCCACCCCGATGCGCTCGCCCTTCACCAGACCCGCCTCGGCGATCAGCGCCAGGACCCAGTCAAACACCGCCGTGTGGACTTCATGGGGCAGGCGCGCGCGGGTCCGTGACAGCCAGGAATGGTCCGGCACCCGTTCCCGCATCTCCAACAGCAGGAACTCCCGTAGCGACAGGGAATCCGAGCAGCGCCACTCCAGCCCACGCTCAGAGTCGATACCCTCGAAGTAGCCCACCAGGTGCATACGGAAGTAGCGCCCGGGTGGCACCGAAGGCGCCCCCATCCTGGCCGCGTAATAGGGCTGGCAGACCGCCTCGGCGAAGCCGTCGAAGCCGCCCTCGATCAGTACCAACTGCAGGCGGTCGTAAAATACATGACCTGGCGAGCGCGGCATCTCCGACCAGCTCACCATCAAGTCCCCCTGACGATCCTTCTGCTGTCCCATCGCCATCAGCGAACCCCCCTTCAGGCCAGGACACCAGAGAATCAGACCATGCCGACTTCGTCCAGGGAAGACTTCGTCAACGGGCTGTTAGGCACCGTCCGAGCTGGCTATCGCCTCCTCGAGTTCGGCGAAACTCGGACGTTGATGGGAGAACAGTGTTTTCCGCGCGAACTCGATCGAGACGGCCGGGGCATAGCCCTGAAGATGGGCGAGCAGGCCGGCTTCGATGCATTGATAGTACTTGGAGTCCGCGTCGGCCCACATCTCGAGGTTGCGGCTGCTGGGGCTCACGAATCCGTACGCCAACAAGATGCCGAGGAAGGTACCGACCAACGCGCCACCAATCAGCTTGCCGAGGATCTCGGGTGGGTCGGTGATGTGCCGCATCGTTACGACCACCCCAAGGACCGCCGCCACGATGCCGAATGCCGGCAGGCCATCACCAACATTCGTGACGGCTCCCGCCACCGCCGTCGCCTCGCCGTGGTGGGTCTCGATGTCCTCGTCGATCAACGCCTCTAATTCGTGGGGATTCTCGGTCCCCATGGTAATCAGTCGCAGGTAGTCGCACAGAAAATGAACGGCGTGCTTGTTCTTCATGAACTTGGGGTATTCTTGGAATAGGGGACTCTCTTCTGGCGTCTCGATGTGCGTTTCCAGCGCCAACATCCCCTTCGACTTGGCGAGCCGAAAGATCGCGAACAAGAGCGTCAGAAGTTCGACATAGGCCGCCTTGTTGTGGGGGGGGCTTTGAGAACTCGCCCGGGACTCTTGAACACCGCGACAATTAGAGTCTTCGGATTGGAGAGAAGAAAAGCGCCGAATGCGCCGCCGCAAATTATCAGCACCTCGAAGGGCTGCATCAGCACGGTGAGGTCGCCGTGGGGCATATAGCCGCCCAACACGGACCCGATCATCACCACTACGCCAATTATCGCCCACATGCTTCGCCAACCCGTCTCACAGTGAAGAAACAGCCGCCGATGCTTCTGCATGGGCGGTAAATTCGTAACCGGCCGTTAGGCCATGATCACCCCGTCACGCCACGGCCCGCGCGCAAGATCAGTCGGCGTCGCCCACGGGCGTCAGGGTCAACGTACCGATGGCTCGGCGCGCGATCGAGGCTTCTGACGTTACCATGGGCACATATCCGACCTCGCGCCAGCGTTCGGCGAAGCTGTCGTACAGACTCGAAAGCACATTCCCCGATTGTCCCGTCGAATGAATGAACAACGACCGCTCGAGATCGTCCAGGTCATATATGGCTCGCAGGCTCGGCCCCTGGACAGCGGCGAATGGCGCGTCCTCGTCGCCGATACTATGGCCACCACGGTTAACCGTGTACTGACCACCCGGCGCCGGTCCCGTGATATCAAAGATATCTTGCAGGACCGGGACGCGACCGAAGGGATTGTGAGCGCTTCGCGCGGCATGCGCCTCGCCCCAACGCCATCGCGTCATCGATGAGCCATACCGGGCCGTCAAGTCGGCGATCGCGAGTTCCAGCGCGCGCGCCTTGATCTGATCGCAGCTCTCGACGATCTCGGTCCGCACGTCGTCACACCAATGACCATGCAGCGTCAATACGTTATGCAGGAACGGCCCTTTGAGACCCCAATAGTCAGAGAACAGGCCTCGCAAGTCGTCGGCATAGACAAGTCGAGTCAGTTCCCTCATCCACGCCACGAATATCAGCGGTTCCGCCAAACCCACCGCCATGTCGCCGTCCCATCCGATCAGGAGTTCCAGCGCCTGCGCCGTCTCCTCGCCGGTGGGCGCGGTGTCGGCGAGGAGCGGCAGCAGGTCCCTCGCCATCAGCGAAAAGCTGTCGGCCTGGAGGCGTCGAAAACTGTCGACGGAGTGTTTGTCGCGCCCGTCCAGCAACTCAGCGATGCGCCGCGCCCGATAGGGGGGCTCCCAGTCGTAGGTGAAAAAGTGTGGGTAGTCGGGCGCGACGATCTTCTCGTTGGCGGTGTAGATCTTGCCGGCCTCGGGGTTGTAGCGCCGTGGCAACTCGTCGAACGGGATGAAGCCGCCCCAATCGTAGATGGCCTCCCAGCCAGGTACCGGCATCAGCCCCGAGACGGCATTGTCAGGATGCCGGATCGGCACGCGGCCCGGAGCGATCATACCGATGTTGCCGGCGACATCGGCGTAAACAATGTTCTGCTGCGGCGCGTGGTAGTCGCGAAGCCCCTCCAGGAACTCCGTCCAGTTACCAGCGGACGCGATGCTGACGCCGGCCTGGAAGGTAAGGTCATCGTCACGTAGCGCCGTCCACGAGAGCGCTAGCACGTGGCCCTTCGGCGCCGCTTCCTTCGCCTTAGCGAACACGTCCGACATCACCGGGCCATGCCGTGTGCCGCGAACCGTGATGCTGACGTCCTCGCCACCGCTGACGCCAATCACCTCCTCGCGCACGGTGAAGCGCTCGCGGCCGAGCGGGGTTTCGTACTCATCGGGTGATCCGGGCACTAGCCGTTCGATGAACAAATCCTGGACGTCGGGATTGGTGTTCGTGAAACCCCATGCGATGCGGCCGTTGTGACCGAGAACCACGGTCGGAACCCCCGGCAGGGTCGCCCCGATGATATTCAGTCCAGGCGCTTTCAGATGCGCGAAATACCAAATCGACGGCGCCGTCAAACCGAGGTGTGGATCGTTGGCGAGCAGGGGTTTGCCCGTGGCCGTATGCCTGCCCGCCACCACCCAATTGTTCGAGCCATTGCCTTGGGCGCTGAAGTTG
This sequence comes from Alphaproteobacteria bacterium, assembly GCA_965226045.1. Taxonomy (GTDB): domain Bacteria; phylum Pseudomonadota; class Alphaproteobacteria; order VGEJ01; family VGEJ01; genus CBDDBU01. The sequence goes on from CBDDBU010000028.1 coordinate 46,783, forward strand.
CTCGCTAGCGCACCCAGGGGCGCCAGCGGCAGGTCCCCGTACAGGGCGGCGAAGTTCGGTATCACCACCGGCCCATCGCCCGGAAAGGCTGGCAAGAACTCAACAATCCGCTCTGGCGGCAGGATCTGAGCCATGCGCGCGCGCTGGAGCTCGCGCGACATGTTTCCGCCGAGGTTAAAGGCCATCATCTTGAGCCAGACCAACGAATCGGCCGGCCGCCACGGCTCGGGCGTGTGGCTCAAGACAATGAACTCAGGCGGCCACGGACCCTCGTGCGCGGCCAAGAATGCGTTTACGCCGGCGCTGTACGCATCCAATGTCGCGCGCGCCTCGACGCCAAGGTTGGGGTAGGTTCGTTCGGCGTGGCCGTAGACGCCCAGAGTGCGCAGGAACTTGTCAAAATCGATCGCGTCGGCGCCGAGGACCTCCGAGAGACGCCCGGCACCGATGCGACGGCTCGCCTCCATCTGCCACAGCCGATCCTGCGCGTGGGCATAGCCAAGCCCGAAGTACGCGTCGGCCGCCGAGTCGGCCATGATGTGGGGGATGCCCTCGCGGTCCCGTGTGATCTTCACGGGACGTTCCAAGCCCGCGACGGCTACCGTCCCATCCAGCTCGGGCAGCGATTGCCGGACGTAGACGTACCCGCCGGCGGCCACGATGACAGCGACGACAACGACGATTAGCACGATTCGGGCTATCATTCGCATGGGGATGTAAGCCCTCCAGAACCCTCGCACGTTAGCAAATCAACTGGCGCCTTGAAACGTCGGCCCCAAGTGACGGAGCTCCTCGACAATCGATTCGCGGTCGGCGTCGAGGTCCGGCGCCGCGCCCCGTGACGTGGGATCGATGAGGCCGGGCACCTTGAGCGGATTTCCGGCGACCTTCAGTGCCGCCGCACGAGGATCATCGATATCGACTAGCATGTTCCGGGCGGCCACATGGGGATCGTCCACAAGATCGGCCATGTTGTTGATCGGCCCGCAGGGGATGCCCGCGGCCAACAGCAGCGCGAGCCATTCGTCGGATGTCCTCTTTCGCGTCTCGGCCTCGATCGCTTCAGTGAGTGCCTCGACGTGGTGGGTCCGTGAATCGTTGTCCGCGAAACGTGGGTCCTTGGCGAGATCGGTGCGCTCAAGACAGGTCGCGAATTTGCCGAACATGAGGTCGTTTCCACAGGCGACGACGACGTGACCGTCACGGGTGGGAAAAGAAGCGAACGGGGTGATCGACGGATGTCGCGCGCCGATCGGGCCAGGCGCCTCGCCAGTGGCGCAAAAGCGGGCGATGGCATTTTCGAGTATCGCGACCTGGCAATCCAACATCCCGAGGTCGATCATGCGCCCGGCGCCTGTCCTGTGGCGATCGTGAAGGGCTGCGGTGATGCCGACCACGCCATAAAGCCCCGCTGTAATGTCGCCGATCGACGATCCGACCCGGGTCGGAGCGCCGCCCGGATGTCCGGTCAGGCTCATGATGCCGCCCATGGCCTGAACCACCATGTCGTAGGCGGGCCGCTGGGCGTACGGGCCGGTGCGTCCAAAGCCCGAGAGGGCGAGATAGATCAGGCGCGGGAAGCTATCGCGAAGGCGATCCCAACCATATCCGAGGCGCTCGAGGACGCCGGGCCGGAAGTTCTCCACCAGCACGTCGGCGTGCTCAAGCAATCGCTCGAAGACTTGCTGATCGGCCTCGTTCTTGAGATCGAGAGCGATGCTCTCCTTGCCGCGGTTCAGCGACATGAAATAGGCGGAGCGCTCCTCTATGAACGGCCCGAACGAGCGCGAGTCGTCACCGCCGGCCGGCGATTCGACCTTGATGACGCGGGCGCCCAGGTCCGCGAGCACCATGGTGCAATACGGACCGGCGAGCACGCGGGTAAGATCGATGACCGTGGTGCCGGTGAGGGGGCCGGCGACGGGGGATGGCCGCAATGTCATGGCGAGGTCGGGGTCATGGCGAGGTCGGCTGTGGCAAGGTCATGGGACGATCGGCTTGGCCCGGGCTCGGGTTACATAGCGGAGGCGCCATGACGCTGCAACGGACGCACACGCTCCGGCGGCCGGGCACGGAACTGCCCCGCTACAGTTCCGTGCGCCAAATGCTTGGCGAGCTGCGCCCAAGCTACCCGGTGTATTGTCTATGGCCGTCTCCCCTTGGTCAGCGCCGCACGATGGTTCATCACGCATTTTCCCGGCGAGGTTCGGTACGCCGTCAAATGCAGCCCGCATCCGTTCGTCCTCGATACGCTTCATGCGGTCGGCATTCGCCAATTTGACACGGCATCGCTGCCCGAGATCGCTCTTATCAGCGAGCGGTACTCCGATGTCGTCAGCTATTTCCATCATCCGGTCAAGCCGCGCGCGGCGATCCACAGCGCCCGCCACGTATACGGTATTCGCCACTTCACCGTCGATTCCGAGGCCTAACTCGACACGATCACGGCCGAGACCGGCGGCGGCGATCTCGCGGTGCAGGTGAGAATAGCGACCCTGGTCACTCGCGCGGCCATCGATCTCTCCCGCAAGTTCGGAGCGCCGCCGGAAAGGGCGCCAGAGCTTCTGCGTGCGGTCGCGGCGGCCGGATACGAGCCCGGCATTTCCTTTCACGTGGGTTCCCAGTGCCTCGAACGGGATGCGTTCCGCACGGCGCTCGCGTTGACGGCGGACGTCTTGGGCGCGGCCGGCGTCGAGATAGGAGCGCTGAATGTTGGCGGCGGGTTTTCGGCGGCTTACCCGGATCTGGAAGCCGCTGACCTCGACGCCTATACCCGCGCTATCGCGGCCGGGCTGGACGACCTTTGGCGGCCGGCGGGCTGCGCTGTTCTCTGTGAGCCGGCGTGTCAATCGGCGTTGAACATTGACCCCCTATCGGCGTGCAATGTTGACCCCTTTGGGGATGCACGGCGGAGGTCGTACAGGTAGTCCATAGGAGGGGCCCGCGCGCGGGCCGACGCGCCCACCACGCGGCTGGCGGCGGACCGCGTGTGGGAGGTTCCTGTGGGCCCACCTGGGCGACCGGGCCGCAGGTGGATCGGTTGCCTTTAGGACCGATTCTTGAAGCGCCAGGAGTCGTTTCCGGTCTCGATGATCTCGCAGTGGTGCGTCAGACGATCGAGGAGCGCGGTGGTCATCTTGGCGTCGCCGAAGACGGACGGCCATTCGCCGAAGGTCAGGTTGGTGGTGACGATGATCGAGGTGCGCTCGTAGAGCCGGCTGACGAGGTGGAACAGCAGCTGGCCTCCGGTTTGGGCGAAGGGCAGGTAGCCGAGCTCGTCGAGGATGACGAGGTCGCGCCGGGCCAGCTGATCGGCGAGCCGGCCCTGGCGGCCGGCGCGGGCTTCGGCCTCGAGCCGGTTGACCAGGTCGGCGACGTTGAAGAAGCGGCCCCGGGCGCCATCGCGGATGCAGGCCCGCGCGATGGCGACGGCGAGATGGCTCTTGCCGGTGCCGGTGCCGCCGATCAGCACGGCGTTGCGCTGGTTGGCCAGGAAGCCGCCGACCGCCAACTCGCGGACCAGCGGCTCGTTGACCGGGGTGTCGGTGAAGTCGAAGTCGGCCAGCTCCTTGGCCAGCGGCAGCTTGGCGCCACTCATCTGGTACTTGATGGATCGCGCCTGCTTGTCGGCGATCTCGGCCTTCAACAGCTCGCCGATGATTCGCTGCATCGGATGCTGGCGCTTGAGGCCGTCGGCGAGCACCTCGTCGAACGCGTCGCGCATGCCGGCGAGCTTGAGTGCGGCCATCATCTCCAGGACCTCATGGCGCTCCATGGCCGACCCCCCTCAAGCGGTCGTAGCGGGTGCAATCGGCCACCGGCTCAAAGCGAAGACGCAGGTTCGCGGGCGTCGGGATCGGCGCCGTCTCGGACGGCTGGCGCCGACGATTGAGGATGTTGAGCACGACGTCGGCGCTGCACACGCCGCCAGCGAGCGCCTCGGCACAGGCGGCCTCCACCGCCGCCAGCCCATCCGCCAGCACGGCGGTGAGGATCTCGACCATCTGCCTGTCGCCGTCGTCGTGGCCGGCGAGCCGGACGCGCACGCGACCCAGGGCGCCGGGCAGCGCCCAGTCCTTGAACGGCGCGCCGTTACGAAGCGCACCGGGCTTCCTCGCCAGCACGGGCACCTAGTGCCACGGGTCATAGACGGTCTGGTCGCGGCCGAAGCGCCGGGCATGCTCGGCGACGATCTCGCCGTCCTGGCGGATGACGATGCGATCGGCGTAGGCATGGACCTCGACCGGACGGCCGACGGCGCGCGCCGCCACGCTGTACTTGTTGCTGTCGAAGCGCACCAGGCAGGTCTTCGACACCGACGCCGGGACCGCGTGGAAGCCGTCGAACGGCCCGCGATAGCCGACCAGGGACGGACGCTCGTCCTCGAACACCTGCCAGACAGTCCTGTCCTTGAACACCGGGTGGGGATGACCCCGGGCGTAGGCGACGCACTGGTCCAAGAGCCAGGCGTTGAGCTCGTCGTAGGTCTTGAAGCGCAGCCGCGGGGTGAAGAACCGACCGCGGATGATCCCGACCTGGTTCTCGACCTGCCCCTTCTCCCATCCCGCTCCCGGCGTGCATGCTGTCGGTTCGACCAGGTAGTGGCCACACATCTGCACGAAGCGCCGGTTGAACGCGCGCTCCTTGCCGATGAGGACGGTCTGCACCGCCGTCTTCATGTTGTCGTAGATGCCTCGCCGGCAGGCACCCTGGAACAGCCGGAATGCCCGGTCGTGGGCGTCGAACACCATCTCCTGGCTCTCGCGCGGATAAGCGCGGACGAAGAACATTCGGCTGTGGCACAGCCGGACGTGCGCGACCTTGACCTTGGTCGTCACCCCCGCCAGCACCACGTACTCGTGGCTCCAGTCGAACTGATAGGCCTCGCCCGGCGAGAACACCAACGGCACATAGGTCTGCGCCGTCGATGCCGAACGGCGCCACCGCCACGCCTTGGCGTAGCGCCGCACCGCGTCGTAGCCGCCGCCATAGCCCAGACCCTCGAGGGCTTCGGAGATCCGTAGCAGCGTCAGCCGCTCCCGCTTCGACTTGGTCTCGTTGGCCTCCAGCATCCGCTCCAGCTCGGCCGTCCACGGCCCCAGCTTCGGCATCGGCTGGACCCGCCGGTCGTAGGTGAACGCCGTCGCCTGCGAACGGATCACCTTGCGCACCGTGTTGCGCGAGACCTTCACGTCCCGCACGATCTCCTTGATCGGCTTCCCCTTGACGAAATACTCCCGCCGGATCCGCGCTATCGTCTCCACGACCAACATCCCCCACCACCTCGTCCGCCCAAAAACGAGGTGACTTGGACTAGCCAGGCTCAGGGGGGCAAATTTGGACGCCGATCACCCCTCAACAGGGGTCAACTTTGCACGCCGTTCCACAACCAGGGCGTGCAATGGTGGCTGAGGCGGGCTCGCTGGTGGCCCAGGTCCCTTGGCGCAAGGACCGCGCCCTCTATCTCAACGACGGCATATTCGGCTGCCTCTCAGATCTCCGCGCGGACATCAAGGTAGGAGTGATGTGCCATCGCCTGGACGGCGATATGAGCGACACGTCGGCGTCCTTTACGCTGTTTGGCCCGACTTGCGATTCGGCCGACGTGCTGGCGCACACCTGGGAGCTGCCCGTCGATACCTCGGAAGGCGATTGGGTCGAGTTCAAGCAAATGGGCGGGTACTAGAACTCGCTGGCCACTCATTTCAATGGGTTCTCGCAGGACACCTTCGTGATTATCGTCCCGAGCTGAAGGCCCGCAGAAGCTTCGCCGCGTCCCGCGCGAAGTAGGTCAAGATGCCGTCGGCGCCCGCACGCTTGAACGACATCAGGGCTTCGATCATCGCTCGTTCGCCGTCGAGCCAGCCGTTCAGCGCCGCGCCGCGCAGCATCGCGTACTCGCCACTGACCTGATAGGCATAGGTGGGCATCCCGAACTCATCCTTCACGCGCCGGACGATATCGAGATAGGGCATACCGGGCTTCACCATCACCATGTCGGCGCCTTCGGCGATGTCCAGGGCGACCTCGCGGATCGCCTCGTCGGTGTTGGCGGGGTCCATCTGATAGGTGCGTTTGTCACCCTGGCCCAGATTGGTCGATGAGCCGACCGCGTCGCGGAAGGGGCCGTAGAACGCCGAGGCGTATTTCGCCGCATAGGACATGATTTGGACGTGGCCGTGACCCGCGGCGTCCAGGGCATCGCGAATGGCGCCAATCCGACCGTCCATCATGTCCGAGGGCGCTATCACGTCGCACCCTGCGGCCGCCTGGACCTCCGCCTGACGGCAGAGCATTTCGATCGTTTCGTCGTTGACGACGTAGCCGTCCCTGACCAAACCATCCTGGCCATGCGAGGTGAACGGGTCCAAGGCCACATCGCACATCACCCCGAGTCCGGGGTGAGCCTTCTTGACGGCGCGCACGCCGCGGCACACGAGGTTGTCGGGGTTTGTCGCCTCGTCGCCGTCGGCCGACCGCAGCGACTGGTCGAGCGCCGGGAAGATGGCGATCATCGGAATGCCGAGTTCGATCGCCTCGCCGCCGGCCGCCGCCAACAGGTCGGGCGACAGGCGATCCACGCCCGGCATCGAGGGGACCGGCTCCGCACGTTTATCGCCCTCGTGGAGGAACAGGGGCCAGATAAGGTCGTCTGCGGTCAGCCGATTTTCGGCGACCAGGCGACGTGACCAATCGTGCCGGCGGTTGCGCCGCATTCGCGTACGCGGGAAGCCGCCGTGCGGCGGGCAGTGCTTGCCGACCGGCCCACTCATCGCGAACCGCCCCGAGCAGCAAGCTGCGCCGGGTTCGCGGGGCCCGCGCCGCAACTCGGCGCAAGGTCGAGCAGACAGTCATCGCCGAGGCACTCGATCGGCGTGAAATCGCGATGGTGTATCCATTCCGGACGCTTGTTGGTGGTCTGGGCGTTGGAGACCGGATTGGCGATCAACGAAAAGATGGCGCGCCGCCACGGCGACATATTGACGGACGAGCCGTGGACCAGGGTATCGCCGAAGATTAGGACCGTGCCCGGCGGCCCCTTGGCCGAGAACATTCCACCGTTGGCGATCAGTTCGGTGACGGTGGGTTGGTCCAGCGTCCACAGCGGATAGCTCGTCGTCACGGCGTCGAGGCTGGCGGCGAGCGGACCGCGCCAGTGTGAACCGGGAATAAAAGTCAGGGGTCCGTTGAATTCGTTCACCTCGTCGATGAAGACGTGGATGTTGAGCGGCGCCGGGCGGGGAACGCCGTCCTCGGCTTGATGGGTGCTGAAGTCCTGGTGCCATTGCCATATGTCGCCCGAGAACGCCGCTTTGACGTTAACCTTGACCTGCATGATGTACAGGTCCTCGCCGCATAGCTGGCGCGCCGGTTCGATCAGGCGCGGGTGGCGGACCAGCCGCCGATACACTTCGCTGCGCAGGTGGAGGCCGAAGGCCGAGCGCACCTCATCGCTCTCTTTCTCGCGATAGTTCTCATCGCACCTCTCGGCAAAGAGCCCTGGCAGCTCGTCGCGCATCAACGACACTTCGTTCTCGGAGAAGAGGCCGGGAAAGATCACGAATCCGTCGTCGTTGAACTGGCGTAGCTGCGCGTCCGTCAGTTTCATGTCGTCTCTCCGAACGGGGTGCCTAGAGCGTCGGGTAGATGGGAAAACGAGCACAAAGGTCGGCGACCTGCGCGAGCACCGAATGTTCGGCCTCGGCGTTGTCGCTGGGACCCACCGCGAGGCCGTCGAGCACGGTCACAATCAGTTCGCCAATTCGCTGAAACTCCTCGACGCCGAAGCCGCGGGTGGTGCCAACCGAGGATGAAAGCCTCAGGCCAGAGGTCACGGTCGGCTTTTCGGTGTCGAACGGGACCGTGTTCTTGTTGCACGTGAGCCCCGCCCGCTCGAGGCTCTGGGACGCGACGTCGCCGGTCAGGCCCTTGGCCCGCAGGTCGACCAGCATCAGCGCCGTATCCGTACCCCCCGAGACGACCTCGAAGCCGTGGTTTAAGAGCGTCCGGGCCAGTACCCGGGCATTCTCCACGACCCGTTCGCAATATTGTCTGAACTCAGGCCTGAGGGCCTCGCCCAGGCACACGGCTTTGGCCGCGACCGTGTGCAACAGCGGCGTTCCCTGCAGGCCCGGAAAGATCGCAGCGTTCACCTTGCGCGCGATGTCTTCGTCGTTGGTCAGGATCAGCCCGCCGCGCACACCGCGCAGGCTCTTGTACGTCGTGGTGGTCACGACATCGGCGTGGGGAAGGGGATCGGGATGACAGCTGGCGGCCACCAGTCCGGCGAAGTGGGCCATGTCGACCATCAGCATCGCACCGACGGAATCCGCGATGGCGCGGAAACGCGCGAAGTCGATCGTCCGGGGGTAGGCGGAGCCGCCCGCGATGATCAGGCGCGGTGTGTGCTGAGCTGCCTGCTCCGCGACATCGTCGTAGTCGATCAACCCGTCCTGCCGGCGCACGCCGTAGCGCGCAACGTCGAACCATCGCCCCGATAGGTTGGGCGCGGCGCCGTGGCTCAAATGCCCGCCGGCCGCCAGGGCCATCCCGAGGATCTTGTCGCCGGGCTTCAGGAGCGCCAGATACACCGCCTGATTGGCCTGACTTCCAGAATGTGGCTGGACGTTCGCGTAAGCGCATCCGAATAGGCGCCGCGCCCGTTCGATCGCCAAGCGCTCAATGCGGTCGACGTACTCGGCGCCACCATAGTAGCGACGGCCCGGATAACCCTCGACCGTCTTGTTGGTGAGGATCGAGCCCTGCGCTTCCAGCACCGCCTTGCTGACTAGGTTTTCCGACGCGATCAGTTCGACCTGGTCGCGTTGCCGCGTCAGCTCGTCGTGAATGGCTTGGCTGATCTCGGGATCGGCTTCGCTCAGCCCGGTCGAGAAATAGCCGGCATATGGTTCGCCGGTGCTCGTGCCTGCCGACTCGGCCATGCTCAGCCGACAAACGCCTGAATGCCGGTCTGGGCGCGGCCCAGGATCAGGGCATGGATGTCGTGGGTCCCCTCATAGGTGTTGACCGCCTCGAGGTTCATGACGTGGCGGATCACGTGGTATTCGTCCGATATGCCGTTGCCGCCGTGCATGTCGCGCGCCATTCGCGCGATGTCGAGGGCCTTGCCGCAGGAGTTGCGCTTGATCAGCGAGACCATTTCGGGCGTGGCCTCGTTGCTGTCGAACAGGCGCCCCACCCGCAAGCAGGCCTGGAGCCCGAGGGCAATCTCGGTCTGGCAATCCGCGAGCTTCTTCTGGACCAGCTGATTGGCGGCTAGGGGCCGCCCGAACTGGGTGCGGTCAAGTGTGTATTGGCGCGCCGCATGCCAGCAGAACTCGGCGGCGCCCAGCGCGCCCCAGGCGATGCCGTAGCGGGCCTTGTTGAGGCAGCCGAATGGACCGCGCAGCCCTGAGACGCCGGGCAGCTCATGCTCAGCCGTCAGCCGCACCTCGTCCATGACGATCTCACCGGTTGGCGAGGCACGGAGGGCAAACTTCCCCTCGATGCCCGGCGTGGTGAGACCGCCCATGCCGCGCTCAAGCAGAAAGCCGCGAATGACCCCCTCATCGTTCTTGGCCCAGACGACGAAGACATCGGCGACCGGCGCGTTGGTGATCCAGGTTTTGACGCCGCTGATCGCGAAGCCGCCATTCACCGTTCGCGCGCGCGTGACCATGGAGCCGGGGTCCGAGCCATGGTCGGGCTCGGTCAGGCCGAACGCCCCGAGCGTCTCACCCGCCGCGAGAGAGGGCAGATAGCGCTGGCGCTGCTCTTCGCTGCCGTAGGCATGGATGGCGTGCATGACCAGACTCGACTGCACACTCATGGATGAACGGTAGCTGGAATCGACGCGCTCGATCTCGCGCGCGATCAACCCGTAGACGACGTGACTTGCGCCCGCGCACCCATAGCCATGGATGGTTGACCCCAAGAACCCGAGCGCGCCCATCTCGCGATAGATCTCGCGGTCGAACTGCTCATGGCGATTGGCCTCGACGATCCGCGGCATCAGCTTCTCTTGGCAATAGGCTCTCGCGCTGTCACGCGCCATCCGCTCCTCGTCGCTCAGGAGCGGGTCGAGCAAAAGCGGGTCATCCCAGCGGAACTCAGGGCGCGCCGACGGCGTCGCGCCGCGTTGGCGTACGGCATTCGGTGATGTCATGGTCGCCCTCCGCTCCCGTCGCCGCCTTGCCCTTGGTTAAGGACACGTAAACCAATGTGTGGCACAATTTACCATCTTTGCGGTTCGATTTCGCGAAATCGCCATGGAATACGATAGCTTCTTCGCCGAAAAACTCGCTGCGCTGCGGGCGGAGGGGCGTTACCGCGTGTTCGCCGATGTTGCGCGTCACGCCGGCAATTTCCCCAAGGCGACCCACAACGTCGGCGGTGTCGAGAAAGAAATCACCGTGTGGTGCAGCAACGACTATCTGGGGATGGGTCAGCACCCACAAGTGATAGAAGCGATGCGTGAGGCGCTGCAAGGTTCGGGCGCCGGTTCCGGCGGCACGCGCAATATCTCGGGCACCACTCACAACCACGTGCTGCTGGAACGCGAACTCGCTGATCTCCATGGCAAGGAGGCGGCGCTTCTGTTCACCTCCGGCTACATCTCCAACGAGTCCACGATCGGCACTTTGGGTCAGCTCCTGCCGGACTGCATCATCTTCTCGGACGCCTTCAACCATGCGTCGATCATCCAGGGCATTCGGCTCAGCCGCTGCGACAAGCGAATCTTCCGCCACAACGATCCGGCCCATCTCGACCAGCTCTTGAGCGAGGCCTCGCCCGGCGCACCGAAGTTGGTCGTGTTCGAATCGGTCTACTCCATGGACGGCGATATCTCGCCCATCGGCGAGATCTGTGACGTGGCGGATCGACATGGCGCCATGACCTTCCTCGATGAGGTCCATGCGGTCGGTCTCTACGGTCCACGTGGCGGCGGCATCGCCGAGCGCGAGGGTTTGATGGATCGGCTGACGATCATCGAAGGCACTCTCGCCAAGGCCTTCGGCGTGATGGGTGGCTACATCGCCGCCTCGGCCAACTTGGTCGACGTGGTACGTAGCTATGCCTCGGGCTTCATCTTCACGACCTCACTCGCGCCGGTCCTCGCCGCCGGCGCGCTGGCCAGCGTGCGCCATCTCAAGCGCACATCCGATCTGCGGCGTGAACATCAGAAACGGGCGACTAGCCTCAAAAAGAAACTCGCGTCGGTTGGACTTCCGGTCATGGACTCACCGAGCCACATTGTTCCCGTGATGGTGGGTGAGGCGGCGCTGTGCAAACAGGTGTCCGATGCACTGCTTGAGCGCCACGCCATCTATGTCCAACCCATCAACTACCCGACGGTGCCGCGCGGCTCGGAACGGCTCCGTTTCACGCCGTCACCGCTCCACAGCGAAGACATGATTGATGAGTTGGTGGCGGCGCTGAACGAGGAGTGGCAGAATCTGGACCTAGAGCGGGCGGCCTGACCCTAAAGCGGGCGGCTCATTTGTGTGGATCGCCCTCGGGAGGCGAAGATCACCGAGCTCGACGAAGGGTCGGTTTTGCTCGAGTATCGCGCGGTTGGCGCCTATGTGAAGGTGTCGGCCATCGACCCGGTCACCCGCACCGAGGGTTCCATCGTCGGTGATCGCTCGCGGAGCGAGGCGGCGCTCCCGTATCGCCGTCAGAAAGCTCAAATACGTGCTGGCCAAGCGGGACAGACGCGATTCCGGAGAAGACGGCGTGCCCGGTTGAAGCGTTGGTCTGGGTATCGGCCGATCGCATCCCCAATGTGTCGACAATTTGTAGGACGTTGGCAAACGAACCCGACATATGGTAATACCCGTCATTCCACGGCGAGGTCCCTAGCAGCTCAAAATGATACCGAAAGTAGTAGCCATAGGCGCTGATCACGCCGGCTACGAGCTCAAGGGCGTGCTGACCCGTGATCTTGATGAGATGGGCGTCGAGGTTCTCGATTTTGGAGCCAAATCCTCCGACCCGATCGACTACCCCGATGTCGGGCACGCCGTGGCGAGTGCCGTCGCGAACGGAGGGGTAGGCCTTGGCGTTCTTATATGCGGGACCGGGCTGGGAATGACCATCGCCGCGAACCGCCACCCACGGGTACGCGCCGCATTGTGCCGCTCGGCCGAGGATGCCGAGATAGCGCGGCGCCACAACGATGCGAACGTTCTCGCTCTCGGCGCGCGCACGACGACGAGCGCGACCGCGCGCGAGTGCCTCAAGGTTTTCATGACGGCCGACTTCGAAGGCGGTCGCCATGCCCGGCGCGTCGCGAAGTTGGGCTGACGAATCGCCTCCAGATGTCATCGAGCGCTTCCGTATCGCCCCCACATCCGTGCGCACCGGCGCGGCCGGCGCGCTTCTTCGAGGCTGCGGTCGAAGACGTCGATCCCGAGGTCGCCGCCGCGCTCAAGGGTGAGTTGGGGCGCCAGCGCGACCAAATCGAGCTCATCGCCTCCGAGAACATCGTCAGTCGCGCCGTGCTTGTGGCCGCTGGCTCGGTACTAACCAACAAATACGCCGAGGGGTATCCCAACCGTCGCTACTACGGCGGCTGCGAGTTCGCCGATGACGTCGAGACACTGGCGATCGACCGTGCGCGGCGCCTGTTCGGATGCGGGTTCGCCAACGTGCAACCACACTCCGGGACCCAAGCCAACCAGGCCGCGTTCATGGCGATGATGCGGCCCGGCGACACTTTTCTGGGGCTGGCACTCGACGCGGGCGGTCACTTGACCCATGGCGCGAAACCCAATCAATCGGGGAAATGGTTCCACGCCGTCCAATACGGCGTGCGGCATGAGGACGCCCAAGTCGATCTGGACGAGGTTCTGCGCCTTGGCAAGGCGCATGGACCCTCGGTGGTCGTCGCCGGCGGCTCGGCCTACCCGCGAGTCTTCGATTTCGCGGGACTACGCCAGGTTTGCGATGAACTTGGTGCGCGACTGATGGTGGACATGGCGCATTTCGCCGGGCTGGTCGCGGGCGGCGCGCACCCGAGTCCTTTTCCCCACGCCGATGTGGTGACGGCGACAACGCACAAGACCCTCCGCGGACCACGTGGGGGCATGGTGTTGACCAACGACGAGGCCCTCGCCAAGAAAATCAACTCCGCCATTTTTCCCGGTATGCAAGGCGGCCCGCTCATGCACATCATCGCGGCCAAGGCGGTGGCGTTGGGCGAGGCGCTGCGCCCCGACTTCAGGAGCTATGCCGCCGCGGTCGTCACGAACGCGCGTGTGCTGGCCGAGACGCTTCTTGGGCGCGGCGTGGATCTCGTTTCGGGGGGTACCGACACACATCTCATCCTGGTTGACCTCAGAAACAACAAACTGACCGGCCGTGCGGTGGAGGAGGCTCTCGAACGCGCGCATCTGACGGTCAACAAGAATGCCGTTCCGTTCGATCCGGAGAAGCCGACCATCACCTCGGGTATTCGCCTCGGCTCGGCTGCCGTCACCACGCGCGGTTTCGGCGCGGCGGAGTTTCGGACCGTGGCGACAGTGATCGCGGACGTTATAGACGCGCTGGTCGTCAGCCCGGACGGCGACCCCATGGCCGAGGCGGCCGCGCGCCGAACGGCGCTCGATCTATGCCGTCGGTTCCCGATCTACAGCGCTCTTGGCGGGCAGGGGGCGTAGTCAAGCGATGCGCTGCCCGTTCTGTGGTCACGATGATACTCAGGTCAAGGATTCGCGGCCGACCCAGGACAACTCGGCCATTCGTCGGCGCCGCTTTTGCCCCAGCTGCGCCTCACGGTTCACGACCTTCGAGAGGGTGCAGCTCCGTGAACTGACGGTGTTGAAAAAAGGTGGTCAGCGCACTCCCTTCGACCGAGAGAAACTGTTGCGCTCAGTCCAGATCTCTACCCGCAAGCGGCCGGTTGAGCCGGCGCGCGTGGAACGGATGGTCAACGGCATCGTTCGCCGCCTCGAGAGCATGGGAGAATCCGAGATTCCATCACACATCGTTGGTGAGTTGGTGATGGAGGGGCTCGCCAATCTCGACCAGGTGGCGTACGTGCGCTTCGCGTCGGTCTACCGCAATTTTCGTGAAGCCAAGGATTTCGAAGACTTTGTTGGCGGCTTGAGCGGTGATCGGGACGACTGAGGGGGACGACCGCGCCCACATGTGGGCGGCGCTTCGCCTGGCCCGCCGCGGCCTTGGTCAGGTCTGGCCCAATCCGGCGGTGGGCTGCGTCCTCGTGAACGACGGTGCCGTGGTCGGGCGCGGGTGGACCCAGCCGGGCGGGCGGCCCCATGCGGAGACCGAAGCCCTGCGACGTGCTGGCGGCGCCGCGCGCGGGTCGGTGGCCTACGTCACGCTCGAGCCCTGCGCCCATCGCGGTGAGACCGGGTCGTGTGCCCAGGCCCTGATCGATGCGGGCGTCGCGCGGGCGGTGGTCGCCCTCCGCGATCGGGATCCGCGAGTCGATGGCCGCGGTTGCGAGCTATTGAAGGGCCACGGCATCGATGTCGTGGTCGGCGTCGGTGAAGAGACGGGTAGAGAGATCAACGCGGGCTTTGTTAGTCGCGTGACGCAAGGTCGGCCGTTGATAACACTGAAACTTGCGACGACCCTGGATGGCCGCATCGCCACCAGCGGTGGCGACAGCCGATGGATCACGGGCGCACCGGCGCGGTCGCGCGCCCACATGCTGCGCGCGCAGGCCGACGCCGTCATGATCGGCGCCAGAACCGTCCTCGCCGACGACCCGGAGCTTACCTGTAGGCTGCCAGGCCTCGAATCGCGCTCGCCGATTCGCGTCGTCGTCGATGGCCAGCTCACGACCCCGACGACGGCGAAGGTCGTTCGCGACGCCTTGACGGTACCGACCTGGATAATCACTATCGCGGGCTGCGACGAAGGGCGGCGGGCCGCCCTGGCCCGCAACGGCGTGGACGTCATCGAGGCCGTGGCGGCCTCAGCGGGCAAGGTTGAAATCGAGGCTGCGCTAGCGCTGCTTGGCGACCGTGGTCTGACCCGCGTTCTGGTCGAGGGCGGCGGTCGGCTAGCGGGGTCGCTAATGGCCAACGACTTGGTCGACCGGATGGTATGGTTTCAGGCGCCCAAGATCATCGGTCGCGATGGTGTTGCCGCCGTCGCGATATCGGAGGTCGTTTCGATGGATGACGCCCGCACTTTTCGACGGCTGTCGACCGCCGCGCTCGGCGAAGACATGGTTAACCACATGACACGGCTGGACTAGTTCGTTCTTATGTTTACCGGAATAGTCACCGATATTGGCCGCGTCCGATCACTGAATCGATCTGGCGATACCCACATCGTCATCGCAACGTCATACGATATCTCGACGATCGATACGGGCGCCTCCGTCGCGTGCTCCGGACCATGCCTCACCGTCGTCGACAAGGGTGACGATTGGTTCGCCGTGGACGTCTCGGCGGAGACTGTGTCGCGGACAACCATCGGCGCCTGGCGCGCCGACAGCCGAGTCAACCTCGAGCGGAGCCTGCGGGTGGGGGATGAACTGGGCGGACACATCGTCGCCGGTCATGTCGATGGGACCGCCGAGATCATCAGCCGTTATCCGGAAGGTGAATCGCTGCGCTTCGTGTTCGAGGTGGCCCCAGAATTGAAAGGCTACGTGGCCGCCAAGGGCTCGGTCGCGTTGGATGGTGTCTCGCTCACCGTGAACGATGTCGACGATGCCCGGTTTGGCGTCAACATTATCCCACACACACAGCGTGAGACGACTTTTTCCCTTCTGGAGCCGGGCGACCGGGTCAACGTGGAAGTGGACGTGATCGCGCGCTATGTGGCGAGGCTCAGGGGAAGTTTGGTCGATGAGCCTCACTGACAGTCTGGCGAGCATGGAAGAGATCATCGAGGACGCGCGACGCGGCCGAATGATCATTTTTGTCGACGCCGAGGATCGAGAGAACGAAGGCGATCTCATCATTCCGGCCGAGAAAATCACGCCCGAGACCATCAACTTCATGGCCAAATACGGGCGCGGCCTGATCTGTTTGGCACTGACCGAAGATCGCGTTGACGAGCTTGCCCTACCGCTCATGTCACGCGAAAACCAGTCGCGACATAGCACCGCCTTCACCGCCTCCATCGAGGCGCGGGAGGGTGTGAGCACCGGTATCTCGGCCGCGGATCGCGCCCACACGATCGCGGTCGCCATCGATCCCGCCAAAGGCAAGGACGATATAGCGACACCCGGTCATGTGTTCCCCTTGCGCGCGCGCGAAGGCGGAGTGCTGGTGCGCGCGGGCCACACCGAGGCCGCCGTGGATATCGCGCGCCTGGCAGGACTAGTCCCCGCTGGGGTGATCTGCGAGATCATGAACGACGACGGCACCATGGCTCGGATGCCGGACCTCCTCGCCTTCGCACAACGGCACGGCATCAGGATTGGCAGAATCGCCGACCTGATCGCGCATCGGCGGCGCTACGAGACGCTCGTGGAACGGGTGGTGGAAACCGATCTCCAGAGCCTCTATGGCGGTCTCTTCCGGATGATCGTCTATCGCAACACCATCGAGCAGACCGAGCACATCGCGCTCGTCAAGGGAGACGGCTTCGACGCGAAACCCGTCCCGGTGCGCGTCCATCAGTCTAATATTCTGGAAGACTTGATGTGCGAACGTGGCGGCAGGGGAGGGTATCTCCACGCAGCGATGCACATGATCGGCAAAGAAGGGCGTGGCGTTGTCGTGATCATCCGCGAGAGGAAGACCACCGGGGTGTCTGATCGGGTTCGCGCGAACCGGGAGTATGGCGAGACCGATGCGTCGGAGCTCAGGGATATCGGCATCGGAGCACAGATACTGAGGGATCTTGGCGTACGCGATATGATTGTTCTTTCGCACTCGCAGCGACCGTTGGTGGGTATCGAGGGCTATGGCCTCAAGGTCGTGAGTCAGCGCGACATACCGCTGCTGGCGGTCGCGGACGAGGTGTGAACGTGGCCGGTGACGAGCCCCATGTCTTCATCGTTGAGGCCCGGTTCTATGAAGACATAGCCGACGACCTCGCGCGCGGCGCGGTCGCCGCGATTGAAAGTGTGGGTGGCACCTATGAACGGGCCGCCGTGCCAGGCGTATTCGAGATACCCGCAGCGATCCGTTTCATGATCAAGTCGATGGAGCTAATCGGGATGCGCCGGCGGATCGATGCATATGTCGCACTGGGATGTGTCATCCGTGGAGAAACGTCGCATTTTGACATTGTCTGCGGCGAGAGCGCGCGGGGCATTGGAGAGCTTGCCCTCACCTATACGTTGGCGCTCGGCTACGGTGTTCTCACCTGCGACGACAAGGAGCAGGCGCGCGCTCGTGCCGCTCCGGACGGCCGCGACAAGGGCGGCGAAGCGGCGCGTGCCGCGCTCCATATGCTCGGCCTCAAACGCCAACTCGGCTATTTTCCGCGATGACGAGCGCGGGCGATCCCGTGCCGCGCGCGGTGGCGCGAAGCGCCGCACGCCTGCAAGCCGTGCAAGCGCTCTATCAGATCGAAGTTTCCAATGCCGACGCGGGCGCCGCGATCGACCAGTTGACGAGCTACGGGCTCGGCCGCGAAGTCGAGGGGGCTGTCCTGGCCGAAGCCGACGTGGAGTTGTTCGGCGATATCGTTCGGGGGCTGTGCGCGCGGCAGGGTGAGATCGACGGGCACATCAACGAGGCGATGCGCGGCCGCGGGCTGTCGCGCCTCGACAGTGTGGTTCGCGCGATCGTGCGAGCGGGCGCGTATGAACTGATCGCTCGCGCTGACATACCAGTGCGGGTCATCATCAACGAATACGTCGATCTCGCGCATGCGTTTTTCGATGGTGGGCAGGCAAGCTTCGTTAACGGGGTGCTGGATCGCCTGGCGCGAACGCTGCGGAGCGCCGAGTTAGAAACGGCGGATCGTGACGGAACGACGCCAGCGGGGTGAGTTCCAGCTCATACGGGAGCTCTTCGCCCCGCTCGCCAAGGGTGCTGAAGGTGCTCTTGATCTGCGCGACGATGCCTGTCTTATCCGCCCGGATCCCGGCCACGAACTGGTCGTGACCTCTGACGCGATCGTCGCGGACGTCCATTTCCTGGCCGACGACCCACCCGAGACGGTTGGACGCAAGCTGTTGCGCGTCAATCTTTCCGACCTTGCGGCGATGGGCGCGGCACCTCTTGGCTACTTGCTGACGGCGATCTTGGCACCCGAGCACCGTGGTGATTGGATCGACTCCTTCGCGGCGGGGCTGGGCGCCGATCAAGCGGAGTTCGACATCACGTTGCTCGGCGGCGACACGGTCGCCACCACGGGGCCTTCCACGTTCGCCGTCACGGCATTTGGTCAGGCGCGTCGGGACGCCGTGCTGCGGCGCGGGGGGGCGCGCGTCGGTGACTTGGTCTATGTGTCGGGGACTATCGGCGATGCATGCCTGGGCCTGATGGCCCTGCGCGGGGAGCTACCGGCCCTGGCCGATGACGGACGACCGGCGCTCGTGGCTCGCTACCGGGTGCCCACGCCACGGCTGGCCCTAGGGCGTCGGCTGGCCCACTTGGCCTCCGCCGCCATCGACATTTCGGATGGACTGCTGGCCGACCTCGGACATCTCTGTGCGAGCTCTGGTCTTGGCGCGGAGATTCGTGCGGCGGCGATACCGATGGCTCAGGCGGTCGCCGCGCTGCTCGCCCAGACGCCCGCGCTGCGGTCGCGGGTTCTGTCGGGTGGGGATGACTACGAGCTTCTCTTCACCGTGCCGTCCGGCAATCAGCGTTCAGTCGAGGACGTTTCCCGCGACACCGGAGTGCCGATTCGGCACGTCGGCGAAATGGTCGCGGCGGACGGGGTGCGCTGCTTAGACGAGGATGGCGCGACGATCCCGAACGAGTCCCGTGGCTATGCCCATTTTTGACGTGCTCTTGGCTCGTGATCGCTACTTGTAGAAACGCATCTCGGTACGATGTGTCGGAGCGATCATCTCGACACAGTCAGCGACCGGTCCGTCCTCTGCATCGCAGGTCGCCGCGTCATTCAACAGAACCTCGCCAAGCTCGGCGCATTGGAGGGTTGGCACGTCGAAGAAACGCAAGATGGTCTTGTGAGGCCTGACCTTCAGAAAGTCGGCCGTGGCACTGTTGATGAAGCCGCCCGAGCGATCGAAGAAAGCAATCTGAATACGGAAGCTGCTAAATGCGGTATCTGTCTCGTTGGTCAGGAGAAAATGAAGCCGGCAACTGTCACCTTCCTGCGCGACCTTGTTGAGCTCGAGCGAAATGTTCTCGTCGGCTCGCGCGGTGGGCGGCGAGGCCAGCAGCAGCCCGGATACCGCCATCGCGTAGCAAAAGTAGCGCATTATCGACAACATTGAACCGCTTCCCCCGTGTCCAAAACGTGCTCGGCCCCACCCGCGCGGTGGCCTCGGGGTGGCGCCCCTTTGGACGTTGGTCAGCCCCCACCTCGGCCGGCGCAGTCTAGGGTAGGCGACCCGGCAGGACAATATTGGCCGCTCTCACCGCGTCGGCGCACGCCGCGTCATGAGTTTGTGGGGCGTGCATGGGAGCGGGCTTGGTGAAAAACTCCTGATCCTCCTCGCGGGCCTGATCGTAATCGTCGGGCTGGGCGTGGCGGCCGTCATGTTTCTGCTCGGCGGGAACGAAGAGGTTCCAGAGATTTAAGCCGAGATATCAGTAGACTCCGAGCCGGAGCCGGCGTCAGATCATGGAGCGCCGGTCGAGGGTCACCAAAGCGCGCCGGCGGGATACGTCGCGATTGAGGTCATCAGTGTGCCGGTGCTCCAGGGCGACCAACTGAGTCACTATCTGCACGTGGAATCCGAGGTGGAAGTGGCGGATAAGGCCGCCGCCGGCCTGGTCCGTGAAAAGATGCCGTTCCTTCGCGATGCCGTCATTCGACGGCTGCACCGCACGCCGCTGCGCCGCGCCGGAGGCAAGGTGGATATGGCACCCTTACGGGAGACCATCAAGGCCTCGGCCGACGTGGTGGTGGGTCCAGGCCAAGTGGTCGACGTTCTCATTTCCAAGATTGTGAAGGGCAGGTAAGTGTTCTCCGCGCCACGGCCCGACTCGGGGCCATGCGGTTGCCTTCGCGGTCCAACTCTGGCATTTTCCCGACGGCCTCGACGGCAGGCCAGCCAATGAGGGGCCTAACCGCCGCCGTCTTGTCCATCATGAATGATCGTTGGGGGATGTAATGTCGACTGCGTTGTGGCTGGTCGTTGCCTGTGGTGCGGTTGCCCTGCTCTACGGTGTTTACGCCGCACGGTTGGTGCTGATCGCCGATGCCGGAAACCAGCGCATGCAAGAGATTGCGAGCGCCATTCAGATCGGGGCGAACGCATACCTCAACCGTCAATATCGGGCGATTGGCGTGGTTGGCCTGGTAATTTTCGCCATCCTGTGGATCTTGCTCGGGATCAATGTCGGCATTGGCTACCTGATCGGCGCGATCCTCTCGGGCGCGGCCGGCTACATCGGCATGAACGTCTCCGTGCGGGCCAACGTGCGCACGGCGGAAGCCGCGCGCGCCGGCCTCGCGCCGGCGCTGAGCGTCGCCTTCAGGGCGGGCGCTGTCACCGGCATGTTGGTGGTCGGCCTCGCGCTCCTCTCGGTATCTATCTACTACGGGATTCTGCTCTCCTCGGGAGTTGAGACGCGCATCCTCTTGGAAGCCTTGCTGGCGCTCGGATTCGGCGCCTCCCTCATCTCCATTTTCGCGCGGTTGGGCGGAGGCATCTTCACCAAAGGCGCGGACGTCGGCGCCGACCTGGTGGGCAAGGTCGAAGCGGGCATTCCCGAGGACGATCCCCGTAACCCGGCCGTCATCGCCGACAATGTGGGCGACAACGTCGGCGATTGCGCTGGCATGGCAGCGGATCTCTTCGAGACCTACGCGGTCACCATCGTCGCGACCATGCTGCTGGCCGCGATCTCTTTTTCGGGGGAGCAGGCCGAGCAACTCATGCTCTATCCGCTCGCGATCGGGGCGGTGTGCATTCTTACCTCCGTCGTCGGCACGTTCTTCGCGCGTCTCGGGCGAGGCACCAACATAATGGGGGCGCTCTACAAGGCATTCGGTGTTACGGCGGTTCTATCCGCCATCGCCCTGTGGCCGCTCACGGAGTATGTCGTCGGCATGTCGACAGAGTTGCGGATCGGTGAGTCCGTATTCTCCGGCGCCGACCTGTTCGTGTGCGGGTTGGTCGGCCTGGCCGTCACCGGTCTCCTGATCTGGATCACCGAGTATTACACCGGCACGAATTATCGGCCGGTGCAGAGCGTGGCCAAGGCGTCGACGACCGGCCACGGCACCAACATCATTCAAGGTCTCGCCGTCTCCATGGAGGCGACCGCCGCGCCGGTGATCGTTATCTGCGCGGGGATTATCGTCGCCTATCTTTCGGCCGGCTTGTTCGGCATCGCCATCGCGGCGACCGCGATGTTGGCCGTGGCGGGCATGGTCATCGCGCTCGATGCCTATGGGCCGGTGACCGACAACGCGGGTGGCATCGCCGAAATGGCGGACCTCGACGTCGATGTCCGTAAGACCACTGACGCACTCGACGCCGTGGGCAACACCACCAAGGCGGTGACCAAGGGCTATGCGATCGGCTCGGCGGGCTTGGCCGCTCTGGTCCTTTTCGCCGCCTACACCGAGGAATTGAAGCACTATTTCCCGGACCTTGAGGTGTCGTTCTACCTCAAGGACCCGTTCGTCTTGGTGGGGCTGTTGGTGGGCGGCATGCTGCCCTATTTGTTCGGCTCGCTCGGCATGCAAGCGGTGGGGCGGGCAGCGGCCTCGATCGTGGTCGAGGTGCGACGGCAGTTTCGCGAGATCCCCGGCATCATGGAGGGAACCGGCAAGCCCGACTACGAAGCCGCGGTTGACCTGCTGACCAAGGCCGCGATCCGCGAGATGATTGTCCCCTCGCTCTTGCCGGTGCTGGCGCCGATCGTTGCCTACGTGGTCATCTTGGTCATCGGCGGTCAGGAAGCTGCCTTCGCCGCCCTCGGCGCCATGCTGCTGGGGACCATCGTGACAGGCCTGTTTGTCGCCATCTCGATGACCTCCGGTGGCGGGGCATGGGACAACGCGAAGAAGTTCATCGAGGACGGCAACTACGGCGGGAAGGGCTCGGAAGCCCACAAGGCGGCCGTCACGGGCGATACGGTGGGCGATCCCTACAAGGATACCGCAGGACCGGCGATCAACCCGATGATCAAGATCATCAACATTGTCGCGTTGCTATTGCTGGCCGTCCTTGCTCACTAGCGAGACAAGGTCTTAACGAGGGGCCGCGCCGACGGGTGGCCCCGGATTCAGCTGCCGTCGGCGCCCTCGGGCGCGTTGAACCGGCCGATGTTGCCGAACAACTGCTCGAGAAATCCCAGCTCGTTGCCGCGCGTCGCCGTGGTCCGCGTGACGAGATCGATCACCCTGCCATCCTCGACACCATAGCGGCGGACCTCGGCGACGACCCAGTTATCGTCGAATGTTACCGCCACGACCTGTTGGTCGACGACCTCGTCCTTGAAAAAGGCGACGCCCTCAGTGCGGCGCGATATGTAGTACCAGGTTCTGCCGTTGAAGGTCGAGGCGCCTGAAGGCGAACCCAGCATCTCGGCGACATCCTGGCGGCCGTCGACCCCGGGCGCGATCTTGTCGACTCGCTCGGGATTAGGAACGTAGCCTCGGACATCGATCCGGGGCGTGCAGGCCGCCGACCCCAGCGCGATCACAATCAGTGCGGCCCATCCCATCTGCGTCAAGGGCGACCGGTCGAGCCTGACCGATGCCTCTCGGCAAGCCCGGCTCGGGCTCGCAGGCCTATGGATGTTGTGCATGGCGAGATGCTAACACAGTGGGGGTCAGTGAGGTGTCGATCAGAACCGAACATGCGCAAGGATGTGAAGAAAATGCCGGCTCCGGCGCACACCGTTCGTGAAGGCATAGAGTTTAGCCGGGTCGTCCGCGTCCATCGCGGTATCCGCCATGCGTGGGTGGAGACGTTTCAGGCAACGCGCGGCGAATGCGCGGGGCTCGCCCATAGGTTCTCGTTGGTGGCGCTCGAGTATCTCCGGGCCAAGGCCGAAATGACGCCTCGATCCGGGCGCGATGGCGTTAATGCGTGTGTAAGTTTCCAGGGAGGCGTGATACAGTCCTGCGTGCTTACGCTTGACCCTGCGGAAGCCTGGGGCAAAGCTCACCGGCGTGGACCCTGCGCCGACCGCGTTGCACTCCGATGGACGCTTCGCCGCGTTGGCGGCCCTGACAAGCACTCCGATGGACGCTTCGCCGCGTTGGCGGCCCTGACAAGACGGGAGAGCTGAAAGTTAGTCATGGCGGTACCGAAACAAAAAGTCTCGAAGTCGCGGCGCGATATGCGTCGCGCGCATCATCGGCTGCGTCCTGCGGGTTACGTGGAATGCTCCAACTGTGGTGAGGCAAAGAGATCCCATCACATCTGCCGCGCGTGCGGGCACTATGGGGACAAGGGCGAGGTCATCGAGGGCGCGGGCTCGATTTGATGATGGCGAGCCGCTAGCCACGGAGAGGCGAGTGGCGCCTGTCACGATAGCGCTCGATGCGATGGGGGGTGACCACGCGCCCGTCTTTGTGGTGAACGGCATCGACATCGCGCGGGCTCGCTTTCCGGACGCGAATTTCATCCTGTATGGCGATCAGCAGCGTATTCTTCCGCTCCTTCAAAAGAAGCGGAAGCTTAAGGATCGCTGCGAGATCCGCCACACCGATGTCGTCATTGGCGCCGACGACAAGCCTTCGCAGGCGCTTAGACATGGCCGGCGGTCGAGCATGCGCCAGGCGATCGACGCGGTCGCTTCGGGTGACGCGCAAGGCGTGGTGTCGGCGGGCAACACAGGCGCACTCATGGCGATGGCCAAGTATGTGCTCAAGACCATCGAGGGCGTTGACCGCCCGGCCATCGCCTCGTTTTTCCCCACCGCGCGCGGCGAAAGCACGATGCTGGATCTCGGCGCCAACGTCGATTGCGACGCCAACAACCTGGTTCAGTTCGCGGTGATGGGTGCCGCCTTCGCGCGGACGGTGCTCGGCGTCCAGCGCCCTTCGGTGGGTTTGCTGAACATCGGTGTTGAAGAGGTCAAGGGCCACGATGCCGTGCGACGAGTCGCCCAATTGCTACGCGAGTCCGACCCGCCGTTCGACTTCTACGGCTTTGTCGAGGGCGGGGATATCGCCTTGGGCACGGTGGATGTCATCGTCACGGACGGGTTTACGGGAAACGTCGCTTTGAAGACGGCCGAAGGGACTGCGCGTCTGTACTCTCGATTCCTGCGCGCGGCGTTTCGGCGCTCGGTATTCTCTCGTCTCGGGTATTTGCTGGCGCGGCCCGCGCTTGAGACACTGCGGCACAAAGTCGATCCGAGGGTTTACAACGGCGCCATGTTCGTGGGTCTGAACGGTATCGTCGTCAAAAGTCACGGAGGCACCGACGCCACCGGTTTTGCGAGCGCCATCGGTGTCGCGGTGGACATGGTCAAGGGTCGCTATGGCGATCTCATTCTCGCGGATTTTGAACGCTTCGGCGCACCGATCCAACCGATACGACAGGCCGCCACTTCCTGATGCGGCGTTCGCGGTTTATCGGTTGCGGCGGGTATTTGCCGGAGACCGTACTCACCAACGACGAACTAGCCGCCTCGGTTGACACCAGCGACGAGTGGATCGTTTCGCGCACCGGCATTCGTGAAAGGCACGTGGCCGCGCACGGCGAGCTGACCTCCGATCTTGCGTTGAAAGCCGCGAAAAAAGCTCTTGACGCGGCGGACTTGCCGCCACCGGACGTTGACCTGATCGTGGTCGCCACGGCGACTCCCGACGAGACGTTTCCGGCGACAGCGACGATCGTGCAGGCGAAGCTTGGCATCACCGGCGGCGCGGCCTTTGACGTCGGGGCGGTGTGTTCGGGGTTCATCTATGCGCTCGCCGTGGCGGACAACTTTATCCGCGCGGGGCAGGTCAAGACGGCGCTCGTCATTGGCGCCGAAACGTTTTCCCGCATCATCGATTGGCAGGATCGATCAACCTGTGTGCTGTTTGGCGATGGCGCGGGCGCGGTCGTCTTGCGCGCCGCCGAGGGCGATGGCACGGCGGGCGACCGGGGAATACTCGCGACCCGTCTGCGCTCGGATGGACGACAGCACGATCTGCTGTATGTCGATGGTGGGCCCTCGTCGACCCAGACGACGGGGCACCTGCGGATGCTGGGCAAGGAGGTCTTCCGGCATGCGGTTGCCAATCTGTCGTCGATCGTACGCGAGGTCATGAGTGAGCCGGGCCTCGAGGGCTTGGAAATCGACTGGCTGATTCCCCACCAGGCCAATCGCCGCATTCTTGATGCGACCGCGAGAAAGCTTGGCCTGCCGCTCGACAAGGTGATCGTTACAATTGACCGGCACGCCAACACGTCCGCCGCATCCGTCCCTTTGGCGTTGTCGGAAGCGGTCGGCGATGGCCGCGTCAAGCCTGGCGACACCCTGTTGATGGAGGCCATGGGCGGTGGCTTCAGCTGGGGCGCCTGCGTTGCTCGTTGGTGATGTGTCGGAAATCCGCCACACAACGTGAGCGTCGCCCCGCATCTCTTTGATATTGACGCATTTATCCCGCCGCGCTAGGTTACGTCTAGTCTAGCGGAAGAATGGGCGATGTCCCTATCTCTGTTGAAATTCGTGGGGCAGGCGTCGCTGGTTGATGATGCTATGCTGCCTTCATGATGGTTTCAATGGCACTGTCGGCCTGAGCCTTTCTCAAGTGTTCCTGGAGAGCATTTCGGAGGATGGGCAGCTGACGATAGGCCTTGAGGCGACGGAAGGTTTTCTGGGCCTCCAGCAGGCCGGCGGCGGTCCATCTGAGCGCCATCTCGGCGTGTCTCCAGCGTTTGACGTTGCGGGTGACCTGGCGCACCGTGCCGAGCGCGTTCTCGACGATGTTGGTGCAGGCGAGCGAGCGCCGGAGTTCGTGCGGCAGGCCGAGGCGGATGACGGTGAGTATCTCGTCCAGCCCCTCCAGGATGCTGCCCGAGACGCCCGGTTCCTCATGCTCCAGACGCCGGGCCAGGTTGCGCAGCAGCCGTTCGGCCTTGTCTGCGTCGTCCTGGTCCCAGGCCTGACGGAGCGCCTTCTTGACGCTCGCATGCAAATGCAGGGGCAGGCGCTCGATGATGTTACGGCCCTTGTGGACCTGGCAGCGCTGGATGGCGGCGGCCACACCGAAGGTGTTGCGGATCGCTTTGCTGAGCGCCTTCGCGCCATCGACGATGAACAGCCGGGGCAGCGTCGGATCGAGCCCCCTGGCGAGGAGATTGTCGAGCAAGGCCTGGACGACGACAGTGTTCTCCGTCGCCCCCTCGACCACGGCCAGGACATGCTTGTCGCCGTTGCCATCGACGCCGATCGCCGCCACCAAGACATGGTCGCCGACATGCAGACCGTCGATCTGGATGACCAGCAGGTCGAGCTCCGAGAGGTCCGAGGCAAGCCAGGCCTTCATCTTCTTGCGCGACAGCGCCACAAAGCGCCGGGAAACGGCCGACTTCGAGGTGCCGTCGCCACGCGCTTTCGCCAGGTCGCCCTCGGGCAGACGGACCGCGCGGTGGTACTTGCGGGTCGGCACGTTCAGCACCATCAGGTTGAGCGCCCACTCGAGCAACAGGTTGCCGTCGCGCAGCACCTGCCAGCTCTCCAAACCCACCTCCTTGCCAGCATGGTCGCGAACCCGTGGCCGCTGCACTTTCACGCGGCCGCCGTGGTAGCCGATCTCGCTCTGCGTATGGCCCCAGCGATAACCCCGACGGTTCCCATGGCGACGATGTCGGGCCCCGCACACGGTCGTGGCGTCCTCCTCCATCATCTCGGCCAAGGCCTCGACCCCGGCCAGGAGACAGAACCGATCCACGCTGAGACGGACTGCGTCCATCGCGTCTGCCAGCGGCGGCATAGGAAACGAGGTGGCAAGGGCTTTCGGGCTACTGGAACTACGGATATTCTTTCCCATGGTGTCGTTCTCCCTCTTGGGTTTGCAGCACCCGGAGCCTAACGGCTCCAGGAGAGCGACACCTACCTCAACTTTTCAACATCGACCGGGACATCTCCGAGAAGAATGTATGGCTACCATAACGCGCGCTCAGCTTAGTGACGCGGTGTACCAAGAGGTGGGGCTCTCGCGGAACGAGTCTGCGGAGCTCGTCGAATCGGTGCTCGGCGAGATCATCAACAGCCTGGCTAGCGGCGACGCTGTCAAAATATCCTCATTCGGCAGTTTCTATGTCCGCGAGAAGGGGCAGCGGATGGGGCGCAATCCCAAGACCGGCGAGGGCGTCCCGATCCTGCCACGCCGCGTGCTTGTGTTCCGGCCCTCTCATCTGCTGAAGGATCGGATCAACGGGACCCTGTCGGCGCAGACCTAGGCATGGCCGAGGCAGGGGAACAGCCGGCATCCGGGTCCAAACGCGGCGCCAAATCGCCCGACGCGTTTCGCACGATCAGCGAAGTCGCGGAGGAGCTGGACGTGCCGCAGCATGTATTGCGGTTCTGGGAAAGCAAATTCAGCCAGGTGCGCCCTCTCAAGCGGGGCGGCGGGCGCCGCTACTATCGGCCCGAGGATGTAGAGCTCCTGCGTCGCATACGCGCGCTCTTGTACACCGAGGGATACACCATCAAGGGTGTCCAGAAGGTCCTTCGCGAGAATGGGCGCAAGGGCGTGCTCTCTGGGAATCACGCGGTGGGCCGCGAAGGGTCAGATGAAGCGGTAAGTTCTGGGCATCGCGAAGTGTTGCGCGGCCTGCTCGGCGAGCTGACCGATCTCAAAGCGATACTGGGGAAGCGCCAGCCGTGAGATTGCCGGGCCCTGCCGTCGTGGGTATAGTCGGGTCGTGCCATACGGCGCTCGGTCGGAGCGTGGCGCAGCCTGGTTAGCGCACCACACTGGGGGTGTGGGGGTCGGTGGTTCAAATCCACTCGCTCCGACCAATCTTTTTAAAGACTTGGCTGGCGCCGTTAACTCGTCACATTAGCTTGGTGGTGCGTGGCCGCGGCCAGGCAGCGCCGCTTCACCCGTCCAACTTGGGGCGCCGGTCGCGCCATGGCGTCGCCCCCTCGTAGGCATGCGCCGCCCGTAGCACCGTCGCCTCGTCGAATGGCCGCCCGGCGATTTGCATGCCCAGCGGCAGGCCGTCGGCGGTGAAGCCGTTGCGGATCGAGATCGCCGGGGTTCCAGTCACGTTGAACGGCGTCATCAACAATGGGCGCGAGAAAATCACGTAGCCTTTCGTCGCTTGGAGCTTGGGAGCGCCCCCATACGCGGATGCCGTGACCACCAGATCGAAGGTTTCGTGGACCTTCATGACCGAGGCCAGCAGCTCGGCGCGCATCCGCGTGGCCTCGAAATAATCGGCGGCGTCGATGATGCCGCCGAGGATCAGTTTCTCGCGCATGACACGCCCATAGTCGTGCGGCCGCTCGTCCAGCCACGGCCGATGCAACGCGTAGCCCTCGCTCAGCAAGATCACCATGCAGCAAGCTTGGAAATCCTGAAGCGCGGGGAGGCGCACCTCTTCGACCACAGCGCCGAGCCCCTCGAAGACCGCCACAGCGGCGTTCATGGCCGCGACCACCTCATCGCTCGCCCGCTCATCGTCTTCGTAGAAGTGCCGTATAAGGCCGATCTTCATGCCGCGAAGGTCCCCCCCCAGCGCGGCCGCATAGGCGGGGACCGGCAAATTCGCGGCGGTGGAGTCGCGCGGGTCGGGTCCGGCGATGACCTCCAACATCAGGGCGGAGTCCTCCGCCGTCCAGGCCAGCGGGCCGGCATGATCGGTCGAGTGGGCGAGGGCGTAGACGCCCGCGCGGCTGACTCGGCCATAAGTCGGCTTGATGCCGGCCAGTCCGCACATCGCCGCCGGAATGCGTATCGACCCGCCGCCGTCAGTGCCCAGTGCGCCCATGCACAGACCGGCGGCCACTGCGGCGCCGGCGCCGGTGCTCGATCCGCCGGTGAAGTGATCGGTGTTCCACGGATTTCGCGCCGGCGGAAAGGGAAGATCGAAGGACGGGCCGCCGAAAGCGAACTCGTGGGTCGCGAGTTTGCCAAGCAGCACCGCGCCGGCCGCCGCGAGGCGCGCCACCGTCGTCGCATCCTGGGTCGGCACGTTGTCGAGCAGAACGCGCGAATGCGCGGTCGTGGGGATTCCGGCGGTCTCATATAAGTCCTTGAGGGCAATCGGGATGCCGTGAAGGGGCCCCCGGTACGCGCCCTGAGCGATCTCACGATCGGCGCGCGCGGCGTCGGCCAGCGCTCTTTCCGCCGTCACATGGACGAAGCTGTTGAGACGATGATCGATCGCCTCGATGCGATCGAGGAAAGCGGTCGTCAGTTCCACGGCGCCCAGCTCTTTCTTCTCGAGCAGGCGGGCCGCTTCGGCGATGGTGAGGTAGCAGGTTTCGGTCGACGTCATGGCCGCTCCCGCGTGAGCTGGAAGACGTGTGCTGAGTCCGCGCTCATCGGCCGTTTCGCGTGCAGGCGCCGAAGGTATTCCTCGATATAACCGACGCCCTCTCGAAGCGTTTCGAGTTGCGCCGCATCGGTCTCCAGCCCGACGGATTCCGCCAGCGCCACAAGATGCTCGAATCGGCGCTCGCTAGGATCTGTCATTTCGCTTTATCCTCGCTGTTCACACACGTCGCGGGCGGGTAATACCGCCGACCCGTCACCATGCCCGATGTGATCTGGGATGAAAACCGCCGACCGGCGGTCTTGGGTTTTGGCGGTCGATTCGATAACGTGGCGGCGCCGCGCCCACCAAGACCCCCCATGATCGCCTCAGGCTCAGCTTTCAATCCGAGAGCACGCGACCATCGCCGGCCAATCGCTGTTTGGCTGCTGGTCTGCGCGGCGCTCATATTCGCGATGGTTCTTTTGGGTGGCGCGACGCGGCTGACCGACAGCGGCCTTTCAATGGTCGAATGGCGCATTGAAGGGGTCTTACCGCCGGCCACGGAGGGCGAATGGGAGGCCGCGTTCGATAAGTACAAACAATTCCCCGAGTACAAGAAGGTGCGGCCGTGGATGGTGCTCGACGGTTTCAAGCACATCTATTGGTTCGAGTATTCTCACCGCACCCTCGGAAGAATCATCGGCATTTTCTTCGTGGTCCCGTTGATTTTCTTTGTCGCCGCGAGAAGAGTCGAACGACGGCTGGCGATCAGGCTCGCTGCCGTGCTCGGGCTCGGCGGGCTCCAGGGTCTGTTGGGTTGGTTCATGGTTCAAAGTGGGTTGGTCGACCGCCCCGACGTCAGCCACTACCGATTGGCCGCCCACCTCGGGCTGGCGGTGGCGCTCTACGGCTATTTGATCTGGATCACGCTAGAGCTGATCCAGCCCGTGCGACGGGCGGGGTGGCCCTCCCTGGGGGCGGTCGTGTTGCTCGCGCTGGTCTTCATCACGATCCTGTCCGGTGCGTTGGTGGCCGGACTGGATGCGGGCTTCGCCTACGGTAGCTTTCCGCTAATGGATGGGCGCATGATTCCAGCGGACCTTTTCGCCCACAGCCCCTGGTACGCGAACTTCACGGAGAACGTCGTGACGGTGCAATTCGATCACCGCATACTCGGGGTGGTGACGGCCATTTTCGTGGTCGGGCAATGGCTCTATCGTCGCCAGCTCCGCCGCAGGCGACACGCGGCATTCGACGTGCTTCCGGTCGTGGCATGTGGCCAGGTGGGCCTCGGCATCGCCACCCTGGTGCTGGCCGTCCCGGTGTCTCTCGCGATCGCGCACCAGGCGGGGGCACTGATGCTGATCACGGCCGCACTGGTGGCCGCGCACGCCACGGCCTTGCCGGCGTCCGGAAGACTCGAAACCCTGGCCCCGCACGGTGAACTGACAGCGCGATCGGCGAGCCGCTAGCCGCATGTCCACATTGTCCTCTCGTTCTCTTCTGGTCTTCTCCAGCCTCGCGCATAGCTACTCGCACCTTCTCATGTTGCTCTATCCCACAGTCGTGCTCGCTCTGGAACCCGTGTATGGGCTGCCGTATGACGAACTGGTCGCGCTGGCGCTACCCGGCTTCGTGCTGCTTGGAGCCGGCGCGCTCCCGGCTGGCTGGCTCAGCGACCGCTGGAGCAGCGCTGGCATGATGGCCGTCTTCTTTCTGGGCACGGGGTGCGGCGCGATGCTCACGGGGATGGCCCGTACACCCATCGAGATATCGGTAGGGCTCGGACTCATCGGCCTGTTCGCGTCGATCTATCACCCCGTCGGCATTGCGTGGCTCGTGCGGGGCGCCGCGAATCCGGGACGCGCGCTCGGAATCAACGGCGTCTTCGGCAGCATGGGGACAGCCGGCGGCGCACTGGTCGCGGGTGGCTTGACCGACACCTTGGGCTGGCGCGCCGCGTTCTTGGTGCCCGGTGCGTTGTGCGTGGCAACGGGCATCGCGTTTCTCTGGGCACTCAGGCGGCCGGCGGACGCGGCGCCGCTCGTCGCGGCGAGGGCGACCGAGCGGGCGGGCGGTGGCCGCCATCTTCGTCAGGTATTCGCGTTGCTGGCGTTCACCACCGTCATGATTGGCCTCATCTACCAAAGCACGGCGGTTGGCCTGCCGAAGTTGCTGAGCGAACGGTTCGAGGGACTGGCCGCCGACGGAATGTTCGGCATCGGGCTGCTGGTGGCCGTGGTCTATGTGGCGGCTGGCATCGCCCAGATTCTTGGCGGCGAACTCGCCGACCGGTTGGACCTCAAGCGAATCTATGCACTTGGCCTCCTCGCGGGCGTGCCCTTGGCGCTTGCTGCGTTCGCCGCCGGCCACCTCTGGTTCGTGGCCGCAGCCGCGGCGCTGATGGCCGTGCAGGCCATGGTCATGCCGGCGGAGAACTCGCTGCTCGCGCGCTACACGCCCCTGGAATGGCGCGCCCGCGCCTTCGGCGTGAAATTTTTACTGACCCTGGGGGTGAGCTCTGCGGGTGTGGCCATGGTGCCGTTGCTGCACCGCCTTACCGGTTCGCTCGACAGCTTATTCCTGCTGGTCGCCGTGATGACCGCCGCGGCCGGCATCGCCGCGCTACGCCTTCCCCGTCACACCTCGACTACCACCCGGGCTCAGACTGCGGCAAACGCCTGATCCAGGTCGGCGATGATGTCGTCAATTGTCTCGATTCCGACCGACAGCCGTACCACATCGGGGCCGGCACCGGCGCCGACCTGCTGTTCCTCGCTTAGTTGCCTGTGGGTGGTCGACGCCGGATGGATGATCAGGCTCCGCGTGTCGCCGATGTTGGCGAGATGTGAGAACATCTCCACCGCGTTGACGACCTTTACGCCGGCCTCGTAGCTGCCCTTAAGACCGAACGTGAACACCGCACCGGCGCCCTTCGGTAGATACTTCTTCCCAAGTTCGTAGTAGGGGCTCGACCTTAGGCCCGAATACGACACCCAGCCGACCTTCGGGTGAGCCTCCAGGAACTCGGCCACCGCCTGGGCGTTGCTGCAATGTCGCTCCATACGAAGCGGCAGTGTCTCCACGCCTTGCAATAGGTTCCAAGCGGCCATCGCGGCCATCGACGGGCCATAATCGCGCAAGGCCACGGCGCGCATCTTCATGGTGAAGCCGAAATCGCCAAAGGTCTCGGCGAACGTCATGCCGTGGTAGGCCTGATCGGGTTGACTGAGGCCCGGGAACTTGTCGTTCTGCTCCCAGTCGAAACGACCCGATTCCACCGTGATGCCGCCCATCGTGTTGCCGTGCCCGCCGATGAACTTGGTGGTGGAGTGGATCACCAGATCGGCACCCCATTCGAACGGGCGGCACAGGTACGGGGAAGCTAGGGTGTTGTCGACCACAAGGGGGATGCCGTGGCGGTGCGCGATCGCGGCGATCGGCTCGAGGTCGAGCACGATTCCGCCCGGATTGGCCAAGCCCTCGCAGAAGATGAACTTGACCCGGTCGGTCATCGCGTTCTCGAAGTTCTGCGGCTCGGTGCCATCGACGAAATGACAGGTCCAGCCGAGCTTGGGAAAGCTCAGGCCGAACTGCGTGACCGAACCGCCATAGAGATTCCGCGACGCGATGAACTCATCGCCCGCCTCCAGGAGAGTAGCGGCCGTCAGGAACTGTGCCGCGTGCCCGCTCGCCGCTGCCACCGCTCCGCGCCCGCCCTCGAGCGCCGCTATCCGCTCCTCAAGTACCGTGACGGTGGGATTGGTAATGCGGGAATAGATGTAACCGAATGTCTGCAGGTTGAAGAGTTCGGCCGCATGCTCGTCATCATCGAAGACATATGCTGTCGTTTGGTAGATCGGGGTCGAGCGCGCCCCGGTCACCGGATCGGGGCGCGCTCCGGCATGGATGGCCAGGGTTTCGACCCCGTATTCCCGCTGCGCCGTGGCCGCCTCGTCGGTGTCGCCGTCTGATCGTGCCGCGTTCGTCATGCGTTTGGTGCCTTCAAGGCCTTGGCGGAAATGATTCCCGAGTTGATGCCGCTCCAGCTCAGCTCGCCCGATAGCCGCGCGAACTCGATCTTCGGGCACCGGTTCATGATGACGGTCAGTCCCGCTGCCGCCGCCAGCTCGGCGGCGGCATCGTCGCGGACGCCGAGCTGCATCCAGAGGACGCGGATTCCCTTGTCCTCCTTCGCGGCGATGACATCCTTGGTGATCTCATAGGCCTCCTCGGAGGTGCGGAAGACGTCGACCATGTCGACGTTTACCGGGATCTCCGCGATCCCCGCGTACACTAGCTCGCCGAGAATCTCGATGCCGGCCCGCGCGGGGTTGACCGGGATCACCCTGTATCCCTTCTTTTGCAGGTATTTCATCGCGTAGAAACTGGGCCGCCGCCACTGCGTGCTGGCGCCCACCAAAGCGATGGTGCGGACACTCCCGAGAATGTCGCGCAGGGTTTGATCAGAGTAAAAGTTGTGCCGCTTCAGCGACGTTTGTGGCCGCTGCTCCGCGACTTGTTCAACCACCCTTGCCATACCCGTGACGGTCCTGGACCGGATCGCGTGAGTCAAGCCGTCCGGGGCCGCTCATGACGGGGTGGGCCAGTGCGGCGATCTCTTTTCGATGAAGGCATCGATCCCCTCCTGGCTCTCTGCCATTAGCCGATTTCGCGTCATTACCTGGCCCACGAACTCGTACGCCGAATCGAGATCCAGCTCGCGCTGGCGATAGAAGGCTTCCTTGCCGATGGCCATCACCCGGGCCGGCTTTGCCGCGATCGTGCGCGCGTAGGTCGCAACGGTCTCATCCAGTTTGTCGGCTGCGACGACCTCGTTGACCAGTCCAAAGCGCCACGCGGTTTCCGCGTCAATCGGATCGCCCGTCAACAGCATCTGCATGGCATGTTTCGACCCGATGCAGCGGCTTATCGCGACCATCGGCGTTGAGCAGAAGAGGCCTATCTTGACGCCCGGCGTGGCGAAGGACGCGGAATCGGCCGCGATCGCCAGATCGCAACTGGCGACCAGCTGGCACCCCGCGGCGGTCGCTGTCGCGTGGACTCGTGCGATGACCGGCTGCGGCAGACGCGCGATCGAGCTCATCATCTTGCTGCATTGCGTCATGACCGGTCGGAACGCCTCAGCGCTCGATAGCGAGCGCAGCTCCTTCAGATCGTGACCCGAGCAGAAGGCAGGTCCGCGTGCTTCGAGAACGACCACGCTGACGGTCCGGTCCTGCGCGAGTTTGTCCAGCTCCCGTTGCAATGATGCCATCAGCTCGACCGAGAGCGCGTTCCGCGCCGACGGCCGATTGAGTGTCAGAGTCGCCACACCGTCGTGGTCCTCCCGCAGCAAAATAGCTTCCGCGATCGAAACGTCCGCCACGCTCGCCAAGTTCGTCATCCTAAGCCCCACTACTCCAGTACCGTCTCATAACCCATTGACAACGCATCTGAAATGCATTGACAGCGGCCAGTCGCTGGCCTACATACAGCCAACATGGCGACAACATCGACATTAACTCACTCCGCCAGGCCGTCCGATATCCAGAAATCGTGGCTCCTGATCGACGCCGACGGCCTCATTCTGGGCCGTCTCGCCAGTATTGTCGCCAACCGTCTTCGGGGGAAGCACAAGCCGACGTATACCCCGCACATGGATGATGGCGATTATGTTGTCATCGTCAATGCCGAGAAGGTGCGGCTCACGGGGCGCAAGCGCGACAACAAGATTCATTACCGGCACACCGGATATCCCGGCGGCATCAAGACCAAGACCCCGGAGCTGATTCTGGCGAGCGGCCGCCCCGAAAAGCTTATCCATCAGGCGGTCCGGCGGATGATTCCGAGGGGTCCGTTGGGGCGCCTTCAGCTCTCGAACCTCCATCTCTATTGCGGTCCTGACCATCCGCACGAAGCGCAAAAGCCGGCGCCGCTAGATGTGGCGTCGATGAACCCGAAGAACAGGGCGCGTCCTTAGATCATGACGATGGAAGAATCCGGACTTGACGCGCTGGTGTCCACGGTGACGCCCCAAACCGAACAGATGCCAGAACCGCGGATCGGCGGCGACGGTCGATCCTATGCCACGGGCAAGCGGAAGAACGCGATCGCGCGGGTCTGGGTCAAACCAGGGAGCGGGCAGATCGTCGTGAACGGACGCGACCACCAGGTCTATTTTGCCCGTCCGGTTCTGCAGATGATCATCAACCAGCCGTTCGGAGTGACCGATCGTGAAGGCCAATACGATATTTGGTGCACGGTAAAGGGTGGTGGGCTGTCAGGTCAGGCGGGCGCGGTTCGCCATGGCATCAGTCGGGCCATGACATTTTACGAGCCGACGCTGCGAGTGGTGTTGAAAAAGAGCGGTTTCCTCACTCGCGATTCGCGCGTCGTTGAGCGAAAGAAGTATGGCCGCCGCAAGGCACGACGTAGCTTCCAGTTCTCCAAGCGCTGAGCGCACCGATTTTTCGCGGTCGTCGGGGCGCCAGGGGGCGCCCTTTCTTTTGCAGGGGAGATGGTCGTGGCGGCCGAATCCAAGCCCGAATCCAAGACTCGTTTGAGAGCGGCTATTCTCGGCGCTAGCGGGTACACCGGCGCCGAACTCGTGCGGCTGCTAGCGCGACACCCGCGCGTCGACATCGCGGTCCTCACAGCTGAGCGCCACGCGCATCAGTCAGTCGCCGACACGTTGCCCCACCTCCGGTTGCTCGATCTGCCGGATCTGTTGCCGATCAGCGAAGTCGAATGGTCGGGCATCGACATCGACGTCGCGTTTTGTGCGCTGCCGCATGGCGAGACACAGGGGATCGTCGCCGGATTGTTGCACGCGACCGGTCACACCCTCGTCGACGAACTCATCCGCGAGGAGACGGCGGACCTCGTGGCTGGCCTCGATCGTGACATCAAGGTCATCGACTTGTCGGCCGACTTCCGCTTGGATCCGCCAACCTATGCCGAATGGTACGGCAAAGCGCACCAGGCGCATGCGCTGCAAGAAGAGGCGGTGTATGGACTGACGGAGTTCGCACGCGACGAGGTGAGGTCCGCACGTCTCATCGCCTGTCCCGGTTGCTATCCGACCGCTGCCCTGCTGCCGCTGCTGCCGCTCGTCGAGGACAACCTGATTGATGCCTCCGAGATCATCATCGATGCCAAATCCGGCGTCAGTGGCGCCGGGCGAGCAGCCAAAGAGGCGAGCCTCTTCGCTGAAGTGAGCGAGGGTATTCACGCCTACGCCGTCGGCGCGCATCGCCACGCCCCCGAGATCGAGCACCAACTTTCGCGCGCTAACGGCGAGGATGTGGTGGTTGGCTTTACCCCACACCTGGTCCCGATGAATCGCGGTATCTTGGCGACCATCTACGTCACGCTGACGGGCGGATCGACGGCCGGGGATGTGCGCGAGCGTCTGGCCGAGCGGTATCGGGACGAGCCGTTCGTCGGTGTCGTCCCTGAAGGGCCGATGCCGGCGACCCGCCATGTCCGGGGCTCCAATTATTGCCTGATCGGCGTGATGCAAGACCGGTTGCCGGGGCGCGCCATCATCGTCTCGGTTATCGACAATCTGGTGAAGGGCGCCGCCGGTCAGGCGGTTCAGAACATGAACCTGATGTGGGGCTTCGCGGAAACCGCTGGGCTGGAGCAAGCGCCGCTATTCCCTTGACGGCCATTGCGAGACCCGCGGGCCGTCCTTTATGGTGAGTCGGCGAGGGGGCATTCGTGAAAGACAACGGCGTGGACACCGCAGGCATCGTTAGTGGAGTAGGGTCGCCCGGCCCGGCCGGGAACCGCGCCAAGGGGGCGAGACGCGGCGTACTCGTCGGCGCGGCGATGCTGTTCGGCCTCGGCGGCTGCTCGATGATCCCGGACTGGGCCAACCCTGGGAGCCTTTACGACAGCGTCTTCGACGATGAGACGTCGCCATCGGGGTTGTCGAGTGATGCGGCCGCGCCTGGCGAGGAAGAGGATTTTCCCGATCTGTCATCGGTTCCAGAGCGCCCCTCCGAGGCATCCAGTCCCGAGGAGATTGAGGGGGTTCGTGATGGGCTGATCGCCGACCGCGACTCCGCCCGCTACACCGACGAAGATTTGCGCGCGGGTCCGGCCGACGACTTCCTGGCGTTCGATGAGGTGGCCCCGGAAACGCCCCCGGAAACGCCCCAGGAAACGATGGCGCCGCCACGTGACGACGCGTCGGAGCCACGTGAGATCGCGCGCGTGGATGTTGAGCCCCGACCGCTGATCGAGGAGGTGGAGCCGCGCGCGCCCAGCGCCCTCGGTGAGGCGGAGTCACTTTATGATTCGCTGGAGCCGATCGATCCCTCGGCGACCGTGATCGCCGAGCCGCTGATGAGCGAGCCGACCTACGAGCGGTCGCCGCCAGAGGCCGAAGTGGCCACGGTCATTCCGGCAACGAGGGTCGTTCCAGAAACCAGCGTGATGCTGGAAACCAGAAACCCGGCGGTGACCACGGTCGCCGGTGCCGGTGGCCAGGACTCCCTGGCACAGACGTTCGCCATGCGCCTGGCCGAATCGAGCGCGACCGTCACGACCGCGCCGGCCAATCCGTCTTTCTCATCGCCCGCGAGCGCCGAGGTGGCTTTTGCCGATGACGTGATGATGCCAGACACTGCCGAGGCAATGGGTGGGGCGGCGTCCGGCCCGTCGTTCGGCGGCGCACCGGGGCTGGCGGCGATCGTCAAGTTCGCCAACGGTTCCGACCGTATCGGTCGCCGCCATCGGGACGCCTTGAAGAAGGTCGTGGCCGCCCATCGCACCCGTGGCGGCTTCATCCGGGTGGTCGGTCACGCCTCGAGCCGGACCCGCGATCTCCCGCTGGCCGAGCACATGTTGGTTAATTTCTCCATCTCGGTCGATCGCGCGGAGGCGGTGGCCCGCGAGCTGATCCGCCTCGGCGCGCCACCTGGCAGTGTGCTCACCGAGGCGCGGGGCGACAGCGATCCCGTCTACTACGAGGTCATGCCGGCGGGCGAGCAAGAGAACCGTCGCGCCGAAGTCTTCCTCGAGTTCTGATCGCCTGCTATCCGATCGAAGGCCGGCTGGCGTGAGCCTGGACGCCGCGCCGTCGGTTCTCGGCGTCACCAGCTCGGCGACGGGTCGGCGCTGGGTTCCGAGTGTGGCTGACGATCGATTGAGCCTCGCCCTCAGCCAACGACTTTCGATACCCGAGGTGGTGGGCAGGGTCCTGGCCGCGCGTGGCGTCGATCTGGAGACAGCCGCCGATCACATGAACCCAACGCTGCGGGGCGACCTCCCCGATCCGTCGCGCTTCAAGGACATGGATGTGGCGGCCGGTCGGCTGGCGCGCGCGATCATGGCGGGCGAGCCGATCACCGTGTTCGGCGACTACGATGTCGATGGGGCCACCAGCGCCGCGCTGCTCAAGCGCTTTTGCGATGGCGTCGGGGGCCAGCTCGCGTTCTACATTCCAGATCGCATCAAGGAAGGTTATGGGCCCAACGCGCCGGCTCTAAGGCGCATCGCCGCCGACGGCACCCGTGTCGTCGTCACCGTGGACTGCGGCACCCTTGCGCACGAGCCGCTCGCCACGGCCGCTGAGATCGGCCTCGAGGTCATCGTCGTGGATCATCATCTCGCCGAGCCGGCGCTGCCACGGGCGCTCGCCGTCATAAATCCCAATCGAACCGACGAGGACCGCGCCTATGGCCAGCTCGCGGCGGTGGGGGTCGCCTTCCTGTTGGTCATCGCCACCAATCGCGCGTTGCGCGAGGCCGGTTGGTATGCTGAGCGCGACGAGCCCGAACTCCTAGAGTGGCTGGATCTGGTCGCCCTCGGCACGGTTTGCGATGTGGTTCCTTTGACCGGGGTCAATCGCACTCTGGTGACAAAGGGGCTCGCGGTGATGGCGCGTCGGCGCAACATCGGCTTAGCCGCGCTCGCCGACGTCGCCGGACAGAACGGACCACCGAGCACCTATCACCTGGGCTACATCCTGGGCCCCCGAATCAATGCGGGAGGTCGGGTGGGGTGCGCCGATTTGGGCGCGCGGCTCTTGACCACCACCGATCCCGACGAAGCCAACGAGATCGCGCGCGAGCTCGATCGCCTCAACGCTGAACGCCGGGCGATCGAAGCGTTGGTCCAAGAAGAGGCGATGGCGCAGGCGGCAAGGCGGTATACCGAGCACTCTGGGCCGCTCGTGATGGTGGTCGGCGAGGGCTGGCACCCTGGCGTAATCGGCATCGTCGCAAGCCGGCTCAAGGACCACTACGGTCGGCCGGCCCTCGTCGTCGCGATTGACGAGGAGGGCACCGGCAGGGGCTCGGGCCGGTCCGTCGTTGGCGCCAATCTCGGCGCCGCCGTCACCGCCGCCCGCGCAGCCGGGTTGCTGCGCAGCGGTGGCGGCCATGCAATGGCGGCTGGCCTCACGGTCGCCAGGGATCAGATCGAAAATTTGCAGCGGTTTCTCATCGCGAAACTTGCATCGCAGGTG
This sequence comes from Alphaproteobacteria bacterium, assembly GCA_965226045.1. Lineage (GTDB taxonomy): Bacteria > Pseudomonadota > Alphaproteobacteria > VGEJ01 > VGEJ01 > CBDDBU01. The sequence continues at coordinate 86,730 of CBDDBU010000028.1, forward strand.
GCCGATCTGGATATCGGTCGTCCGCTGCACATCGATGGGGCGTTAGCGCCGGGTGCCGTGAATGGCGATTTCGCGGCGGCACTCGCGCAGGCCGGACCCTACGGCGCTGGCAACCGGGAACCGAGGTTCGCCATTGCCGATGCTAGAGTGGTCGGCGCCAAGATCGTGGGTAACCGCCACGTCCGTTGCACGCTCACCGGCGCCGATGGTGGTCGCGTCGATGCTATAGCGTTCGGCCAGGCGGACGGCCCGATTGGCGAGGCTTTGCTGGCGCCCGGCCGCGCGGCGCTACATGTCGCCGGAACGATCCGCCCGGATCGCCGATCCGGCGGCGCCCGTATGCAACTAATCATCGAGGATGTCGCCCGGGCCGGGGAGAGCGCTTGATTTTTCGGCGCGCATGGACGATAGACCGGACAGCCCGCGACCCCATCGTCTAGTGGCCTAGGACATCAGCCTTTCACGCTGAAGACACGGGTTCGAACCCCGTTGGGGTCGCCAACTATCGCGGGGCCTGAGAATGGCGGCGCTACGCCAGCGCCCGCACTAACCCTCGGGCGATCGATCCGTCGCCACGTATACGACGCCGCGCCGCTTGAAGTAGTCCTCGAACGGGATGCCGTAGGTGACCGAGAAGCCGCCGTCGACGTCGATGTCGGTGCCGGTGCACATCGCCGCACCGGGCCCGGCGAAGAACAGCACGGCGTCGGCCACCTCCTCCGGCATTACCCAACGCCCAAGTGGCAAGAGCTTCAAAACTTCGTCGATCTCAGCTTGGGACATGACGTTTTTCATCATCGGCGTCAGCACTGGTCCCGGGCAGACCGCGTTTACCCGTATTCCGTAGGCGGCGAGCTCTAGCGCCGATTGGCGCGTGAGGCCCATCAAGCCTGACTTGGCGGCGGTGTAATTGGCGCCACCGTTGTAGACCAGGCGCTTTCCCGCCAGGGACGAGACGTTGACGATGGCGGCGCCGGCCCGCCGTCTCAGGTAGGGTACGCTCGCACGCGTGAAGTTCATGGGACCGGTGAGATTGACGTCGAGAACCCGCTGCCAATCGTCTTGCGACATATTCTCCACCGCGCGGGAGATGTCGATGCCGGCATTGTTGACGACGACATCGATGCCACCAAAGGCATTGGCGACGCTGGCGCATACGGCGTCGACGGCGGCCGGATCGGCGACATCGATGGCGAAGGCCCGCGCGGTCCCGCGGCGGGCGCTGATCGCCGCCGCGACGGTGGAGGCTTGGGCGCCCGCGATGTCCACGACCGCGACGGCGGCACCCTCATCGGCGAACGCGGCGCAAATCGAGGCGCCGATTCCTTGCCCGCCCCCGGTGACGATGGCGACGCGGCCTTCGAAGATATTGCTCATGGGGCTTACTCCCGACCGGTTCTCGTCAGCGCGAAATGAGGCTCAGACATGACGACCGCGGATTCAGCCGACGGCATCAAGCGCGATAGCATCGATATCGGTGGCGGCGTTCGTCTCTACTACGAGGAGAAAGGGAAAGGGCGGCCGGTTGTATTCCTGCATGGTGTGTGGGGCAGCTGCCGCTTCTTTCAGCGCCAGATTCGCTGGTTCGGCGATCGCTACCGGACCATCGCGGTGGATTTCCGCGGCCACGGGCGCTCCTCGATGATGCTCCACGGGCAGACGGTCGAGACCTATGCCCAGGATCTCCACGCTTTTCTCGCGGCGCTCGGGATCGCCGAGCCGATCCTGATCGGGTGGTCGATGGGGTCGTTCGTGATCTGGGATCATTACCGCCAGTTCGGCAGGTGCGATATCAAGGCCATGGTCAACATCGATCAATCGCCGACCGACTACAAGTGGGCCGACGAACCGCGCGGCTTCATCACCTTCGAGATGCTGCGCGACTGGCTGGTCGCCACCCAGACCAACCGCAACGAGCTCGCCAAGGCCATCGTGCCGATGATGTTCAAGGACCCGATCACCGACGCCGACTTTCAGTGGATGTACGACGAGATGATCCGGGCGCCCGAGGCTATCGCCGGTGCGATCCTCTACGACCAGTCGGTGCGCAACTTCGCGTCGGTCATCACAGGCTTTCCCATTCCGACACTGCTGTGTTTTGGCGCCGATGAGGCGATGCAGACGCTCGATTCGGCGCGCTGGATACAGGCGGCGTGCCAGAGCGCGCGCCTCGAGGTCTTCGAGCATAGCAATCATTGTCCGTTCCTCGAGGAAACGGACCGTTTCAACGCGGTGGTCGATGCCTACATCCGCGAGCTCGATTAGCGGCGCGAGAAAATCACCGACAGGTTGTTGGCCGGCATTTCGAGTACCTCGCTCAGGCCCAGTCCGTTGTCGCGCGCGAGCGCGGTGACCGCATCGAGGTCGCGCAGCCCCCAGCTCGGATCCGTGGCGCGCAATGACTCATCGAACGCCTCGTTGCTCGGCGCGGTGGGCACGTCGTGGCGGCGAAACGGGCCATACAGATAGAGAATGCCGCCCACCGGCAGCGCTCGGCCCGCGCCCCGCACCAGACTCTCGCAGGTGCCCCACGGCACGATGTGAATCAGGTTGATGCATACGATCGCGCCGAGACGGTCGGCGATCGCCTCGATTGGCCAGTGCGGCGCGGCGGCGTCGAGGAGCAGCGGTTCGCGGATCGTCGCGTCGGCTGCCTCCGCCGACCAAATCGAGATGCTGTCCAGCTTGTCGGGGTCGGCGTCGCTCGGCTGCCATTCTATCCCTGGCAGGCGCTGGCCCATCCAAGCGGCGTGCTCGCCGGAGCCGCTGGCGATTTCGAGGATGGCGCCGGTGCTGGGCAGCACGCGCTGGAGAACGACGAGAATATGCTCCCGGTTGCGACGCGTCGCCGGCGCGTGGTGGCGCTCACCATGTCCCACGGCACGCCTACCAGCCCGCGTACTCAGCCACCGCCGCGTCGGAAACCCGGCCTTGCTCGACATCGTCGAGCGCCTGGTCGAGGATTTGCAAACCCTCTTCGGCTTCGGTCTCGCTCAGCGTGATGGGTGGCGTCAGCTCGATGACGTTCGAACCACCGCCGACGTAGAAAAACACCGCGCCCAGCTCTTGCGCTCGAAACACAGTCTTGGCGCACTGGCTCGCGGCGGGCTCCTTGCTGGCGCGATCCGTCACGAGGTCGACGCCGATCACCAACCCACGCCCCCTCACGTCGCCAATCAGCGGGTGCTTGTTGGCCAACTGGCGCAGGCCCTCGATCAGTTGGTTGCCGCGCGCCTCGGCGTTCTCCCACAGGCGGCCTTCGCTGATCGCGCGCAGAACAGCGCGCCCTGCGGATGCGGCGACGGGGTTGCCCTGGGTCGTCGTAATCGTTAATCCACGCGGGTTGTCCATGATATCCGCGGGCCCGACCAGCGCGCCGAGCGGCAGGCCACCGCCCAGGGCCTTGCCGTAGCTAATCAGGTCCGGGACCACGCCCTCGGCATCGAACGAGTGGAAGGCGCCGGTCCGCCCGAGGCCTACCTTGACTTCATCGAAGATCAACAGAATGCCGTGGCGTTTGCACAGTTCCGAAAGCCCTGCCAAGAAACCCGGCGGCGGCACCACGTCGCCGCCATCGCACATCACGCCTTCAATGATGACGCCCGCGATCTGCTCGGGCGGCGCCATCGTTCGCAGCAGATACTCGAAATAATCGAGCACCTGCTGGCCGACATCGCCCGGAAATGGCGGCCGGTACGGATCGGGGTAGGGCAGGTATATCTGTCCGGAGCGCGCCGTCGACGCCGTGTTGAGCAGTAGAGCGTCGTAGCCAGAGACCGACATTCCGCCGGTAAAGCCGCCGTGGGTCCCGCCGATAAAGGAGACGAAGCGACCGCGCCCGGTGGCCGCCGGGACGGCGCGAGTCATCGCGTCGTTGGCCTCCGAGCCACAGTGGCCGAACCAGACGCGCCGGCCTTCCCCGCCCGGGACCAGGTCGAGGAGTTCCTCGGCAAGGCACACCGAGGGCTCGCTCGTCGAGCATATGCTGCTCACACCCGCCATACCGTCGACCGCGCGGCACACCGCCTCGGTGACGCCCGGGTGATTGTAACCGAGCGTCGCCGCGCCCCATGTCGCGGACATGTCCAGGACGCGCCGGCCATCTTCCAAAATCAGATAGCTGCCGTCGCCACCGACAACCGGCAAAGGGAAAAATCGGACCTTCTGGATTCCGGCGATGACTTTGTTTTCGCGCTCGCTCAAGCTCATGCTCATGGGTCGTCCTCCCCTAGCTGCGTGTTGATAATGGGCGATTGGTTCCGGGCTCGCAACTTGGTGAGGTTTGTGTCAAGAACATGGGAAGGTGCGTAAGTTTGTTTGCACTAGCAGCCTGTCGGACTGAGGTCCGCGAGAATGGGTGTGGACGGATCGCGATGTGGAGAGGTCATGGGATCGAGCGCCTTTCGTGAGGACACGGAGTGCGGTCGCTTGGCCGCGCGTACCGCAGGGTGAGTATACTCTTATGCCCTCTCGTGAGGGCACGAAGTACGTTCGCTTGCTCGCGCGTGCCGCAAGGCGAGCATACTCTTATTCCTTTTCGCGAGGTACGGAGTCCGGCCGCCTGCTCAAGCGTATTGCAAGGTGAACATTCTCTTTATGTTCCAGGCCAGGGTCACCAGGTTCCATTCGCCCGTGACCTTGTCCAGGCCGCGTAGCGAGAACTGGCGGAAGCCCATGGCCGATTTGATGATGCCGAACACCGGTTCCGGCGTTTGCTTGCGCAGGGCGTAGAGTTGCCGGCCCTCGGGCGTCGCCAGTCGATGTGTCATCGCTTCCAGCGGCGTCGGGTTCTCCGGGGGCGGCGGCGCGCCGGCGAAGCGGTCCTTCCAGGAGAGATGATGGCGTTCCCGGCCGGGCGTGATCAACGGCGCGATCTCGGCCTCGGCGCAGGCGTTCACGTTGGCCTCGCTGAAGTAGCCGCTGTCCGCCAGCAGGGTCTCGGGCGCGCCCAGCGCCTCGGGAAGGCGGGCGAGCGCTTCCAGCGCCGGCTCGATTTGCCGCTTGTCGTTGGGGGCCTGGACCACGTCGTTGGTGACCACCAGCAGGCTGTCGGCCGCCACCAGGGCTTGGGCGTTGTAGGCCTGTTCGAAGCCGCCGCCGGCCACCGGCATGATGCGCGAGTCCGCGTCGGTCAGATTGACCTGGTCCTTCGGCCCGGGCCCGGCCACCGGCGGCTCGGGTGGACGGCCGCCCGGCTTGCGGCCCGTCTTCTCGGCCTTCTCCGCGCGCGCCTCGAGCTTCGCCTCGTACTCGGCCCGTTCCCGCTCAAGGCGTTCGCGCGCCCGCGCCTCGATCACCGCCTTAGCCTCGGCGATGCGGGCCAGACGATCCTCGCGCCGGGCCAGTTCCTCGGGCACCGACATCCCGTCGGGCACATCCGCCCCATCGGCCGCCTCCGCCAACGCCATCAACTCCGCCACCTCGGCCTTCAACCGGGCTTCGAGCTCGCAGGCGTGTTTCCACGACAGCGCGCTGTGCCGGCTCGCGTTGGCGTGCACCTTGGTGCCGTCCAGCGCCACCGTGCCGAGCTTCAGCACCCCGGCTTCCCGGGCCAGCAGCAGCACCTCGACGAACAGCCCTTCGATCCGGTCGAGAAAACGCCGCCGGAACGCGGCGATGGTATCGTGGTCGGGATGATCGTTGGCCGCGATGAAGCGGAAAGCGACAGAATCATAGGTCGCGCGCTCCAACTTGCGGCTCGAAAACACCCCCGTGGCGTAGCCGTAGACCAGAAGCCCCAGCAGCATGCTCGGGTGATAGGACGCCGAGCCCGAGCCGCGATAGGCCTTCACGAACGCCGAGAGGTCCAACTGCTCGATCACCTCGACCACGAAGCGCGCCAGATGCCGCTCGGGAAGCCATTCCTCCACCGACGGCGGCAGCAGAAACCCCGTCTCCCGGTCGACCGGTCGGAAATTGCTCATGACGGCCTCCATCACGCGCGGGCAAATCAACTGATACCATCGAATCCTATTTCGACTCCCGGCTCAAGTCCGACAGGCTGCTAGCATCGCGAGATTGGTGGGGTTACGCTGTATCCATGCGTAGTATCGGTTGTGGAGATGTCCCGGTCGATGTTGAAAAGTTGAGGTAGGTGTCGCTCTCCTGGAGCCGTTAGGCTCCGGGTGCTGCAAACCCAAGAGGGAGAACGACACCATGGGAAAGAATATCCGTAGTTCCAGTAGCCCGAAAGCCCTTGCCACCTCGTTTCCTATGCCGCCGCTGGCAGACGCGATGGACGCAGTCCGTCTCAGCGTGGATCGGTTCTGTCTCCTGGCCGGGGTCGAGGCCTTGGCCGAGATGATGGAGGAGGACGCCACGACCGTGTGCGGGGCCCGACATCGTCGCCATGGGAACCGTCGGGGTTATCGCTGGGGCCATACGCAGAGCGAGATCGGCTACCACGGCGGCCGCGTGAAAGTGCAGCGGCCACGGGTTCGCGACCATGCTGGCAAGGAGGTGGGTTTGGAGAGCTGGCAGGTGCTGCGCGACGGCAACCTGTTGCTCGAGTGGGCGCTCAACCTGATGGTGCTGAACGTGCCGACCCGCAAGTACCACCGCGCGGTCCGTCTGCCCGAGGGCGACCTGGCGAAAGCGCGTGGCGACGGCACCTCGAAGTCGGCCGTTTCCCGGCGCTTTGTGGCGCTGTCGCGCAAGAAGATGAAGGCCTGGCTTGCCTCGGACCTCTCGGAGCTCGACCTGCTGGTCATCCAGATCGACGGTCTGCATGTCGGCGACCATGTCTTGGTGGCGGCGATCGGCGTCGATGGCAACGGCGACAAGCATGTCCTGGCCGTGGTCGAGGGGGCGACGGAGAACACTGTCGTCGTCCAGGCCTTGCTCGACAATCTCCTCGCCAGGGGGCTCGATCCGACGCTGCCCCGGCTGTTCATCGTCGATGGCGCGAAGGCGCTCAGCAAAGCGATCCGCAACACCTTCGGTGTGGCCGCCGCCATCCAGCGCTGCCAGGTCCACAAGGGCCGTAACATCATCGAGCGCCTGCCCCTGCATTTGCATGCGAGCGTCAAGAAGGCGCTCCGTCAGGCCTGGGACCAGGACGACGCAGACAAGGCCGAACGGCTGCTGCGCAACCTGGCCCGGCGTCTGGAGCATGAGGAACCGGGCGTCTCGGGCAGCATCCTGGAGGGGCTGGACGAGATACTCACCGTCATCCGCCTCGGCCTGCCGCACGAACTCCGGCGCTCGCTCGCCTGCACCAACATCGTCGAGAACGCGCTCGGCACGGTGCGCCAGGTCACCCGCAACGTCAAACGCTGGAGACACGCCGAGATGGCGCTCAGATGGACCGCCGCCGGCCTGCTGGAGGCCCAGAAAACCTTCCGTCGCCTCAAGGCCTATCGTCAGCTGCCCATCCTCCGAAATGCTCTCCAGGAACACTTGAGAAAGGCTCAGGCCGACAGTGCCATTGAAACCATCATGAAGGCAGCACAGCATCATCAACCAGCGACGCCTGCCCCACGAATTTCAACAGAGATAGGGACATCGCCTCGGTTGTCGGTCCGGCCCATGATTGGCGCCATTGAGACGGCGGTAGCCGCGAACTTCGCCCCGCCTCCGAGGTTCGGTGCGGCAGCGGCCGAGGAGTCGGCTCCAAACAGCGCGATCGGAATCGCTCGGGCGGCGCGCGAGGCCGGCGCCACCCCCAATTCTGGCGTCGGCGTGGGACTGCCATCGGCGCTGATCGATTTCGGAGGCGTCGCCACCCTCCAGGCCGGCGCGACTTCGCTGGTGGATGGGCAAAACCTGACCGATGCGGAGCGCAGAACCATCCAGAGACTCAGCGCTCGCGATCAAGAGGTCCGGCGTCACGAAGGGGCGCACGCGCGCGCTGGCGGACAGTACGCTGGCGCCCCGCGCTATACCTACGAGCGAGGTCCGAATGGCAAGGCGTACGCCGTGGCGGGGCAGGTCTCCATCGATGTCAGCCCCGTGCCGGGCGATCCACAAGCGACCATCGACAAGATGGCGGTTGTCAAGCGGGCCGCCCTCGCGCCGGCCAAGCCGTCCGCTCCGGATCGGCGCATCGCGAGCCGGGCCGAGGCCGAACGCCTCAAGGCCCAGGCGGAACTGCGGAAAGAGCGCGCCGCCGAGAGCCGTGGCGAGGACGATCCATCACCGACGAGCCGGGTGGATCAACCGTCTCTCGGCGCTGGCGTCGTGGGCGAGTCCTCGTCAAATCCGGCTTTCACCGCCACCCGTGCGGGCGCTAGCACGCCGTTCGACGTCGTCGCCTAGTCTGTCCGCGACGTTCTCCAACAGTTCGCTTGATGAGACGCCTGCTGCCGCTCGTCCTCGCCCTGTGCCTCGTTTCGCCCACACTTGCGGATGTCGAAACGCCGACCAGTTATGGCGATGCCATGCGTTGGTACCGGGCCGCCGCCGAGGATGGCAATCCCCGAGCGCAGTACTTTCTTGCGCTCATCTACCATGAGGGCATTCGTTTCGAGCGCAATCTCGCGGAGGCGGTGCGCTGGTATGCGCGGGCAGCGCGGCGAGGTCACGCGCAGGCACAGCTGAACCTCGCCGTCATGCTGCACAAGGGGGAGAGCGGGCCAGCCGATCCGGCGGCGGCGGCGGTGTGGTATCGCATGGCGGCGGAGCAGGGGGTGACGGAAGCTCAGTACAATCTGGGCACGCTGTACGACCGGGGTGAGGGGGTGACGGCCGATCCCGCGGCTGCGGCCCTTTGGTACGAAAAAGCGGCGCGGCAAGGTCATGCCGGCGCGCGAAACAATCTCGGTGTTCTGTATGCGCGGGGCGATGGCGTGCCCCGCGATCATGAGCGCGCGTTCGACCTCTATCGGGCCGCGGCCAGCGCCGGTCTCGTGGACGCGCAGTACAACCTTGGCGTCCTTTATGCCCGCGGCGATGGCGTGGAAAGAGACCACCTTGCCGCCTATCGCTGGTTCGACCTCGTGGTCAAGGGCGCCGACGTGCGCTTGGCCGCCCAGGCCCAGGCGAGTCTCGCGTTTGTCGAGAGCCTTATGTCGGTGGAGGACCTGGAGGAAGCACGCGCCACGCCGATTCAAGCCGGCGCGGCGCCGTAGCCGGGGGCGCCCTCGGCTGCTTTTTCGATCGCCTGGACCAGAGCCTCGAGCGGAAGCAGGACGCACTGATGTCGGCTCTTATGCTCGGCGACCGGGGTGAACGCCGCCATCTCCTCCCAGTCGTCACCGGGTGGCGTGCCGCCATCGCTCAGCATCTCGGCGGTGGCGGCGATCACGCCACGAACGTCGTCCGCCGAGTGGCCGACGGCGCGCTCGCCGATGATCGATGCCGTGGCCTGACAAAGCAGACAGGCGCGGACCACTTGGCCGACTTCGGAGACTCGCGTTCCCGACACATTGATATCGATGGTCACGCGGTCTCCGCACAGTGGATTGTCGAGCGTGACGCTGGCGTCCGGCCCGTCCAAACGGCCGTGCCCGCGTGCGGCCGCCGCATGCCGCAGCAGCTCTTTTTGATATAGCTCCTCAATCATCGTCTGCTCGCCTCGTCCTCACGCACTCGCCGCGATGTCGATAGCGCTCAGGGCGTCCGGCGTATCGACATCAACGAATATCGCTTCATCGTCGATCGCCACCTCGTGGACTTCGTCGCTGTGCTCGCCCATCAGATGGCGGGCGCCGACATCGCCGGCGAGCCCGCGCATTTCCGCGAAGTACACCGCCGACCAGAGGACCGGATTGCCACGTTTGCCGTTGCAGGTGGGGACGCAGATCGAGCGCCCCCGCTCAGGCGCGAACGCGGCGATCAGCCGATCCAGGTGTGCCCGCGTGACGCGGGGCATGTCGCCCAGGCAGATCAGCACCCCGTCCACCTCTGGCATCGCGGCGAGGCCGGAACCCAGCGACGAACTCAGGCCCTCGGCGTAGCGCGGGTTGTGGGTGAACTGAACCTCGCGGCCGGCCAGCGCTAGCTTGATGGCCTCGGCCTCGTGGCCGGTGACCACCACCACGGGCCGCGCGGTCGAGGTGAGCACGGTATCGACGACGCGCGTAAGCATCGGCGTCCCGTCGATCGCCGCGAGCAGTTTGTTGCGACGTCCCATTCGCCTCGATTGACCGGCGGCAAGCACAACCGCGCCAATCCGACGCCGCGGGCGGCGGGCCCCGGCCCGATGGTCGCGCGGGTGCGGCCGACCCGGAATCTCTTTCAGGAGTCCGCCCGCGCCCAAACGCATGATGTCCTCGCGCCGTATCGGGACATCGGCCAACAACCGCTGGATCAAGATGTCGCAGCCGTGAATGCGCGGCGATCGCGCCGAGCCTGGCAGCCCCAAGATCGGCACGTCGCCGATATGCGCCAGCATCGTGAGATTGCCAGGGTCGACCGGCATGCCGAAGTGGTCGATGTGGCCGCCGGCCTTCGCGATAGCTTGTGGTACGACATCGCGGCGGTCGACGATGGCCGAGGCGCCAAAGATCAGTATCGGTCGGGCCCCGCGTTCGATCAGCTCGCGCACGGCGGCCAAGATGTCGTCCTCATCGTGCCCGCAACGAATCTCGTGCACCAGTCGGCTGCCGAGCGATTCGACACGTGCTCGCATCGTGTCGACGGTCTTGTCGAGAATGCGCTCCTTGGTGCCGGGCAGCCGAGTCGATACCAGCCCCACCGGTTTGTTCAGCAGCGGTGCGACCCTCACAAGGTGCTCATCCTGTGTGACTAGATTCTCGCACGTCTTGACCACGTGGGCGGGCGCCGAGAGGGGATTGACCTTGACCGTCGCCACCATCTGGTTGGCCTCGACGATCGAGAAGGGGGCGACGGTCGCCAATGTCAGGCTCTCGTCCACGAGGTTTACGCCGTCGACCCGCGCGCGATCGACAATCGCGAGCCCGCGCGCCTCGGCATAGATGCTGCGGCGCCCGGTGAAGGCTTGGCCCAAATACGTGTGCGGGCCGCCCGCGGCGGTGGCGACTCTGCTCGCGGCTTCGTCCTCTGGCACGTCTTCGGGTTCGAGGCGGGCCGCCGCCACCGATGAGATTCCCGCTGCCACCAGCGCCGCGATGTCCTCGGCCATCAGGCGATGGCCCTTCTTTAGGGCCCCCGATTCGAGGCGCAGGCTGTGGGCGAGGATGGCCCCCTCGGCCTCCCCGACGCGGAGCTGGGCAAAGATCATTCCGGCGCCGGCTCCGCGCGTAGCCGCTCGGTCGCCTCGGCCATGATCGCGATGGCGACCTCGGCGGGCGACTTGGCTCCGATCGCAAGCCCCACGGGCCCGTGGATCCGGCCCAGGTCCAGCTCGTCGACGTCCTGGAGCCGCAAGCGCTCTAGACGCGCGGCGTGGGTCTTCTTGCTGCCGAGCGCGCCGATATAGAACGCCGAGGATCGCAGCACCACCTCGAGGGCCGGATCGTCCAACTTGGGATCGTGGGTGAGCGTGACAACGGCGGTTCGGTGGTCGGGCTTGAGGCGCTCGAGCGCCTCGTCTGGCCAGTCATGAGTCACTTCCACACCGGGGAACCGTTCATCGGTCGCGAACGAGCGCCGAGGGTCGACGATCGTGACGTCATAGTCCGCCAGCGCGGCCATCCTGGCCAGCGGCTGCGCGATGTGAACCGCGCCCACGATTATCATGCGTAGCGGCGGGTTATACGCGTGGAGGAAGAAGGTCGTTCCGTCGATCACGACGGTGGCCGACCGATCGGCGCGCAGAGCGGCGGCCGCCTTCCTCGCCAGATCGGAAGCGACGCTGGGGTCCGCCGCCTCGGTCGGATAGAGAAGCTGCTCCTCGCCCGATGCGAGGTTGGTCGCCAAGACGACGGGCCGTTTGGCCGCGCGGTCAGCTTGAATTTGTTGGAGCGTCGCTCGCTTCATCGCTTGGCGCGCTCAGGTGACGTGCTCGACGAACACCTGCACTTTGCCGCCACACGCCAATCCGACTTCCCACGCCTGCGGGTTGGAGATGCCGAAATCGAGCAAGCGCGGAGTGCGCTGGGCGATCACCTCGATGGCTTCCTTGACCACCGCGCCCTCGATGCATCCGCCCGATACCGAACCGACGAACTCACCGGCCTCGTTGACGACCAGCTGACTGCCCACGGGGCGCGGCGACGATCCCCAGGTGCTGACAACCGTCGCGATGGCCACGCCTTGGCCGGCGTCCCGCCAGCCGTTCGCCGTCGCGAGGACATCTTCCGAATTCTTGATCATGCCGCCCATTTTCCTTGCATCTTCCATGCCTCATCGCGCTTTTGGCTGGCGCCGCCGAGAGCTTGTGCGAGGTCGCGGAGACTATTGATATTGTGCACGGGTCGGAATTCGTCAACATGCCGCAAGATGGTCGCGACGCCTAACGATTTGGGCTCGAACTGTTCGTAGCTGAGCAAGGGATTGAGCCAGATCAAGCGCCGGCAGGATCGGTGCAAGCGATCGATCTCGACCTCCAAACCCTCGGCGGCATCGCGATCGAGGCCGTCCGAGATCAGCAGCACCATCGCCCCTTGCCCGAGCACGCGGCGCGACCAGTGGGTGTTGAAATGCTTGAGGCAGGCGCCGATGCGGGTCCCGCCCGACCAGTCCACGACCCCTTCGCCCACCTTCTTCAGTGCGATGTCGACATCGCGGCAGCGCAGGAATCGCGTGATGTTGGTGAGTCTGGTGCCAAACAGGAAAGCATGAACGCGGTCGCGGTCGCTGGTGATCGCATGCACGAAGTGAAGCAGCATGCGCGAGTATTGGCTCATTGAGCCGGAAATATCGCAGATGATGACCAAGGGTGGTGGCCGACGGTTCCGCGCCCGCCGCCGTAGCGGGATGGTGCCGCCGCCGGTGCGCAGCGCCGAGCGCAGCGTAGAGCGCATGTCGATGCGGGGGCCGCGAGGGTCGGCGGCGAAACGGCGCGTGGGAATTCGCTCGATCGGCAACCGTATTCGCGCGATCGCGGCCTTGGCCTCCGCGATCTCCGCGGCCGACATCGAATCAAAGTCCTTGGCCCCGAGTGACTCGTTCGCCGAATAGGTCAATGTCGCGTCGACCTCGACCTCCTGGCGGCTGGCCTGGGCGTCATCGCTCATGCCCGGGAACAGTGCGTCGGCGACGCGCCGGCTGACATCGTTGGTCTCATCCTCGCCGCCGAATCTTGTTTGCGGCAACAGCGTCGCGAGCATGCGCTCGAGCAAGCGCGGATTGCGCCAAAAAATATGAAAGGCCTGGTCGAATAGCTCGCGCTGGTCGCGGCGGTTGACGAAGACGGCGTGCAGCGCCCAATAAAAATCGTCTCGACGCTGAACGCCGGTGGCTTCAACGGCGCGCAGGGCTTCAATGACCCGGCCCGGGCCAATCGGCATTCCGGCGGCGCGGAGCGTGCGGCCGAAATGCAGAATGTTCTCGGCGAGCTTGCCGCCCCCGTCTTCCTCGGGCGCCGGGACCGCCGTCATGCCCCGACGGCGGCCAGTTCGCTGTTCACCTTGTCAAGAATGGTCGCAGCCTCGGAGCCGCCTACTTTGACGATGTCGTCCTGATATTTGAGGAGCATGCCGAGGGTATCGTTCACCGTTTGGGGATCGAGTGAGAGTTTGTCCAGCTGAATGAGTGCACTCGACCAGTCGATGGTCTCGGCGATGCCCGGAAGTTTGAAGAGGTCCATCTTGCGGAGTTCTTGGACGAAGGCGACAACCTGCCGGCTCAACCGCTCGTCGATACCGGGAAGCCGGGCGGCGAGTATCGCGTGTTCTCGCTCCGCGTTCGGATAGTCCACCCAGTAGTAGAAACAACGCCGTTTCAACGCGTCATGAATCTCGCGCGTTCGATTCGAGGTGACGATGGTGATCGGTGGCTCCTCGGCGCGGAAGGTGCCGATCTCAGGGACCGTGATCTGATAGTCCGACAGTACCTCGAGCAAGAAGGCTTCGAACGGCTCGTCGGTCCGATCGAGCTCGTCGATCAGCAGAACTGGCGAGCCCACGTCGTCGCGTTCGAGCGCCTTCAAAAGCGGTCGTTTGAGGAGAAATCGCTCTGAGAACACGTCCTTCGAGATGACGTCGCGGTCGGTGACGCCCTGCGCCTCCGCCATCCTGATCTCGATCATCTGCGCCGCGTAGTTCCATTCATAGACCGCGCTCGCGACATCGAGCCCTTCGTAACATTGCAGGCGCACCAACCGCCGCCCCAGCATCTTCGCGAGCACGATCGCGATCTCGGTCTTGCCGACACCCGCTTCACCCTCGAGAAAAAGTGGTCGGCCCAAACTCAGGCATAGGTACAGCGTGGTCGCGAGGCTGCGATCGGCGACGTAGTGGCCCGCCGTCAGGAGTTCGAGTGTCTCGTCGATGGAGGCGGGGAGGGGGTGCGACATTGAGGTCAGGATGGTGACGAGTTAACACGAAAACAAGGGGAGAAATCCCTCCCCTTGATCGCGGCGAATGCGTGCGAACTAGTTGCGTGCTCCCACGTGGGAACGTCGTTTGATGTTCATCCGGCCGCGACTACCGCCCGTTTGGCCATCACCGTGACAAGATGGGCGCGATATTCCGCGCTAGCGTGGATGTCCGCGTTGAGGCCATCGGATGCCACCGTGACGCCGGCCACAGCCTCGGGCACGAAATTGGCCGTCAGGGCGGCCTCCATGTCGACGACGCGGAATACCGACGGCCCGGCCCCGGTCACGGCGACTCGAATGCCGTCGGCGGTGTCAGCGACCATCACGCCGACGATGGCATAGCGCGACGCCGGGTTGGGGAACTTGGTGTACCCCGCCTTCTTGGGCACCGGGAAGCTGATCGATGTCACAATCTCGCCATCGTCGAGCGCCGTCGCAAACTGGCCGGTGAAGAAGTCATTGGCCGCGATCGAGCGCGAGTTGGTGTGGACCGTGGCGTTCAGCGCGACGACCGCCGCCGGATAATCGGCGGCCGGATCGTTGTTGGCGATCGAGCCGCCGGCCGTGCCGCAGTGCCGCACGTGCGGATCGCCGATGCCGCTGGCGAGCGCGGCCAGACCGGGGATCGCCTTCCGCACGTCCTTCGATCCTGCGACCTCGGCATGGCTGGTCATGGCCCCGATGGTAACGGTCCCGCCGGCAACCTTGATGCCGCTCAGATCGCCCAGGGCGCCGAGGTCCACGACATCCGTGGGACTGGCCAGACGCTGCTTCAGGGTTGGGATCAAGGTCATCCCGCCCGCCAACAGCGTGGCTTCGGCGTTGCCCGCGAGTAGCTTGACCGCCTCGTCGAGGCTAGCCGGCCGGTGATAGGTAAAATCATACATGGTTAGGTCCTCCCCGAGCGGCCCGCTAGGCCTTGGCGTCTTGCATCGCCCGCCACACCCTTTGTGGCGTCGCGGGCATTTCGACATGGGTCACGCCCAGCGGCGATAGCGCGTTCACCACGGCGTTGATGACCGCCGCCGGCGCGGCGATGGCGCCGGCCTCGCCGCAGCCCTTGACCCCGAGCGGATTGTGCGGGCAGGGCGTCACCGTCTCGCCGACCTCGAAACTCGGCACGTCGCTCGCGCGCGGCATGCAGTAGTCCATGAACGATCCGGTCAGCAACTGACCCGATTCGTCATAGACCGCGTGCTCAAGCAATGCCTGACCGACGCCATGGGCGATACCACCGTGGATCTGGCCATGCACGATCATCGGGTTGATGACGTTGCCGAAATCGTCGATCGCCACCCAGCGGTCGATGGTCACCTCGCCGGTGTCCTCATCGACCTCCAGTTCGCACAGATGGGTTCCGAACGGGTAGGTGAAATTCGCCGGATCGTAGAACGCGTTTTCATCCAAGCCGGGCTCGACCTCCTCGAGCGGGTAGTTGTGCGGCACATACGCGGCGAAGGCGATTTCGGCGATGCTTTTCGCGCGGTCCGTTCCCTTGACGGTGAAGTTGCCGTCGGCGAATTCGATGTCCGATTCCGCGGCCTCGAGCAAATGCGCGGCGATCTTGCGACCCTTGGCGATGATCTTGTCCGCCGCCATGACGATCGCCGTGCCGCCGACCGCGAGCGAGCGCGAGCCGTAGGTGCCATAGCCGAACGGGATGCGTCCCGAATCGCCGTGCACCACCTCGACGTTCTCGGTCGGCACGCCCAGCCGCTCGGAGATGATTTGCGCGAACGTCGTCTCGTGGCCTTGGCCGTGGCTGTGGGAGCCGGTGAACACCGTCACGTTGCCGGTCGCGTCGAAGCGGATCTCCGCCGCCTCGAACAATCCGATGCCAGCGCCGAGCGAACCCACGACCTGCGATGGCGCGATACCGCACGCCTCGATGTAGCTCGATATGCCCACGCCGCGGTATTTGCCGTGCTGGCGCGAGGCCGCGCGTCGCTTGTCGATGCCCGCGTAGTCGATGGTCTTGAGTGCATTTTCGAACGCCGGCGCGTAGTCGCCACTGTCATATTGCAGCGCGACCTGGGTTTGGTAGGGGAATGCGTCGGCCGGGATGAAGTTTCGTCGCCGGATCTCCACCGGGTCGATCCCGAGAACCCGCGCCGACTCATCGACGATGCGCTCGATCAGGTAGGTCGCCTCCGGCCGTCCGGCGCCGCGCACCGCGTCCACCGGCGTGGTGTTGGTGAACACGGCCGTGACCTCGCAGTAGATCGCCCCAGTCGTGTACTGACCCTGCATCAGGGTGCCATAGAGATAGGTGGGAACGGCCGAGGCGAAGGTCGAGAGATACGCTCCCATGTTGGCGGTGGTATCGACGCGTAGGCCCAGGAACTTGCCGTCGTCGTCCAGGGCCATCTCGACGTGGGTCAGGTGATCGCGGCCGTGAGCGTCGGTCAGGAAGGCCTCCGAGCGGTCCGCCATCCACTTGATCGGACGGCCGATTTTCTTCGAGGCCCATGTGACGGCGCTCTCCTCCGCGTAGATGTGGATCTTCGAGCCAAAGCCGCCGCCGACGTCGGGCGAAACGACCCGCAGCTTGTGCTCGGGCGCCAGCTGGACGAACGCGGAGAGCACGAGGCGCGCCAGGTGCGGGTTTTGGCTGGTGACGTAGAGCGTGAAGCTGTCGTTCCCAGGATCGTACACGCCGATCGCCGCGCGCGGCTCAATGGCGTTGGCGACCACGCGATTGTTGACGACGGCGAGCTTGGCCACGTGCTTGGCCTTGGCGAAGGCCGCCTTGGTGGCGTCCTCGTCGCCCAGCCCCCACACAAAACAGGTGTTGTTGGGCACGCTTTCGTGGAGCTGCGGCGTGTCCGGTTTGGCCGCCTGGGCCAAGTTGACGTTGGCCGGCAGCACTTCGTAGTCGACCGCGACCAGCTCCGCCGCGTCGCGGGCCTGATCCAGCGTTTCGGCCACCACCAGCGCGACCTGATCGCCGACATAGCGCGCCTTTTCGGTCGCGATCACCTCGTGTGTCGGCGCGTTCCAAAGCTCGCCGTTGGTCTGCGTGATGGTCCAGCCGCACGGCAAGCCGCCGACGCCGTCGGCCGCCAGGTCGGCGCCGATGAAGACGCCAAGGACCCCCGGCGCCTTGAGCGCCGCCGTGGTGTCGATCGACTTGATCTTGGCGTGCGCGTGCGGCGAGCGCACGAAGCGCGCGTGAACCTGCCCGGGCTGGCTGATGTCGTCGGTGAAGTGGCCGTTGCCGGTCAGGAACCGATAGTCTTCCTTACGCTTTACCGAGACGCCAATGCCGTCGTCCGCCATGCCCATCTCCTCTCATCTCGACTGTGGCGCGGGTCAGTCCCGCATTGCCGTGGCGCCCGCCAGGATTGCATGCACGATGTTGTGATAGCCCGTGCAACGGCAGAAGTTGCCCTCCAACTCGTGGCGCACCGTCTTCTCGTCGAGCTTGGGGATGCGGTTCGCCATGTCGATAGCCGCCATCACCATGCCTGGCGTGCAGAAGCCGCATTGCAGTCCATGGTGCTCCTTGAACGCGGCCTGCATCGGGTGCAGTTCCCCGTTGCTGGCGATGCCCTCGATGGTCGTCACTTCGGCGCCTTCGGCTTGAAGCGCCAACATGGTGCATGACTTGACCGCCTTGCCGTCGACGTGCACGACGCAAGCGCCGCACTGGCTGGTATCGCAGCCCACATGGGTACCGGTCAGGCGTTGGCCTTCGCGAATCACCTGCACCAACAGCGTGCGTCCCTCGACTTCCGCCGTGACAGGCTTACCGTTGATCAAAAGCGATACCGTGGGCATGGATATTCTCCCCGTTTTCTAGAGCGAAGCTGCCCCAAAACGCGGGCGCGATTTGCCGTTATCGCTTGCTTCGAGCGGTCGCGCAGTCTCCCGCGCGTCGCGCGAGAGGTCAAGTTTTGAATTGGGCGCGGCGCGCAGCGGCTCACTCGCCGCCCGCGAAAATGAACAGCAAAATGACGACGATCCCGACGATCCCGACGACCCAGGTCCGGGTGCTGACACCCTTGGCGGGCGGCGGCGTGATTGCTGCCGGGGCGGGTTCTGACGCGCTTGTAACCTGCTCGTGCGCGGCCTCGGCGGCCGGCCGGCCCACGGCCTCGGCGAATGACGTGAAGAACTGGCTGGCCATGGACTTGGCCGTCGAGCCGACCAACCGTTGGCCAATCTGGGCCAACTTTCCGCCCACCTGCGCCGAGGCCGTATAGCTGAGCACGGTCTCGTCGCCCGCCTCGGCGAGGCGGACCGTGGCGCTCCCCTTGCCAAATCCGACCGGCCCGCCCTGTCCCTCGCCAGTGATGGTGTAGCCGTGCGGCGGATCCAGGTCGGACAGCGTTACCTTGCCTTTGAAGGTCGCCTTCATCGGCCCCACCTTGGCCACGACAGTGGCTGTCATCTCGTTGTCCGACACCTTCTCGACGGTTTGACAGCCGGGAATGCTCGCCCTGAGTGTTTCGGGATCGTTGAGGGCATCCCACACACTCTGCTTGGAGGCGCGGATGCGATATTCGCCGCTCATGTCCATGTCGGGGCCTCCCTTCCGTGCCTGCTTGGAGGACACTATCGGCGCCCACCGAGCGTGACAAGCGAGCCCCCCGTGGCCAGTTCATCCCTGCCGTTTTTTCATCGATGCCTATAATGGCCCATGGTGCCGGCCGTACGATCCTGTCCCGACGTCGCGCTGTGGTTCGTCGCCCGCATGGCCGCGAGCCGCCAGAGCTTCGATCAGGCGCGGCTCCAATGTCTGCTCTATCTATCCCAGCCGGCGTAGGCGGCGCAGCATGAGGGTCGCAAACTGATGCCCGCGACGTTTCTTGCGACGCACGATGGTCCCGCCGAGCCCAACATCCTCCATCTGTTCGAAGCCGGCTCTCCCAGGGTTCGAGCGCGTGGCCCAGCCGTGGACGTCGAGATGTTCCTGGAGGCAATGTGGAAGCGGTTTGGCGGAGAAGCGGCCGAACGTCTTGCCCAACTGGCCTGCGGGCATCCCGCCTACCGGCGCGCCCTCGAAGACGGCCACGACAGCGAGATCGCCTTCGATGCTCAGGGCCAGGACATCGCGGCCGGAACTCCCGTGACCCACTCGGGCAAACGCGCGACCAAATGGATCCCAGGTCAAAAACGCCGGCCCCGCCAAGTCGGCGAGTACGGAAACCGACCCCTTCGCCAACGATCCCGGCAACCCGGTTGCCAAATTCAAC
Organism: Alphaproteobacteria bacterium; assembly: GCA_965226045.1. Classification (GTDB taxonomy): domain Bacteria; phylum Pseudomonadota; class Alphaproteobacteria; order VGEJ01; family VGEJ01; genus CBDDBU01. Next base: position 106,272 of record CBDDBU010000028.1, read on the forward strand.
CCGCAGCGACCCGCCTAAACGAAGAAGTAGATCAAGTAGACCACCAGCAAGATGCTCACCCACAGCACCGTCGAGCCGGTCGGCCAGGTGCGGGCGAGGATTCCGCGCGGGCCGTGGTGGCGGGTGACGAATCCGAGCAGCGCCGTGAGACATTGGCGGCCGGCTGCCCGCGCCGTGCGCTCGCCCCAATCGATCAACTTTCCAGCGGGCCGCATGAGGCGAGGCCCGCCGCGGCGGTAGAGCCAATCGAAATCGAGGTTCACCGATCGCAGCTCGGGCGGATAGATGCCGCTCCGCATCAACCAAACAAACGCGAGCGCCGAGAAGAATAGAAGCTGCAGCTGGGCGACCACGTGGCTCCAGGTGTAGGGCTCGTAGGCGACTGGATATGGCAGCAGGCCATAGAGGAGCCACGGATAGGCGCCGTTGAACAGGCACAGCGCCGCCGCCAAGGCCATCGCCAGCAACATGTTCCAGGGCGGCTCCCTCGCGCTCAGCCGGGCATCGTGCGCGAAGAAGGCGAAGTACGGGATCTTGATTCCCGCGTGGTGAAAGACGCCGGCCGAGGCGAACAGCAAAACCAGCCAGACGACGACGTAGCCTTCGTCGAGCGCGGCGGTCATAACCATCGACTTGCTGACGAAGCCGCTGAACAAGGGGAAGGCTGAGATCGACGCGGCGCCGACTATGCAGAGGCTCGCCGTGATCGGCATCTTGCGGTGCAGCCCGCCGAGGTCGGATCCGTTGATGCGGCCGGTGACGTGGAGAACCGCCCCCATCGACATGAACAACAAGGCCTTGAATATGACGTCGTTGAAGGCGTGGCTGACCGCCCCGTTCATGGCCATGGCGGTGCCCAGGCCGATCCCGACGACCATGAAGCCGAGCTGATTGATCATGCTGTAGGCCAGGACACGCCGGAGATCATTCTCGATCACGGCGTAGAAGATCGGAAAGGCGGTCATCACCGTCCCGACATAGATCAGGATCTCGGCCCCGGCGAAGCTCCGGGCGAGCGCATAGACCGCGACCTTGGTGGTGAATGCGCTCAGGAACACCGTCCCGGTTGGGCTGGCCTCTGGATAGGCGTCGGGGAGCCAGCTGTGCAGGAGCGGGAACCCGCACTTGATTCCGAACGCCATCAGGATGAGCCATCCGGCCGCGGTCTCGAGACTCAGCGGGCCGAACGTGGCCGACCCGGTGTGATGGATGTGTAGGGCCGCGCCGGCCAGCAGCAAGAGGCCCGAGCCGACGTGAATCAATAGATAGCGCAACGCCGTCGCCGCCGCCCGCTCGCTGCCGCGCGCCCAGATCAGAACCGCCGAGCTCAGCGCCAGCAGCTCCCAATACACAAACAGGCTTACTAGATCGCCGGTGAACACCGCGCCGAGCGCGCTCCCCGCGTAGACCAGGGCGCTGGCGTGCTGGACGCGGTCTTTTAGCCGCAGGGCGAACAGGCCCGCCAACAGCGCCGCGATGTGGAACAAGAGACCAAATAGAAAGCTCAGCTCGTCGACGCGTAACAACGACAGATCATAGGAGAATAACGTTATATCATAGTATGTTGACGAGTTTAGATAAAGTAGATTGAGAAGTCCGATTAGGGGCGTCGCGACCAGTATTGCGGGCGCCGGCACGACTTTGGGGAACAGCATTAGCGCCGCCCCCACGAAGAAAATCACGGCGGGCGGGACTCCCCACGGCAGGCCTATCGGGTAGCCCAGCACATCCGCCAGGAAGGGGGCCAGCAGGACCTCACTCGTCATGGTAGTGCTCCGCGCGCATCACCAGTCGCCTGAGCTGCTTGGCCAGCACCACGAGTAGCCAGCAAGCGATGAAGCCATAGAAAGCGTGAAACCCGAACACATCCTCGATCGGATGCGCGATATGGCGGTGGAACAGGAGATCGGCGATCAGGAGCGCCGCGCACACGATGTGGAACGCCGCCATCATCCAGCGGATATTGCGGGGTCGGTAAAAGAACCCGGGCGGCTCGTGGTCGCGGGCCGTCATGGCGACACCGCGATCCGCGCGATCATGGCGTACAGCGCGTCGGGGAACACGAACAACGCCAGGCACGCGAGCGCCGTCAGGACGAGCGCGACGAGGCAGGCGATGGGCCCCTCGCGAATCCCCGTGTTCTGTGCGGCGTTCGCACCAGTTGTCGGCAGATAGGCCTGGACCGCCACGGGTAACAGATACCCGGCACTCAACAGCGATCCGACCAGTAGGAATGCCAGTAAGCCGAACTCGCCAGCCTCAATGCTCCCGGTCACGAGGTACCATTTGCTCCAAACTCCCGCCATCGGCGGCAGGCCAATTACGCTTAGGCTCCCCACCGTGAAGGCAGCCATCGTCACCGGCATGCGCCGCGCGAGGCCCCTCATTTCGCTCACATTGGTCAGGCGCGTGGCGGTGTAGATGCTGCCGGCGCAGAAGAAGAGCGTGATCTTCCCGACCGCATGGGTCGCCATGTGCATGCCGCCGCCGATGATGCCCGCGCGGTTGGCAAGCAGCGCGCCTACCACGATGTAGGAGAGCTGGCTGACCGTGGAGTAGGCGAGGCGGCGCTTGAGGTCGTCTTGTCGAAGGGCGATTAGCGAGGCGATGACGATGGTCGCGGCCGCGACCCACAGCAGCCAGCGGTCCGACCACAGCTCGCTCACCAGTTCCGTGCCGAACACGTAGACGGACACCTTGAGCACGGTGAAGACGCCGGCCTTGACCACCGCGACCGCGTGGAGGAGGGCGCTCACCGGGGCGGGCGCCACCATCGCCGCCGGTAGCCAGCGGTGAAATGGCATCAGCGCGGCCTTTCCGATCCCGAACAAGAACAGCACCAGCAGCACGCCGGCCATGGCGGGCGGCGGATCGCCAAAGATGCCGCCGGCCGCGAACCGCAGCGTGCCGGCCTCGAACCAGGTGATGATGATGGCCAGCAGCAGCAGGCCAATCGACGTGCCCAGCAGTAGGCCGAGATAGGTGCGCCCGCCCAACTGGGCGGCGCGGGTGCCGGCATGGGTCACCAACGGGTAGGTGGCGAGGGTCAGCACCTCGTAGAAGATGAACAAGGTCAACAGATCGGCGGCGAACGCGATTCCGATTGTTGCGCCGAGCGACAACGAGAAGCAGACGTAGTATCGAGTCTGTTGATCCTCGCGGTTCGCCCGCATGTAGCCGATCGAGTAGATCGACGTCACCACCCACAAGGCGCTGGCCAGGACCGCGAAAGTCATCCCCAGCGGCTCGACCGCAAGGCCGACGGCCACCCCCGGAAAGATTTCGAACAGCTCGACCACGGGCCAATCATCCGGACGAAAATCTGTCATCAAGATCACGACCAAGGCGAGCAACAGCGCGGCCGTCGCCACTGTCGCGGTCTCGCGCAAGTTGGGAAATCGGTGCAGGAGAGCGATGAGGATCGCGCCGGCGAACGGCACGGCCACCGCCAGCACCATGATCGAGGCGGCGCTCACGGCGCGAGCCCGAGCAGAACCGTGGCCGCGCGGCTCGCGACGCCGATTGTCAGCGAGGTGTCGAGGCCAAAGTAGACGCAGGCGCCGGCCAGAATCCATGTCGGCGCCACCATCGAGAGTGGCGCTTCGACCGGCGCCGATCGCTCGGGCGGCGGTCTGAAGTAGGCGACCTCGATCACCCGCCCGATGTAGACCACCGCCAGCAGCGAACTCACGACGATCAGCGCCGCCACCGGCCACCAACCGCGTTCCAAGGCGGCGACCACCAGATACCATTTGCTGACGAAGCCCACCGTGGCTGGCACGCCGATCAGGCTCAGGCCCGCCAGTGTGAACGCGGCAACGGTCAACGGCATCGTTCTGCCCAGGCCGGCGAGTGCATCGAGATTGACCGATCCCAGCCTGAGGAAAACGTTCCCCATGGCGAGGAATAGAGCTCCTTTCATCGCGGCATGGTTGAAGAGGTGGATCAGGCTGGCGGTGAGGCCGGTGTGGGTGGCAAATCCTATTCCCAGCACGATGTAGCCGACCTGGGCCACGCTCGAATAGGCGAGCATGCGCCGAACGTCGTCCTGAAAAATGGCGACCAGGGAGCCCGTGAACACCGCGATCAGCGCGAGCGGCATCAAGATCGCCGTGAGTGGCAGCTCGTCGAGCGCATAGGCAGCTATGAAGATGCCGAACACGAACCGCAGCAAGAGGTACACGGCGACCTTGGTGGCGGTCGCGGCGAGGAACGCTGAAACCGCCGACGGCGCCCGGGCGTAGGCGTTGGGCAGCCACAAGTGCAACGGGAAAAGCGCCAGCTTCAGACTGATCCCGACGGTCAGGAAGGCGAACGCGACGATCACCGTGCGATTCTCACCGCGACCCGCTAGGCGGTAGGCGAGATCGGCCATGTTCAGCGTGCCGGTCACCATGTAGAGAAGCCCGACCCCGATCAGAATGAACGTGGCGCCGATGGTCCCGAGGATTAGGTAGCGAAATGCCGCTGTCAGCGCCGCGCGACTGGGCCCTAGGCTGATCAGCACGTACGACGACAACGAGGAAATCTCGAGAAAGACGAAGGCGTTGAACGCATCGCCAGTGATCGCGATGCCAAGCAGACCGGCCAGACACAGCATCAGCGCGGCGTAAAACAAGTGGTGGCGTTCCGGCGCGATCTCGTGGCGGACGCTTGCCAGTGCGTAGGGCACGACGACCGCGCCCACAGCGGTGACGATCAGGAGCACCAGAGCGTTGGCCGCATCGACCCGGTATTCGATGCCCCACGGCGCCGCCCACCCGCCCAGCGCATACGAAATGGGCGCGTCGGCGTCGAGGACCTGTATCAACAGCCAAATGGCGATGCCAAGGCTTAGCCACGCGGCGATCAGCGCGACCGTCCACGCCGCCAACGGCCGCCGCGAGAGGACACACAGTGGCGCGGCGATGAGCGGCACCACCACCTGCAAGGCCGGAAGGTGAGCGCCGATCACGTAGGCTCGTCCAGGGCCTGGATTTCGTCTTCCTCGATGGTCCCGTAGGCCTCTCGGATGCGTACAACGAGCGCCAGACCAAGTGCCGTGGTCGCCACGCCGACGACGATGGCGGTCAGGATCAACACATGAGGAAGCGGGTTGGAGTAGACGCTAGCCCCGTCGGTAATGATGGGGGCGGTACCGCCCTCGATCTTGCCCATCGAGATATACAAAAGGAACACCGAGGCCTGAAAAATGTTCAGGCCGATGATTTGCTTGACTAGGTTGCCGCGCGCGATAACGGTGTAGAAGCCGATCATCGCCAGCGTGATGGCGATCCAATAGTTGTAGTGGCCCAAGAATTCCATGTAGCAGCGGAACTAGCGGTCGCGGTCGGCGAACGCGAAGAATATAGCCACCATGACGGCGAAGACGGTGACCCCGACGCCCAGCTCGATGAGCAGGATGCCGAGGTGCTGGCCGGCCACCGGATCGCTGGCGAGGACCGAATAATCGAGATAGTTGCCGCCGCCGAGGAGGCCGACCGCCCCGACGCCGGCGTACAACAGCAGACCCGCGGCGACCAAACCGCTCACGACCCCATCCGGAATGACGCGCCGGGTCTCGGCGACGCCGAAAACCAAGCCGTGAATGATGAATCCAGCGGCGAAGATGACGCCCGCCTGAAAGCCGCCGCCGGGCCCGTAGTCGCCGTGGAACTGTACGTACAGCGCGAACAGCAGCACGAATGGTATGACCAACTTGGCGACGACGCGAAGGATCAGGTCAGCCGGCATCGTCTTGGCTCCTCGGCGGCCTCTTGCGCGACCGTGACCCCAGCAGCAGGAGAACGCCGACACCTGCCGTGAAAACCACCGCGACCTCCCCCAGGGTGTCGTAGCCGCGGTAGCTGGCGAGCACCGCCGTCACGATGTTGGGCACGCCGGTCTTAGCTCGCGCCTCGGCGATATAGAGCGGCGCCACATGCTGATGGACCGGCGCCTGAGGATCGCCGTAGACGGGCATGTCGACGGTCCCGTAGATCAGTGCCGCGCCGGTCGCGATCACCACTACCAGCGGGAGGAGCGGCGTATGCAACGGTATTTTCTCGCGTTGCCCGACCCGTGCCAGCGTCGCAAGCAGCAATACCGTTGTTATCCCGGCGCCGACGGCGGCTTCGGTGAACGCGACATCCACGGCATCGAGGGTCACGAACAAGCCCGCCATCAGCAGACTGAAGACCCCCGCCAGCATGACGGCGGCGGCAAGGCCGCGCTGACGCACGATGGCAAGCGCGCTGATCGCCAGAAACGTCAGCAGCGTGATGTCGACTACGTCTTGGATCTTGCGTCTTTCTCGTCCCCGATGTGGGGCTTGAGGCCATTGAGCAAGGCCGCGCGAGCGAGCGCGTGGGTCGCGGTCGGGCTGGTCAGAAATAAGAAGGCGAAGATCAACAGCAACTTGACAGCGACTAGCGTCCAACCCGCCTGCACCATCAGCCCGATGAGGATCAGGCCCGCGCCGAGTGTGTCGGTGAGACCGGCCGCGTGGATGCGACAGTAGAAGTCGGGCAGCCGCAGAATGCCGATTCCCCCGACGAACAGAAACACCCCGCCCGACATCAGCAACGCCCAGCTCAGCACGTCGACGACATCAGCCATGCGGCGGCTCCTCGGCGTCCGTGGGGCCGCTCGACGCGACCTGGGTCCGCAGCCGCACGTATCGGAGAATGGCGATGGTGCCGACGAAGTTCAGAAGGGTATAGAGAAGCGCAATGTCCAAGAAGTCGGGGCGGTCCGTCAAAAAACCAATCACCGCGATCAACAATGTGGTTTTGGTGGCGATGGTGTTCACCGCAAGAATGCGATCGAACAGCGTCGGGCCGAGTAGCGCGCGAATCAGCGCGAGCGTCATCGTCACCAGAAGTGCCGCGGCCGCAGCCCCAAACATCAGGCCGACACTCGGATGTCGAAACGGATCACGCGCGTTCGCCCTCCAGCCGACTGACGCGGCGGTCCATCTCGCCACGGCCAAGGTCGGCCGCGGCCTCGGCGGTGAGGGCGTGGACGAAAAGCTCCTCCGGCTCAAGCCCGAGCGTCACCGTTCCTGGCGTCAAGGTGATCGAGTTGGCGTAGATCACGCGCCCCAGGTCGGACCGCTGGCTGGGGCGCACGCGAACCAACGTCGGGCCGATCTTCAGACGCGGATCAAGGATGGCCGTCGCGACCGCGACGTTGGCCCGTACGATCTCTGCCAGCAGCCACAACCAATACCGCGACAAACGCCAGCCGAGCCGGATCAGCGGCGTGCCGCCGTCCACCAACCCCATGCGCCTGGCGACGACCACGCTGAAGATCACCGAGGCGACGCCAAAAGCGATCGGGAGCGCGCCGTAGTGTCCCGATAGGAGAAACCACAGGGCAAGCAACATGGCCCCAAGGCTGGCGGCGCGTGACAACGAAAGACCTCCCTCGGACGGACCTGGGCGCGGCCGGCACATAAGCAGAAAACGCGATGGTGGTCCATCGGTCGCGGGTTCGTCAGTACGATCGCGACTCTACGAGGCCGTCAAACTAAGTACAGCGCTGCCTCAGACGACCCGGACGAAATTGTGACGACCGCAAAAATATGGTAAACATCGCAATAGCAGCCATCCGCATTGGACGCCTGCGATGGATGAACGCGAACACAGGCCGGAGGACCCTGGCGAGGGCGCATTTGAGACCACGGGTACTGTAAAGTGGTTCAATGCGGTCAAGGGATTCGGTTTTATCACGGCCGCCGACGGCAGCGGCGATGTCTTTCTGCATCATTCGGCCCTGCGCGAGACGGGCTTGGGTGAACTTGAGCCCGGAACCACGGTGGTCTGCGAGGTGGTCCAGGGTCCCAAGGGCTTGCAAGCGGTGCGCGTCGTGAACGTCGATGCGAGTACGGCGGTGACCGGCTCCCCACCTCCCGAGCGGCCAGCCTCGCTCGCGGCCGCGACGATTTCTCCCGAGGGCGAGTTCTTTGGTGCGACCGTCAAGTGGTTCAATCCTGACAAGGGCTATGGCTTCGTCACGAGTGGCGAGGGCACAACAGATATATTCGTACATATCAAAACGTTGCGACGTCTTGGTGTGAGTGACCTTCAAGCGGGTCAAGCCGTGCGTGTGCGGGTGGGCCAGGGGCCGAAGGGGCCGCAAGTGGCGGATATCGAGACCGTCGACTAGCATTGGTGCAATAGTTTGGTGTGATGGTCGCGCAATGGCGGCGTCCGAGCCTTTTCGCGTTCGCCCTGGCGGTTCTCGTGGTGAGCCACGTGTCGCCCGCCCTAGCGGCGCCGGCTCTCTCGGAACTCGTCGTGGTGACCACGGGCGGCGATCACAGGTTCATCGTCGAACTTGCCAACACGCCCGCCGGGCGCGCGCGCGGTCTCATGTTTCGCCGGGCCTTGGCCGCCAATCAGGGCATGTTGTTCGACTACGGCAAAACCATCGACGCGGCCATGTGGATGAAAAACACGTACATCCCGCTCGACATCTTGTTCATCGCCGCCGACGGCCGCATCGTCAATATCGCTCGCGACACGACGCCCGAATCGCTTGAGACGATCGCCTCGCGGGGGCCGGTTCGGGCGGCGTTGGAGCTGAACGCCGGGACCACCCGACGCATGGCTATCAACGCGGGGGATCGCGTTGTCCATCCGCTGTTCGAGACAGTGGAGTAGGGACATAGCCGAGCTCGCCCGACACATCCCCGCCGGGTTCGAGCCCATCACCCACAGCGCGGCGTTCGGCGCCATGATCGGACCGATCTACGAGCGCACCGATGCTCAGGGCTTCGTGCGGGCCTTCCGTATCGAGGATCGCCATACCAACGGGCGCGGGGTGCTGCACGGTGGCATGTTGATGGCGTTCGCCGACATCGTGCTCGCCCAGGCCGGCATTCTGGCGGGTGCGGGGCCGGCGGCCACGGTGCGGATGGCGACCGAGTTCATCGCGCCGGGCCGGCTCGGCGAGTGGGTCGAGGGCCGCGCGCAGGTGAGCCGGCGAACCCGCTCGCTGATCTTCACCCAGGGTGAAATCAGCGTCGGCGATCGCCCGCTGATGACGGCGTCCAGCATCTTCATGATGGTGGGCGGGCGTGGCGCGGCCGCGAACGTGAGCGATGCGCGATAGACCTCCGCCCGCCGACGCCTTGCCGCCCGCCCGCCCATCGTGTATCTGAAATCGTCATGCCGGGGCGTGGCGCAGCCTGGTAGCGCGGCTGCTTTGGGAGCAGTAGGTCGCTGGTTCAAATCCAGTCGCCCCGACCAGCTATAGGCGCGGTGGGCCGGCCGCTCGTGGTGGGAAACATGAGTGCACGCATCTATCGACCGGCCAAGACCGCGATGCAATCGGGCCGTGGCAACACCCGTCAGTGGATGCTCGAATTCGATGCCGAGGACGCGCGCCAGATCGACAGCCTGATGGGCTGGACCAGTTCGAGCGACACCGGCCAGCAGGTGGCGCTCAAATTTCCCAACCGCGAGGCGGCGGTCGCCTTCGCCCAACGGCATGGGATGGTCCACACCATCGAGGAACCGCGCGAGCCTCGGGTGCGCCGCCGAGCCTACGCCGACAACTTCCGCCACGACCGGGTCGGCTGACCGCGCGCCCTTAGCTCAGTGGATAGAGCAACAGCCTTCTAAGCTGTAGGTCCCAGGTTCGAATCCTGGAGGGCGCGCCAGTTTTTCAAGGGCTTAGCGGAGGGGAGTCGCAAGCGGGCCGGAGACGGGTACCAGAGCTATAACCGAATCTTGTGTACGGCGTTGAAATGAAGGCGGCGTATCCTGGTGATTGTTGATGTCACCACTTGAGCTAAGCCAAGGAAGGATAGGCCATGAAAGAGAATACCGTTGTTGCTTTTCAAAACCCATCTGATTTTCAGAAAGATCCGTTGACGGAAGTCCTACAAGCTGGAGCTCGCGAGTTGTTGGCCCAAGCCGTTGAGGCCGAGGTCTCCGTGTTTTTGGGTAGCCATGCGGCGCTTGTTGACGCCGCCGGCCGCCGCCGGGTTGTCCGCAATGGATATCTGCCGGAACGCTTCATCCAGACCGGGATCGGCCCGGTGAGCGTGCGCCAACCCCGTGTGCGGGACCGGGGGGACGGCGCCATCCGCTTCACGTCGGCGATCCTGCCGCGCTATCTGCGCCGCGCCAAGAGCCTGGAAGACCTTTTGCCATGGCTGTATCTGAAGGGCATTTCCACCGGCGACTTCGGGGAAGCCTTGGCGGCGCTCCTGGGGAGCTCCGCGCCGGGGCTTTCGGCCTCCACGATCACCCGGCTGAAAGAGGTCTGGGGGGTTGAGGCGGAGCGCTGGCAACGGCGCGACCTCACGGCCAAGCGCTACGTCTATTTCTGGGTGGACGGCATCTATTTCAGCGCCCGCATGGAGGAAGAGAAGCAGTGCATCCTGGTGATCGTCGGGGCCACGGACAAGGGACAGAAGGAACTGATCGCCATCGCCGACGGCTATCGCGAAAGTGAGCAGTCCTGGCTCGAAGTTCTGCTCGATCTCAAGCGGCGCGGCCTTGAAATGGGTCCGCAACTGGCGCTCGGCGACGGCGCGCTCGGCTTCTGGAAGGCGCTCCGCCAAGTCTACCCAGGCGCCCGCGAGCAACGCTGCTGGGTTCACAAGACGGGCAACGTCTTGAACAAGCTGCCCAAGGGTCTGCAAAAGAAAGCCAAGGGGCGCCTGCAAGACATCTGGATGGCCGAAACCAGGAAGGATGCCGAGAGCGCCTTCGACTTCTTCCTGGAAGCCTACGGGCCGAAGTACGACAAGGCCGCGGCCTGCCTGGCCAGGGACCGCGACGTCCTGCTGACGTTCTACGACTTCCCCGCCGAGCACTGGAAGCATGTACGCACGACCAACCCCATCGAGAGCACGTTCGCCACGGTTCGTCTGCGCACCTACCGGACCAAGGGCTGCCTGTCGCGCAAGACGGCGATGGCCATGGTCTTCAAACTATGCCAGCGCGCTCAGAGAAAATGGAGAAAACTCGATGGATCGAACCATCTCGCCGAGATCATTCGCGGCGTCAAATTCGTAGATGGAGAACGCCAGGATCGCGCCGCCGCATGATCAGCCCATACACAACTTTTGACAATAGCTCGGTACCACATGGGTACCACGCGAAGCCGTTTCGGCGGCATCGTGCGGGCGCGATGGCGTAGCCCATCGGTGCGGAATCTCTTGACCAAAGTGTGACCACCGCTGCTGCGCCCAAACCGAACCCCGCCCATTCTACCGGCAGTACCGCTTACCTTTTTCTCCCCAAGCTCGGTGGCTCGACCGTACCAAAGCGGCCGGGCCTTTTCTTTGGCGGGGCTACCTCAGGCGCCCGTGGCGCTTCGTGTTGCGAGCTGCCCTCAGGTCCGGATGATCTAAGCTCTGGTTGCCTTTGACCTAACGGCCAAGCAGGTTGAGGGCAACTCGTTAACAAGACTCAAGTCACAAAATTGAAAGGCTCGGTTCGCCGGGCCTTTCTCATTTGTGGCTACATTTCAAGGCCTTGTGCGAACCCCTCGTATTCCTTCGCACACCGTTGCGAGATACTTGGCTGGGGCGCTTTCAGGGCATTTGGAGCAATTGACAGACGTTGCATCCGTGTTCCCCGCATGCGCGGGGGTGAACCCCCCTGGTTCAGCTTGCGCTTTCCCGATCCGATGTGTTCCCCGCATGCGCGGGGATGCACCGGGAGTTGGTAGAGGGTTCCCCACGAGGGCGGCAAAAGCGAAACATGTTTCGTATTTGTCAGTCGAGAGTCGTGCCCGATCGCCATCAACATCTGTGCGGAGCGCGCGCGAGGATAGTTTACGCGCTGATCAGCCTGCCTTCATCGTCGCGCGGGCGGCCGCGACGATGCGTTCGGTGGTCGGCAAGAATAGATCCTCGAGCGCGGGCGCGAACGGCACCGGCGTGTGGGGCGCCGTCACCATCTTGATCGGCGCCTTAAGCGCCGCGAAGGCACCCGCGCTCACTTGGCCGGCTATATCGCTAGCCATGCCACAGCGCGGGTGCGCCTCATCGACAATCACCAGCCGGCCGGTCTCCTCGACCGCTTCGAAGATGGTCTCGATATCGAGCGGCGAGGTGGTGCGCGGGTCCACCACGGTGCAGTCGATACCCTCAGCCGCGAGCCGATCGGCGGCCTCGTTCGCAAGCATCACCATGCGGCCGAAGGCGACGAAGGTGATATCGCCACCCTCGCGCGTGAGGTTCGCTTCGCCGAACGGCACCGTATAGGCCTCGTCCGGCACGTCCTCGACCACATCATAGAGCGCCTTGTGCTCGAAGAAGATCACCGGGTCGTTGTCGCGGATGGCTTGGACCAGGAGACCCTTCGCGTCATACGGCGAGGCGGGGATCGTCACTTTGAGCCCCGGAATATGGGTGAACAACGGGTAGAGGCTCTGGCTGTGCTGGCCGCCCGCCCGCAAGCCGGCGCCAAAGGCAGTGCGGATCACCAGCGGCATCTCGGCCTGACCGCCGAACATGTAACGGATCTTGGCCGCCTGATTGAAGATCTGATCGAAGCACACCCCCATGAAATCGACGAAGGCGAGCTCGGCCACCGGCCGCAGCCCTGTCGCCGCCGCGCCCACGGCGGCGCCAATGAACCCACTTTCGGTGATCGGTGCATCGAGCACCCGCGCGCGGCCAAATTCCGCCATCAGGCCCTTGGTGACCCCGAGCGGTCCGCCGATACCGCCCTGCTCGCCGCCGGCGCCCATGCCGCCGGCCACGTCCTCGCCCATCAGCACCACGCGGCTATCGCGGCGCATCTCCTGGGCCAGCGCCTCGTTGATCGCCTGGCGGAACGATTTGTTCGGCACGCCGGGTGTCCTCAATAGTCGCCGTAGACGTGATCGAGCAGCGCACCGGCCGCGGGCATCGGCGCCGCCCTGGCCTCGGCTACGGCGGCATCGATCAGGCTCGCAACCTCGTTGTCGATCGCATCGAGAACTCCGGCTTCGACGAGGGCGGCCTCGGTAATCCGCGCACGAAAGTGGCGCAAAGGATCGCGCTCGGCTCGTGCCGCCTCGACCTCGCCGGGCGCCCGATAGCCCATGGCGTCGCCCTCGAAGTGGCCGTAGAAGCGGGTGAGCTCGACGTGCAAGAGGCTCGGGCCTGTACCTGCTCGCGCGCGCGCCACCGCCTCGGCAGTCGCCTCATGCACCGCGAAGAAGTCGTGGCCACAGACCCGCCGCGCCGCCACCCCGAAGCCTTCGGCGCGCGTGACGAGATCGCCGCTAAGCGCCCACGAGCTCGCGTTCATCTGGCCATAGCCATTGTCCTCGACCACGAAGATCACCGGTAGCTCCCAGACGGCGGCCAGGCACAGAGCCTCGGCGGTGGTGCCTTGATTGGCGCCGCCATCGCCGACGAAGGCGACCGCAACACCGCCGGTCCCCAGGGTCTTCGCGCTCAGCGCCGCACCGCAAGCGAGTGGCGGCCCGCCCCCGACGATGCCGTTGGCACCCATCATGCCCTTGCTGAAGTCAGCGATGTGCATCGAACCGCCCTTGCCCTGGCACAGGCCGCCGACGCGGCCGTAGATTTCCTTCATCATCGCCTTGACGTCGCAGCCCTTGGCGATTGAATGGCCGTGGCCGCGGTGGGTGCTGGCGATGCGATCGGTCTCGGCGAGGTTCATGCAGACGCCCACGGCGGAGGCTTCCTCGCCGGCATAGAGGTGGACGAAGCCGGGAATTTCGCCGCTCTCGAACTCGAGATGCAGGCGCTCCTCGAACTCGCGGATCGTCCGCATGAGGCGATAGGCGGTCTCTAGTTCGCTGCGGGTGAGCTGCGGCATCGCATGCTCCGTGCGGTGCGCCGTATGAGACGACGGCGCCTGCCGCCAGTCTACACCCACTCTCCGGTATGGCCGGCCCCAGACCGGCTCACGCGAGGCACCGACTCCTCGTCGCTGGCCGGCTTCAGCTTGCGCAGCCGCGCCCGAATGTCGCTGCGGTTCAAGTCCGGCCGGATAGTGCCGTCGGCGAGCGCCGCGTTGAATTCGTCGTCGCCGAGCTTGGTGAGTTGGTAGAGCGTTCCCCACGACGGCGGCAAAAGCGACACATGTGTCGCTTTTGTCAGGCGTTTGTCGTGGCCGATGGCCATGAGCATCCTGGCCGTGCGCGGCCCAAACGGCAGGTCGCTCTCGACCATGGTCTGGAACTCACCGTGGGCGAGCGCGCTCTTGGCATCGAGAAGCAACGAAGCCGTCTCAAAAACGCCAGCGAGCGTCTTGCTCCACGCCGTGGTGATCCGCCCGGCCCACTCCGGGATCGCTGAAGCAACTCCCGGAGGAGACGGCGCTCACGACGATGAGCCAGAAACCCTCCCTTATGAAATCACCTCAATCCGTCCCATAGGTGCTGAAGTCAGACACGCAGGTCCTAATTCTGTAAGCTAGCAAGATGACGTAGGGAGTCGGGGCCCGTGCGCCTTGAGCTTTGTGTCTTGAGCGTTAAGTTAGGAGGGCATCCCAATGTCATCGCGGGGCGGTAACGGCGGCCGGCGCAACCCCTGGGGCAGCGGGCGGCCCGCGCCCTCTGGATTCGAGAGCGCGGTCGCGCAAGGGCAGGATCTGCTCCGGCAGGTCATGCCGAGCGGTGGCCGGCGCGGCATCATCGTGCTGGTCGTCCTCGGTCTGGCTGCCATAGGCGCATGGACGGCCTACTACACGGTGCCGAGCGACTCGGTGGCCGTGGTGCAACGGTTTGGTAAATACCTGAAGAACGTACCGCCGGGGCTGCATTTCAAGCTCCCGCTGGGCATTGACGCGGCGACCATCGTTCCGGTCAAACGACAGTTGAAGCAAGAATTCGGGTTCACGACGCCAGGCGCCGCCGATCCCTACCAGAGTCCTCGTCCCCGCGACGGAAAGCGGGAAACGGAGATGGTGACGGGTGACCTGAACGCGGCATTGGTGGAATGGGTGGTTCAGTACCGCATCTCGGATCCCGTCAAGTTCCTTTTCGAGGTTCGGGAACCGAGTGAAACGCTGCGCTATGTTTCCGAATCGGTCATGCGGGAAGTGGTCGGCGATCGCACCGTGGACGAGGTGATTACCATCGGCCGCCAGGAAATCGAATCGGAAGCGCTGACCAAGATGCAGGCGCTTTCAACCAAATACGAGATGGGGATCAGCATCGACCAGGTGCAATTGAAGAACATCAATCCGCCCCAACCGGTCCAAGAATCGTTCAACGAGGTCAACCAGGCCCAGCAAGAGAAGGAGAAGCTGATCAACGAGGCGCGGCGTGATTACAACAAGGTGATCCCGCTGGCCGAAGGCGAGAAGGATCAGCGCATCCGCGAGGCCGACGGCTACCGGCTGAAGAGAATCAATGAAGCGGAAGGCGATGTCGCTCGATTCAGCGCGTTGTTGGCGGAATACACCAAGGCCCCGGAAGTCACGCGCCGCCGCATCTACATCGAGACGCTGCAGGACGTCCTGCCGAACATCCGTTCCAAGATCATTGTCGATGACCAGATACGGAGCATCTTGCCGATGCTGAATCTCGACTCCCAGATGGGAGAGCGGCCATGAACAGAATCGTGCTAATCGCGATCGTGGTGGTTTTGGGCGCCGGAACGTGGGCCCTGGTGAGTTCGTTCTATACGGTGAGCGAGGTCGAGCAGGTGATTATCACGGAGTTCGGCAAGCCGGTCGGAGATCCGGTGACGACCGCCGGCTTGAAGTTTAAGAAGCCCTTCGTCCAGGACGTCAATCCAATCGACAAGCGGGTGCTCGAGTGGGACGGCAGCCCGTCCGACATGCCCACCAAGGACAAGCTCTATATCTCGGTCGATCTCTTCGCCCGCTGGCGGATCACGGAGCCCCTCCAGTATTTTCTGCGGCTGCGCGATGAACGCAGCGCGCAGTCCCGTCTGGACGATATTCTCGGCAGCGAGACCCGCAACGCCGTCGCCAAGCATGAGTTGATCGAGATCATTCGCACCACTAAGGATCGCGTGCCCCTGCGCGACGCCCTTCTGACCGATGCGGAACGGGAGCTGGATATGGGGTCGCTGGTGCCGATTCAAAAGGGGCGCAAACTGGTCGAACAGGAGATCTTTGCCGCGGCTTCCGAGAAGGTTCGCGTGTTTGGCATCGAGCTGCTCGATATCCGGTTCAAACGGATCAACTACAACGAAAGCGTGCGCCCGAAGATCTACGATCGAATGATCAGCGAGCGGCGGCAGATAGCGGAGCGTTTCCTTTCAGAAGGTAACGGCGAGGCGGCGAGAATCCGTGGCAATCGTGTGCGTGAGCTCAACAGGATCCAATCCGAAGCGTATCGGCAGGTCGAGGAGATCCGAGGCGTTGCTGACGCAAGAGCCACCGAAATCTATGCCAGGGCTTACAACCAGAGCGCTGAGTCGGTGGAGTTCTATGAATTTACGCGCACCATGCAATCCTACCAATCCATCATCTCCGAAAACACGACCCTTATCCTCTCCACGGGCAGTGACCTCTTCAAGTTTCTCAAGGGCATGGCTCCGGATGGAGACGCCGCTTCGGCACGACGCTCCGGCGACAACCAATGACGACGTCGGCTGATCAAACCAAAAGCATGGCGCTGAATTTCCCCAACCAGAGTCGCAGTTTCGACGCCGCGAGAAACCGCGTCCGCTTTTGGGGCTACGATCGTGCAATCGAGATTTCGTTCTTTGTGGAGGCCGAGGCTCTCCAGAAATTTAGCCCGGAGACATGTGGCACCGAAGCCAGATTTCTCGAGGCGTTCGATGGGGCACGGGAACGCATCCACCGTGTTGCGGACAAAGTCTATTCGAACGACCGCACAACCACCTATGCCTATTCCCTGACGGCGGAGGACTTTTGAGCGCGCGGCCGAAACGGCGATCCGAAGAGGGTAGAGAACAATGACCGACGACCCGGTCGACCTCGACGAGCACCGCGGCATGGTTGCCCAGACCGCGACAGAAGTTCGCCGCCAGCGGCATTGTCAGACTAAAATTCTAGCCATTTTTCAATCCCCAGACCGGCTCACGCGAGGCACCGACTCCTCGTCGCTGGCCGGCTTCAGCTTGCGCAGCCGCGCCCGAATGTCGCTGCGGTTCAAGTCCGGCCGGATAGTGCCGTCGGCGAGCGCCGCGTTGAATTCGTCGTCGTCGAGCTTGGTGAGTTGGTAGAGCGCGTACCAGGAGGGCGGCAAAAGCGAAGTAAACTTCGCATTTGTGATCCGCCGGTCGAGCCCGATGGCCATCAACATCTGCGCGGTGCGCGGCGCGAAGGGTAGCGTCTCGCCGGCCATGGTCTGGAACTCGCCGTGGACGAGCGCGCTCTTGGCCTCGAGGAGCAACGAAGCCGTCTCGAAAACGCCAGCGAGCGTCTTGCTCCACGCCGTGGTGATCCGCCCGGCCCACTCCGGGATCGCTGAAGCAACTCCCGGAGGAGACGGCGCTCTTCCACCGCCTCTTTCGCCAGCGCTCTGCCGGCAGGCCCCTGGCGCGGCACACCTACACCCCGAGTGCAACGGCGACCTTGAGGGCCTTAGTCACCCGACCCGATCGGTCGCGCTCCTCCATCGGTCGCGAGCCGCTGTGGCGGAATTGGTAGACGCGGCAGACTCAAAATCTGTTGTCCGCGAGGATGTGCCTGTTCGAGTCAGGCCAGGGGCGCCAAGCTTTTCAAGGAGTTAGCGCCGCGCGGCAGGCAATCTCGGGTTACCGACACGGCGACGGGTACCACATGGGTACCACGCGAGCACGGTTCGGCGGTCTCGCGCGGGCACAGCAGCCTGCCGGATCGGTGCGGAAACGAGACCGATAGTGTGACGACGAAACTACGCTCAGGCCGATCCCCGCCCATATTCCAGGCAGTACCCGCTTGGGATTTTTTCCTCCCTAAACTCTTGGGCTCGACCGCGCCAAAGCGGCCGGGCCTTTTCTTTGGTGGGGCTACCTCAGGCGCCCGTGGCGCTTCGTGTTGCGGGTTGCCTTCAAGTCCGGATGAATTTCCAATTTTGCATCAAGTATGGCCTGCATCAGCCAGATGCGACTTGAGACAGTCGAACCATGGGTGCTTAGACCTTAGGGTACGGCCGTCTTGATGATAGGCTGGCGATGTCCCTATCTCTGTTGAAATTCGTGGGGCAGGCGTCGCTGGTTGATGATGCTATGCTGCCTTCATGATGGTTTCAATGGCACTGTCGGCCTGAGCCTTTCTCAAGTGTTCCTGGAGAGCATTTCGGAGGATGGGCAGCTGACGATAGGCCTTGAGGCGACGGAAGGTTTTCTGGGCCTCCAGCAGGCCGGCGGCGGTCCATCTGAGCGCCATCTCGGCGTGTCTCCAGCGTTTGACGTTGCGGGTGACCTGGCGCACCGTGCCGAGCGCGTTCTCGACGATGTTGGTGCAGGCGAGCGAGCGCCGGAGTTCGTGCGGCAGGCCGAGGCGGATGACGGTGAGTATCTCGTCCAGCCCCTCCAGGATGCTGCCCGAGACGCCCGGTTCCTCATGCTCCAGACGCCGGGCCAGGTTGCGCAGCAGCCGTTCGGCCTTGTCTGCGTCGTCCTGGTCCCAGGCCTGACGGAGCGCCTTCTTGACGCTCGCATGCAAATGCAGGGGCAGGCGCTCGATGATGTTACGGCCCTTGTGGACCTGGCAGCGCTGGATGGCGGCGGCCACACCGAAGGTGTTGCGGATCGCTTTGCTGAGCGCCTTCGCGCCATCGACGATGAACAGCCGGGGCAGCGTCGGATCGAGCCCCCTGGCGAGGAGATTGTCGAGCAAGGCCTGGACGACGACAGTGTTCTCCGTCGCCCCCTCGACCACGGCCAGGACATGCTTGTCGCCGTTGCCATCGACGCCGATCGCCGCCACCAAGACATGGTCGCCGACATGCAGACCGTCGATCTGGATGACCAGCAGGTCGAGCTCCGAGAGGTCCGAGGCAAGCCAGGCCTTCATCTTCTTGCGCGACAGCGCCACAAAGCGCCGGGAAACGGCCGACTTCGAGGTGCCGTCGCCACGCGCTTTCGCCAGGTCGCCCTCGGGCAGACGGACCGCGCGGTGGTACTTGCGGGTCGGCACGTTCAGCACCATCAGGTTGAGCGCCCACTCGAGCAACAGGTTGCCGTCGCGCAGCACCTGCCAGCTCTCCAAACCCACCTCCTTGCCAGCATGGTCGCGAACCCGTGGCCGCTGCACTTTCACGCGGCCGCCGTGGTCGCCGATCTCGCTCTGCGTATGGCCCCAGCGATAACCCCGACGGTTCCCATGGCGACGATGTCGGGCCCCGCACACGGTCGTGGCGTCCTCCTCCATCATCTCGGCCAAGGCCTCGACCCCGGCCAGGAGACAGAACCGATCCACGCTGAGACGGACTGCGTCCATCGCGTCTGCCAGCGGCGGCATAGGAAACGAGGTGGCAAGGGCTTTCGGGCTACTGGAACTACGGATATTCTTTCCCATGGTGTCGTTCTCCCTCTTGGGTTTGCAGCAACCCGGAGGCTTTGGTGCATGGAGCCGCGATGGTGTGATCGCCCATTCCCCGGTTGGTTAGCGGATCCTGATTGTGTTTGGTTTCGCCGCACGGATAGAGCGATTGAGTGCGTCGATCTGCATGGCGATTTCGGTTTGTTGGGATTGGAATGTGCGAGCGTTGAGCTTGCCGCCGTTGAGCCTCTTGACGCGAGCCATGGCTGTTTCGCCAAGCGCTCTCAATCCGTAGCCCTGTCGTTTCTGCCAGTTCATCCTTCCCTTCGACGCGATCTCCGCCGCATGGTGCTCCCGTTCCGATCCGCCATGACCCTCTCTGCCAACCTCACTGAGACACCGGCCGCATGGTGCTCCCGTTCCGATCCGCCATCGCGACGAGGCCCCCGGGGCCGGAGCCAGCCACGCGCGGAGGCGTGTCTGTAGGGCGGTGGAGGTGAATACCAATGACCGCAGAGAGAGAATCGATGACATTGCAAGAGATGGACGCTCCGGCCCTGGGGGTCGAGGAGCGTCGCGACGAGGCCCCCGGGGCCGGAGCCAGCCACGCGCGGCCAACGCCGGACCCGGAGGTCGTGGCCAAGCCGAAGAGGCGCAAGTTCACCGCGCAGTATCGACTGCGGATTCTGGAGGAGGCAGAGAGCTGCACGCAGCCCGGCGAGGTGGGCCGGCTGCTTCGCCGCGAGGGTCTGTACAGCTCCCATCTGACGGAATGGCGCAGGGCGCGGCGTGAGGGGTCGCTTCAAGGCCTGACCCCGAGCAAACGCGGTCGGAAGCCCGCCGAGCGCAACCCCCTCAGCGCGAAGGTGCACGAGCTCGAGGCGAAAGTGGCTCGGCTGGAGAAGGAGCTGCACACCGCCCATACGATCCTGGACGTCCAGGGAAAAGTTGCCGGGCTGCTGGGATTCAGCCTCGAACACGGGAAGGACTGCTGATGGCCGTCCCGCCGCTCGCATCGCAGGTCGGCGTGGCGCCGGCGTGCCGAGCGCTGGGGGTGCCACGGGCTTCCTTCTACCGTCGTCAGAGGCCCGCTCCCGGGCATCAGCAGCCCCGTCCTACGCCCGCCCGGGCCCTGCGTGCGTCCGAACGCGCGCACGTCCTCGACGTGCTCGCCAGCCCGCGCTTCGTCGACCGGTCACCGGCCGAGGTCGTCGCGACGCTGCTCGATGAAGGCCAGTATCTGTGCGCCGAGCGCACGATGTACCGGATCCTGGCCGCGAACCAGCCGGTGCGAGAGCGGCGCAATCAGCGCAGTCATCCCTGCTACACCAAGCCCGAGCTGGTGGCCACGGGGCCCAACCAGACCTGGTCCTGGGATATCACCCGGCTCCGGGGGCCCAAACGCTGGACGTCCTTCTACCTCTATGTCTTGCTCGACATCTTCAGCCGCTGCGTCGTGGGCTGGATGGTTGCCGATCGGGAGAACGCCGCGCTCGCCGCGACGCTGATCGAGGAAACCTGTCTCAAGCAAGGCATCGAGCCCCAGGTGCTCACCCTGCATTCGGACCGCGGCGCGCCGATGACCAGCAAGTGTACCGCCCAACTCCTCGCCGACCTCGGGGTCACCCGCTCTCTGAGCCGCCCCCAGGTCAGCGATGACAACCCGTTCTCCGAAGCGCAGTTCAAGACCCTGAAGTATCACCCCGGCTTCCCTGGGCGCTTCGAAGACATTACCGCCGCCATCGCCTTCTGCCGGTCGTTCTTCCCCTGGTACAACACCGAGCACCGCCATGCCGGGATCGCGATGCTCACCCCCGATGATGTCCATCATCACCGGGCACCGGATGTGCTGGCTCAGCGCGGACGTACCCTGCAAGCCGCCTGGGCCCTTCACCCCGAACGCTTCGTCCACGGCACCCCGAAACCCGCCCCGCTTCCCGAAGCCGTCTGGATCAACCCACCCGCCACTTCCACAACAGGAGAAACGAGTCAGTAAATAGAAACCGTCGGTGTCTCAAAGTCGTTGACAGGTTCCGTGAGGCGTGTCCGGGAGAGGAATGGATGTGGCGCGTGGCGGGATGATGATTTCAGGTGGTGAATTCGGTGGCCGAGCTTCTCGGATCGCTTTTGTCACGGGCTCCCCGTCATAGGCGCCGTCGGCAAACACGCGCCGGATCATCCCACCGGAACCGGCGACCAGCGGTCCCGCCATCGTCGCATCGGCCGTGTCGTCACCGGTCAGTTCATGCGCCCGTATCTCGCTGCTGGCCGGGTCAACCGAGATATGCAGCTTGCGCCACGAGCGCCGCGTTTCACCGTGCTTGGCGCGAGCCCACTCGCCAGCGCCAAAGAATTTCAGGCCCGTGGAATCCAGCACGATATCCGTAGACCGCTTGTTCGTGCTGGTTTCCACAACGACATCCACCGTTCGCCGCCGCCGCGACAGCGTGGTGTGATCCGGCACCGGCAGATCACACCCCATCAAGTCCACGAGGGAACGCACAAAGCCTTCCGTCTGGCGCAGCGGCAGTCTGAAGACCACCCCCAGCATCAGTGTCGTGGAAATCGCCAACTCTGAAAACCGCCGCTGGCCACCAGGAGTTCGCCGCTTGGCTGCGTCCCATTGCTCCAGGGCGCTCTCATCAATCCAGAAACGAATGTCGCCGCGCCGAACCAAACCACGGTCATAATCCGGCCAGTTCATGACCCGGTACTTGGCTCTGGGGATATGGTGGCGACGCGATGCGTGGAACTTGAAAGGCATGACAAACTCTCAAAGACGGAAGCGGAGCCAGATATACTAATCCTCAGGTCCATGCACCAAAGCCACCCGCTACGACCGCTTGAGGGGGGTCGGCCATGGAGCGCCATGAGGTCCTGGAGATGATGGCCGCACTCAAGCTCGCCGGCATGCGCGACGCGTTCGACGAGGTGCTCGCCGACGGCCTCAAGCGCCAGCATCCGATGCAGCGAATCATCGGCGAGCTGTTGAAGGCCGAGATCGCCGACAAGCAGGCGCGATCCATCAAGTACCAGATGAGTGGCGCCAAGCTGCCGCTGGCCAAGGAGCTGGCCGACTTCGACTTCACCGACACCCCGGTCAACGAGCCGCTGGTCCGCGAGTTGGCGGTCGGCGGCTTCCTGGCCAACCAGCGCAACGCCGTGCTGATCGGCGGCACCGGCACCGGCAAGAGCCATCTCGCCGTCGCCATCGCGCGGGCCTGCATCCGCGATGGCGCCCGGGGCCGCTTCTTCAACGTCGTCGACCTGGTCAACCGGCTCGAGGCCGAAGCCCGCGCCGGCCGCCAGGGCCGGCTCGCCGATCAGCTGGCCCGGCGCGACCTCGTCATCCTCGACGAGCTCGGCTACCTGCCCTTCGCCCAAACCGGAGGCCAGCTGCTGTTCCACCTCGTCAGCCGGCTCTACGAGCGCACCTCGATCATCGTCACCACCAACCTGACCTTCGGCGAATGGCCGTCCGTCTTCGGCGACGCCAAGATGACCACCGCGCTCCTCGATCGTCTGACGCACCACTGCGAGATCATCGAGACCGGAAACGACTCCTGGCGCTTCAAGAATCGGTCCTAAAGGCAACCGATCCACCTGCGGCCCGGTCGCCCAGGTGGGCCCACAGGAACCTCCCACACGCGGTCCGCCGCCAGCCGCGTGGTGGGCGCGTCGGCCCGCGCGCGGGCCCCTCCTATGGACTACCTGTACGACCTCCGCCGTGCATCCCCAAAGGGGTCAACATTGCACGCCGATAGGGGGTCAATGTTCAACGCCGATTGACACAGTATGCGGCTCAGACAGAGCCTGAGGGCCGTTGAATCGCCCTCCAGTGCCAGGCTAATACATCATACGCGTGATGGCGTATCCTTCCTTCTGGGAAATCGGCGGCTCATTCATCGCCAGGATGCGCCGCCCTCACATCACCCCATCACCAAGATTCAGCTATAGCTCGAAACGAGGTCTGGATCTGAACCCTTGCAAAGGCAAGGTTCGATCGTGGATACTGGGGTATTGTGGAGAGATTCCGCGATCACAGAAAGGAAGAGAACGATGCAAGCGATACGCAACACGGTGGCTGCCATTGCCACTGCTCTGATGGTGTCTTTCGTCGCGCAGCCGGTTCTGGCAGCCGACGACGAGATCGACATCACGTTTCTCATCTGCACCGCGGCAGGGATAAACTTCTGGAACCCGGCCATAAAGGGAGCGGAGGATGCGGCGGAAATGCTGGGCGCCAATCTCGATATTCAGTATGGCGACAACGATCCGTTGAAGTTGAAGCAAATCTTTCAGACGGCCATCCTCAATGAGGTCGAGGGCTTCGCACTTTCAACGTGCGTCTCCGGCGTTTACATCGAAGAGATGGAGGAGGCGCGCGAGGCAGGCATCGGCGTCGTGGTTTTCAACACTGACGATCCCAGTGCCTCCGATTGGCACGTCTTTGTCGGACAAAATCTCTGGGAAGGCGGGACTATCATCGGAAGGGACGCAATCGAGAGAATTGGTTTGAAAGCTGGGGATCACGTCATGGTCGCCGCCGGCTGCCTTGACTGCTACTACGCTCAGCAGCGGTATGGCGGTATCAAGGTAGCGATGGATGAGGCGGGGATTAGCTCCGAACTCATCGGGTCAAGCTTCGTCTTGGCCGAAGCTACGACCGCCCAGGCGCAATATCTTATTGGGCACCCCGAGACCGACGCGGTCATGGGCGTCGACAATCCAAACAGCTCGACCGGAGCCGCAGCGGTCGAGGAGGCCGGCATGGACATCCGCACATCCGGGTTTGATATTTCGGAGCAGATCGTCGCGAACATCGAAGCCGGGAAGATGGTGTCCTCGCTGGATCAGCAGCCGTACTATCAGGGTTTCATGACGGTCACCATGCTGTACCACTGGGCGAAGTACGGGATTGAGCCCAGCAACGTCGACACTGGCAACAACATCATCGACGCGAGCAAGACTGAGGTGTTGAAGCCGTACATCGGGACATACCGGTAGGCAACGTTGCGAATCGGCTTTGAGGACGGCGCGTGTTTCGTCGGCGGAGATGAAACCGCGTCGCCTCTTTTTTTCCGTTCGCTTAGCGCCGACCCCTTAGCAGCAGGAATGGGCCGTGGCTGAGGTATCGGTGTCTCCGCGACAACCTGCGCTGCCGGCCTTCGAGCGGCTGCGGCGCCACCCTGCCGGCAGCATCGCGATACTCTTCGTGCTGGTTCAGTTCACGCTGATCGTGGTCTCACTCATCATTCCAGCCGAGTTTCGCTATGCCTCGGATGCGAACGCGGCGATCATGCTCCGGGCTATTCCTCTGCTCGGCATCATGGCTGTCGGCGTCGGCCTTTTGATGATCGCCGGCGAGTTCGACCTCTCAGTGGGATCGGTGTTCACGCTGACGTCGATTGTCATGGCCCTCTGTTTCATCGAGGGGTTGCCGCTTTGGCTCTCAGTCATCGTCGCTCTTGCCACTGGGCTTCTTTGCGGCTGCCTGAACGGCTTCATCACGGTCAAACTGGCGATCCCCTCCTTCATCGCGACGCTGGGGACGATGTTGGTCCTACGTGGTGCCATCCGTCTGCTGACCGCCGGGCAAAATGTACCTTTCTTTCCCGGCGACTTCTTCGAAGGCGCGCTGACGGGATCCATCGGCGTTCTACAGGCTCAGTTCATCTGGTTCGTGGGGATCGCGGTTGTGGGGTACCTGCTGTTGGCTCACCACAAACTGGGCAATCACCTCTACGCCGTGGGTGGGAACCTTCAGTCGGCAACCGCCGTTGGCATCAACGTCGCCCGCGTCAAGATCATCGCCTTCATGCTCTCGGCCTTGGGAGCCACAGTGTCGGGCATCATGAGCGCGACACGCGTCAACGCCATATCCCCAGCAGCAGGCCCCGGGCTCGAGCTGCAGACGATCGCCGTGTGCGTGATCGGTGGGGTGCTGCTGACCGGAGGTAGAGGAACCATTATTGGTATTTTCCTCGGTGCGGTTCTGATTTACACGATAGAAGATGTTCTTTTCCTAAGCCGCGCACCAGGTTTCTTTATAGATGCGTTCCTCGGCGCGATCATAATCGGTGCCGTCGTCATGAACCGCACGTTCGCCAAGACCCAATGACCGATTAATCATGTCCACGACAGCAGACATCGTTGCGACCGCCGCACCTCCGGTATTCGAGGCCAAGAACGTTACCAAGTCATACGGACGTATCCAGGCTGTCGATCAGGTGGATTTTGTGCTCCGTTCCCGGGAAGTAGTTGGGCTTCTCGGTGACAACGGCGCTGGTAAGTCGACTTTGATCAAAATTATGTCCGGGGTCATCAGGCCTGATTCCGGTCAGTTCCACCATAGGGGCCGCGCAGTGCCGATTCGCTCACGCGAGGATTCGCAAAACATTGGCATCGAGACAATCTACCAAGAGATTGCACTGGTCGGATCGATGTCAATCATGCGTAACATTTTCGCCGGCCGAGAGATCGTCAACCGGTTAGGTTTCCTCCGCTTCCGCGAAATGAACCGGATCGCCATGGACCTACTGGAAAACCAAGTCCAGATTGCCGGCATCACATCGCCTGCCCAGTTAGTGGAGCGCCTCTCCGGGGGCCAGCAGCAAGCTGTAGCGATTGCGAGGGCGCAGCATTTCAGGAGCGAGATCCTTCTGCTTGACGAACCGACCAGCGCACTTTCTGTCCGTGAGACCGAAAAGGTCCTATCAGATGTACTCCGACTGCGCGACGAGGGACTCTCCTCTGTTGTCGTGACCCATAACATTCATCATGCTTTTCGCGTGAGTGACCGCTTCGTCATCATGTCCCATGGCCGGGTCATTAGAAACGTAGCAAAGGAGGACACAAGCATCGAAGAACTCACGGAGCTCATAGTCTCCAACTGAAGCAGTCCCAGTTGTTGGCTCTCGCTGACAGGCAAGTGCCGCAACTGAGTGAGATTCATCGACATAGGCGACGAGTGGCGCATTCGGTCCGACGAGCATCAGTGGATCGATGCGACGTAACCAGTACTTGTACACCTCATCATCAGGGACCAATTCCTCCAAATCCCCCTTTGTCAGGGACCAATCCTCCTTAGTATCACCGCGCAGCTCAAGGTACTCACGCCAACGGAGGTGTCGAGGCCGCGAATTGTAGAGCGCTTGATGCTGCGGCGGCGACTTGTCCCAGAGCCGGTATGCCCCCGTTGCCGAGGTTATCGATCGCCGCATAGGTGACCGTTGCCGCCGCATGCGTCGGCTCAAAAAGGGGGAGCCCCGTGCGTTCGACATGTGCGAGCGCGGTTTCGACGAAGCGGGACGTCACCAGGGTGGCGCCCACGCCGGCGAGAAAGAAGCGTCTGGATGTCATGGTCTTTCTCCGCTTTAGTGCTTCAGGCTCACTGCCTCGGCGCACAAGCTGAAGATCAAGTGCCGAACCCGTAAGGTGGGTCAGCCCATCGAAAAAACCGCCACAGCCAAAGGCCGGGCGGTTCCCAACGCTGTAGCTGCATTTGTTAAGCGCCCGCAAGTGCATGCTCAAATCGGCGCTGTGTCAGGGCGACTTTGGTCTCATCTGCCTGACACCGGAAGCTTGGACCGCGTATTTCGCTACGTCAAGCTTGCACTTTTGGTCCCCGTCGAGGTCTCAGCGTGCCAGTCATCCGTGCCAGTCATCCGTGCTGGTTAATCGAGTTCCGGATCGGGTGGCGAGCCATAGACAATCTGAAAACGGTCGCACGTGACGACTATGACGCTAGCCCTGAGGGCAGAATCGAGCCGTGGGCTCGTGTCGAACGGCTATTCACGTCAAAATGCGGACGCGATCGCGGCGCTCGGTAGTGAATAGGGCACGCCAATCTTTGCCGCGTCGATCGGCGAGGGACCGAAGGTTTATGGCATTCGTGTGGGCAGCCCTCGCCAGCGCAATGAGCTTGTCCCAAAACTGCAAGTCTGGTCGCGCTCGCAACAGCACTGGCTGTTGTCTGACGAATTGGCCTCCGTTCGAAGAGTCGAGAAGCAACCTCTCTAGACCCGGCGAGTGCGCCACGAGGGGCCGCGTAGAGCTGACGTGACTCAGCGGCGGCCGAAACGACCGGTCGCTGGCCATAAACAGACTCATGCCGCTAGGCAGCGCGGCCGATAGATTAGATCTCGTTGCCCCGCATCCTCTCGACGATGTATTCGGCCTGGCGGATGGCCAGCGCCACGATGGTCAGCGTCGGATTGGCCGCACCACTAGTGGTGAACTGACTTCCGTCCGAGACGAACAGGTTGGAGATGTCGTGGCTCTGGCCCCATCGGTTGACGACGCCGTCGCGCGGATCGTCGGCCATGCGATTGGTACCCATGTTGTGCGAGGCTGGACCCATCGGTGCCTCCACTACGCTATTGGGGTTGAGCGCTTCCACGAGTGCGGTGCCCTGCTTATAAGCGTGGCTCTTCATCGCGATCTCGTTGCGGCTCTCATCCATATTGACGAGCGGGATAGGGAGGCCGTGGCGATCCTTCTCGGTGGGGTGGAGCGTGATGCGGTTTTGTTCGAGCGGCATGTCCTCGCCGAGGATGTACATACAGGCCATGTGGGCGTAGCCCTCAAATAAGCTCGCGACGTCGCGGCCCCATTGTTTGGGCGCCATCCAGTCCGCCAAACCCGGCAAGCCGACCCCGCCGGTTGCGAGGAAGTAGTAACCGCCGGCGAAGCCGCGGCTCGGATCGAAGCGGATCTCGTCTTCGATGGTGCCGGCACCGACGCGGCCGCGGTGGAAGTTGACCGGCTTGTCGAAAGTCGCGAATACCTGAGCGTTAACGTGAATCATGTGGTGCTTTCCAACCAGGCCGGAGCTGTTGGCAAGGCCGTCCGGGAATTTCGCAGAGGCCGAGTTGAGCAACAATCGCGGGCCCTCGATAGAATTGCAGGCGAGACACACGAGCCGCGCCTTTTGGAAGTGCTGGGCGCCTTGCTCGTCGGCGTAGAGCACGCCGGTCACGCGTCCCGCCTCGTTGTGATGGACCTGTAGGACCATGCTTTTGGCGCGCACCTCGCAATGCCCGGTCGCCTCGGCTGTGGGAATCTCGGTGTACAGCGTCGACCACTTGGCGCCGGACTTGCAGCCCGACATGCAGAAGCCTATCTCATCGCACGCATTGCGCCCACCGCGCGGCACCTGGTTGATGGCGACGCGGCCGTTGTGGAAATTGGTGTAGCCAACCCGTCGCGCGGCCGCGCGCATCAGCTTGGACATGTTGTTGGGGGGCATCTGTGGGATGCCCTTGCTGCCGGCGACGCCCATGCGGTCCTCGGCGCGTTCGTAGTAAGGCTCGATGTCGTCGAAGTCGATCGGCCAGTCCATGAGGTTCGCGCCAGCGATCTCGCCGTAGGTAGAGCGCGCCTTCATCTCGTGCGCCTGGAGGCGCGGGCAGTTGCCGACCCAGTGGATCGAGCAGCCGCCGACCGCCTTGACCTGCAATCCCGGCAGATCGGGCCAGTCGCGGACCAGCGGGTGATCGCCCGTGGTGCGCCGCTGATCGCGCCACGACAGCAACTGGTCCATCAAGTACGGATCGTTCTCGAAATCGGTCAGGTAGTCGTAGCGTGGCCCGGCATCGAACAGGACGACGTCGATGCCGTTCTGGCAGAGCTCGTTCGCCAGTGTGCCACCGCCTGGTCCGCTACCGACGACGACCACGATCTCTTCGTCATGGTCGAAGGTAACCGCGGCCACATCGCGGTCTTGATCCGTCGCACTCATCCCGTTTCCTCATTTATTGCGATCCACGCCGGTGCCCGACCGCTGGTCTCACGCGGGCAAGCTGAATCAAAGAACCGGCCAAACGTTAGGGTAATGGCAATCGCTCGAGATGTCCGTCCCGGATTAGCGAACGGAAGTGATTCTCGACTTTCCCTGCAGCGACAGGCGAATCCACCAGCAGCCCGAGTTCAATATTTCGCTCTTCCGCGGCGGCTGTGAAGTTGGCGGGAGTTCAGCCTCTACCACTTCATGGACGGCTCGCCCTACGAGGGGACAGGCCGATTGAATGCCCGCATCCCGCGACGCGGGCGCGGCGTCTTCAGAGTGACAACCGATAGAACGTATTGGCTTCGGCCATCCATGGAGCTCGGTCGCTTCCGGTTGCACCTCGGCATCCACTAGCACCCCGCCGCCGCACAGCGTGCCAGGCGATGGCGTTCGTCGCCTTGGACGGACAAGGGAGGTAGTCTGCCGAGCACGCGAACCGGAGGCGCCGATGAACCTGAGCGATTCCAAGCACCCCAATGTGGACCAGATCGCGTTCTGGGATGGTGAAACCGGCCAGAGGTGGGTCCGCCATCAAGGGATGCTCGATGCGATTCTTCACCCCTTCGGGGTGCGGGTGATGGAGCGGGCCGGTCTGTCACCCGGCGAGCGTGTCCTCGACGTCGGCTGCGGCTGCGGGCAGACGACTGTGGAGATCGCTCAGAGGCTCGAGCCTCAGGGCGCGGTGACGGGTGTCGATGTCTCGAGCGCGATGCTCGCTCAGGCTCTGACGCGGGCCGAGGGGATGACGGGCGCCGACATTGCCTTCGAACGTGCGGACGCCGAGACCCACGCCTTTGCGGACGGCGCCTTCGATCTCGTGTTCTCCCGCTTCGGCACCATGTTTTTCGCCAACCCCGATGCGGCTTTCTCAAACCTCAGAGCGGCGCTTGCGCCGGGAGGCCGAGTCGGGTTCGTTTGCTGGCAGAAGTCCGAGGACAACCCGTGGTTCATGGTCCAGATTGGCGTCGCCGAGCGCTGCGGTCTTGCCATCGAGCTGGCCGGGCCCAACGATCCCGGCCCTTTTCAGCTCGCCGAATCCGGGCGTCTGCAGGCGCTCCTCGAGGGAGCAGGCTTCGCCGACATCGTCTGCGAGGGCCACGATCAGCCCTTCATCATACCCGTGGCCGCCGACCTCGATCAGGCGGTCCGCTTCGCCATGGAGATGGGACCGATCACCCGCGTGCTCGACGGGGCCGATGATGCCATGCGGTCCCGAATTGGCAACGAGCTCACGGCGGCGTTTTCGCCGCACGCAGGATCCGACGGCGTGCGGATGGACGCCGCCAGCTGGATCGTCACCGCCCGCCGTTCCTGATCCTACGAACCTCTTGAAAGCCCGCGTCTCGCTACGGAATGGTGCGACGACAACAAGAGATCGAGGCCTTCGTTCGGCGTATCATCGCGGAGATCGATGCCGTGAAGGCAGCGGGTACGACCGGAGCGCAAGCGATTGCCGACCGGCTCAATGCGAGGGGCGTCACCAGCCGCAGGGGCCGGCACTGGACCGGCGCGACCATTGCGAAGTTCCTCAGCAGCCCCGGTGCGAAGCGCTACGGGCCGGACGGGCAAGGCAGGGAGGGTGTCTTGAGGCGCTCGCCCCCGACCTCGTCGGCCGGGCGCGTCGGAGAACCGGATAAGCAACCTCGGCAGCCGCCGGCTGATCGTGATCGGGCAGAACTTCCACGCGACGCGTGGCCTGCCTCGCTCGGCGCGGAGGTGACGATGAATATCGAGGAACTGTCGCAAATCTCCGAAACGACGATTGCTCACTATGATCGATCAGCCAGAGCTTACTGTGACGGCACTCGGGATCACGATGTCAGCCAAAACTACGCGGCGCTCCTGGATTCAATCGAGGGCGATCCCCCGCATTCCATTCTCGATCTAGGCTGCGGACCGGGCAGAGATCTCCAGTATTTTCGTTCGCGGGGACACGAAGCCGTGGGCTTGGACGGATCGAAGAAGTTCGTGGTTATGGCGCACGCCCATTCGGGTTGTGAGGTTCTCCACCAGGACTTTCTCAAGATGAAATTACCGGAGAGCCGGTTCGACGGCGTGTTTGCGAACGCGGCGCTGTTCCACGTGCCGAGTCAGGAGTTGCCGAGGGTGCTGGACGAGATTGCAGAAACCTTGAGGCCCCGAGGCGTCTTGTTCTGCTCAAACCCAAGGGGACACAACGAAGAGGGTTGGAGGGGCGATCGCTATAGCTGCTTCTTCGATCTAAACACCTGGCGCAACTATCTCTGTGACGCTGGGTTCGTCGAACTGAACCACTATTACCGACCCCCAGGGCTCCCGCATCACAAACAACCTTGGCTCGCAACCGTGTCGCGCAGAGCGAACACAGCTATCGTTTCGTGACTAACTTGGGCCTCCAGAAGACGTGGATCCACTGCGGTCTCACGGACAGTGTGAGATCTGGTCGCAGGCTCCGACCCTTCAGTTCGCCCCGCGCGGCGCGCAATCTCTCGAAGGTCTGGCCGAACCCATGGACATCTACGCGGCCCTCAACTGAGTGCCAGGCGGATCACCTCGCGCGAGCTGTTGAAGTAGCGGAAGGGATCGCGCATTGCCGGAAGCTAAGGAACCTCGTTAGGGGCCTTTAGCCGATTTACTCTGACAATGCCCGGATGGATTTGAATCTGACGCGGTCTAGAGCGTCCTCACGCATAACCTCCGAAATGAACAAAACGAAGATAAAGCCCTCGTCACGTCCGACTGAGTCCTAAATTTGAATTATGTTCGGGCAGCCTCAGGTTTCGTCCATCTCTTCAAATTCTCGCATCACCTGATCGATTGCGTCGTGCTTATGGGAAGGAGTAGCTGATACCAGCTACCCATTGAAAACATTGGTGGGCGCGCCAGGTCGAGGACCTCCTGTCCGAGCGCGGCATCGATATCTGCCACGAGACGGTCCGGTTTCTGGTGGAGCCGGTTCGGTCCGATGTTCGCTGCGGAGATCCGCAAGCGACGTGTTGATAGCCGGTGGCTTTGGTGCATGGACCTGAGGATTAGTATATCTGGCTCCGCTTCCGTCTTTGAGAGTTTGTCATGCCTTTCAAGTTCCATGCATCGCGTCGCCACCATATCCCCAGAGCCAAGTACCGGGTCATGAACTGGCCGGATTATGACCGTGGTTTGGTTCAGCGCGGCGACATTCGTTTCTGGATTGATGAGAGCGCCCTGGAGCAATGGGACGCAGCCAAGCGGCGAACTCCTGGTGGCCAGCGGCGGTTTTCAGAGTTGGCGATTTCCACGACACTGATGCTGGGGGTGGTCTTCAGACTGCCGCTGCGCCAGACGGAAGGCTTTGTGCGTTCCCTCGTGGACTTGATGGGGTGTGATCTGCCGGTGCCGGATCACACCACGCTGTCGCGGCGGCGGCGAACGGTGGATGTCGTTGTGGAAACCAGCACGAACAAGCGGTCTACGGGTATCGTGCTGGATTCCACGGGCCTGAAATTCTTTGGCGCTGGCGAGTGGGCTCGCGCCAAGCACGGTGAAACGCGGCGCTCGTGGCGCAAGCTGCATATCTCGGTTGACCCGGCCAGCAGCGAGATACGGGCGCATGAACTGACCGGTGACGACACGGCCGGATGCGACGATGGCGGGACCGCTGGTCGCCGGTTCCGGTGGGATGATCCGGCGCGTGTTTGCCGACGGCGCCTATGACGGGGAGCCCGTGACAAAAGCGATCCGAGAAGCTCGGCCACCGAATTCACCACCTGAATTTCGCGCCGTGCGTCCGCATCATTCCAAGTGGCGACCGACGCCTTGAGCGTGCGGACAGCTCCATGTCGGTAATCTTGCGGCTTTTCGGGCCGGTCGACTCTTCCATGACGACACGCTCCTCGGCGTCGTAGAGATCGGCTTCGAGGATAACGGCGGCGCTATCCGGTTCCGGCAGCTCGACCGGCTCTGGCTCGACCACGGCAGGCGGCTTCGATTTCGGCGTAGTGGACGCGAGGGAGGCTCGAAGGCAGTCGCCCGGATACTGACCCAAATTTCCAGCGCTGGAAATTTGACGAGCGACGCACAATTGGCCGGCTAGAGGACGAGATGCCGGACATATCCAGCCAAGGGAGCCACGCGCCATGCGTGGCCCTTCTTTTCGATTAGGAATTGGCCAGTCGCCATGCCGACAGGACGGCGCTTTTCTCGCACTTTTCGATCATGTCGGCAGCGCGCGGCTCAGCGACGCGCTGGATCAAGCTCATCTTCCGGTCGAGGGCGGTGTCGCTAAGCGCCGCGAGCGCATTGCTTGCGCCACCCGACGCACTTATGGCATTTTCAGACATCTGAGTACCCGCATGAGTTCAGGCCCGCAGTGCGGTGCCGCCACGGTGGGCTGATTCGTTCAGGCCGCGTGGGCCTCCCCGAGCGCGCGGGGCGCCCGGCCAGCTATTCCTCAATTTCGGAGGCGGGCCTACGCACGGCGCGAGGCCGACCTGAATGGGTTCCAAATTGGCCGCAGCGCATGAGTCGGTAGATGGTAGTCCGGGCGATTCCGCAGCGGGTCTCGACTTCCTCGCGGCCATCAGGCGGTCGGTCATGGGGCGTCCTCCGGTTGATCTTTCCGGAGGGTGCCGCAAGAGCCCGGAGGGGCAAAGCGAATACCGGGCAACAACGCGCCCCGGCTTTTCCCGTGTCAGTCTATGCCGGCGGTGCGCAGGACGCCGCCAACGTGTCCTTGTCGATGTCGGCCGCTTGGGCGAGTAACCCAACCGCTACATGGCGCTGATAGCCTTGCCGCTTCAGGCTCCCGAACATGTCGACGATCGCCTTGTGCCGCCATGCCGTGCTCGGGCGTCCTGTCAGCTTGGGCGGTCCGACCGCCAGGGCTTCTAACGCGACGGCCGCCAACGCATCCCGCGCGGTCGGATGAAGCGTCTCCCGCTTGCAGGCAAAGCGTTCCAGCAAGCCATATGCTGCCTGCCGGCCTGCGATGGGCCATCGGGGTTCGTGCGCCATCTCGGAGAGCCACCGGATCATCCACGCTTGTTGATCGGGATCATCGGGCCAAAAGAACGAATCACCCGGGCGCTCGTATGAGCGACGGGCGATGTCTAGTCCCTCGCGGAGCCGCTCGGCCATGTTGCGATCAGGCATGAAGCTTCACCACCTCGGCGCCGGCGGTTCCGGTCACGAAACGGCCCCATTGGGCCATCAGCGCGCGCCGCCGCTCTAGCAGGTCGGAGCGTGCATAGGCGGCCTCGACAGCATCCGCGACCGCATGCGCAAGCGCCCGCTCCATGACGGCGTGCGGCGCGTTGGTGCATTCCGCCGCCCAATCCCGGAACGCGCTTCGAAACCCATGCACCGTCGCCCGGTCGGCGAGCCCACAATCGCGCAAGCATTTAGTGAGGCCCATATCGCTCAATGGACGGCCGCGCTTTCGAGGGGAGGGGAAGATCAAGCCGCTATCGTCGCGCAGGGCCGCTGCCTCATGCAGCACGGCCAAGGCCGCAACGCTCAAAGGGACGACGTGCTGGCGCCCGCCTTTCATGCGCGCGCCGGGAATCGTCCATGTCGCCGCGTCCAGGTCGACCTCATCCCAACGCCCGCCTCGCGCTTCGCCCGACCGCGCGGCGGTCAGGATCAGGAACCGCATGCAGGCCCTCGCCGCCAGCCCCGCAGGCGAGGCGTCTAACGTTTCCAGTGCGCCTGGGATCTCGACATAGGGCAGGGCGCGGAAGTGTGCCTTCACCCTCGGCATGGACGGGAGCGCGCCGTCGATGCCCTCGCCAGCGGCGTTGTGCTCGACATAGCCATGCGCTTGCGCCCATTTCAGGACGGTGCGGACACGCTGGCGAAGTCGCCGGGCGGTTTCGGGCTTCGCGGACCAAATCGGTGTCAGAATCCCCAGCACGTCACGTCGCTCGATTCGGTCGAGGGGCATCTTGCCGATGGTCGGGAAGGCGTATCGCTCCAAAGTGCTCAGCCACTGAGCAGTGTGCTTGCCGTTCTTCCACCTGGGCAAGTTCGCCTCATGCACCTTGACCGCAGCCTCAGCGAAGGTCGGTGTTGCCGCCCGGCGTTTCTCGGCCAGCGGATCGCGCCCTTCCGCAACTGCGAGCCGGTGCGCGTCCGCGAACTGGCGAGCCTTGGCGAGAGTGACGGCCGGATACCCACCCAGCCCTATGTCGCGACGGCGCCAGTCAATCGTTGCCCGAAGCATCCAGCCTTTCGAGCCGCCTGGCGCGACCCTGAGATACAGGCCCCTGCCGTCATGGTGCATGCCCGGTTTGGTGAGCGCTTTCACCTTTGCCGCCGTGAGTGCCGTCATGGTCCTTGCCCATCAATTTACCCATCATTCTAAGCGGGAATATACGGCATCATGCGAGCACAGGCAACACAATATAGCAACAAAAAACCACTTGTTTTCATGTGATTAGTGACTTCTACGGGAACATCAGGGAAGGGATTCTGGCGGAGGGAGTGGGATTCGAACCCACGGGACGCTTTCACGCCCACACGCTTTCCAAGCGTGCGCCTTAAGCCACTCGGCCACCCCTCCGGCGTTCGCGCGGGACTATAATCGTCGGCGATGCTAGCGGCCAGGGCGCGACCAGAGTTGCGCCGCGTGCGTCGGGCGGGTAGGTCTGCAGGCGATGATCATCGGTCGCGCCATCGGGTGGCTGTTGCTCGTTGTCGCGGCGGTTGTCGTGGCGGCCGACCTCTTGGTGGTGGTATTCGCGGGCGAGGTCGCGGTTGCCGCTTTGGGCCAAGCTTGGTTCGACTTCGACCACGACAGCCTCGGGCTATCGCAAGCCGTGATTCAGCGTTACGTCTGGCCTTATCTTTGGGACCCGATTATCACCGCGGTGTTGTTGTGGCCGACTTGGCTCTCGCTCGGCGTGGTGGCGGCGATCGTGGGCTTGCTCGGTCTTGTCCCTGCGCGGCTGTGCCGCCGGCGCGCCACCTGACCGTTAGGAGTCGGCCTGACCGCCAAGAGTCGGCCTGACCGTTAAGGGTCGGTTCGGAGCGCCGCGATGAACGCCTCTTTGGGGATGCTTACCGCCCCCACGTTGCGCATACGTTT
Source organism: Alphaproteobacteria bacterium (assembly GCA_965226045.1). Classification (GTDB taxonomy): domain Bacteria; phylum Pseudomonadota; class Alphaproteobacteria; order VGEJ01; family VGEJ01; genus CBDDBU01. The sequence continues at coordinate 142,477 of CBDDBU010000028.1, forward strand.
CTTACCGGCCTTCTGCTTTTCGAGCAGCTTGCGTTTGCGGGTGACATCCCCGCCATAGCATTTGGCGATCACGTCCTTGCGCAGCGCCCGCACCGTCTCGCGTGCGACGATGCGCCCGCCGACGGCCGCCTGGATCGCGATCTGGAAGAGTTGGCGGGGCACCAGGTCCTTGAGGCGCTCGCAGAGACCGCGGCCGCGGGCCTCGGCCCGCTCGCGATGTACGATGGCGGCCAGCGCGTCGACCGGCTCGCCGTTCACTAGGATCGTGAGTTTGACGAGATCGCCGGTCTCGTAGCTGTCGATCTGATAGTCGAAGCTGGCGTAGCCGCGGCTCACCGATTTCAGACGGTCGTAGAAACCGAAAACCACCTCGTTGAGCGGCAGGCGGTACACGACGAGCGCGCGATGGCCGGCGTAGGTGAGCTCCACCTGCACGCCACGACGCTCCTCGCACAATCGGAGGATGGCGCCAAGGTACTCGTCGGGCACCATGATCGTGGCTTTGATCCATGGTTCGGCGATGCGTTCGATGCGTGACGGGTCTGGCAGGTCGACCGGATTGTGCAGCTCGGTCATCGACCCATCGGTGAGAAATACTTGATAAACGACACTAGGCGCCGTGGTGATGAGATCGAGATCGAACTCCCGCGCCAGTCGCTCTTGAATGATTTCAAGGTGCAGGAGGCCGAGGAAACCGCAGCGAAAGCCGAGCCCGATCGCGGCCGAGCTCTCGGTTTCGTGATGAAAGCTCGAGTCATTGAGGTGCAATTTGGCCAGGCTCTCACGCAATCGCGCGAAGTCGCCTGCGTCGGCCGGAAACAGCCCGCAAAAAACAACCGGCACGCTCGGCTTGAAGCCGGGGAGGGGCGCCGCCGCTGGCTTGCGGTCATCGGTGATGGTATCGCCAATGTTGGTCTCGGCGACTTCCTTGATGCCGGAGGTGATGAAGCCGATCTCGCCGGGGCCGAGCGATTCGATCGACGTGGCTTTGGGCGTGAAGGTGCCGACTCGCTCGATCAGATAGCTGGCCCCGGCCGCCATCATCCTCATCTTCATGCCCTTGGCGAGAACCCCGTCCTGGACCCGCACCAGGATCACCACGCCGAGATAGACGTCGTACCAGCTGTCGATGAGCAGAGCCTTGAGTGGCGCCTCGGTCTCGCCGCGAGGACATGGCAGGCGGGTCACGATCGCTTCCAGAAGATCGTCGATCCCAGTGCCATGCTTGGCCGATATCTCGATGCTGGTCGAGGCATCCAGTCCGACCACCTCTTCGATCTGCTGGCGCACTTGCTCCGGCTCAGCGGCCGGCAGGTCGACCTTGTTCAGGACGACGACGATTTCGTGGCCCACGTCGATCGCCTGATAGGCGTTGGCGAGGGTTTGCGCCTCGACGCCCTGGCTGGCGTCGACGATCAACACCGAGCCCTCACAGGCCGCCAGCGACCGGCTGACTTCGTAGGCGAAGTCAACGTGGCCCGGCGTGTCCATCAGGTTGAGCTGGTAGGTCTCGCCATCCCGCGCCTGGTAGTTCAAGCGCACCGTCTGGGCCTTGATCGTGATGCCGCGTTCGCGCTCGATCTCCATCGAATCGAGAATTTGCTCTTTCATCTCGCGCGCGGCCACGCCGCCGCACCGCTCGATCAGACGGTCCGCCAAGGTGGACTTGCCGTGATCGATGTGGGCGATGATGGCGAAGTTGCGGATGTGTGAGCGCAGTGTCGTCGCGCCAGTGTGCGCCACCACGTGAGCCTGGTCCACGCCAGTCTGTTCGGGGCTCAAGCGCGGAGGCCGCCGCCGGTTGCCTTGGCCACGGCCGCGACAATCTTTTGGCCGACCTGCTCGATCTCCGCGTCGGTGAGGGTCCGGTCATGTGGCTGCAGGCGAACGGAGAACGCTATCGACTTGCGGCCCTTGCCAATCGATTCGCCTTCGAACACGTCGAAAATAGATACGGCGTCGATCAGGCTCTTAGCGGAGCCGCGCGCGGCTCGCGCCACCGCTTCGGCGGCCACGCCGCTGTCCACGACGAACGCGAAATCGCGGCTGACGGCCGGCAAATCGGCGGCCACGAGCGGCGGTCGATTGTGCCGCGCGCTCGCCTTGGGCCGAGGCAAGGCGTCGAGGAACAACTCGAAACCCACCACCGGGTCCACGATCCCTAGGGCATCGAGCACCACCGGGTGGATCGAGCCGAAGTGACCGAGCGTCGTCTTGGGGCCCAGCTTGACCACACCCGAGAGGCCAGGGTGGTACCAAGCCGGCGCGGGGGCCTCGACCTGCAAATTGTCCATCGGTGCGCCACAGGCGTCCAACGCCCCGAGCAGGTCCGCCTTGGCGTCGAAGACATCCACGTTTCGAGCCTCAATGAGCCAGTGACGGGGATAGCTCCCACCGCGTCGGATGCCGGCCGCACAGGTGCGCTGGCCGGTCGGCGTCGTATCGAGATAAACCGGACCCAGCTCGAACAGGCCGATCTCGTCGTGGCCGCGATCAATATTGCGCTGGCATGCGACCAACAGGTTCGGCAACAGGCTCGGCCGCATGCTCTCCAGGCCCTCGCTGATCGGATTGGAGAGGCACAAGTCCGCATCCCCGCCGCCAAAACGTATAGCCAAGTGCTGGGGAATGAACGACCAGCTTACCGATTCGATCAGGCCGCCCGCCGCGAGCGCTCGGCGCACGATGTTGAACCGGCGCCGTGTCGCGCTGACGGCGGGCAGCGCCACTGGCGTCGTGCGGCGCAGCGGCACCGGCGGGATGTTGCCGTAGCCCCGCACCCGCGTAACTTCCTCCACGAGGTCGGCCTCGCCAACGATGTCGGCGCGCCACGACGGAGGTCGCACCTGGAGCGCTTCGCCGCCCGCCTCGACCTCGAAGCCGAGCTTGGTCAGCGTTCGCAACGTCTCTTCCTCTGTAACGTCGAGCCCGCCCAGGCTATGGACCCGCGAAGGACGGAAGCTGATCGTACGCCGCCATGGCGCCGGCTCGCCGGCGACCACCAGCTCACTCGGCTCGCCGCCGCACATGTCGAGGATCAGGCGCGTTGCGACTTCAAGGCCGGGCGCCACGGATTCCGGATCGACGCCACGCTCGAAACGATAGCGGGCATCGCTTTCGATGTTGAGGAGGCGTCCGGTGCGTGCCGTCCGGAGCGGATCGAACAGCGCCGACTCGACGAACACGTTGACCGTGGTCTCGGAACAGCTCGACGGGACGCCGCCGACGATGCCGCCGAGTGCGAGCGGCCCGTCCGCATCGGCGATGACCGTGGCGTCCCCACCCAGTTGATACTCGCGCCCGTTCAGTGCCGAAACAATCTCGCCCGTTCGCGACAGCCGCACCCTGATGCCGCCCGCAAGGGTATCGGCATCGAAGACGTGCAGCGGCCGCGTCATATCGTGGGTGACGAAATTGGTCATGTCCACGAGCGCCGAAATCGGCCGCAGACCGATCGCGCGCAGTCGATCTTGCAACCAGCGCGGGCTCGGCCCGTTCTTGATGCCCCGGATATAGCGACCACCGAACATCGGGCAGGCGTCGGCGGTTTCCGGCACGAAGTCCAGCGCCACGGTGACGGGGCTCTCGAAACCCCCTGGGACAGGCTCGATCGCCCGCGCCTTGAATCGGCCGTGTCCGGCGGCGGCGAGGTCGCGGGCGATCCCGCGCACGCCCAGACAATCCTGGCGATTGGGCGTGATGGCAATCTCGATAACCGGGTCGTCCAATCCCATTACGGTGGCGAACGACACGCCTACCTCGACATCCTGGTCGAGTTCGATGATTCCGGTGTGATCGCCGCCAAGGCCCATCTCGCGCTCCGAGACCAGCATCCCATTGCTCTCGACGTCGCGGATCTTGCTGACCTTGAGGAGAAGACCGGTACCTGGGATCGTCGTTCCCGTCGGCGCGAAAATCCCCTTCATGCCGGTCCGCGCATTGGGCGCCCCACAGACCACCTGGCGCTCGCCCAAGGCGGTTTCCACCCGGCATACCTTCAGCCGGTCGGCGTTCGGGTGGGGGGCGGCTTCGATGACTCTGGCGACGGTGAAGGCGTCGAGGTCGGCGGCCGGATTGCGAACCGACTCGACCTCCAGCCCCAGTGCGGTCAGCGCCGCGCTCAAGTCTTCGATGCCGGCTTCGGTCTCGAGGTGATCGCGCAGCCAGCCCACGGTGAACTTCATCGTGCCCGCTCGTTACCGGGCCAAGCCGCTCGCCAGGCTTGGCACATCGAGCGGCGAGAAGCCGTAGTGTCGAAGCCAACGCAGGTCTGAATCGAAGAACGCGCGCAGGTCGGGGATACCGTATTTGAGCATCGCCGCGCGGTCGATCCCTAGTCCGAACGCAAATCCTTGATACTCGTTCGGATCGACGCCGACTTGCTCCAGCACGCGTGGATTGACCATGCCACAGCCCAGGATCTCGAGCCAATCGTCGCCTTCGCCGATCACGATCTCGCCTTCGCGTCGGTCGCAGCCGATGTCCATTTCGGCTGAGGGCTCGGTGAACGGGAAGTAGCTCGGACGGAAGCGCATGCGCAGCGAGTCGATCTCAAAGAACGTGCGCGCGAAGGTCTCGAGGCAGCCCTTCAGATGGCCCATATGGATCGCGCGGTCGATTGCCAGGCCCTCGATCTGATGAAACATCGGCGTGTGAGTCTGGTCCGAATCCCAACGATAGGTCCGGCCCGGCGCGATAATCCGAAACGGCGGTCGTCCCGCCCGCATGGCGCGCACCTGCACCGGCGAGGTGTGGGTGCGCAGGAGCATTCGCTCGCCATTCTCTTGCGGTGCGAAGTAGAAAGTATCGTGCATTTGCCGGGCCGGGTGCTCGGGCGGAATGTTGAGGGCGGTGAAGTTGTGGAAATCGTCCTCGATGTCGGGACCCTCGGCGACGGCGAACCCCATGTCCGCGAAGATGGCGGTAATTTCCTCGGTGACTTGGCTCACCGGATGGATGCGCCCCTCACCAGTCGGTCGCGGCGCAAGGGTTACATCGACGGTCTCTTGGACGATCCGGGCCTCGATCTCCGCGCGATGTAAAGCGCTCTCGCGCGCCGTTATCGCTTCGGCCAGCGTCGTCTTGAGCTGGTTCAAGGCCGGTCCCGCGCGCTTGCAGTCCTCAGGCGCCATCGTGCCGAGCGTGCGCATGAGCTTGGTGACCCGACCCTTGCGGCCGAGCGCGGCGACTCTCAGTTGCTCTAGAGCGCGGACATCGGCGGCGGCCGCGATGCCCGCGAGCAGCTCTTGCTCAAGCTGTTCGACGTTCTGAGCCATCAGATCCCGCCAGGACCTGGCCTTCTCTCGGTGCGTCTTGGGAGGCCGCCTTTGGTCAGGTCGGCTTCGCCTCGAGCGCCCCCCTGGCCTGCGCGACCAAAGCCGCGAAGGTCGCCGGCTCGCGCGCCGCGAGGTCAGCCAACACCTTGCGGTCGAGGGCGATGCCGGCGCACTGCAAGCCGTTCATGAAGCAACCGTACGTCATGCCCTCCTGGCGCGCTCCGGCGTTGATGCGTTGGATCCACAGGGCCCGGAACGCACGTTTGCGGTTGCGCCGGTCGCGATAGGCGTATTGTAAGCCCTTCTCGACCTTTTCCAGGGCGATACGAAAGGCGGTATGCCCGCGGCCGCGATAGCCACGCGCTAACTTCAGTACCTTCTTGTGGCGTGCGTGCGAAGTGACGCCCCGTCGGACCCGTGCCATAGCCTTGCTCGTTAGCCGTAGGGCATGAACAGCGTGACGATCTTGGCGTCGGCTGCGGCCATGATCGTCGTCCCGCGCTTATTGCGGATTTGCTTCTGCGTTCGCTTGATCATGCCGTGACGCTTGCCGGCAAAGTGTCGGCGCACCTTACCCGTCGCGGTCAGGCGAAAGCGCCCTTTGGTGCTGCTTTTTGTCTTCAGTTTTGGCATGAGAGGCCCGCTGTCGGAGGCCGGTCGGAGCGAGCCGGGTTTATAGCGACCACCCCCCCCAAATGCAAGCACGCGCCATCTGGTCGGCGACGCTCACCAACCGTTGGGTTATCAGCTCGGGCGTTCGGCGATCACCGTCGAGCGGTGGAGGTAGCGGTCGCCCTCATAATCGACCACCGCGTAGTGCATCAGCGAACGATTGTCCCAGATCACCAGATCGCCGACCGACCAGCGGTGGCGGTATATGAACTCATGCTGTCTCGCGTGATCGAACAGGAACTTGAGGATGGTCTGGCTCTCGACCGGCGAGAAGTCCTCGAGTGCGGCAGTGAAGCCGGGGTTGACGAACAGGATCTTGCGCCCGGTTTCGGGATGGGTGGTGACGACCGGGTGTACGGTACGGTTTTGGCCCTCGAAGTCGGTGTCGAGGACCTGGTCGGGCGCATAGGTGCCGCTGGTCGCGGCCGCCACCGCGAAGTCGTGGAGCGCGCGCAAACCTCCGACGACCGACTTCATGCCATCCGACAGCGCCGCATAGGCCGCGCACATGTTGGCGAACAGTGTGTCGCCACCGCTCGCCGGCACTTCGATCGCGTAGAGCAGCGAGGCCTGAGCTGGATGGACTCGGAAGGACACATCCGAGTGCCAGTAGTTGCCGGCCTTGGGCCGGCCCTCGGGCACGCCGTCCTTGACTTTGTTGGAGACACGGAAGAGCGCCGGCTCACCTGGCAGCAGGTATTTGAGCACCGTCTCCTGGAATTGGTCGGCCTCGCCGAACAGGGGGCCGAAGTGACGGCTAAAGGCGACGTGCTGCGCCGGCGTCAGGTGTTGATCGCGGATCACCAGCAACCCGTCGTGGTCATTCCAGATCCGGCGCAACTGGCCAAACGTGGCATCGTCCAGCGGCGCCGCGAGGTCGAGCCCGCGGACCTCGGCGCCCAGTACCGGGCATAGTTTGTTGGTTTCCATTCTCATCGGTCTCGCGTTGGCGTTGGCAATAGTTCGCGATAGACGTCGAGAGTCCTAGCGCACATGGTCTCGACTGTGAAATGCGTGCGAACATGCGCGCGCGCGGTGGCCGCAAGATCGGCGCGCGCCGCCGCATCGAGGGAAAGCGCTTCGGTGATGGCCCGCGCCGTCGCGCCGGCGTCGCCCGGCGGCACCAACCAGCCACAACGGCCGCGCATCACCGTCTCGCGAGCGCCGCCATGATCTGTCGCCACGACCGGTCGTCCCATAGCCTGCGCCTCAACCGCCACGCGTCCGAATGCTTCCGGTTCGACCGACGCCGAGACGACCACGTCGGCCAGCATATAGGCCGCCGGCATGTCATCGCAGTGTTCAACGATAGCGACGCACGCCTGCAGCCCGCGCGCGGCGATGCGCCGACGCAGCGCGGCGCAATAGCGTTGGTCCGCCGTGCCGGCGCCGACCAAAAGGCACCGCAGGTTGGGACGGTCGACCCGCGCCACGGCGTCGATCAGCACGGCATGACCCTTCCATCGTGTCATCCGGCCCGGCAGCATGACGACGGGAGCTCCGTCGGGCAAGCGCCACCTCTCGGCCAGGCGGATCATGCGCGCGGGCGTGACAGCGCCCGGCTCGTAGGTGCTGATGTCGATGCCGCGATGGATCGTCCTCAGTCGTTGCTCGTCAACGCCGTACGTCGCGCGAGCGTGCTCGGCGATGAAGTCGGATATCGCGATAACCCGATCGCCCCTGGCCATGATCGCGTTGTACCAGCGCTTGGCCGGGTTGCCGGCGTTGTAGGTGCCGTGAAGTCCAGTCACCAAGGGCCGCCCGGTGCGTCGCGCGGCCGCCCACGCGCTCCGCGCTGGGGCGCGGCTGCACGCGTGGACGATGTCGACCGAGCGGGCGTCGATCAGGGCGGCGATTCGCTTGATATTGCGGCGCATGACCAGCGGATTCTTGCTGTGGACGGGCATTGTCACGTGGGTCGCGCCGGCGCGCTCGATCTCTCGCACCATCGGCCCACCGTTTGAGGCCACCAGCGCCGTCCAACCGGCGGCGACGATCGCCGCCGCCACGTCCACCGTGCCGCGCTCGACCCCTCCTGCGACCAGTGCCGGCAGGACCTGCAGGATCACCGGCGGGCAGAGCGCGGGCCCGCCGCCGGTGTTAGAATAGTCGGACATGTTCCGTGCAAACTTCCACGTCGCCTCTCCCCATGTCGTGTACCGTGACCATGACTGGCCTGGATAGCGCACCGCGCGTACTCGTTCGTCCCGACGGCGCGACCATCGCCTATCGCGCCGTGCCGGGCAACACGCCGGGAATCATCTTCTGCGGCGGCTTCGCCTCCGACATGTCGGGAACCAAGGCGATGTCGCTGGATGCCGCCTGCCGCCGCCTCGGCCGTGCCTTCGTGCGCTTCGACTATCGCGGCCACGGCGTTTCCTCCGGTGAATTTGAGGAGGGCACTATTGGCGCTTGGGCCCAGGATGCCGTCGCCGTCTTCGATGCCGCCACGTCGGGCCCACAGGTGGTGGTCGGCTCGAGCATGGGGGGGTGGATCATGTTGTTTCTCGCGCTCGCCCGCCCGGAGCGCGTAAAAGGGCTCGTCGGCCTCGCGGCCGCACCTGATTTCACCGAGGACCTCTTGTGGGCGCGCTACGGCGAGACCGAGCGTCGCGCGCTCGAGGACGAGGGCGTATGGATGGAGCCCTCGGACTATGGCGAGGAGCCCTATGTCATCACCCGCCAGCTGATCGAGGACGGGCGAGAGCATCTGCTGCTGCGCGGCCCGCTCGCCATCGATTGCCCAGTCCGATTGATCCACGGCATGCGGGACCGGGACGTGCCGCACGATCAATCGATGCGCTTGGCCGCAGTGCTGACCGCCTCGGATGTGTCCGTCACGTTGGTGAAAGACGGCGATCATCGATTGTCTGAGCCGCGCGATATCTTGCGCATGATCGGCACCGTCGAAACGCTGTGTCAGGAGGTTTCCTGAGCCGCTGCCAACGCGCTGAGGCCGGCGCGGTAGTTGGGGTATTGGAGTCGTACGCCGAGCCGATCCTTGATGCGGCGGTTGCAGACCCGTTTGTTGTCGGCATAGAAGCTCCGCGCCATATCGGATAGCGCGGCCGTCGCGAACGGCACGAGCGGTGGCGAATCCACCGCCATGAGCTGGCATGCATACGCCGTCACCTCAGGCGGCGGGGCTGGCTCATCGTCGCAAACGTTATAGGGCGTGCCGGGTTGGGGGCGCGTCATTGAGGCGCGCAGGACTGTGACGATGTCGGCCACGTGGATGCGCGAGAAGACCTGGCCAGGCTTGTCGATGCGCTGTGCGGTTCTGGCCCGTACCGCCCCCAGCTGATTTCGGCCCGGCCCGTAGATGCCGGCGAGGCGAAACAGGTGAACCGGCACCCGGTGGTCGCGCCAGAGGTCGAGCCAACCGTCCTCGGCCGCCATGCGGCGGCGGCTGCGCTCGCCGGTGGGTCGGCGTTCGGCATCTTCATCCACCCAGCCGCCGTCGCGGTCGCCATAAACGCCGGTCGTCGATAGGTAGCCGACCCAGTCGAGCCCCGGGATTGTCGCGATATCGGTTCCGAGCGCCGCCAGCACGGGATCGCCGCCCTTGTCGGGGGGCACCGAGCTTAAGATGTGGGTTGCCGTCGCGAGGACGCTAGGATCGACCGCTAGCCGCCCGTCCTTGAACAGGTGCGCGCCGATCCCGCGCGCGTCGAGTCGCGCCCGCTTTTCCTCGCTGCGACACGTGCCGGCGACCGCCCAGCCCTCGGCCAGAAGCGTGTCCGCGAGCGCCAGCGCCGAATAGCCGAGCCCAAAGCAAAACAGCCGCTTCACGCGCCCCACTCGGCCCGCACGGCCGGATCGGCCTCGCTGGCGAGGCGCAGGGCGCGCTGGCGGACCAGCGTTTCAGCGTCGGCGAGCCGTCGCAAGGCCCACACCGCCATGGCCCGCACTAACGGCGACGGATCGTCGAGTCGTTCCTCGACGACAGGCAGGGCCGCTCCATCGCGCGAGTTGCCGAGCGCGATCACCGTGTTGCGGACGAAGCGATCACGGCCCGTTCGTTTGATGGCGGTGCCGGCGAAGAGGCGACGGAAAGCGGCGTCGTCGAGGCGCGCAAGTTCGACGAGGCGCGCACCAACCAGCTCCCCGCGCGGCTCGAATACATTCGCGTGGGCGGCACGCGCGTACTTGTTCCAGGGGCAGACAGCGAGACAATCATCGCAACCATAGACGCGGTTGCCCATGGGCTCGCGAAACTCGAGCGGGATGTGGCCCTTATGCTCGATCGTGAGATAAGAGATGCAACGCCGCGCGTCGAGTTGATAGGGTGCCGGGAATGCGTCGGTCGGGCACACGTCGAGGCAAGCCCGGCAGGTCCCGCAATGATCGGTCTCGGCCGGTCCGGTCTCTAGATCGAGCGCGGTGAACACCGCCCCAAGAAAGAGCCACGAGCCGTGGGTGCGCGAGACGATGTTGGTGTGCTTGCCCTGCCAGCCGAGCCCCGCCTCGGCGGCAAGCGGCTTTTCCATGACCGGCGCGGTATCGACAAAGACCTTGACCTCGGTGGCGAAGGTGGTTGCGATCCATCGCCCCAATGTCTTGAGGCGCTTCTTGACCACCTGGTGGTAGTCACGTCCCTGGGCGTAGACGGATATCGTGGCGCGTCCACGGGCATCGAGCAGGGCGAGCGGGTCGTCGTTCGGCCCATAGTTCATCCCCACCATGATGATGCCGCGGACCTCCGGCCACACGGCGCGCGGGTCCGCTCGTCGCTCGGCGTTGGCGGCGAGCCAGTCCATATCGCCGTGCCAGCCACGGGCGAGGAATTGTTTGAGCGCCGCGCCGGCCTCTCCGCTCTGAGCTGGACCGGTGATGCCCACAACATCGAAGCCGCTGGTCCGGGCCTGCACGCGGATCAAGGCCTCGCGCGTGGTTCCAGGGGCGGCGCCACCGGATCCGGCGGCGGATTCAGAAATCGAGGTCGGCATAGGCCTTGGGTGGCGGCAATCCCGGAATGTGGTCGGCCAGAATCGGGCGCACGCTCGGGCGCGACTTGAAGCGAGCGTACCATTCCCGCGCGGCCGAGTGCTCGTCCCATGGTACATCGCCGAGATAGTCGAGAGCGGACAACTGGGCGGCTGCGGCGATGTCGGCGAGGCTGACATCGTCGCCGCTGAGCCAGCGCCGACGCTCGCTCAGGTAGGTGACGTAGTCGAGGTGGTAGCCAATATTCTGCTTGCCGGCGCGGATCGCGGCGGTATCGGGCGGTCCCCGCCCCAGAAAACGCTTGTCGAACTTCTCGCTTAATATGTACGCGGTCACCTCGTTGCGGAACTTTCCGCTGAACCAGGCCACCAGGCGACGGGTCTCGGCGCGCGCGATGGCGCCGTCACCGATCATCGGTGGCTCCGGGTAGGCCTCGTCGAGGTATTCGCAGATCACCGCTCCGCCCGCGATCACGTGGCCGTCGGCCTCGACCAAAACCGGCACGTCGCCGGCTGGGTTCAGTTTAAGAAATCCCTCACGCCGCTCCCACTCTCTCTCGATCACCAGTTCGAAGTCGAGGTTCTTTTCGGCCAGCAGTATCCGGACTTGGCGACAGGCCGGCGACAGCCACAGGTGGTAGAGGGCGCGCATTTGGGGGCACTCTATCGATTGGCCTGATTGCCCACCAGCGTTCGTTATCGCCCACCAGCGTTCGGCTTCAGGCGGCCATGGCCGCGCGCCGCCGCAATGGCTGACAGCGATTTACGCCGTCGCGGCCGTGGCCCGGCTGGACAGGGCATAATCGAGCCTGTGGACCATTTCAAGCGGGCAAACTTGCCAGAACTTAGTGGCCTCGATGTCCCAATGGACAAGAAGCTGCGCCGCGAAGGCGGATTGCGCGTTGGCGACGTGATCCTGGATCAAGCCTCGGCACACCGACTCCCAATGGTCGGAGTCGAGGCGTTGCCACAGCACGTGCTCATCGTTGACGTGGGACTCGAAGCTGCCGTCGGTGTCGTAGACAAAGACCATGCCGCCGGTCATGCCCGCGGCGAAGTTGTCGCCGACGGGTCCGAGCACGACGACGGTGCCGCCGGTCATGTATTCGCAGCCGTTGGTCCCGCACCCCTCGACCACGGCGACGGCACCCGAGTTGCGCACCGCGAAGCGTTCGCCGCCCTGGCCCGCCGCGAAGAGCGCGCCGGAGACCGCGCCGTAGAGGACGGTGTTGCCGACGATCACGTTCTCGTTGCTCTTGAGCGGGCTCGAGGGCATGGGCCGAACTATGATGGTTCCGCCCGAGAGGCCCTTGGCGACATAGTCATTGGCCTCGCCGAACACCTCGAGCCGCAGTCCCCGCACAGCGAAGGCGCCCAGCGATTGACCGGCCGAGCCGCGCAGACGCACGGTGATATGCCCCGGCTGGAGGCCGCTCATGCCGAAGCGCTGGACGATTTCGGACGACAATTTGGTGCCGATCGCGCGCTGCGTATTCCGAACGTTGTAGGCGAGCTGCATCTTCTCGCCGCTATCGAACGCCTCGCGCGTGTCCTCGATCATTTGCGCGTCTAGCGTTTCCGGCACCTCGTTACGGCCCTCGACCGTGCAATAGGGCGGGTGCGGGCCCGGGTCGGCCTGAACCAGCAGCGGGTTGAGGTCGAGATCGTCTAGTTCGGGACTGCCGCGGCTGACTTGCATCAGGAGATCGGTGCGGCCGATCACCTCTTGCAGCGAGCGGGCCCCCAACGAGGCCAGCACTTCGCGCACTTCCTCGGCGATGAAGCTGAATAGATTGACGACCTTTTCCGGATTGCCCTCGAACTTCTCGCGCAGCGCCGCGTCTTGGGTGCAGATACCGACGGGGCAGGTGTTGCTGTGGCACTGGCGGACCAGGATGCAGCCCATGGCCACGAGCGAGGTGGTGCCGACGCCATATTCCTCGGCGCCCATCAAGGCGGCCATGACGACATCGCGGCCGCATTTGATCCCGCCATCGACCCGCAGACGCACGTGATGGCGGAGGCGGTTGAGGGTCAGCACCTGGTGCGCTTCCGTCAGCCCCATTTCCCAGGGTACGCCCGCGTGCTTAATGCTGCTCTGTGGGCTCGCGCCGGTTCCGCCCGCGTGGCCCGAAATCAGTATGACGTCAGCCTTAGCCTTGACCACGCCGGCCGCGATGGTGCCGATACCGGCTTCTGCTACTAGCTTCACGCACACCTGGGCGCTCGGATTGATCTGCTTGAGATCGTAGATCAGCTGGGCCAAGTCCTCGATGGAGTAGATATCGTGGTGCGGTGGTGGCGAGATCAGCGTGACGCCCTCGGTCGCGTAGCGCAGTCGGGCGATTTCCGCGCTGACCTTGAAGCCAGGCAGTTGACCGCCTTCGCCGGGCTTGGCGCCCTGGGCGATCTTGATCTCGATCTCGGTGCAGTTGTTCAGATACTCGGCGGTGACGCCAAACCGCCCCGACGCGATTTGCTTGACGCGCGAGTTCGCGTTGTCGCCGTTGGGTCGCGGCTTGGCGCGCTCCGGGTCCTCTCCGCCCTCACCGCTACACGAGGCGGCGCCGATCCTGTTCATAGCGATCGCCAGGGTCTCATGGGCCTCCTTCGACAGCGCGCCGTGCGACATACTGCCGCTGCCGAACCGGCGGCGAATGCCGGTGATCGACTCGACCTCTTCGAGCGCCACGGCCGGCGCCTTCGGCTCGAAGTCGAGAAGATCGCGCAGATGAACCGGCGGAAGCTCGCCAAGGCCTTTGCTGTAGCGTTTGTAGATGCTGTAGGAATCGCGCCCGACCGCCGATTGGAGGAGGTGGATGAGAGGACCGTCGAAGCCGTGCGTCTCGCCGCCCGCGCGGAATCGGTAGAGTCCGCCGATCGGCAACGCCGTGATCTCCTCGGCGAAGGCCATTTCGTGTTGGGCAAGCGCCCTCTTTTGGATGCCGGGCAACCCGATGCCTGATATCCGCGAGCTCATGCCAGGGAAGAACTCTCCAACCAGCGCGCGGGAAAGCCCGACGGCCTCGAACATGCGCCCGCCGCGATAGGAGCTGATGACGGAGATGCCCATCTTCGAGATGATCTTGAGCAAGCCCCGGTCCACCGCCGCCCGATAGTCGGCGACACAGGCCTCCGCGCTCTTGCCTGGGAACAGTCGGCGGCGAACGCGATCGGCGATCGTCGCCTCGGCGAGATAGGCGTTGACCGTGCTCGCTCCCATGCCGATGAGCACAGCGAAGTAATGCACATCGACGCATTCGGCCGAACGAGCATTTAGCGAGGTGTAGGTCCTCAGGCCCTCGCGGACGAGGTGGGCGTGGATGCCGCCGATCGCGAGGATCGTTGGCATGGCGGGCCGCTCCACTGCCACATGCTCGTCGGTGACGAACAGGTGGGCGCAGCCGCCGCGGACGGCGTTCTCCGCCTCCGCGCACACCCGGTTGAGGGCCAGTCGAAGCCCTGCCTCGCCGTCCGCGCGGTCGAACGTGGCGTCGATCTCCACCGCATCCGCGCCCAGCCATGCCCGCAGCGATCGATAGTCGCTATTGGTCAGCACCGGCGATTCGAGCAGCATGATCTCGGTCTGGCTGGAATCCTCGTCGAGCACGTTGCCGAGGTTGCCGAGGCGAGTCTTGAGCGACATCACCCGCTTTTCGCGCAGCGAATCGATGGGGGGATTCGTCACCTGGCTGAATTTCTGGCGGAAGAAGTGATGCAGCCCGCGATAGCGCGAGGTGAGGACCGCGAGTGGGGTATCGTCTCCCATCGAACCGATCGCCTCGCTCCCATCGGCGGCCATTGGTTGCAGGATCATCTCGACGTCCTCGGTCGTGAAGCCTGCGGCGACCTGGCGGGCGCGTAGCGTTTCTCGAGACCATCCCGCGTCCACGTCGGGGCCGGGCGGTCGCGGCAGGTCGTTGCCGCTCGTAATGTTTTTAACCCATTCGCCGTAGGGGTGCGCGGCCGCCAGCTCATCCTTGATCTCGCGGTCGTGATAGAACCGACCCTGCCTAAGATCGACGCCAATAATCTCGCCGGGTCCGACGCGACCTTTCTTCAGGATGTGGGCTTCGGCCAGCGGGACCATGCCCGCCTCGGAGCCGACGAACACCAGGCCGTCGTCGGTGATGGTGTAGCGCAGCGGACGCAGGCCATTGCGGTCCATGCCGGCGATCACCCAGCGGCCATCGGTGGCGGCCACGGCGGCGGGCCCGTCCCAAGGTTCCATGATGCAGTTGCAGTAGCTGTAGAGGGCCCGGTGGGACTCGGGCATGGCGGTCTGGTTCGACCATGATTCCGGTATCAGCACGAGTTTGGCTAGCGGCGCCGAGCGCCCGGCATGCACCAACATCTCAAACACCGCGTCCAGAGCCGCCGAATCGGAGCTGCCGGCGGCGATGACGGGTTTGATTTCCTCGGCGTGCGGCCCGAAGGCGTCCGAGGCCATGCGGATCTCGTGGCTCATCATCCAATTGACGTTGCCGCTCAGGGTGTTGATCTCGCCGTTGTGGGCCAACATGCGAAACGGCTGAGCGAGCCGCCACGTTGGGAAGGTGTTGGTCGAATAGCGCTGGTGGAAGATGACGAAATTGGAAACGAAGCGCTCGTCGAGCAAGTCGGGGTAGAAGGCGGTCAGCTGCTCGGCGAGGAACATGCCCTTGTAGATCACCGAGTTGCACGACAGCGAGCAGACGTAGAATTCGCTGATGTGCGCCTCCTGGACCGCCCGCTCGATGCGGCGGCGGATGACGTAGAGATCGCGCTCGAAGTCCGCATTGGCGACACCCCGGCGGTTGTCGATCATGACCTGCTCGATTTCCGGGCGGGTGGCGTTCGCCACTTCGCCGACAACCGACGGATCGACGGGTACCTGGCGCCAGCCATAAATCGAATACCCGAAGCGAAGAATCTCGCTCTCGACGATGCCGCGGCAGGTTTCCAGCGCCACCAGGTCGGTCTTCGGCAGGAAGATCATGCCGACGGCGAGGCGGCCGGCGGTTGGCTCGTGGCCGGTCCGGGCAATGTGCTTCTTGAAGAAGTCCTGAGGAATCTGCACGTGGACGCCGGCGCCGTCGCCGGTCTGGCCATCGGCATCGACGGCGCCGCGATGCCAAACCGCCTTCAATGCATCAATGCCGGCCTCGACCACGGACCGACGCGGCACGCCGTCGATAGCGGCGACAAAGCCGACGCCACAGGAAGCGTGCTCCGTGCGCGGATCATAAAGGCCAAAACCGGACAGCCGCGCCGCCTCCCGCCGCCAGCGGGCGACTGTCTCGAGCCCGGTCGGCCCCCGGCTCATGATCTTACGCCGCCGGCCTCGGCGCGGCCGCCGCCTGCCGTCTGGGCTCGCAGATAAGTATGGATGGACTCACTCGCTTCGCGGCCATCGCGAATCGCCCAGACCACGAGCGAGGCGCCGCGAATGATGTCGCCGGCGGCGAACACGTCGTCGAGCGACGTTGCCAGCGTGGTGAAGTCTGCCTGAATGGTACCCCGGTGGGTCAGATCGATCGCGCTGGTGCCCAGCATCGTGCTCATGTCCTCGGGGTCGAAGCCGAGCGCGAGAACGACGAGGTCGGCATCCACCGTGAAGCTCGACTCGGGGACGGCCTCCGGGACTTGTCGGCCGGTCCCATCGGGGACGCCAAGCCGTATTCGCCGTGCCCTCACGGCGCTCACCGCGCCGTTGCCGAGCAACGCCTCGGGCGCCGACAGCCATACGAACTCCACGCCCTCTTCTTCGGCATGGGTCACCTCGCGCATCGATCCCGGCATGTTCGCGCGATCTCGGCGATAGAGGCATTTCACCGACGCAGCCCCCTGGCGCACGGCCGTGCGCACGCAGTCCATGGCGGTGTCGCCGCCGCCGATGACCACCACTCGCTTGCCGGCCGCGTCCAACGGTCCGTCGTCGAACGCCGGGACGCTGTCGCCAAGACCCTTGCGGTTGCTCGCGGTGAGGTAGGTCATAGCCGGGAATACGTTGCCCAGACCGGTGCCGGGAGCGGTGAGCGCCCGCGCCTGGTACACGCCCGTCGCGATCAGGATCGCGTCATGGCGGTCGCGAAGGTCGGCCAAGGTCACGTCCCGCCCGATCTCGACCCCGAGGTGGAAGCGCACGCCGCCTTCCCGCAGCAGGGCAGCTCGACGTTCGACGGTGTATTTCTCAAGCTTGAAATTGGGGATGCCATAGATCAGGAGGCCGCCCACCCGATCGTAGCGATCGTAAACATCGACGCCATAGCCCTTGCGGCGGAGTTGCTCGGCGGCCGCCAGCCCGGCGGGCCCGGCGCCGACGATGCCCACGGTCTCCGGCCGATCGATCGATGGCCGTGGCGCTCGGACCCAGCCGTTGGCGAAGGCGGTCTCGACGATGTAATTCTCGATCGACCCGATGGTGACCGTCCCGAATCCCCTTTCGATGACGCAGTTGCCTTCGCACAGTCGGTCTTGCGGGCAGATCCGGCCACACACCTCGGGCATGTTGTTGGTCGCCGCCGCTAACTCGTAGGCTTCCTCCATGCGACCTTCGGCGGTGAGCTTGAGCCAATCGGGGATGTTGTTGTGTAGCGGGCAGTGGACTTGGCAGAATGGGATGCCGCACTGCGAGCAGCGGGTAGCTTGCGCGGCTGCGCGGTCGACCTCGAAGACCTCGAAGACCTCGCGAAAGTCGTTAACGCGCGTCTGCGGTGGGCGCTTGTCTGGCATCTTCGGCGCTAGATCGACGAACTTGAGCATCCGTTCCGACATGTGAACCCCAAAACCACGCCGCCGTGCGGCATGTAGGTCAGATACAATGACCTAATTGACGCCAGCGCGACCTCCTATCCTAGTATGGGTGACGGTGAATCACCATACATGCAGGTATATAGGGCCAGATCGGAACTATCGGTTCGCGGGCGCGTTCTCATCCCTTCGGCGATATGGTGATATATAGAGGCGTCTCAATTTGCCCCTGCACTAGTCCCGATATCCATGAGCCTGTTGCATCTCGCCGTCCTTGCGATCGTCCAAGGTATCACCGAGTTCCTTCCGATCAGCTCCTCGGGGCACCTGATCCTGGTGCCGGAGCTCACGGGTTGGCCCGACCAGGGGCTGGCGATGGACGTTGCGGTGCATGTCGGCACGCTAGCCGCAGTGATAGCGTACTTCCATCGCGACGTTGGGTCGATGATGGTCGGGCTTGTTCAACTCGTGGTTGGCCAGCGCCGTGACGGCGATGCCCAGTTGGTCCTCAACGTGATTATCGCGACCGTGCCGACCGTGATTGCCGGCGGTGTGTTGGTTGCGAGCGGTCTCGTCGAGGCGCTGCGCAGTGTCGCGGTGATCGGCGCGACGATGCTGGGCTTCGGGGTCGTCCTCTATGTGGCCGACATGTTTGGCATGACGATGCGCCGGCTCGACCACATGACCGGCGGCAAGGCACTGCTCATCGGTCTCAGCCAAGTGCTCGCCCTGATCCCTGGAACCAGCCGGGCCGGCATTACCATCACGGCGGCCCGCATGTTGGGTTTTGAGCGGCGGGAGGCGGCGCGTTTCTCCATGTTGGTGGCGATCCCGACGATCCTCGGCGCCGGCGTTCTGCAAGGCGGCGAGCTATGGCGCAGCGGTGATCTGGAGCTCGGCTATCAGGCACTCGTCGCGGCGGCGCTGGCGTTCGTTTCGGCTTTGATCGGCGTGGCCGCGATGATGACGTGGCTGCGGCGCGCCAGCTTCACGCCCTTCGTGATCTATAGAATGATCGTTGGCGCGGCTCTCTTGGCATGGGCGTTCTACTGAACCTACCCGGGCTACCAAACTTAAACGGGTTGGCGGGACGCAGCGGTGCCGGGGCGGCGATATCGGTCGAGGTAGGTCGGAACGACGCCTTCCGCCGCCGTCGGCGCCACCCCGAGATCGGTTAGCGTCAGGGCGTCAGCCGCCACCACATTGTCGCTCTCAAGCACTCTCAACTGATCGCGCGTGATCGGCGGATTCGGGATGAGTTCGCACAATGCCGCCAGGATCCGCCCGGGACCGAAGGGGATCGGCACAAGTTGGCGCCGCCGTCGGGTCGCCGCCAGGATCAGTTCCATTAGTTCTCGGAACGTGTAGACGCGCGGCCCACCCAACTCGTAGGTGCGTCCCGCGCTCGCCGGGTCGTCGAGACTCCGCACGACGGCGGCCGCGACATCGCCGACGTACACGGGTTGAAAACGCGTTTCGCCGCCGCCAAAAAGGGGCAGCACGGGCGATAAACGCGCAAGGGCGGCGAAGCGATTGAAGAAATCATCCTCCGGTCCGAAGACGACGCTCGGTCGTAGGATGGTCACCCTCTCGAACGCGCTTCGCGCCCCGGCCTCGCCCGCCGCCTTCGAACGGGCATAGGCCGACATCGCCAATCTGTCGGCGCCGATCGCCGACACATGGATGAGCCGCGAGACTCCCGCCGCCGTGGCCGCAGCCGCCACCCGCGTGGCGCCATTGGCATGAACCTCGGCGAAGGTCTGGCGGCCCCGCTCGTTCAGGGCGCCGACCAGGTTCACGACGGCGTCCGCGCGAGCGATCACCGCCTCCACCGAGCGCTGGTCGCGGATATTCGCGAGGATAGGAGCGATTTGCCCCACATCGCCCATCGTCCGTAGGAAAAGCGAACCCTCGGGGTCGCGTGTCGCCACCCGCACCCGTATGCCAGCGCTCGCCAGTCTGCGTACCACGTGGCGGCCGATGAACCCCGAGCCGCCAAACACCGTGATCGTGCGAAGGGCCATTTCGAACCGCTCCATTCCGCCGCGTCGTTCTTGGATCATGGCCGGCGCTGCCATGATCCAAGGCGTCGTCATGATAAAGTGTTGGCAAGGGACCGCAAGGGCGGCCGCGACCCCCTTTTGATCCACGAGGCTCCAGACATGGCCGTTGACAACGATCAGGCGCCGCCGTAGGTGTTCTCGGCGCGCGCTTGATGCCGGCTGTCTGAACGACGGTCGCATGTGCCCAGGTGGCGGAATGGTAGACGCGCTAGCTTCAGGTGCTAGTGGCCTTATGGTCGTGGAAGTTCGAGTCTTCTCCTGGGCACCATCGCGCGGGCGTGGAGCGAAGGCCGCCGGTGAGCTCGGCGGCCACTGAGGCAAGGGGTCGCCATTGGCGGTTGAGCTACACAAGGGCGACTTGCGCGGCGGGATCGACTTGGGTAGCTCGGTCGCGATCGATACCGAAACCATGGGTCTCAACCCAGTCCGCGATCGCCTATGCTTGGTCCAGCTCTGCGATCGCGAAGGCCATTGCCACTTGATCCAGTTTCTGCCGCGCGCGGAGGGCAAGCCGGACTACTCGGCTCCCAACCTGAAGGCGCTGTTGGCCGACCAAGCAATCACCAAGCTCTTTCATTTCGCGCGCTTCGACGTGGCGACGCTGGCGCACCACCTGGGCGTTTGGTGTGAGCGGGTGTATTGCACCAAGATCGCCTCCAAGATCGCACGCACGAATGCCGACCGTCACGGGCTCAAGGACTTGTGTCGGGGCCTGCTCGGCATCGAGGTGTCGAAGCAGATGCAACTGTCCGATTGGGGCAGGGAGGAGCTGACGCCCGAGCAGCTCGAGTACGCGTGCGAGGATGTGCTCCACCTCCATGGGTTGCGTGAAAGACTCGACGAATTGTTGGAGCGGGAAGGCCGAGCGGAACTCGCGGCGGCGTGTTTCCGTTTCGTTCCGACCAGGGTCCGGCTCGATCTGGCGGGATGGCAGGGGGTCGACATATTTGAGCACTGATGTCGAGGACATGACTCTGCGACGCCCGGGGCACCCGCCAGACGCCGGCCAGGCGGACATTGAGGTCGCGCGCCGGGTGCTAAGGCTGGAGGCGACGGGGCTCCAGGGACTCGCCACCGCGCTCGACGAACGCTTTGTCGCGGTTGTCGATATTCTCGAGGGCGTTCAGGGTCGGGTGGTCGTGAGTGGCATGGGCAAGAGCGGCCATGTCGCGCGCAAGATTGCGGCCACCATGGCATCCACCGGGACGCCGGCCCTTTATCTTCACCCGGCCGAGGCCAGCCACGGCGACCTCGGCATGATCGACCGCGACCGCGACGTCGCGCTGGTGCTTTCCAACTCCGGCGAGACGCCGGAACTGGCCGACCTGGTTTCGCACTGTAAGCGGTTTGCGCGGCCGCTGATCGCCATCGTCGGTCGGGCGCCCAGCACGCTGACTGAGGCCGCCACGGCGGCGCTTGTCATCCCATCGACCCCCGAGGCCGGTCCGATCGGGCTCGCGCCAACCACCTCGACGACCGTGATGATGGCACTGGGGGATTGTCTGGCATTGGCCGTCATGCAGCGGCGCGGCTTCACCGTCGAGGACTTCCACGAACTGCATCCCGGCGGTCGCCTGGGAAGCTCGCTGATTCGCGTATCCGATATCATGCATGACGGCGACGCCGTCCCTCTCGTCGCGCCGGATGCGGCGGTGGCGGATGCTATCCTCACCATGACCGCCAAGGCCTTCGGCTGCGTTGGTGTCGCCGACGATGGCCGTCTCGTGGGAATCATTACCGACGGCGATCTTCGTCGCCATATGCGGCCCGGGTTGCTCGAATGCCGGGCGGCCGACATCATGACCCAACGACCAAAGACCATTCGGCCGCAGGCGTTGGCGGTGGAGGCCCTTGGGGTTATGAATCAAAAGGCGATCACGAGCTTGTTCGCGTGTGAGGACGGTCGAGCCATCGGCATTGTGCACATTCACGACTGCCTCCAGGCCGGGGTGGCATGACCAGCGTCGGCGCAATGAGGCAGACGCGCTTGGCCCGGCCCAGCCGGCGGCCGCTCGGCGAGCCGGCTCGCTACAGCCGCTTTGTCGGGCTAATGAAGTTTGGCTTGCCGGCGCTTGCGGCCGCTCTCGTCGGGGCGGTGCTGGCGTGGCCAGGCACGAACGATGATCCGCGCGAATTCCGTCTTTCCTATGCCGCCATCGACCTGAGCAATCCGGGCCGCCCGGGCATGTTGAACGCCCGCTACGTCGGCACCGACGAGGCTAATCGACCGTTTGTGGTGACCGCCGAATCGGCGATCGTGGACCCCGCCGACAAAAACCGAGTTCACCTGACGACGCTCCAGGCCGACATGACGCTCGACGACGAAAGTTGGGTCACGGTGATCGCCGATCGCGGCGAGTACGACCTCGACGAGCAAGAACTTCTATTGTCAGATCGCGTCGATCTGTTCTCTGACCATGGTTACGAGTTCCACGCCAAGGAGGTTCGCGTTCATCTCGACAGCGGAACCGCTACCAGTGATCTGCCGGTCCAAGGGCAGGGGCCGCTCGGTACCCTTCGCGCCGATCGGTTTCGGATGACCGATCTCGGCCAACGGCTCCGGTTCGAGGGTGACGTCCGCATGGTCGTCCGTCCGTCCGGCGGCGCGGATTCGGCCGGCGACAGCGATCATAGTGCGGGGCCCTAGCGTCGTCGTCGGGCCGGGTTTGCGCGCGCTCGTTATTGGCCTGGTTCTGGCGACCGGGCTGAGCCTCGGTGGCTTCGATGCCGCGGCGCAGGACGATGTGCTGGGTGCGGTTGACACGTCGCAGCCGATCGAAATCACCGCAGATGCCTTGGAGATCGAGCAGGGACTTGGCCTGGCCGTCTTCTCGGGCAACGTCAATGCGATACAAGGTGACATGATCCTGCGCGCCGAGACCTTGAAGGTGTACTACCGCACCAATGACGCTAGTGACCCCGAGATCGACGCTCAGGGGAGGATCTCGCGCATCGAGGCGGACGGCCAGGTCCATTTCGCGACTCCGACCGAGAGTGCGCGCGGCGAACTCGGGACCTATGACGTCGAGGGCCGGACGATCACCCTGACAGGCGGTGTCGTGCTGACTCGCGGCGACAACGTCCTGCGGGGCAACCGTTTGGAATTGAACCTCGCCACCCGGCGTAGCAAGTTGTTTGGCGACGGCGAGGGTGGGGATCGTGTGCGTGGCCTTTTCGTACCCGATGACACCGAACAATGATGGCGGTGACGTGTGACCGGGGTCGCAGACCGTGCGGTTGTGGGGATTAGGATGGGGGCATGGTGACGCGGGATTCGGCCGATGGCCCGGCAGGGCCGCATCCGAGCGAAGAAGCGCCGGGGCCGCAACTTGTCACCGACAACCAAGGGCTCGCCGTCCACAAGATCAGCAAGCGATTCAAGCGGCGCCCGGTGCTGCGCGGCGTTAGCCTGTCGGTGCGGCGCGGCGAGGTCGTCGGCTTGCTGGGGCCGAACGGGGCGGGCAAGACCACGTGCTTTTGCGTCATGTCGGGATTGGTGGCGCCCGACACGGGCGCGGTCATGCTCGATGGACGCGACATCACCGACCTTCCGATGTATCGCCGTGCCCGGCTCGGGATCGGTTATCTACCGCAGGAAGCCTCGATATTCCGGGGGCTGTCAGTCGAGAACAACATTCGTGCCGCGTTGGAGGTGGTGGAAACGGCTCGCGCCCGGCGCGAGGCTTTGCTCGATGAGCTGTTGGCGGAGTTCTCGATCTCGCACCTGCGCCGCACGCCGTCCTTGGCGCTGTCGGGGGGAGAGCGGCGCCGTGTCGAGATCGCGCGGGCACTGGCCTCGAACCCCAATTTCATGCTCCTTGACGAGCCGCTCGCCGGCATCGATCCCATTGCGGTGAGCGAGATCCGCGATCTCGTGCTCCACCTCAAGGACCGGGGCATTGGTGTTCTGATTACCGACCACAATGTGCGCGAGACGCTCGAAATCGTCGATCGTGCCTCGATTCTCCATAATGGTGCCGTGCTCATGGAGGGAGCGCCCTCCGAGATCGTCGCGCATGAGGGTGTGCGCCGCGTCTATTTGGGCGAGAGGTTTAGTCTTTAAGATCCGCCATGGCCCTCTCGCAACGACAGGTCCTTCGTCAATCCCAAAGCATCGTCATGACGCCGCGGCTGCAGCAGGCGATCAAGCTGCTTCAGCTGCCCCATATCGAACTGGCCGAGTACGTTGAGGGGGAAACCGAGGACAACCCGCTGCTCGAACGGCAGGACACCGATCCCGACACGGTGGTGGATTCAGCGGAGTCTGACGAGAACGAGGTCCCGGCGCAACGACGATGTCGGCGATTCCTGATGTCCGCCCAGGACCACCTGCCAGGGCAGGATCAAGTCCCACTTGACGTCGATTATGACCAGATTTACGCCGAGGATGGCCGCTCCGAGGGGCCAGGTCTCGCGACGGCCGCCGTTTTGGGCGGTGGACAGCGCTATGGCGAGGCCCGGCCCGACATCGAGCAGACAGCCGCGACGCCAACCAATTTGCCCGACCATTTGCTGGAGCAGCTCACCGTTGCCGTAGTCGACCCGGTGGATCGTCTGATTGGCGTCCACCTGATTGACATGGTCGACGATGCGGGCTATGTCACCGGCGCTTTAACACAGGTCGCCGAGCAGATCGGCTGCGATGTCGCACGGGTCGAGGCGGCGCTAGCGATGGTGCAGCAATTTGATCCCGTCGGGGTCGGTGCTCGTGACCTGGCCGAATGCCTGTCTCTCCAATTGCGCGAACGCGACCGGCTCGATCCGGCGATGCAGGCTTGTCTGGCCCATCTCGACCTGATCGCCGCCGGCGACATCGATGGTCTGTGCGAGGTGTGTGAGGTCGATGCCGAGGATGTCGGCGACATGATCGCGGAGATTCGCACGCTCGGCCCCAAGCCGGGGCTAGCCTTCGGGAGCGATTTCGTCGAATCAGTGATTCCTGATGTTTTCGTCCGCCCACGGCCTGGCGGCGGGGGTGGCTGGTCGAACTCAACAGCGACACGCTGCCGCGCGTTCTCGTCGACAACAGCTACTACGCGACGGTCCGCCGCAAGGTGCTAAACCAAGCCGAGAAGGCCTACCTCACCGACCGCCTCAATTCGGCGAACTGGCTGATCAAGGCCTTGGACCAGCGCGCCAACACCATACTGCGCGTCGCCACCGAACTCCTGGACCAGCAGGACGGTTTCTTGCTGCATGGGGTGGAGCACTTGCGCCCCCTCAATCTTCGCGACATCGCGACCGAAATCGAGATGCACGAAAGCACCGTGAGCCGGGTAACCGGGAACAAGTACATCGCCATGCCGCGGGGCACCTTCCCGATGAAATATTTCTTTACCAATGCGATCGCATCCTCGGTCGGCGGGGAGTCCCACTCCGCCGAGACGGTACGGCATCGGATGCGCCAATTGATCGAGACCGAGAAGCCCGACGCTGTGCTTTCCGACGACCAGATCGTCGAAATATTGCGCGGCGAAGACGTCGATATCGCGCGCCGCACTGTCGCCAAGTATCGAGACGCGATGGGAATTCCCTCGTCGGTGGATCGTCGGCGCCAAGTGCGCAATGAGGCCAAGAGCGAGAAACCACCGGCCGTGATATCCGAGCCGACAACAGCGGACTCGGCGCTCTGGCGGTAATGTTTGACAGGCTTCGGGGATGGGCGCATATGGTCGCCCGGCCCGTCGTTGGGCGACGACGAGGCATTGTCAGGCGCGGGTGTCTGGCGGCGGCGTCCAAGCGACAACAAGCGCTCAGGACTTGATATGGATATCGGTGATCTTGTGGTGCCGAGCGGTGTCATTTCTCCGCTAGAGGCGGGCAGCAAGAAGCAGGCTTTGCAGATGTTGACCGAGCGCGCGGGCGAGGTCAGTCAGAGGCACCCGCGCCACATCTTCGACGTCGTGCTGGAACGCGAACGGCTGGGTACGACCGGGATTGGCGGCGGGGTCGCCATTCCACACGGGAAGCTGCCCGATATCGACAAGATCTACGGGGTGTTTGGGCGGCTCGAAACGCCGATCGACTTCGACGCAATCGACGACCAGCCGGTCGACCTGATTTTCATGCTGTTGGCGCCAGAGGCGGCGGGCGCCGATCACCTGAAAGCGTTGGCGCGGGTCTCACGACTCCTCCGCGATCAAGCGGTCTGCGACAAGCTCCGAGAAGCCCTCGAAGCCGACGCCGTCTATGCTCTGCTGACCCATCAGGCGACCCAACACGCCGCTTGAGAGCCGCCGCTCAGTGGGCGCTGACAGGCTCCCAATTCTCGCGGCGCGCCATGGCGGAGGCGACCTCTCGGTTCTTGAAGGCGGCGATCTCGGTACCGTCTCCGCTGAACAAACCGTATGCCCGCTGGCCCTTGATGACCACGGGTTTGACGTAGACCAGGCCCGGCGGTCCGAAGACGGCGAACGCCTCCGGGCTCAACGGCTGGCCTTGATGCTTTTGCGTCATGGCGTTGTGCCTTTCCCCTCGATTGCGAGGGACGGCGTCTCGGCCGAGCCGCCGCTCCTGATCTCGATGTGACGAACGGCCGCCTCGGCGAGGGGCTGTTCGAGGTCGATCCATAGCAATCCGTTGTCCAGGCGCGCCTCGATCACTTCGATGCCGTCCGCGAGCACGAATGACCGCTGAAACTGCCGCGCGGCGATGCCACGATGGAGGTAGACGTGGTCCTCGCCATTGGCGGCCTGCTTGCCGCGGATGACCAGCTGGTTGGCCTCCACGCGCACCTGAAGATCGCTCGCCGTGAACCCCGCGACCGCTAGGGTGATCTGGAAGCCGGAGCTCCCGACTTGTTCAATGTTGTAAGGCGGATAGCCGTCGCTCGGCCCCGCGACGCGGGCGAGCGTCCGCTCCATCTGTTCGAAGCCCAGCAGCAGTGGGTTGTTGAACAGGGATAGGTGAGACATGTGCCAACCTCCTCTGGCGAGCGAGACTTGACGTACGAACGGCCCTTTCTGGCACCGTTCTCCTTATGTAGGCGCCACGGGCTGGCGATCAAGCAAATATGGCATGTGTCGCGCTCAGATCGCCTCGTTGTCGATCCGAAACAGAACAACGCCGCCGATTGTCCAATGACCCGAGGGCTGGCGCTCCATCTTGTATGCGGCCGTCACCGGAACGCCGTCGGGACCGACCAGTCGGAGTTTTTGCACCATGGCGCCGTCAATCATCGCCAATTACATGAAGGTGACCTGCCGTGGCCTGCATACGGCCACATAGTCGCGCCTCACCATCTCCATAAAGCGCCCGGGCGTCCCGAACATGTCCTGTATCGTGGGGATGCGTGGGAAAACGCCGCGGCGCCGTCATCGCGACGAAATGCCGCCAGTTGATCGGAGATCACCGACTGGATCGTCGCCCGATCGTCCGGGCCCACCGCCGCCTCGTCGGCGATCCGCTGAGCTGCGCCACGCCAACGGCGAAAACGCACAGCGCGCTCAATCTCTTGGCGCGACGGTACAGGTCCTTGCATGACATGTCGTATCCTCCTGCGTCGACGACAACACATCGCCCGACTTGACCGGGTCGGGGTCCGGTCCTATGCAGGGCTGGCCTCTGGGCGGCTGGCCTTGGGCGGCTGGGGGGGGGGGGCCTCTGGGGAGGGAGTTTCGACGTGCCGTTCGGACTGCTCAAATACGGTCTCTCGCGGACCTACCCGTCACGGCGCGACATCCCACCGCCGTGCGACCTCAAGGATTCCTACGACGTCGTCATCATCGGCGGCGGCGGTCATGGGCTCGCGACCGCCTATTATCTCGCCAAGGAGCATGGCATCAGCGACATCGCGGTGCTCGACCGGGGCTACCTCGGCGGCGGCAATACCGGCCGCAACACCGCCATCATCCGCTCCAATTACCTCACTGCGGACGGGGTTGGTTTCTATGACGAATCCGTGCGCCTCTATCGGGGCCTTAGCAACGAGTTCGATTTCAACATCCTTTACTCCGAACGGGGGCATTTGACCCTCGCCCACACCGATGCGTCGGTGCGGACGATGCGCTGGCGCGCCGAGGTGAACAAACATCTCGGGGTTGATTCCGAGCTGGTCTTTCCCGACGAGATCGCGCGGCTGTGCCCAAGCCTCAATCTTACCGCCGATGTCCGCTATCCCATCCTCGGCGCGCTGCACCATGCGCCGGGCGCCATCGCCCGCCACGACGCCGTCGCCTGGGGCTACGCCGCCGGCGCCGCTCGCCGTGGCGTCGAGCTGCATCAGGAAACCGAGGTCACCGGGATCGAAACTTCGAACAATCGGGTGCAGGCGGTAGCCACCAGTCGCGGCCGCATCGCTTGCGGGCGTGTGGTCCAGGCGGTGGCCGGGTCGAGTTCGCTGCTGGCCGCCATGGCCGGCTTTCGACTGCCGATTCGGACGATCCCGCTGCAGGCCTGCGTCTCCCAACCGCTCAAGCCGTTCCTCGACCCGATCATCGTCTCCGGCAGTCTGCACGTATATATCTCCCAGACTGATCGCGGCGAGCTGGTCATGGGCGGGTCGACCGATCCCTACCCCTTGTACTCGACCCGCTCGAGCCTCGAGTTCATGGAAGGCCTGATGGCGCACGTCTTGGAGTTGTTCCCTTTTCTTGGCGAGATCAAGGTCGCGCGGCAGTGGGCGGGGATGGCCGACATGACGCCGGACTTCGCGCCGATCATGGGGCTCACCCCGGTCGAGAACTACTACGTCGATTCCGGGTGGGGCACGTGGGGGTTCAAGGCGACGCCGGTGTGCGGGGTGCGGATGGCGGAACTGATCGCGACCGGCGAGGTGCCCGCGATATTGCGGCCGTTCCGCCTGGATCGCTTCTCCAACTTCGATCTGGTGGGCGAAAAGGGCGCCGCCTCGGTCGGTCACTAGGACGGGGATCGGCGATGAAGCTCTTGAACTGCCCGCTCAATGGCCCGCGCAACATCTCCGAGTTCGCCTGCGGCGGCGAAGTCGTGGCCGAGCCTGATTCGCGGAGATGCAGCGATCGGGAGTGGGCGGATTTCGTATTCACCGAGAACAATACGGCCGGGGTGGTGCGGGAATGGTGGCTGCACACCGCGACCGCCTATTGGTTCATCGCCGAGCGCGACACAACGACCGATGAGATTCTCCGCACCTATCCGGCGCCCGAGTTGTTCCGCAAGCGGCTGGACGTCGCTGAATAACAATGGCTGGCATCAACCGCCTACCGGCGCCCGCCGGCCTGCTGATCGACCGGTTACGGCCCCTTCGCTTCACGTTCGAGGACCGTCGCTACGAAGCCTTCCAGGGTGACTCGATCGCGAGCGCGCTGTGCGCCCACGACCGATGGGTGCTGTCGCGCTCGTTCAAATACCACCGGCCGCGCGGCGTGCTGACGATGGCGGGCCAGGACGCCAACACGTTGGTGCAGCTCGACGGCGAACCCAATGTGCTCGCCGACCGCGAACCGCTGCGCGACGGATTGCGTGCGCGCGGCCAGAACTATGGCGGCAGCCTCGATCACGACCGGCGGGCGTGGCTCGGGCGCGCCGGTGCCTTTCTGCCGGTCGGCTTCTATTACAAAGCCTTCTACAAGCCGCGCGGCGCCTGGCGCCGGTGGGAACGGATCATCCGCGACTACGGCGGTCTCGGCGAGGTCTCGCTGGAGACGCCGTGCGGTTATTACGACAAGGCTTACGCGTTCTGCGACGTCGTCGTGGTGGGCGGGGGCCCCGCAGGGATGCGTGCGGCGCTTCAAGCGGCGAGCCAAGGGTCGGAGGTCATATTGATCGACGAGAACCCAGTGCTCGGGGGGGCGCTTGCGTATGCTCGTTTCGATGGGGGAGGGGCGGAGGGCGAGGCGCTTCGGCGGCGTCTCGTCGCCGAGATTGACGCCGCGCCAAACGTCGAGGTGCTGACCGATGCGGTCGCCAATGGGCTCTATGCCGATAACTGGCTCGCCGTCCTTCGTGGCAACCGCCTCGTCAAATTGCGCGCCAGATCCGTCGTCATCGCGAGCGGCGCCATGGAGCAGCCGGCGGTGTTTCGCAACAATGATCTGCCCGGTGTCATGCTGGGCAGTGCCGCGCAGCGGTTGATCCGGCTCTATGGCGTGCGGCCCGGCCGTCGCGCCGTGATTCTCGCGGCCAACGATGCCGGCTATGGGGTGGCGCTAGATCTGCTGGATGCCGGCGCCGAGGTCGGCGCGGTGATCGATCCGCGCGCGATCGCTAGCGGCCCGCTCGCCGCCGCCGTCGTTGCCCGTGAGGTGCCGGTCTTGACCGGGCGCATTGTCGCCGAGGCGGTGGCTGGACCGGGCAATGCCCACGTGGCCGGGATTCATGTGGCGGCTATCGACGAACACGGCGCCATGGCCGATGTCGTCGCGCGGATCGATTGCGACCTGCTGTGCGTGAGTACGGGCTATGTGCCAGCCGCGCAGCTCCTCAGCCATGCCGGCGCTCGGGTCGCCTACGATCATGGCCTCGCCACCTTCGCCGTGACGGCGATTCCGCCGGGCGTCCACGCGGCCGGCTCGGTACTCGGCCGTCACCGGTTGGACTCGGTCGAAGCGGATGGCTTGCGGGCGGGCTGGGCGGCGGCGGCCGGGGCTGGGTTCAACGCCGGGACGGCGCCACCACCGGCGGCTCCGCCCGAGACCGAGGGCCATAACCACCGCTGGCCGATCTTTCCGCACCCCCGGGGCAAGGATTTTGTCGACTTCGATGAGGATATCGAGGTCCACGACCTGCGCGACGCCGCCGCTGATGGCTACGCGCACCTTGAACTCATGAAGCGGTACTCCACCCTGGGCATGGGGCCATCCCAGGGGCGGCACTCCGCCTTGCCTGGCGTGCTGCTTGCCGCCGAGGCGACGGGTCGTGAGGCCTCGGCGCTCGGGCGCACCACCGTCCGGCCGCCGTACACCGCCGTGAAGTTCGCGACCCTCGCCGGCAGAGGCTTCGAGCCGGTGCGCCACACGCCCATGCACCATCGCCATGTCGAGGCGGGCGCGACGATGATGCCGGCCGGACTGTGGCTGCGGCCCGCCCACTATGGTCAGGAGGGCGACGCGGCGGCGAGCATCCGCGCCGAGGCGCTCCACGTCCGCCGTCAGGTCGGCCTCATCGACGTCTCCACCCTAGGGGGGCTCGAAATTCGCGGGCCGGACGCGGCCCAGTTCCTCAACCGGATGTATACGTTTTCGTACGTCAAACAGCAGGTGGGGCGCTCGCGCTATGTGCTGATGACCGACAAATCGGGCGTGATCGTCGATGACGGCGTTGCGTGCCGGCTGGCGGAAGAGCATTTCTACGTTACGGCGACCACGTCCGGTGTCCAGGCGGTCTATCAGGAAATGCTCTGGTACAACGCGCAGTGGCGGCTTGCCGTCGATGTCACCAATGTCACGGCCGCCTGGTGCGGGCTCAACGTCGCGGGCCCGCTGTCGCGCGAGGTGCTCGCGCCGCTCACTGATGTGGACCTGTCGGCCGATGCGTTTCCCTATATGGGGGTCCGCGAGGGCGCCGTGGCGGGCGCGCCGGCGCGGCTGCTGCGAGTCGGCTTTGTCGGCGAGCTTGGCTATGAGATTCACGTCCCCGCGAGCCACGGCGAGGCCGTGTGGGATGCCCTGATGGCGGCCGGCGAGCGACATGACATACGGCTATTCGGGGTCGAGGCGCAGCGACTGTTGCGCCTCGAGAAAGGCCATATCATCATCGGGCAAGACACCGACGGCCTGACCCATCCTCACGAGGCTGATATGGCCTGGGCCATTTCCCGAAAGAAGCCGTACTTCATCGGTGCGCGCTCGATCCAAATCCAAAACGAACGCGGCATCACACGTAAGCTCGTCGGCTTCACGATGCCGGGCGGCGCCGGTGCGCCGGTGCCCGAGGAGTGTCGCC
Source organism: Alphaproteobacteria bacterium (assembly GCA_965226045.1). Classification (GTDB taxonomy): domain Bacteria; phylum Pseudomonadota; class Alphaproteobacteria; order VGEJ01; family VGEJ01; genus CBDDBU01. The sequence goes on from CBDDBU010000028.1 coordinate 174,028, forward strand.
TGGTGGTGCGCGATGACGCCATCGTCGGGCGGGTGACCTCGGCGGCCCTGTCGCCGTCTTTGGAGACGGTGATCGGGCTGGCCTACGTGGCGCCTGACCAAGCCGTGGCCGACGGCGCCTTCACGATCAAGCTCGACGGCGGACGACTAGTACCCGCCAGGGTCGCGGCGTTGCCGTTCTACGATCCCGATGGCGCGCGCCAGGCGCTGTAGGATGGCGTCCGTCGATCCTGCCGCGCGGCCGCGCCGTAGTCCCCTCTACCGCGAGCTGGCCTCCGCTGGCGCCCGCTTCGCCGATATCGCCGACGCGGCCGTCGCCACGGGCTTCGGTGACGATCCGGCGACCGAGGCGCGGGGCGCGTACGAGCTTGGCTTATGCGACCTCACGCTGTCGCCTCGCGCCGGCTACAAGGGCTGGGCGGCGATCGAGTGGGCGCGCGGGCACGGCCTCGTCATTGGCGATGAGAACAATCGTGCTTACCCGCAGTCGGACGGCTGCCGGGTCGCGTGCCTCGCCGACAGCGAGATTCTGATCCTCGGCGATCTCGGCGCGCGGCCCACCACCATCGCCCGCCTGGCGGCCGCCGAACCGATCGCCGGCGCCTATCCCGTACCCCGTGCGGACACCAACTGTCGGTTCGCGATCTGTGGCGTCCAGGCGGCGAGCATGCTCGCCAAGCTGTGCGGCGTTGACCTGCGCCCCCATCGCTTCGTCCACGGCGACATCGCCCAGACCTCGGTGGCGCGGCTCAACGCGATTATTATCCGGGCCGACCGCGGCGAGGTTCTGGCGTTCGATCTCCTCACTGATTTCGCCTCGGCCAGCTATATGTGGGGTTGCGTGGTGGACGCGATGGCCGAGTTCGACGGCCGCCTGATCGGCGCCACCGCGCTCGGCGCCCTGGGGACCACCGCAGCCTGATCGTAACAGCCCCACATCATCAGCGGCAGGGCTGGTTCACCGGACGCTCACCGAGAAGCGCGAATCGTAACTGATTGATTCGAAGTGAGTTTGGTCTTGTTCCGCGCCACTATTTGTCCTTATTTTTCTCATCGCAAATTTTCGGTTCCCACAATTCGATTTTGTTTCCGTCGGGATCGAGAACCCAAGCGAATATGCCGTTTTCATGAGCTTCCGGCCCTTGAAACAAATAGGTTCCTGCTCCCTTCATCTGCCGTATCATCCCCTTCATGATCAACTCTGTAGTTGATCATGAAGTCAGCTGAGCTTGGACTAAACCATTCACTTTCCTTTTTAGCGATACACCAATGTCTAAAGCCATCGTCTTCGGCGGTGTCTTCTTCCCACTTCAGCTCTACCGCGCCGGAATCTTCGAAATTGACACCTAGACTTTTCTCATACCAAGACGCGAGGGCTTTTGCATCCTTGCGCGCCTTAAAGGAGATGTCCCGGTCGATGTTGAAAAGTTGAGGTAGGTGTCGCTCTCCTGGAGCCGTTAGGCTCCGGGTGCTGCAAACCCAAGAGGGAGAACGACACCATGGGAAAGAATATCCGTAGTTCCAGTAGCCCGAAAGCCCTTGCCACCTCGTTTCCTATGCCGCCGCTGGCAGACGCGATGGACGCAGTCCGTCTCAGCGTGGATCGGTTCTGTCTCCTGGCCGGGGTCGAGGCCTTGGCCGAGATGATGGAGGAGGACGCCACGACCGTGTGCGGGGCCCGACATCGTCGCCATGGGAACCGTCGGGGTTATCGCTGGGGCCATACGCAGAGCGAGATCGGCGCTACCACGGCGGCCGCGTGAAAGTGCAGCGGCCACGGGTTCGCGACCATGCTGGCAAGGAGGTGGGTTTGGAGAGCTGGCAGGTGCTGCGCGACGGCAACCTGTTGCTCGAGTGGGCGCTCAACCTGATGGTGCTGAACGTGCCGACCCGCAAGTACCACCGCGCGGTCCGTCTGCCCGAGGGCGACCTGGCGAAAGCGCGTGGCGACGGCACCTCGAAGTCGGCCGTTTCCCGGCGCTTTGTGGCGCTGTCGCGCAAGAAGATGAAGGCCTGGCTTGCCTCGGACCTCTCGGAGCTCGACCTGCTGGTCATCCAGATCGACGGTCTGCATGTCGGCGACCATGTCTTGGTGGCGGCGATCGGCGTCGATGGCAACGGCGACAAGCATGTCCTGGCCGTGGTCGAGGGGGCGACGGAGAACACTGTCGTCGTCCAGGCCTTGCTTGTCAATCGGCGTTGAACATTGACCCCCTATCGGCGTGCAATGTTGACCCCTTTGGGGATGCACGGCGGAGGTCGTACAGGTAGTCCATAGGAGGGGCCCGCGCGCGGGCCGACGCGCCCACCACGCGGCTGGCGGCGGACCGCGTGTGGGAGGTTCCTGTGGGCCCACCTGGGCGACCGGGCCGCAGGTGGATCGGTTGCCTTTAGGACCGATTCTTGAAGCGCCAGGAGTCGTTTCCGGTCTCGATGATCTCGCAGTGGTGCGTCAGACGATCGAGGAGCGCGGTGGTCATCTTGGCGTCGCCGAAGACGGACGGCCATTCGCCGAAGGTCAGGTTGGTGGTGACGATGATCGAGGTGCGCTCGTAGAGCCGGCTGACGAGGTGGAACAGCAGCTGGCCTCCGGTTTGGGCGAAGGGCAGGTAGCCGAGCTCGTCGAGGATGACGAGGTCGCGCCGGGCCAGCTGATCGGCGAGCCGGCCCTGGCGGCCGGCGCGGGCTTCGGCCTCGAGCCGGTTGACCAGGTCGACGACGTTGAAGAAGCGGCCCCGGGCGCCATCGCGGATGCAGGCCCGCGCGATGGCGACGGCGAGATGGCTCTTGCCGGTGCCGGTGCCGCCGATCAGCACGGCGTTGCGCTGGTTGGCCAGGAAGCCGCCGACCGCCAACTCGCGGACCAGCGGCTCGTTGACCGGGGTGTCGGTGAAGTCGAAGTCGGCCAGCTCCTTGGCCAGCGGCAGCTTGGCGCCACTCATCTGGTACTTGATGGATCGCGCCTGCTTGTCGGCGATCTCGGCCTTCAACAGCTCGCCGATGATTCGCTGCATCGGATGCTGGCGCTTGAGGCCGTCGGCGAGCACCTCGTCGAACGCGTCGCGCATGCCGGCGAGCTTGAGTGCGGCCATCATCTCCAGGACCTCATGGCGCTCCATGGCCGACCCCCCTCAAGCGGTCGTAGCGGGTGCAATCGGCCACCGGCTCAAAGCGAAGACGCAGGTTCGCGGGCGTCGGGATCGGCGCCGTCTCGGACGGCTGGCGCCGACGATTGAGGATGTTGAGCACGACGTCGGCGCTGCACACGCCGCCAGCGAGCGCCTCGGCACAGGCGGCCTCCACCGCCGCCAGCCCATCCGCCAGCACGGCGGTGAGGATCTCGACCATCTGCCTGTCGCCGTCGTCGTGGCCGGCGAGCCGGACGCGCACGCGACCCAGGGCGCCGGGCAGCGCCCAGTCCTTGAACGGCGCGCCGTTACGAAGCGCACCGGGCTTCCTCGCCAGCACGGGCACCTAGTGCCACGGGTCATAGACGGTCTGGTCGCGGCCGAAGCGCCGGGCATGCTCGGCGACGATCTCGCCGTCCTGGCGGATGACGATGCGATCGGCGTAGGCATGGACCTCGACCGGACGGCCGACGGCGCGCGCCGCCACGCTGTACTTGTTGCTGTCGAAGCGCACCAGGCAGGTCTTCGACACCGACGCCGGGACCGCGTGGAAGCCGTCGAACGGCCCGCGATAGCCGACCAGGGACGGACGCTCGTCCTCGAACACCTGCCAGACAGTCCTGTCCTTGAACACCGGGTGGGGATGACCCCGGGCGTAGGCGACGCACTGGTCCAAGAGCCAGGCGTTGAGCTCGTCGTAGGTCTTGAAGCGCAGCCGCGGGGTGAAGAACCGACCGCGGATGATCCCGACCTGGTTCTCGACCTGCCCCTTCTCCCATCCCGCTCCCGGCGTGCATGCTGTCGGTTCGACCAGGTAGTGGCCACACATCTGCACGAAGCGCCGGTTGAACGCGCGCTCCTTGCCGATGAGGACGGTCTGCACCGCCGTCTTCATGTTGTCGTAGATGCCTCGCCGGCAGGCACCCTGGAACAGCCGGAATGCCCGGTCGTGGGCGTCGAACACCATCTCCTGGCTCTCGCGCGGATAAGCGCGGACGAAGAACATTCGGCTGTGGCACAGCCGGACGTGCGCGACCTTGACCTTGGTCGTCACCCCCGCCAGCACCACGTACTCGTGGCTCCAGTCGAACTGATAGGCCTCGCCCGGCGAGAACACCAACGGCACATAGGTCTGCGCCGTCGATGCCGAACGGCGCCACCGCCACGCCTTGGCGTAGCGCCGCACCGCGTCGTAGCCGCCGCCATAGCCCAGACCCTCGAGGGCTTCGGAGATCCGTAGCAGCGTCAGCCGCTCCCGCTTCGACTTGGTCTCGTTGGCCTCCAGCATCCGCTCCAGCTCGGCCGTCCACGGCCCCAGCTTCGGCATCGGCTGGACCCGCCGGTCGTAGGTGAACGCCGTCGCCTGCGAACGGATCACCTTGCGCACCGTGTTGCGCGAGACCTTCACGTCCCGCACGATCTCCTTGATCGGCTTCCCCTTGACGAAATACTCCCGCCGGATCCGCGCTATCGTCTCCACGACCAACATCCCCCACCACCTCGTCCGCCCAAAAACGAGGTGACTTGGACTAGCCAGGCTCAGGGGGGCAAATTTGGACGCCGATCACCCCTCAACAGGGGTCAACTTTGCACGCCGTTCCACAATCTATATGTCAGTACGTATGCCTGATCCAACCGAGCCGCCGCGAGAAACGTCCCCGCCGATCACTGGGCGGGCCCCCAACCGAGCCGCCACGAGAAACGGCCCCGCCGATCACTGGGCGGGGCCGTTGTGGGTTTGGGGTGCGCGGCGGCCTACTCGGCGGCGACCGCGCGCCGTCGCTGGGCGAGCCTGCGCGCGTCGGGCGCCCGATGCATCTCGCCGTTCTTCATCACCATCAGGATCTTGTCGATGTCTTGAAGGACGCTCACGTCCTTGAGCGGATCGCCGTCGATCATCAGCATGTCGGCGAGGTAGCCGGCCTTGATCTGGCCCAGCTCGTCGCCCATGCCCATCAGCTGGCCACCGTACATCGTGCCGGCCCGCAGCGAGTCGACCACCGGGATGCCGTAGAAGTCGCGGAACAGCTCATAATCGCGCGAGTTCTGCCCGTGTGGCGTCCAGGCGAAGCCCCAGTCGCCACCTGGCAGCACCTTGATCCCGCGCCGGTGAATCTCGTGGATGGTTTTCTTGCTGATAGCCATCTTGCGCGGCAGGTGCATCGATTCGACCACATCGGGGGTGAAGCCCCACTCCGCCGACTCGGTCGCCGTAATGTAGGTGCTGGATGGCGTAGGCACGACGAAGATATCTTTCTTCTTCGCCTCCAGCATGTCGAGCGCTTCCTCGTCGGCGAAGTCGCAATGGTAGAAGACCCGAACGCCGTGCTTGAGACCCAGCTTGATGGCTTCGGCCCCGCGGGCGTGGGCGACCACTTCCTTGCCCCGGCTGTGCGCTACCTCACACGCTTCGCGCACCTCGTCGTCGAACGTCGTCAGCATCTCGGCGCGGGCGTGCGGCGTGCCGAACTCATCGCCCGAGATCGTCAGCTTGATATGATCGACGCCCTCGCGAATCATCTCGCGGCAGGCCCGGCGCATCTCGATGGGACCGTCGACGAAGATCGCGACCGACTGGTGGAACATGTGCATCTGGCGCATATCGACGAAGTCGCCGGTGACGTGCATGATCGGCGAGCTGGCGCGCATGCGCGGCCCCGGAATGCGCCCCGCGTTGATCTCGTCGCGGATGACGATGTCGAGGCGCGGCTTGGCCGAGAAGCCCGAGTAGATGCTGGTGTAGCCGTAGTCGAGCACGAGCTTGGCGTTGTGCATCGTGCCGAGGATGTGCTCCTCGACCGGCGTGTCGCCCGGATGCGTCGTGGTCGGCGCGTTCATCAGGCTGAGATGCGAATGGCCATCGGTCAGGCCGGGCATGATCGTCGCGCCGCCGCAATCGATAATCTTGGCGTTGCCGGCCTTGATCTTGCCGCCTTTGCCGTTGCCGACCTTCTCGATCCGATTGCCCTGCAGCAGGACTTCGCCGGGGTATGTTTTCTTGCTCGAGCCGTCGAAAATCAGGCAGTTGGTGAAGAGTGTCTGAGCCATTCTTGCCTCCGCTGTCAGCCATCCGCGCGAACCGATTCGCAGCTTCGGGAGCTGGATTCTCCCGCCATAGTACGGACTCGTCATAGGGCGGTCAAACTGGCGGAGCGGCGACCCCGGGGGGGCTAGCGGCGTGTTGGCGGGGGCGGAACCCGGACCACGAGGTTGTCCCTCAGGCGCTCGGGCCGCTGCTCGCTGGCGACGTCGCCATCCTCGCTGTCGTAGTACATCTCGGCGAAGTCCAGCAACGCTTGCGCATCGTCGAGCGTCAGTTTGTTGAAGCGCAGGAAGTACTTGCCCGGCGAGCGAAACCCGACGTCGCACGGGTTGAGGCAGCCGCCGAGGCAAAAGACCACGCGCAGGGTAATCTTGTCCTCGTAGGCCCACTTCGCCCGACGTTTCTCTATTTCGTCGATGAGGAATATGCCTTGGCGTTTGCCATCGATCTCGCGCTGGGCTTCGGTCCATACGCAGGATCGGCACACATACATCGTGTGCCGCGTCTTATGCTCGGCGCCGGCCCCGACCCGGCTCGCCCGCCGCGCCGCGCCGTTCGCTTTCTTGGCTGGTGCTCTTGCATTCGCCTTCGCGCGCGCCGTAGTCCCAACTGGCGTCTTGGCCCCAACCGGCGTCTTGGCCCCAGCTGTCTTACGCGTGGCGGCCTTGCGCGTGACCGTCTCGCCAGTGGCCAGCGCCTTACCCGCTGCGGACTGTTTCACCGCGCCATGCTTCACCGCGCCCTGCCGGCCGCTGGCGCCAGCGCGCCGTCGGGTGACCGTGGACGCCCGCGGTGCGCGGCCCCTGCGTGTCGTCGGCGAACGAGCCATGAAGCACTCCCATATCGAAACGGGGGAAAATGCGGCGATCGCGCGCGGCAGGATGGCGAAGCGACAGATCACTGTCAACTTGCGGCGACGTGCGAGATAGCAGCCCACCGTTTCCTGCTAGGAAACCTTATTGACCTGCACTTGGATTCGCTGGCAGCCATGGGGTACAGTGGCAACGGCCTCGGGGATAACCGCGTCGGGGCACGAGATCGGAAGGTGTAAGGGATGTGTGGAATCGCTGGACTTCTTCTCAAGAACACTGCCGATCAGGGCGGCCTCGGCGCGGCGCTGATCGACATGTTGGACGGCTGCCAGCATCGCGGGCCTGATTCCACAGGTTTTGCGTTATATGGCCAGCCGCGTCAGGGGCGGCTGGCGCTGAGATTCCTGGTTGGCGAGGGCGCCGAGGCCGAGCGCTCCGTCCGCCGTATCCACGAAGCACTCGCCGTCCACGACGCGCGGATCGTGGAGGACGCGCGAGTCGTCGAGCACTACCGCGTGGTGGTCGAGGTTGAAGGTGATCTGCGCGCGTTCGCTTATGCGATGGAGCATGCCGCCAAAGTCTTCTCGATCGGTGAGAGCCTCGAGATCATCAAGGACGTGGGCAGCGCTCACGATGTCGACGACCGCTACGGCGTCCATGGCTTTGGCGGCACCCACGGCCTCGGGCACGTGAGGCTTGCCACCGAGTCCGATGTCAAGCCTGAGTCCGCACATCCGTTCTGGGCGACCGGCTTCAGCGATGTGGCGATCGTTCACAACGGCCAGATCACGAACTACTGGAAGATGCGGCGTCGGCTCGAGCGTCGTGCATTCGAGTTCGGCACCGACAACGACAGCGAGCTTATCGCTGTCTATCTCGCCGACAAGCTCGCCCAGGGCATTTCGCTGGAGGAGGCGTTGCGCACCGCGATCGAGGATATGGACGGTACATTTTCGTTCCTCGTCTCGACCAAGGACGAGATCGGCTATGCCAAGGACCGGCTCGCCGCCAAGCCGATGATCATGTATGAGACCGATGATCTTATCGCGATTGCGTCCGAGGAGGTCTCGCTCAATCGGCTCTTCCCGGGACGCGCGCTCGACACACGCGAGCCTCCGCCGGGCACCTATGCCACGTGGTCGCGCCACTCAGGCGCCGCGCCGCGCGAACGGGCCGCCTAGTTCGCGGGCGCCCAAAGTGGCGAGCATCGATCTGAAGGACGTGCCCGTTCGCCAGGCGAACGAGATGATCCGCGAGTTTGGAGCGGCGGGCGCGGATGTCGAGCTTGTCAATCCAGACGCCCGCCACCATCTCGGCGTCGGGCTGACCGACGCGATCACCGTCCGCATTCGCGGCTCCGCCGGCTATTTCTGCGGCGGCCTGACCGACCGGGCCCGTTTCGTGGTCGACAACAACGTGGGTTGGGGTGTGGGCGACAATATCTACCGGGGTAGCGTCGTCGTTCGCGGTAACGCCGGGGCGATTCCGGGCGTCGCCATCCGGGGGGCGGAGATCGTTATCCACGGCAACATGGGCTCACGGGCCGGCCAGGTGATGAAGGCGGGCACGCTGTGCTGCGCCGGCAACGCCAACTTCATGGCCGGCTACATGATGTATGGCGGGCGCATCATCATTCTCGGCGATTCCGGCGAGAACGTGGGCGAGGACATGAGCAGCGGCGATATCTACGTCGCCGGCGACGTGGTGTCGGTGGGGTCGGATGCGATGCGGACCGATATTGCCGCCGCCGAGCTCGACGACATCATGGCGTTCCTCGATCGCTACGAGCTCAAGGCCAAGCGCGGCGACTTCAAGAAGATCGCCAACGCGGGCAAGAAGCTGCGCTACGCCACTTCCGAGCGCCAGGTGCGCAGCATCCCGTTCTACACATTCTCGGGCGAGTGCGAGTATTGGAGTCCGAAGGTCCAGGAGGATATCTGGATCAAATCGCAGATCGGCCGCTACCGCATTCGGGGCTACGGCGGCGCGCGCGCCTTGCCGCACCTCTCTGATATCGCCTTCCGCCGGGACCTGTCGCACGCCGGGGCCGACCCGGACGTCGTCTCTAAAGTCGAAATGCGGACTCTGATCGGTGGTAAGCACGGAGCCCAACCGCTCGATCTTTCGATGCCGGTAATGATCGCGCCGATGAGCTATGGCGCCCTCAGCCGCTCTACCAAGCAGGCGATTGGCCTGGCCTCCAGCCTGTCCGGGATCGCCGAGAATACCGGCGAGGGAGGCATGAGCGATGCCCAGCGCGACGCCGCCGATCAGCTCATCTTCCAGTGCCTCGGCGGGCGGCTCGGTTGGAACATCCACGACATGAAGCGCGCCAACGGGCTCGAGATTTACATCTCCCAGGGCGCCAAGCCGGGCTTCGGCGGCCAGCTCATGGCAAAAAAGGTGACCAAGGAACTCGCCGAGATTCGCGGCATCCCGGCCGGGATCGATCTCCGCTCGCCCTCGCGTCACCCCGACATCCTCGGCGCCGACGATCTCGTCATCAAGGTCCAGGAGTTCCGCGAGGCGACCGGCTATCGGCTGCCGGTAAGTATCAAGCTCGGCGCCGGCCGCATCCACGACGACATCAAGATCGCGATGAAGGATGGTTTCGACTTCGTCGAGCTTGACGGCATGCAGGGCTCGACCGGCGCCGGTGGCGCCGAAGTCATGGAATATGTCGGCATTCCCACCATCGCCGCCATCGTCGGCGCGCTCGACGGCCTGGCGGAGATCGACTGCGCGGGCCAGATCCAGATCATCCTGATGGGTGGTATCCGCGATGGCGTCGATGCGGTGAAGGCCCTGTGTCTGGGCGCCGATGCCATCGCCTTCGGCACCTCGACCATTATCGCTGGGGGCTGTATCGCCTGCATGCAGTGTCACGTGGGCCAATGCGTGACGGGCATAGCGACCCAAGACCCCGAGCACGAGAAGCGCTACAACGTCTCGGTCGAATCCAAGAACATCCACCGCTTCCTCGAGGCCATGCGGTGGCAGATCGCCGCGATTACTTACGCCCTCGGCCATGACAACGTCACGGGCCTGTCCCGCGACGACCTTGTGGCGCTGACACCAGAGGCCGCCGCGATCACGCGGCTGCCCTACGAGCCTGGGTACGGACAGCGCGACCGCCGACTCGCCGCCGACGTGGGGCTGAGATGAGCGTGCAAGACGACGCCTCGCTGGCGCTGCCGCCCGAGTTGATCGACGACACCGACGACGTTCACTTCGTCCCCGCGCCATGTCAGATCGCGTGCCCCGTCGGCACCGACGCGCCCTCCTACATTTCGTACATCTGGGAGGAGAAATTCGACGAGGCGTTCGAGGCTATCTACGCGACCAACCCGTTCAGCTCGATCTGCGGACGTGTCTGCGACGCGCCGTGCGAGCCGGCCTGCCGTCGTGCGACGAGCGACGGGCCCATCGCCATCCGCAACCTCAAGCGCTTCATCATGGACAAGCTCGGGCGCGATGTGCACCTCCCGCCGGTGGCCGTGACCCGCAACGAGACCATCGGCATCGTGGGCTCGGGTCCCGCCGGGCTTACAGCCGCGCAGGACCTCGCGGAGGCCGGCTACGAGGTCCATGTCTACGAGATGACCGACCGTCTGGGCGGGATGATGGTGTGGGGCATTCCTGCTTTTCGCCTGCCGCCCGGCATCATCGATGAAGACATGGACCGTATGCTCAAGCATTGCCCGGGCATCAAGGTCCATCTCGACACCGCACTCGGACGCGAGGTCACCCTTGATGAGCTGAAGCACCGGCACGATGCCGTGCTGCTCACCATCGGCGCCTGGTGGGGCAAGCCGATGAACATTCCCGGCGAGGATGATCCGCGGGTCGTCGACGGCGTCGGCTTTCTTCGCCGGGTCAACGCCGGCGAGCGGCCGGAGCTTCCCGGGACGGTGGTCGTGGTCGGCGGTGGCGATGTGTCGATGGATGCGTGTCGGGTCGCCAAGCGGCTGCCCGGCTGCAAGAACGTCAAGGTGATCTACCGCCGGGGTCCCGATGAGATTCCCGCTCGCCGCGACGAGCTTGAGGGCGCGATCAAGGAAGGCGTCGAGTTCCTCCACTACACTCAGCAGGTAGCGGTGGTGCCGCACGGCAACGGTATGGCGCTGCGCTGCGTCCAGACTAGCCTCGGTGCGCTGGACGAGGGCGGCCGCGCGGTGCCGGTATCGCTGCCCGCCACCGAGCACTATATCCCGTGCGGCATGGTGATCGCCGCCGTCGGTCAGACCAGCACCTGCGACGATCTCGACCAGCGCGGGATGATGGCCAGCGATCGCGTCCGGGCCGCGTTCGAGACCATGCGGACCGACGACACCAAGGTCTTCGCCGCCGGCGATGGCGCATTCGGCGGCTCGACCATCGTCGTCGCGATGCAGCACGGTCACCGCGCCGCGTACTATGTAAAGGCGTTCATCGAGGGCCAGGAACAGCCGCTGCCCTATCGCACGCCGTTTCGCACCCGCCGCGTTCCGGTCGCACAGGATTTAATGTGGGAGAAGCTCGCGCGCTTCGATCAGGATTTTCACGGCCTTGGCGACGACCCGCCCGCGTTCCCCGAGATCGAGAGCACCTACAATCTCGAGACCGCCAAGCAGGAGGCCGCGCGCTGCTATCGCTGCGATGCCGAGACCGGGTCGGCCGACTACGCGGTGCGCCACCGCGAGGACATCTTCACGATGGCGCGCACCAACCCGCTGGATCAGGCCGCCCATCGGGACATGCTGCAAAAGCGACTGAAACTGCGCGAGAACCCGTTCCCCGAGGGGCGGCCAGGGGGCCTCGACGATCTGGTCTTCTTGCCCGCGAACCTATCGCGGCTGGTCATCGACCCCTATCGCGAGGCGTGCCGCGTCAACACCGTTCTCGGGGCGCGCCTCGTGCTCGATCAATCTCTCATCGGCGCCGGCTTCGACGAGGCGCCGGACGTGGTCCGGCGCGGCGTCGCGCGTGGCCTAGCCGACGCCAAGTGCCCCTACCTCGGCGTCGGCCCGATTGGTGAGGAGGCTCGCTGGCTTCAGCTTCTGCGGCCAGATCACGACCGCCCGAGCGCCACGGCCGACGGGTTGATCCACGCGCTCGGCCACCAGTTCCGAGAGGTTTCGGCCGACCGAGTGCGGGACGATCAGATCGTCGGGCTGGCGGTGTCTTCGCCACGGGTGTTGGCGCAGGCGATTCCGTTCGCCCTCGAGCGCGGCTTCGACGTGCTGGTGCTCGACGGCAGTGGCGGACTGGGTACGCCCTGGCCCGAGCTTGGCGGCGCGCCTGACCTCACCATCCTTCGCGACGCGATCTCGATCCTTCGCGAACTGGGTCGCGAGGAGGAGGTCGAGCTGATCTACTTCGGTGGCGTCCGCTCCGGCACGGATACGGCCAAGGTCGTCGGGCTCGGGGCGAACGCGATTGTCCTTGGCATCCCCATTGGCCTCGCCGCCGGGGGCGAGATCGCCGAGGGCGGGACCCTTCGCTTCGTCGCCGACCGCAGCGACGAAGAACGCGCGCTGGCGGTGGTCAATATTCTCAACGCGACCGCCGGTGAGGCGTCGATGATGGCGCGGTGCACGGGCAAGACCAACCTCCACAACGTTGAACCCGAGGACCTCTGCGCGCTGACCCTCGCCACCCGCGATGTCACCGGCGCCGCACTGGTCGGCACGGAGTAGTCGGGCACATATGGTGTCATGCTCGCGTTCGACGCGAGCATCCAGGGGCGGGCGGGGCTTGTGCCGCCGTTGCGTAGGCCCAGGGCCGTGGCCATACTCCGCGCCCAGCGCCGATGATGCTCCAGGGAGGCCCCGATGGCCGTCGATCTCGCCGCGATCGCGAAACAACGCAAGATCAAGTACTTCCTGATCAGCTTCGTCGATCTGTTCGGCGTCTTGCGCTCGAAACTGGTGCCGACGCGCGCGATCGACGGCATGCAGAAGGAAGGCGCTGGCTTCGCCGGCTTCGCCGCCTGGCTCGACATGACGCCGGCGCACCCCGACATGTTCGCGATTCCCGATCCCGACAGCTTGGTCCAGCTGCCCTGGCAGCCTGAGGTGGGCTGGCTCGCCGGCGATCTGTGGATGGATGGCGCACCGGTTGAGCAAGCCCCGCGGGTGGCGTTGAAGCGCCAGATCGAACGGGCCGCGAAGGCGGGCTACCGGATGAAAAGCGGTGTGGAGTGTGAGTACTTCCTAGTCCAGCCCGACGCTTCCGGCATCTCCGATCCTCGCGACACCCAGTCGAAGCCTTGCTATGACCAGTCCGCCTTGATGCGTCGCTATGATATCATCAGCGAGATTTGCGATGCGATGATTGAGCTCGGCTGGAACCCGTATCAGAACGACCATGAGGACGCGAACGGCCAGTTCGAGATGAATTGGGACTACGCCGACTGCCTGGTCACCGCCGACCGCCACACTTTCTTCAAATTCATGGTCAAAACCATCGCCGAACGGCACGGCCTGCGGGCCACCTTCATGCCCAAGCCGTTTCCCAACCTCACCGGTAACGGCTGCCACGCCCACATCTCGGTTTGGGACAACGCCGGGCGGCGCAACCTGTTCCACAATCCCAAGGGCGAGTTGGGCCTGTCGGCGCTCGCTTACAAGTTCCTCGGCGGCATCATTCACTCGGCTGACAGCCTGGCGGCCATCTTCAACCCGACCGTCAACAGCTACAAACGGATCGACGCCACCGTCACGATATCGGGCGCGACGTGGTCGCCGAGCGCGATCAGCTACGGCGGCAACAATCGCACGCATATGGTGCGGATTCCGGATACGGACCGGTTCGAGCTTCGCCTTATGGACGGAGCGGCGAACCCCTACCTGTTGCAGGCCGGCGTGCTCGCCGCGGGGCTGGACGGCATTGACCACAAGCGCGATCCCGGCAGGCGGCTGGACATCAACATGTACGAGGAGGCCCATCGGGTGCGCCGCATCCGACGCCTGCCGCTCAACCTGCTCGATGCGCTGAGGCTGTTTGACAAGAGCAAGGTGCTGCGCGACGCGCTGGGCGATGAGCTGGTCAGCGCCTACGTCAAGTTGAAGCTCGGTCAATGGCGCGAATACGCGACAACGCTGACGCAGTGGGAACTCGACAACACGCTCGATTGCTGAGGACATCCCCATGCAACTGGCCCGGTTTCCACGCGCGCCGCTCGCGCATCTGCCAACGCCGTTCGAGCCGTTGGCGGCGCTTAGCCGGCACCTCGGTGGCCCCAACCTTTACATCAAACGCGACGACTGCACCGGGCTCGCGACCGGTGGCAACAAGACTCGTAAGTTGGAATTCTTGATGGGCGATGCGCTGGCACATGGCGCCGATACCGTCATCACCGCCGGCGCGGTCCAATCCAACCACACCCGTCAGACCGCCGCCGCCGCCGCCAAGCTTGGGTTGGCGTGCGAGCATGTTCTCCTGCGGTCGGCGCACGGCAACAATCCCGAATACGCCCATGGCGGCAACGTGCTCCTGAACCGGCTGCTCGGCTCCGAGCTTCACTATCTCGATGCAGGCGGCGATGTCGCGGCGGCGATGGAAGCGCGGGCCGAAGCGGTAAGGGCGCGGGGCGGCAAGCCCTACGTCATTCCGGTCGGCGGCTCGAGCCCGATCGGGGCGCTCGGCTACATTGCCGCCGCCGGTGAACTAGAGGCCCAGGCGGATGCCCTAGGCTTCCAGATTGATCACGTGGTGACGGCGACCGCCAGCGGCTCTTCCCAAAGCGGGCTGGTGGTCGGGTTCCTCGGCACTAGCCGCGCGCCGCGCGTCATCGGCGTCAACGTCTACGTGGACGACGCGGTGGTCGCGGCTCATGTGCGGGAGGTCGCCGTGGCGGCCGCCGAACTCGTCGGCATCGCTGGTGGGTTGCCCGACGATGCTATCGTTCTCAACGGCGACTATCGCGGCCCCGGCTATGGCGAGCCGACTGATGAGATGGTCGCGGCGGTCGCTCTATTGGCCAGCCACGAGGGCATCCTTCTCGATCCCGTCTATACCGGAAAGGCCTTTGCCGCCTTGGTCGGGTTGGTGCGTGGCGGCCATTTTCAACCTTCCGACAACGTCGTCTTCCTGCATACCGGCGGGATCCCCGAGCTGTTCGTCTTCCGGTCCACATTCGACACGCTTCCCGCCGCCAGCGGGTGAAGTTTCGCGCCCCGTTCGCGGAGCTCGGCGACCCGAGCCGCGCCGCCTCCCTTGACGCCACCCTTGCCGCCGCACCGGCCGCCCGCCATCTGTGGCTGTTCGCGTATGGCTCGTTGATGTGGCGCCCCGCGATCGAGCACCAGGAGGTTCGGCCGGCGCGGCTCCACGGCCGGCATCGGCGATTTTGTGTGTGGACCGTACGGGCGCGGGGCAGCCTCGATCATCCGGGCCTGGGGCTGGGTCTTGATCGCGGCGGCTCGTGCCGTGGCCTCGCCCTCCGCCTCGACCGCGGACAAGGGCGTGAGGCGCTCGAGCCGGTGTGGCGGCGGGAGATGCTGACCGGCATCTACGCGCCACGTTGGGTACCGCTGCACACCTCGAAAGGCGCCGTGCGCGCGATCGCCTTCGTCGTCCGCCGCGACCACCCGCAATATGCGGGGCGGCTCGATCCCGAGACGGCCGCGTTCTACATCGCCACCGCAGTCGGCGAGAACGGCTCGTGCCTCGATTACCTGGAGAACACGGTGCGCCGGCTTACCGATCTCGGCGTGCGCGACGGCGGCCTCGAGCGCCTGCTCGACCTCGCGCGGCCGCCGGCCTAGACCGCGTCGCGCCGGGCGATGTGGATAAGCGCGTCGAGCTGCAGCGCCTTCAGCCCGCCCTTGCCATAGGCCTGCATGTAATCGGCGAAGACGGGGTTAAATAGCAGCGGGACATGCCGTGAAAAACATCCGGCTCCTCGAGGTAGTCGAGTTGGTCGCGACCACGGATGAAGTTGGTCGCCGGAAAGCGGCGGTTCGCCAAGTGCTCGAAGAAGACGTCGGTCGGCACCAGCCCAGGCACCGCGACGATCCGCCAGCCGGTCGCTCGTTCCAAGATATCGCTCAATCGCCCGAAGTGGGGAATGCCGTCGGCGGCGATGCCAAACCCCGAGAGGCCGGCCAGGAACTCCGGCGCCGCTCGGTTGCGCAGGATCTGCGCTTGGCGGGCGAACAACAGGCGCCAGAGGGCGTGATGTTCTTGGTTATAGCCCTCCCAGGCCTGGTCGATCA
The DNA here is from genome assembly GCA_965226045.1 of Alphaproteobacteria bacterium. Lineage (GTDB taxonomy): Bacteria > Pseudomonadota > Alphaproteobacteria > VGEJ01 > VGEJ01 > CBDDBU01. Next base: position 190,210 of record CBDDBU010000028.1, read on the forward strand.
CCCAATCCGCCCGCGCGGGCGGGTCTACGTCCAACACGCCCATGGCCATTCCTTGCGGCGCTGCACTCTCGTGCGCCCGCTACCAGGGACATTGGCGCGCCGACGCGGGAGTCAAGCATCTCGTGCCGGCATCGTGACCGTGCACATAGCCGCGCCGAGCCACGGAACCACCAGCCACCAGTTGTGCCACGCGCCATAGCTCACCAGGGCGAATATGGCCCAGGCGGCCAGGACGCCGGCGCCGATGGCGGCATTGATTGGCGGCGCCCGCCGCAACCGGGCCATCACCAACAGGGCAAGAGCAAGGCCGAGCGCCGCGCCAAGCGGTCCGAGTTCGAGCCACAGCTGCAACACGCCATTGTGCGGGTGCAGGGGCAGCGCGGCGGCGCCCTCGAACAGTAGGTCGCGGTTCCCCGGAATGTTGCGGGCGGCGTCGAAGCCCCAGCCGAACAGTGGCTTCTCGCCGATGCGCTCGGCGACGAACTGCCAGATCAGCACGCGATGTCTCCAGGCGCTCGGCAGGACCTCGGCGCCGTCATCCCCGAGGACAGCGCCGAGCAGGTAGTGCGGAATCAACGGCGCGCACACCAATCCGACGGCGAACGCGATCATGACGATGGTCAGCACCGGTCGCGGCCACCGCAGCACCAGTACGACCATCAGGCTCGCCGCGAGGATCGCGGCCAAAGCGGCTTCCATCGGCGCGAACCAAAGAACGACGACCGCGCCGATCGCCATGGCGAGACCGGCGGGCGCGCCGAAGCGATCGTGGAGCGCGCGGGCCAGCGGCGCGGCGAGCACGGCGAGGAGCGCGGTCGCGCCGTTGATGTTGTTGACCGTGACCGCGCCGCCCTGGTAACCGATGAGCTCGCGCGCGACGCCGACGAGCGCATTGTCGAAGGCAATCTCAACGGCGATAAGAAGCGCGAGAAGTACGCCTGCCGCTGACAGCGCGGTATTGGCCATCCGTGATTCCGCCGGCGTCAAAGCGCCGGCGGCAGCGATCAGGACCATTCCGCCGACGAAGGTCGCGGTCACGCTTACCCATACCCGCAGGCTGTGGCCTAGATCAGGCGACCAGAAGCTCGCGATCAGCATCCACAGCAGTGCGAGCCCGAGCACCCGCGTCATCGGCGATGGACGCAGCCAAGCCGCGGCCGCCGCACGCATCCGGGCGCTGGTCAGGGCCAACAGGGCCGCCGCCGCGAACACGATGACCAGCCCGTGCGGAGCGAGCACCGCGACCAATGGCAGCGCGACGATGATAAGGAACATCAGGGCGACCGGCCCGCGCGCTCGGCTCACTCGCTTGACCGCTCTGCTTTTGTCTGCCCTGCTTCCAGCGCGCTCAACGAGGCGACGACCGTCGCGACCGGCAACTCGCCTAGCGCGGCGCGGCGAAGAATGGCGACGTTAGCGCCAATCGGCGCGGTCCGCGCCGGGTCCGACGCGCCGGAGAAAAGCACGATAGACGGACAGCCGGCGGCGGCGATCACATGCATCGGCCCGGTGTCGTTGCCGATAGCTATGTTGGCGGCGCGGGCCAACGAGGCGATTTCCTCGAAGCTGGTTTGCCCACAGAGGTCGAGGGCGCCTGGCGCCGCCACCGCGATGTCTCCAAGTACCTGTCGCTCGGCCTCGGCGCCGAGCAGCACTGGTGTGGTCCGACTCAGGCCCAGGTGCCGCGCCAACTTGACGTAGTTCGTGGCTGGCCAGCGCTTGGCCGGGCGATGGGCGGCGCCGCCCGGCACAAGCAGCGCGAACGGCGCCTCGATCTTGTAGCGGCTGACGTCAGCCTCGGCCCAGCCGAGATCGCTAGGCGGCACCGTATCGATGCCCGCGATCGCCAGTTGCTCGGCCTGGCGCGCGATCGTATGCAGCTCGCTGCGGTGGGCGGTGCGGTGCGGTAGCGAACAGCCCGGCGCGATTCCGGACCACTGCGGGCGGGCCCTCCCCAGTAACCGGAAATACGTGCTCGTCCGATCGGAATTCTGTAGATCGTAGACGCGATCGAAGCGCCCGCTCCGAAGTCGTCGAACCAGGCTCAGCCATGCGGCCGCCCGCCAAGGATTTGGCCGTGTGTCGCTCCACACCTCGTCGAACCAGCCGCAGGCCCGGCCGAGCGGGGAGAACGCCGGCGCGGTGAGAAGGGTGATATGAGCCTCCGGGTGGTGGCGACGAATGGCCTTGAACGGTCCGGTGGCGAGAACGAAATCCCCAAGGGCGCCGTGCTTGATGACGAGGATACGCTGGGCGGCATCGTTCACGGCGGCCGGCTCCCCGCTTGCGGACGGCGGAGGATTTCATGCGGGCGCGGGCGGGGTCAAGCCGCGCCGGTCGGGCGTCAAAATATGGCCAAGATCGCGCCAGTGGACACTGGCTGTTGTAGACGCCGGGCGGCGTCCTGGTACCTGGCCAATTCCTTCAGGGTTTGGGCCGACGCCGATCCACTCGGCGGCGGCGGAGGCTCCGGGCCCTCGGTCAGGAACCGGAAGGCCTCGCGGATCACGCGCTGCGCGTTCTCGACGATGATGTTCGCATCCGCCGCGGCCTCGCGGGTCAGCACGTTGAGCGTGTCGCAGAATCCGAGTGCGAAGGCCGAAGCCGAGAATGCCTCGGCCGCGATGACGTCGGTCGGATCGCCGAACAAGCGAATTGGTTTGAGCTCCAAGCCGCTCAGCGCGTCAAAATTATCGGGTCCGCGCAGGAGCTCGACGATCGAGCCGTTGAGGGCGTTGATTTCAAGGCGCTCGCCGTCGAAGGTCTCGACGATCTCGGCCCGCCCCGCGCTTTCGAGGATCTGGTTGATGCAAAAGACCAGGAAACCAAACGAATCGTCGCCATCGATGGTCACTTGTCGAGGCTCGGCGCCGTTGACGGAGATGGAGAAGGATTGGCCGCCACGCACCGTTGTTTCGCCCGTCACCGAGGTTGCCGACAAGCCCGCGCCGGGTCCATCGGGCAAGCCTAGCAGCCTGTCGGACTTGAGCCGGGAGTCGAAATAGGATTCGATGGTATCAGTTGATTTGCCCGCGCGTGATGGAGGCCGTCATGAGCAATTTCCGACCGGTCGACCGGGAGACGGGGTTTCTGCTGCCGCCGTCGGTGGAGGAATGGCTTCCCGAGCGGCATCTGGCGCGCTTCGTGGTCGAGGTGATCGAGCAGTTGGACCTCTCGGCGTTCGTGAAGGCCTATCGCGGCTCGGGCTCGGCGTCCTATCACCCGAGCATGCTGCTGGGGCTTCTGGTCTACGGCTACGCCACGGGGGTGTTTTCGAGCCGCAAGTTGGAGCGCGCGACCTATGATTCTGTCGCTTTCCGCTTCATCGCGGCCAACGATCATCCCGACCACGATACCATCGCCGCGTTCCGGCGGCGTTTTCTCGACCGGATCGAAGGGCTGTTCGTCGAGGTGCTGCTGCTGGCCCGGGAAGCCGGGGTGCTGAAGCTCGGCACGGTGGCGCTGGACGGCACCAAGGTGCACGCCAACGCGAGCCGGCACAGCGCGCTGTCGTGGAAACACGCCTGCGAGCTCGAAGCCCGGTTGAAGGCCGAGGTGGCGGAGTTGATGGCGTTGGCGGAGGCGGCCGATGGGGCGGATGTGCCCGACGGGATGTCGGTGCCCGAGGAACTGGCCCGGCGCGAGGATCGTCTGGCCCGCATCGCCGAGGCTAAGGCGGTGATCGAGGCGCGGGCGCGCGAACGCCTTGAGCGGGAACGGGCCGAGTACGAGGCGAAGCTCGAGGCGCGCGCGGAGAAGGCCGAGAAGACGGGCCGCAAGCCGGGCGGCCGTCCACCCGAGCCGCCGGTGGCCGGGCCCGGGCCGAAGGACCAGGTCAATCTGACCGACGCGGACTCGCGCATCATGCCGGTGGCCGGCGGCGGCTTCGAACAGGCCTACAACGCCCAAGCCCTGGTGGCGGCCGACAGCCTGCTGGTGGTCACCAACGACGTGGTCCAGGCCCCCAACGACAAGCGGCAAATCGAGCCGGCGCTGGAAGCGCTCGCCCGCCTTCCCGAGGCGCTGGGCGCGCCCGAGACCCTGCTGGCGGACAGCGGCTACTTCAGCGAGGCCAACGTGAACGCCTGCGCCGAGGCCGAGATCGCGCCGTTGATCACGCCCGGCCGGGAACGCCATCATCTCTCCTGGAAGGACCGCTTCGCCGGCGCGCCGCCGCCCCCGGAGAACCCGACGCCGCTGGAAGCGATGACACATCGACTGGCGACGCCCGAGGGCCGGCAACTCTACGCCCTGCGCAAGCAAACGCCGGAACCGGTGTTCGGCATCATCAAATCGGCCATGGGCTTCCGCCAGTTCTCGCTACGCGGCCTGGACAAGGTCACGGGCGAATGGAACCTGGTGACCCTGGCCTGGAACATAAAGAGAATGTTCACCTTGCAATACGCTTGAGCAGGCGGCCGGACTCCGTACCTCGCGAAAAGGAATAAGAGTATGCTCGCCTTGCGGCACGCGCGAGCAAGCGAACGTACTTCGTGCCCTCACGAGAGGGCATAAGAGTATACTCACCCTGCGGTACGCGCGGCCAAGCGACCGCACTCCGTGTCCTCACGAAAGGCGCTCGATCCCATGACCTCTCCACATCGCGATCCGTCCACACCCATTCTCGCGGACCTCAGTCCGACAGGCTGCTAGGCGCGAGAGCACCGAGGTGCCGTTGCTGTCGAAAGCGATCGCCGTCCCGGCGTTGGTGAAGGCGCCACCGAATTGGTGCGTCCACACCGTCGCGCCCGCCCAGGTGAGTTTGGTCGCGTACGCGTCGACCGTCGAGCTCGCCATCTCACCCGCGAACAGGCCGGCGGTGCTGCCTGTGACGTAGATATCGTCGGTGGCAGGATCGATGGCCAGGCCCGATGCGCGGCCGTCCGCGCTCGTTCCGATGTAACTCACGTAGTCGATGGGGGGGGGTCGTACCGCCTGAGGTTGCTGACCGAGTTGCCGAGATAGTTGACGGTGATCTGTAGGGTGTCGGACCCGTTGAAGTTCAAGTCGCCGCGATAGATCAGCCCGTCGATCGCCGCGTTGATATCGTCGAGGTTGCCCCGGAAGGTGAGCGTCGAGTTCTGAGTGCCATCGCCGGTCGTGAACGTTAGGCCGGTGGTATCCGGCAACGTCAGAAGGCCGTCGGTGACCGACAACGTGACTTCCAGATTGCCGCTGCCCGCGTCGATATCGCCGATACTGAGGCCGGTGATGGTGAGGTCGGTGTCCTCGTCAACGTTTTGCGCGCCCGGGTTGGTGACGGTTGGCGCGGTGTTGGTCGCGTCGACGACCGAAATCAGCACGCTGTCGCTGGTAACCTGCGCGGCGCCGCCGGTATTGCCCAGATCGTCGATGCTGACGCTGAGTGTGTCCTGGCCGCTGAAGCCGGGTCGGGGTGTAGACAAGCGCGGCCAGGGCCGCGTTGATGTCGGTGAGGGTGCCCTGGAAGACCATCGACGCATCGGCCGCGCCATCGCCGGTCGAGAACGTAAGCCCGGTCGTTTGACCGAGGCTGAAGGTGCCATTGGCCACGCTCAGGGTCGCTTGGACACTGGCGGCGCCGGCATCGGTATCACTGATGCTAAGCCCGGTCACTGTGAGGTTCGCGTTCTCGACCATCTGCTGGGGGCCGGGATTTGCGATTTGCGGCGCGTCATTCGCGGCGCTCACGGTGATGGCGACCGTGTCGCTGTCGGTGCCGGCGCCGCCGAAGGCGCCGGTATTGGCGAGGTCGCTGACGCCGCTCACGGCGAGTGAGGTGTCTTCGGTCGCCGCCTGAGCTCCCGGCACCGTGAGGACCGGCGCGGCGTTCACGACACCGACAATCGTAATGGTTGCGGTCGGTCAGCGTGCCGCCGGCGCCGTTGTTGCCGAGGTCGCTCACGTTGATGGTCACGGTGTTGGCGTCGCCGTCGAAGAAGTTGCTGGAGCTGTAGAACAGGTCGTTGATCGCGGCGTTGATGTCGGCGAGCGAGACTTGGAAGGTGGCTGTCGCGTCCGGAGTGCCGTTACCGACCGAGAACGTAAGCCCAGTGGTCTGGGCGAGCGTGATCCGGCCGTCGTTGACCGCGACCGTGACCTCGAGATTGCCGGCGGCCACGTCCACGTCGGCGATGCTGATGCCGTTGACGGTCAGATTGGTGTTTTGGGCGACAATCTGAGCGCCGGGATTGGCGATGGTCGGTGGGTCGTTCACCGCATTGATAGTGATCGGTACTGAATCGGCGATCGCCAGCGGAGTGCCGGCCGTGATCTGCGCGTCGGTGATGCGCATGACGAAGCCATCGAGCGCGCCCGAGTGCGCCTGAACGACCGTGTCGTCCAAGGCCGTGTTGGTGGTCACGCCCGAAACGAAGATCTCGCCAGCCGAGTTGGTGGCCACGCCGGTGATGTCGCCGCCGGTACCCAACGACCCGAGGTCGACGTTGAACAGAGGGGGATCGTCGGTCGCGGTATTGGTGAACTTGCGCAAAAAACCGTTACCGTCGGCGGTGCCGGCGACCAGCACATCGCCCGCGCCCGAGAGGGTGATGGCGGTCGCGACTTCATTGCCGGTGCCGCCGAATTGCTTGTTGTAGACCAACGTGCCGACGCTGGAGAGTTTGGTGACGAAACCGTCGGTAGCCAACCTCCCAAGGGATAACCGGTGGCGAGAGGCGAGGGCGCGCCCGGCCTCGATTCTCTTGCCGACGAAGGGGGGCGCCAATATACTCCGCGCCGTCGTCGTCCCAACTGCCGTCGTCGTCCCAACCGTTTGAAAATCAGGGGAGAATGTATGGTTACGCGCCTCCCTCGAAGTTATCGCCCGTCGGAGAGCGAACGGTTCATGGGGAACAAACAACGGGAGTATTTTCGCCGAAAGCTCATCCAATGGCGCGATGACCTACGGAGAGAGTCAACCGCGACGTTGCATCACCTACAAGAGGGCAGCAATCAAGAGCCCGACGCCGCCGATCGCGCGTCGACCGAGACCGATCGCGCCCTCGAACTGAGAACGCGGGAACGCGAGCGGAAGCTGATTAACAAGATCAACACGGCGCTGGAGCGGTTGGCGGGCAAGACCTATGGCTATTGCGAGGAGACCGGCGAGCCGATCGGCTTGAGGCGGCTTGAGGCGCGTCCGGTCGCGACGTTGTCTCTGGAGGCACAGGAGCGGCACGAGCGCCGCGAGAAGGCGTATAGCGGCGACTGAGCCGATAGTGGCGGGGTGACGGTGCCACCGGCGCTTGTGGCTGGGTCGGGTGTGTTATGATGGGCGCGTCACGCGCCATAAGTCCGGCGGTCAGGTGCGGGGTGGCCGCATGGGGCGGGATCGCGGCGGCGTGTTTCCGTTAATGACTCGCGAGGCGGGCCGGTCGCATGCGGTGGCCGCGCTGCGTTGGTTATTCGGGCGTGAGGACGAGGGGGGAGTCGAGGATGGGTGAGATATCGGGCGGGCACCTGGTCGCCAAGGCGCTGAAGGCCGAGGGTGTAGAAGTGATCTTCACGCTCTGCGGTGGTCACATCATCGACATATACGATGGCTGCATCGATGCGGGAATCAAGATCGTCGACGTCCGCCACGAGCAGGTCGCCGCGCACGCAGCCGATGGCTATGCGCGAGTCACCGGCACGCCCGGCTGCGCGGTGGTCACCGCCGGGCCCGGAACGACCGATGCCATTACCGGTGTCGCCAATGCTTTTCGGGCCGAGAGCCCGATGCTCCTGATCGGCGGGCAGGGCGCGCTAAGTCAGCACCAGATGGGCTCGCTCCAAGACTTGCCGCACGTCGACATTCTCAAGCCGATCACCAAATTCGCGTCGAGCGTCCCAAGCATCGAGCGCGTCGCCGATATGGTCAGCATGGCCTTTCGCGAGTGCTTTAACGGCGCGCCCGGCCCGAGCTTTCTCGAGATCCCGCGCGATGTCCTGGATGCCAAGATCGGCGAGGACAAGGCGCGCATCCCGGCCCCTAACCGCTATCGCGCCTCGACCCGGCGACAGGCGGATCCCGCCGACATCGAGAAGCTGGCCGAACTGCTCGTCAACTCGGAAAAGCCGTGCGTGTTGTTGGGCACCCAAACCTGGACCTGCCGCGCCGCCGACGCGGCTCGGAACTTTGCCGAGTCGCTCAACCTCCCGGTTTTCATGAACGGGGCCGGGCGCGGGACTTTGCCCCCCGATCACGCCCACGCCTATCAGCTGGCCCGCCGCTACGCCTTCAACAACGCCGATGTGATCGTCATCGTCGGCACGCCCTTCGACTTCCGCATGGGGTACGGGCGCAGGCTGCGCGCCGAGGCAACGGTGGTGCAGATCGATCTCGACTACCGCACGGTGGGTAAGAATCGCGACATCGATCTCGGCCTGGTGGGCGATGTCGGCGTCATCATGGCGGCGGTGGCGGAAGCGGCGAGCGCCGGCAAGAACGGCGCCGGCAAGCGGGCGGGCTGGCTACAGGAACTGCGCGCCGAAGAGGACCGCCTGTATGAGGAGCGGCTCCCGAAGATCAAGTCGGACGCCCAGCCGATCCATCCGCTGCGCCTGTGCTACGAGATCAACGAGTTTCTCACCGATGATTCGGTGTATATCGGCGATGGCGGTGACATCGTCACCTTCTCGGGTGGGGTGGTTAAGCCGCACCGCCCCGGCCACTGGATGGACCCCGGGCCGCTCGGCACCCTGGGCGTCGGCATCCCCTTCGCCATGGCGTCGAAGCTGATGCAGCCAGAGAAAGAGGTCATCACCCTGTTCGGCGATGGCGCCTTCAGTCTGACCGGCTGGGACTTCGACACGATGGTGCGGTTCAATTTGCCGTTTGTCGGGGTGGTCGGTAATAACTCGGCCTGGAACCAGATTCGTTTCGGTCAGATCGCCAAGTACGGCGACAACCGGGGCGATGTCGCGAATGTCCTCAGCAATGTTCACTTCGATCGTTTCGCCGAGATGCTGGGCGGCTATGGCGAAGAGGTCCGCGATCCCGCCGCCATCCGCCCGGCGCTCGAGCGCGCGCGGGCATCGGGCAAACCGTCGCTGATCAACGTGTGGATTGATCCCGACGCTTATAGCCCCGGCACGATGAACCAGACCATGTACAAATAGCCCCCTGGCGGGGCGGCGTGAGGGCGGAGAGCGGCGATGAGCAAAGCGTTGGACGGCGTGCGGATTCTCGACATGACCCACGTGCAATCGGGGCCGTCGTGCACGCAAATCCTGGCCTGGCTCGGCGCCGACGTGATCAAGGTCGAGCTGCCCGGCCGCGGCGACATCACCCGCACCCAGCTGCGCGACCTGCCCGACGTCGACAGCCTCTACTTCACGATGCTCAACTGCAACAAGCGCGGCATCACCATCAATACCAAGACCGACAAGGGCAAAGAGGTCTTCACCGCCCTGATCAAGCACTGTGACATCCTGGTCGAGAACTTCGCGCCCGGCGCGCTCGAGCGCCAGGGCTTTAGTTGGGAAACGGTACAGTCGATAAACCCGCGCATTATCTATGCCTCGATCAAGGGTTTCGGCCCGGGCCCCTACTTCGATCTCAAGGCCTACGAGACGGTCGCCCAGGCGATGGGGGGGGCGATGAGCACGACCGGATTCGAGGACGGGCCGCCGACCTCCACCGGCGCCCAAATCGGCGATTCAGGCACCGGCATACATCTCGTCGCGGCCATCCTCGCGGCTCTGTATCAGCGCACCAACACCGACCGTGGACAGCGCGTCGAGGTGGCCATGCAGGACGCGGTCCTTAACCTGTGCCGGGTCAAGTTGCGCGACCAGCAGCGGCTGGCCCACGGGCCCCTGAACGAGTACCCCAACAGCGAGTTCGGCGACGCCGTGCCGCGTTCGGGCAATGCCTCGGGCGGCGGCCAGCCGGGCTGGGCGTTGCGTTGCAAACCGGGTGGCCCCAACGACTACATGTACTGCATCATCCAGCCCCAAGGCTGGAAGCCGTGGTTGGAGATAATCGGTCGCCCGGAGTTGATCGACGACGCGGCCTACGCCACGCCGCGGGCGCGGCTTGACAAGCTCTCCGCCATCTTTGCCATGTTGGAGGAGTGGACGCTTCAGCACACCAAGGCCGAGGTCATGGCGATGTTGAACGAGCGCGAGATTCCGTGCGGACCGATCCTCGATATGAAAGAACTGATCGAGGATCAGGCGCTGATCGAGCGCGGGATCGTGGTCGATGTGCCCCACCCCGAGCGGGGCGGTTTCAAAACCGTCGGTTGCCCGTTGCGGCTCTCCGATTCGCCGGTCGAGATCAAAAGCTCACCGCTCCTGAGCGAGCACACCGAGGAAATCCTCGCCGAAGTCATGGGCCTCGACAAGGCTGCCGTCGACAAACTCCGCGAAGAGGGCGCGGTCTAGGACCGACCCAAATGGTGCATTTCAGGCGGCTTCCGCGATGAGAATCCACGCCGGAGCGAGCGGGTTTTCGTACAAGCCCTGGAAGGGGCCGTTCTACCCCGCCGATCTGCCCGATAGGGAGATGCTCGGCTACTATGCTGGCCGGCTGCCGGCGGTCGAAATCAACAACACCTTTTATCACATGCCCAAGGCCGCCACCCTGGAGAGCTGGGCCGAGCAGACGCCGCCCGGGTTTCGCTTCGCGCTCAAGGCCGCGCGCCAGATCACCCATTTCAAGCGCCTCAAGGATCCGGCCGAGCCGGTCGCGTACTTCCTCGCCAACGCCGCGGCACTTGGGCCCAAGCTCGGGCCGGTCCTGTTCCAGCTGCCGCCGAACATGAAAAAGGACCTCGAACGCCTGGAGGCGTTTCTCGCCGTGTTGCCCGATGATCAGCGCGCGACGTTCGAGTTCCGCCATCCCTCGTGGTTCGAGGAGGACGTGTTCGCGGCGCTTCGGACCCGCGGCGCTGCGTTGTGCGTCGCCGAAACCGATGACGACGACAAGACCGCGCCGCCCGTCGCTACCGCCGATTGGGGCTATTTGCGACTGCGGCGTGCCGCATACGTCGATGCGGACCTCCAGCGCTGGGCCGGGTGGATCGCCGCGCAATCGTGGACGGAGGCGTTCGTCTTCTTCAAGCACGAGGACAAGGGCACGGCGCCGCGGCTCGCCGAGCGGTTGATGGCCATGGTCGCGGGCTAGCGGAGAGTCGCCCGTGCGACCGAGCGCCATGGCTGCTCTAGCGACCGCTGGTCTCTTAATTGACCTGGCGGCGGTCGCGGGTGAGGCCGATGTCGTCGATGCCGTGGTCAGCGTGCGCGATGGCATCCACGGCTTCGATGTGACGGTTCGACACGCCGATGAAGGTTGGGATCATTACGCCGACAAGTGGGACGTGGTGGGGCCCGACGGCACTGTCCTTGGCACCCGCGTCCTTTTGCACCCCCACGAGGCGGAGCAGCCCTTCACCCGCTCGTTGCGGTCGGTCGCCATCCCGGCCGGGGTCACGCGCGTGGTCATCCGCGCCCATGACAGCGTCCATGGTTACGGCGGCGACGAGCTGACGGTCGAGCTACCGTGAGCGACGCGGCGGACTGGCCAGGCGGCGTCCACCGCGCGCTGAGCCAACTCGGCGTCGGCCAGGTCGCGTTCGTGCCCGATGCCGGACTGACGCGCCTCATCAAGTTGTGCGAAGCCGATGCCGCCATGCGCACGGTCGTGCTTACTTCCGAGCAGGAAGGGATCGCGCTCGCGGCTGGCGCCTGGCTCGGCGGCGTCCGGGCCGCGGTGCTGATGCAGAGCAGCGGTGTGGGTAACATCGTCAACATGCTCTCGCTCGCGCGCACGTGCCGTTTTCCCCTGTTCATGCTGGTGACGATGCGTGGCGAGCGCGATGAGGTGAACGAGTGGCAGAAACCCATGGGTGAGGCGACGCCGCGCGTTCTGGAGCTCGCCGGGGTGGGGGTTCGTCGCGCCGAGCAGGCGGGCGAGGTCGTCGCGATGGCGGCCCAAGCGGCGCGCGATGCCTACGAGTCCGAGCGCCGCGAGGCGGTCCTGATCGCCCAGGCCGTGATCGGCGTCAAGAGCTTCGACGAATGAGCGGGCCGACCCTCGACCGCCGCGCCGTGGTCGCCGCCCTGTTGCAGGATCGGGATGGCGCGCCCGCCGTGCTCGGCCTCGGCGCCTGCGTTTGGGACGCGGCGGCTGCCGGCGATGATCCTCTGAATTTCGGCCTGTGGGGCGCCATGGGGGGCGCGGTCCCGATCGGACTGGGGCTGGCCCTGGCTCAACCCGAGCGCCGGGTGCTGGTGATCACGGGCGACGGCGAGATGTTGATGGGCCTCGGCTCGCTAGCCACGGTCGCGGTGCAACACCCGTCGAACCTCGTCATCGCCGTCATCGACAACGAGTGCTATGGCGAGACCGGCATGCAGCCGACCCATACCGCCCACGGCGTCGATTTGGCCGCGATCGCGGCCGGCGCGGGCTTTCCCGTGGCCCGCCGGGTCGACGACGCGGCGGGATTGAGCGCGGCGCTGCCGCTGTGGCGCGGCGCGCCCGGTCCGCTGCTCTTGAACATCAAGGTGAGCGCCGAACCCCAGCCGCTGGTGCTGCCGCCCCGCGACGGCGTGCACCTCAAGAATCGGTTCCGGCAGGCGCTGCTCGGGGCGGCTTAAGCTCGACCCCTCAAAACTCGCGGATGTGGGCGCCGGATTCCGCCGCCAGCACCTCGGCTAGGCACGGCATATGCTGCTCGCCGTGGCCACGCTCCTTGGCGAGGTCGAATAGCTGCTTGGCCGCCCGCGCCATCGAGGCTGGGGCGCCCCCTGACTCCGCCGTGCGAATGAAGATGTCGAGGTCCTTGGCGCCGATCGACAGCGCGGCTTGGAACAGGCTGCCATTGCCCTCCAGCGCCCACGGCAGCATCACGCGAAAGACGCGGCTGTCGCCGCCGCCGACCGAGATCACGTCGTAAAACGTCTGCAGATCGATGCCGAGCTTGGCGGCGGCCGCCGTGGCCTCGGCCACCAGCGCCGTGTTGCACATCGAGATCAGGTTGTTGAACAGCTTGAGCTGGTGACCGGCGCCCTGAGGGCCAATGTAAAACGCGTTCTCGCAAAACGCGTCGAGCACCGGCTTGAGCGACTCGAACAGCGCGCGCTCGCCGCCGACCATGCAGTTCAGCCGCCCCTCCTCGGCCTCTTTCGGCGTACGGCTGAACGGGGCATCGAGCATGCGCGCGCCACGCGTCGTCAGCGCCGCGGCGATTTTGAGCGTCGAGTCGGGTTCCGAGGTCGTGCAATCGACGAAGGTGAACCCCTCGCGGGTGGCTTCGAGCACGCCGCCGGCGCCGAACACCACCGCCTCCACCACTGCCGTCGAAGGCAGGCACGCGAACACAACATCGCAGTCGCGCACCATGGCCGCCACGCTCTCCGCCTCGGTCGCGCCGCGCGCGCACAGATCGTCGATGGGGACCCTGTTGCGGTTGCCCTTCACCATCAACGGGTAGCCGGCGGCGAGCACATGCTTCGCGGCGCCATGCCCCATCAAGCCGACACCAATCCAGCCGATGCGCGGTTTGCTATCCATATCGCCCCCTGGTTCTTCCCGCCCGTCCTCGCCGGCCGATGCTGCGACAGCCGCTCGACAACATCAAGCGTTGGCCCGTCGCCACGAAACGGGACCCGTTTGCCGACCCCCTCGCGGCGGCGGTACGGTTGGCTGCGCGCCGCGCCTCGAAGGTAGATCGCCAATGTGCCGCTTCCTGCTGTATCGCGGCTCCGAGATGTTGATGTCGGACCTCCTGATGCACTCGGAGCAGTCGCTGATCATGCAGAGCTATCGCGCGCGCGAGCGGTCCGAGCCGCTCAACGGCGATGGCTTTGGCGTGGGCTGGTATGCGCCGGAAATCGACCCCACCCCGTGCGTCTTCACCAGCATCGCGCCGGCCTGGAGCAATCGTAATTTGCGCCGGCTGGCGGAGAAGACGCGCTCGGGCTGTTTCTTTGCCCATGTCCGCGCCGCCAGCAGCGGACTGGCGGTCGCCGAGACCAACTGTCACCCCTTCCAGCGCCGCGAGCTGTTGTGGATGCACAACGGCGCAATCGCGGGCTTCCGGCGCGTGCGACGCCTGATCCGCCGTCACCTGGGTGATGACGCCTACGACGAAATCGAGGGCACCACCGATTCCGAGCACGCCCTCGCCTTGTTCAGCGACATCCTGGCGGCGCGCGGCGACCGCTCGCTCGCGGGCCTCAAGGCGGCGGTGCTTGCCACCATACGGCGCATCGACGAACTGGTCGCCGAAACCGGGTCGACCGACAGCTCACAGCTCAACTTCGCCTTGACCGACGGTGAGAACGTCGTGGTCACCCGCTATGCGAGTCGCGCCGATGCGCCCGCGCAAACGTTGTACGTCGCCCATGGAAAGCGCTTCGAGCGGGTCGACGCTGGCTACCGCATGGCCCAGGACGGGAGCGGCGCGGGTGCGCTGATCGTGGCTTCCGAGCCGATCAGCGCCGAGCGTTCCGATTGGACCGCCGTGCCGGTGAACCACATCGTCTCGGTTGACGCCGCGCTCAACGTCGCGATCGAGCCGATCGATTGAGGAAAGAGGAGTGAAACGATGACGGACGCTGCCTTGCGCGCCCTGCACGACCGCCTGGCGGTCATCGACCGCGCGACCCAGTATGCGCGCAATCTTGACCGCCAGGACTGGGCCGGTTTTCGCGCCTGCTTCACCGACCAGCTCGAGACCGACTTCTCCGATTTCACCGGCGAGCCGGCGCGAACGGCGCCCGCCGACGAGTTCGTGGCCTTCGACCAGCGCATCCTCGCCGGCGTTATCACCCAGCATCTGATCGCCAACCACGAGGTGAGCATCAACGGCGACGACGCGGTGCTGATCGCCGACGCCATCGCCTCTCATCACCGGCCCGCCGAAGCGGGCGGCGGCGACTACGATGTTCACGGCGTCTATCGCATGGTGATGGTGCGCCAAGCCGAGGACCGGACGATGGCCGAGAACTGGAAGATCGCCAGTGTGCGCCTGAGCCTGCGCTGGTACGAGGGCGACCGCGACCTGCTCGGCTAGCGCGACGCGGCCTGGGGGCCGTGCTAGTGGTGAGTCTGACGCGTTCGGATGGCGAGAACCGACCTATTGCGGGATCATCCTACAGTCGTCTGGCGGCGATCAGCAGGAACATCGGCCGCTCGCGTTCCTCCGCCAGTTCCGGCGTGGCGGCAATTTGGTCGGCCGTCGGACAGAACTCTTCGACATGCTCGATCGTGAACCCAGATTGCATGAGAAGGTTGAGGGTGGTTCCCATCGTGCGATGATGCTTCACGACCCCTCGGGCAAGCCAGTCGGTCGTTCGCGGCCCCTCCACCAAATAGCGGTCGACCGGCCATGTTTTTCGCCCCTCGGCGTCGATCGACCAGCCCGGATTCGTTGGCGCCATGTAGATCGGGTGCTCGGTCGAGAAGATGAAGCGTCCACTGGGAACCAGTGCCCGCTGTATCGTTCCGAACAGCCGTGCGGCGTCCTCGATGTAGTGCAGGGCCAGCGAGCTATAGGCCAGCTCGAAGCAGGCGTCGGGCAGATAGAGTCGCTCGAGATCGGCTCTCTCGTAGTTGATCGCGCTATCCGCGGTGGTGGCCTTGCCCAGCACGGGCAAGCATCTTTTCGGATACGTCATCTCCGTGCCAGCGCGCACCCTTCTGCTTGGGCTCGGAGATCCGGCGCCTTCAAGACCACGGGCAAGCATCTTTTCGGATACGTCCAGGCCCAGGACCCGCGCGGCGCCCCGTTCACACGCCCAGCGACAGAACCAGCCGAAGCCGCAGCCGAGATCAATGACCCTGAGGCCGTTCATATCAGGCAGCATCGCCCGCAGCGCTGGCCACTCCGCCGCGCCAACCAAGCCTTCGACCGATCGGCTGAGGTGGCTATAGCCTTCGAAGAAATCCGATCGATCGTAGACGTTTTGCGCCATGTTTGTCTTAGCGCTTTCAGCGGCCAACCACGGGTACCAAGCGTCAGATCCGTGCCACTAGGCGCTCTCGTCCAGGCCCATCTGCCAGAACTGCGCTTCAAGCCGGGTGGCCCGGCTGAACGTCGAGATCAGCGCCGGCAGGCGCGCCTCGCTTAGCCGTCGGCGCGCCATGACGTCGAGTTGTTCGCGCGCCGCGTGTGCCAGGGACTGGTATTCCTCGCCGGCATAGGCGTCGATCCAGGCGCGATAGGGATTGCCGTCAAGCCGGGTCGCCGGATCGTCGAGGAGTGCGCGCGCGATCTCGCCGTAGCCGACCACGCACGGCGCGAGCGCGGTGTGCAGGTCCAGCACGTCGCCGGCCATGCCGCCCTCCAACACAAACCGCGTATAGGCGATCGTCGCCGTTGCCTCAGGCGCGCCTTCGAGGTCCTCGCGGCTCAGGCCCCATTCGGCGCAGAACCCCACGTGAAGGCCCATTTCGCTGTCGAGAATGCCGCCGAGGGTGCGCGCGGCGGCGCGCATGTCGTCAATGGTGTCGGCTTTGTAGACGCTCAGGGCGTAGGCGCGGGCGAACTGGATCAGGAACAGATAATCCTGCACCAGGTAATGGCGAAAACAGGCCTCCGGAAGCGTGCCGGCGCCGAGTGCGCGGACGAACTGGTGGCCGGTGTAGGCGCGCCACTCCTCGGCGCAGGCCTCCTTCAGTCGGTCGTACAGCGATGCGTCCATGCCGGCGCATCATAGGGCGATGGCGTTGGTCGGGCTATTTCGCGCGTGTCTCGCCGCGTGGATCGCAGCACGTCCCGCGCCCCGCGCCGGGCTGTTAGAATGCCCGTGCGGCGACAAGGGGGGGGCGACGATGGAGTTCAAGGCCGCGGTCCTGCACGAGGTCGGCGGGCCGCTCGCGATCGAACGGATCGAGGCCGGCCCGCTCAAGGCCACCGACGTGCTGGTGCGGCTCAAGGCTAGCGGGCTCTGTCACACCGACCTCGAAGCGATCAACGGCCAGCTCGTCTATCCACTCCCCCTCGTGCCCGGTCACGAGGCGGCGGGCGTGGTCGAGGCCGTGGGCGCGGCGGTGCGATTGGTCGAGCCGGGCGACCATGTCGTGTGCTCGTGGAACCCAACCTGTGGTCATTGCTTTTATTGCGACCGGGATCAGCCGATCCTGTGCGAGCCGTTCACCACCCACCAGCCGCGCGGGCGTCTACTCGACGGCGAGTCGCGGCTGCGGTTGAACGGCGCGCGGCTGCACCATTTCATGATGGTCTGCGGTTTCGCCGAATATTGCGTGGTGCCCGAATCGGGCGCCATTCCGATCCCCGACGACATCGCCTTCGATCGCGCGTGCCTGATCGGCTGTGGCGTGATGACCGGGGTTGGCGCGGTGTTGCGGGTCGCCAAGGTGGCGGTGGGCGAGAGCGCGGTCGTCATCGGCTGCGGTGGGGTTGGGCTCAACGCCGTGCAAGGGGCTCGGCTTGCCCGCGCCGAACCGATCATCGCCGTCGATGTCTCGCCCGAGAAGCTGGCGACCGCCAAGGCTTTCGGTGCGACCCACACCATCGATGCGCGGAACCAAGACGCGGCCGAGGCGGTGCGAGTGCAGACCCGGGGGCGCGGCGCCGACAACGTGTTCGAGGCCGCCGGCAACGAAGCGAGCTTTCGGCTCGCGTTCGAGGCGGCACGGCCGGGCGGGCGCGTCGTTATCCTTGGCAAGACCAACGTCGATCAGGAAATTCGCTTCCGTTGGGGCACGCTGATGGGCGAGAAGCGGATGGTGCGGTCGAGCTACGGCGGGGCCCGGCCGCGCGAGGATTTCCCGCTGTTGGTCCGGCTCTACCGTGACGGCGAACTAATGCTCGACGAACTGATCTCCGAGCGCATCAGCCTCGATCAGATCAACGAGGGCTTCGCCGCGATGGCCAACGGCGAGATTATCCGCGCCGTCATCGAGTTCCCGGACTGAGGGCGCGGGACGATGAAAGTACTGGGATACAGCGATCGAATAAGCGTCGCGCCGGGCGAGAGCATCCGCTTCCATGTCAGCTGCGATGGCCCCAAGACGTTCCGCGCCGATATCGTTCGGGTGATCTGCGGCGATGAGAACCCGGCCGGCCCGGGCTACAAGGAGGAACTGGTCCCGAGCCCCGCCAACCGCCGCTACCCAGGCCGCAAGCAGGACACGTTGGCCGGCTCTTATGGTCTGGTGCCGCACGGCCCGGTGCTCAGTGGTCTTTCGAGCTTCACCGTCCAGGCGATGGTCTGGCCGACCACGCCGCTGAAGGGCGAGCAGACCCTCATCGCCCTGTGGTCGGCGCGCGAGAACCACGGCTTTCGGCTGATGCTCGACGAGACGGGCGCGCTCGCGCTTCGGCTCGGCGACGGCGCTGGCGGAGTCGAGACCGTGGCCACGGGGGTACCGCTCGACGAACGCGAATGGTACGTCATCGCGGCCAGCTACGATGCCACCAGTGGTCGCGTGAGGGTGCGTCAGGAGGCGCTGGTCCGCCGCGCCTTCACAGAGCCTGTGGCGGCGGCCGAGCGACGGGTGCGCCTGCGGCTCGACGACCTCGGCGCGGCGCCGTTGATGTTCGCCGCCCACGCCCAGGGCCTGCGCCACGGGCGCCTCCGCACCACTGGCCACTACAACGGCAAGATCGACGCCCCGCGCCTCGCCAACCGCGCCCTCGACGCCGCCGAGATCACGGCCCTGCAACACGGCCGGCTCGCCACCGACCTTCGCAATGCCGTGGTTGGCGCCTGGGATTTCTCGCGCGATATTTCGAGCGAACGCCTCAGCGATACCTCGGGCAACGGCCTCCACGGCGCGACCGTCAATCTGCCGGCCCGAGCCATGACCGGGCACAACTGGGACCGTAGCGAGATGTGCTGGACCCATGCGCCCGACCAGTACGGCGCCATCCATTTTCACGACGACGATCTCTACGATGCCGGCTGGGAGCCGAGTTTCGAACTCACCATCCCGCGCACGATGAAGAGCGGCTGCTACGCCGCGCGTCTGCGCGCCGGGGGCGATGAGGACTATGTCCCCTTCTACGTGCGCCCACCACGCGGCACGGCCACCGCCAAGATCGCCTATCTGGCCTCGACCGCCTCGTACATGGCCTATGGCAATTATCTGTTCGTGTTCGACTTCCCGGCGGTCGAGTTGCTGACCGACCGGGTGCTCACGATATATATCTGGGAGATATATCTTAAGGCCCACTCAGAGCTCGCTGGCTCGATGTATGAGTGCCATACGGACGGCAGCGGCATCTGCTATTCATCGCGCCTGCGCCCGCTCATCAACCACCGGCCCAAGGCCAAGCTCTCGCTTGCCGCCACCGGCTCCGAGCTGTGGGGCTATAACGCCGACACCCACCTCACCGACTGGCTCGAGGCCCAGGGTTTCGATTTCGACGTCATCACCGACGAGGACCTCGAGGCCGAAGGCGTGGCGCTCCTCAAGCCCTACCGCGCGGTGCTCACCGGCACCCACCCGGAGTATGTCTCGGCCGGGATGTGGGACGCGATCCACACCTACACCGATCAGGGCGGGCGGCTGATGTACATGGGCGGCAACGGCTTTTACTGGCACATCGCCTATCACCCGACGCTGCCAGGCGTGATCGAGGTGCGCCGGACCGAGGGCTCGACCCGCGCCTGGAAGGCCGATCCCGGCGAGGACTATCACAGCTTCACCGGCCAGTATGGCGGCCTCCTGCGCCACCAGGGCCGTACGCCGAACATCCTCACCGGCGCCGGGTTCACGGCCCAGGGCTTCGACTTCTCGATCGGCTACCGGCGCACCGAGGCGAGCTTCGATCCCCGCATCGCCTGGGCCTTCGACGGCATCGCCGCCGACGAGACGATCGGGGATTTCGGCCTGATCGGCAACGGCGCCGCCGGGCTCGAGGTCGACTGCGCCGACTACGCGTTGGGGACGCCGAGCCATGCGTTGATCGTCGCCCGCGCCGATGACTTGAGCGACACCTTCATGCTGGTGCCCGAGCAGAGTCTGGTGCCGATGCCCGATCAGCTTGGCACCATGCACGACCAGATTCGCGCCGATCTGGTCTTTCACGAGACGCCGAACGGCGGCGCGGCGTTTGCCTTCAGTTCGATGGCCTGGTGCGGCAGCCTCGCCCACAACAACTATGACAACAACGTCTCGCGGCTGACCGGCAACGTCTTGCGGCGCTTCGCCTCGGACGAGCCGTTCTGAGCGGCCGTTCGACTTCGGCCGACCGGTCGAGAATAATCAAGGCACTCAAATAGGCGGGTTTAGGGGAGTTAGCGGGATGGAAGTCGCCGAGCGCATGCACGGGCTGCCGCGGATCGGTCTCGACATCATGGGCGATCTCGCCAACGAACGGGACACGGCGGCGGCCGATCGCACGTTTCGCTTGGAGAACGCCGATAGCGACATTCCGCCCCCGGAGATCGCGATCAGGGCGACCCGCGAGGCGGTCGGCAAGGACGAGTACAACAGCTGGCTGCCGCTGGTCGGATTGCGCGCACTCCGCGCCGCTGTCGCCGAGCGCATCCGTCGCGAGGACGGACTGACGTACGACGGGGCGAGCGAGGTGGTGATTACCAACGGCGTGCAGGAGGGGTTGTTGTCCACGCTTTTGGCGCTGTTGAACCCGGGCGATGGGGTGATCACGCCCGAGCCCGCCTATTCCGGCATCATCAATCGCATCCGCCTCGCCCACGGCGTGCCCCAATTCGTGCCGTTGCGCGAGGCCGAGGGGTGGCGCCTCGACCTCGATCAACTTGAGCGCCGGGCCGACGACACCACCAAGGCGATCGTCTTCAACGCCACCAACATGCCGACCGGCGCCACCTTCGCGCGCGAGGATCTGGATGCGATCGCCGATCTCGCCAGGCGGCGCGATCTCTGGGTGATCTATGACGCGCCCACCTCGCGCCTGACCTTCGATGTCGATCGGACGCTGAACATTGCCACCTGGCCGGGAATGCGCGAGCGCGCGATCATCCTCGACGGCGTGTCCAAGGATTTCAACATGACCGCCTGGCGGATCGGCTGGGCGGTCGCCGACAAGGCCGTGATCGAGCATATCGGCAAGGCGCACATGTACAACGGGACTCTGACCAGCGCCTTCGCCCAGGCCGGGGTGATCGCGCTTCTCGAGGATCACGCCGGCTTCGATTTGTATGCCCGGGAATGCGCCGGCGTCCTCGCGGAGCGTGGCCGGACCGCCGCCGCGGGAATCAACGCTATTCCGGGGCTGAGCTGCGTGCCGCCCCGGGGCGGATGGTGGTTCCTGGTCGATCATCGCGAGGTCGAGCCCGACGACGCGAAGTTCGCCCACTACCTCCTGGCCGAGGCCAACGTCGCGGTGACCCCGATGGCCACGTGGGGGCCCTCAACGGCGGTCGGCCACATCCGCGTCATCTTCTCGAACGAACCAGTCGAACGCTTGACGGAGGCGGTCGAGCGCATCGGCCGCGCGGTCGCCAAGCTCGGGGGCTAGATCGTGACGACAACAATGTTATCCCAGCCCCCGCCTTTCCCGTTATTCAGCCTGGACCCTCGGGTCAAGCCCAAGGGTGACACAGGGGATCGGTAGTCGGTCCTCCCGTACCCCCGTTGTCATGCTCGCGCTTGACGCGAGCATCCAGAGGCCATCGTAGAGGTGTCAACCATGTCTCCGAACACGCGTTCATGTTGCCTCCGCCTCGGCGCCTGGACCCTTGGCTCGGGCCCGAGGGTGACACTACTGTTGGTGACAGGGGGCCGACGAGGCGATGGCGGAGGTCATCGCTCATGAGTCCCCCGGTTAGCTATTTCTCGGCCGACTACGCGGAAGCGCGCGGCAAGTTCCTGGATGCCTGCTCGGGCGCCGAGGCGGAGGTGGTCCACCATCTCAACTCCCGCGCCACGGGACCGGATGGCGGGGCGCTTTACACCGACGTCGCGCGCATCGGGCCGGCTGACGCCGCGCTCGTGTTCATCGTCGCCTCGGCGACCCATGGTGTCGAGGGCTTCCTCGGTTCTGGTTGCCAGGTCGGCTATTTGCGCCAGAAATTGTACGAGGAACGGCCGGCCGACAGCTGCTTGCTGTTCGTGCACGCCATGAACCCGTTCGGGTTCGCTCACGTCCGCCGGGTTAACGAGGACAACGTCGATCTCAACCGCAACTTCCTCGATCACGCCAAGCCGTATCCCGACAAGCCCGACTACGAGGTCGTGCACCCCTGGCTCGTGCCGAGCGACTGGGATGGTCCGGCGCGGGCGGCGGCCGACAAAGACATTGCCGCCTACATCAAGGCGCACGGTTTTGCCGCCTACCAGAGCGCGGTCAGCAGCGGCCAGTACACCCACGCCGATGGCGTGTTCTATGGCGGGGTCGGGCCGACGTGGTCCAACCAGACCTGGCGGCGGCTATTGGCGGACTATGTGCCGGGCGGCCGTCGGGTCGGCTTTCTCGATCTGCACACCGGGCTTGGCCCCTATGGCTACGGAGAGCCGATGTTTCTGAGCTGGCCCGACATGGCCCAGTACGAGCGGGCGCGGCAGTGGTACGGCGAGGACGTGACAGCGCCAGAGGCCGGCGATTCCACGTCGTCTGCGGTTCAGGGCGTGGTGGCGGCGGCCTTCGCCGATCTCGCGGCGGATGCGGAGGTGACGGCGATCGCGCTCGAATACGGGACCCTGCCGGTTACCGATGTGCTCGAGGCGGTGCGTGCCGACAACTGGCTCTATGCCCATGGCGATCCGACCTCGGCTCGGGGGGCCGAGATCAAGCGCCAAATCCGCGACGCCTTCTATTGCGATAAGGACGATTGGAAGGGTCTGGTCTGGGAGCGCGCCGTCGATATCCTGCGCAAGGGCCTGACCGGGCTCGGCGGCTGATGATGACGGATTGGCGCGGTGGCGCTCGACTTGTTGAAGATGGCGCGATTGGCGGCTAAGCTGTCGTCGGCTTTAGATCAATAAAGCAGACCCGATCCCAGGGAGGGACGAATGAGATCATTGTCAATATCCCGGCGGGGGCTTGGCCGGTTGCTTACGGCGGGCCTAGCTGCCGGCGCGCTCATCTTTACCGCCGCCGCGCTCCCGCAGAGCGCGATGGCACAGAAGGTGGGCGGCACGCTGAAGCTCGCGTTCGACCACGATGCCGGCGGGTTCGATCCGGCCAAGGCGACCTATGGCATGTCGCATGCAGTCATCGAGCAGGTGTTCTCGGGCCTGACGGCGCTCGATTCCGACGCCAATCCCTATCCCGATCTCGCCGCGACCATCGATGTGTCCGATGACGGCTTGGTCTACACCTTCAATCTCAAGAAGAACGTGACGTTCCACGACGGCACCCCCTTCACGGCCGAGGACGTCAAGTACACGCTCGACCATTTGAAGAACGAGGAAACCGGCTACCCGTACGCCTCAAAGCTGGCGGCGATTGAGGCCACCACCGTGCTCGACACGCACACGGTGCAGGTGCGGCTGTCTGTGTCGGATGGTCCATTCCTCGTCAATCTGGCATTCCCGGGCAACGCGATCGTCTCCAAGACGCTCGCCGAATCGGGGCATGACATCAACGTGACACCGATCGGGACCGGCCCCTTCAAGTTCGTGGAGTACCAGCCGGGCACGGTCATCAAGCTGGCGCGCAACCCCGACTTCTACGAGGGCAACAAGCCTTACATCGAGAACCTCGAGTATCGGGTGATTTCCGACCAGACCGCGATCACCAACGCGCTGCAATCGGGGGTCGTCAATTTCTCGAACGTGATCCCGGCCAAGGACTGGGCGGCGATCGAGGCCAATCCTGAGTTGACCAAGGCGCCCGTCGAGGGGAGCCGTTGGTTCTGGCTCGGCCTCAACAACAAAGAGGCGCCGTTGGGCAACTCCTTGGTGCGTAAGGCCATCGGCCACGCGCTGGACCGCCAAGCCATTGTCGACGCGGTGTTCTATGGCCTCGCCAAGGTCATCCGTGGCGGCGTGGTTCCGGAGTGGAGTTGGGGCCACGCACCAGACCTTAAGGTCTTCGCACCGGGCGCCGACCCTGAAAAGGCCAAGGCGCTGCTTGCGGAGGCGGGTTTCGCGGATGGCCTCGAAGTCAACTTCAAGGTCGGTACGGAGTGGCCGCGGCTGATGGCGATGGCGCCGCTGATCCAGGCCAATCTGGCGGCCGTCGGCATTACCGCCAATATCTCGACCATGGGCACGACCCAATGGCTGGACGAGGTGTTCACGGCCCGCGAGTACCATATCACCAACATGTTCTGGCTGAGTCCGCTTGCCGATCCCGACGACTTCACGACGCTCAACTATCTGTGCGACAGCGAGATGAACTTCCAGGGCTCGTGCAGCGAGGAGATGGATGCGTTGCTGGATGAGGCCCGGTCGGCGACGACGCGGGACGCTCGCAAGGACGCCTACCGGCGGGTGCAGGAGCTCTCAATGGAGCAAATGACGCTGGTGCCACTGGTGAATGCCTTGATCCTTCATGCGCATACCAACAAGCTGATGGGCTTCAAGCCCATGCGCACGGGCTTCCTGAAGACGCTCAAGGACGCCTGGTTCGTGGAGTAGCCGTGACGCCGCTCGAGATGAGCCCTGGGGAGCCGCGCTCTCCAGGGCTTTCTCTTGCGACCCGCGCCGAAATGCCAAGACGCTAAGCCACAACGCCTAACAAGCCATGATCCAGTTCATTGCCGTGCGGTTGGCGGCTTTCGTGCCCACCCTTCTCGCGATCTCGGCCGTCTTGTTTCTGGCGATCAATGTGATCCCCGGCGGCGCCGCCCAGGCTTCACTTGGCATCAGGGCCACGCCCCAGGCGATCGCCCGCTTCAACCGCGAACACGGCCTCGACCGACCACTACCCGAGCAGTACGTGGCCTGGCTTGGCAAGGTGTTGCAGGGTGATTTCGGCAAGTCGCTTCAGTCGGGCACCCCGGTCGGGCCGGAACTGTTGGTGCGCCTGGCGCTGACGCTGGAGCTGGCGATTCTTGCTTTTCTCATCGCCAACCTCATCGCCGTGCCGCTCGGCTGCCTCGCCGCCTACCACCACCAGCGAGCCGCGGACCATGCCTTCATTTTGCTGGCGACGATAATGGGAGCGCTGCCGAATTTTTGGTTGGCGACGCTGCTGATTCTCTTTTTCACGGTCACCCTGCACTGGCTGCCGCCCGGCGGCTACGTGCCGTTCGGCGAGGCCCCGCTCGAGAACCTCAGCCTCATGCTGATGCCGGCGATCTCGCTGGGCGTCGTTTCGTCGGCGCTGTTGCTGCGCATCATGCGCACCGGCATGATCGAGGTGATCTCGTCTGACTACATCCGCACGGCGCGCGCCAAGGGCGCGGGCCAGAGCGTCGTGATTTGGCGCCACGCGTTGCGCAACGCGCTGATTCCCTACCTCACGGTCGGGGGCGTCGAGTTCAGCTTGCTGTTCGGTGGCGTTGTCATCGTCGAGAACATTTTTCTTCTGCCGGGCGTTGGCCAGTTGGCGTTGGTCGGCATCACTCAGAGGGACTATCCGCTGTTGCTCGCGAGCGTGCTGTTGATCGCGGTCGTGGTGCTGAGCGCCAACCTGATCGTCGACGTGGCCGGCGCCTGGCTCGACCCCAGGCGCGTGCGCACCGTCCGGTCGGCATGACGCCGGCGCCGGCGATGCTTGTGCGGATACCGTGGCGGCGGGTCGGATTGCTGTCGATCGGCGCCACGCTGACGCTCGGCCTGCTCCTCGTGGCGCTGTTCGCGCCGTGGGTCGCGCCGTTCTCGCCCTACGAGATCAACGTTCCGGAACGGTTGCAGTCGCCTGGTGCGGTGCACTGGCTGGGCACCGACGAGCTCGGGCGCGACACCTTCTCGCGCACCGTCTTCGCCGCCCGCATTTCGGTGCAGGTGGCCGCCGTGGCGGTCGGCATCGGGCTCATCGGCGGGGTCCTGATCGGCCTAAGTTCGGCTTATTTCGGTGGCGCCTGGGACATGATCTTCATGCGCAACATGGACCTGCTGTATGCCTTTCCCGCGGTGCTGCTGGCAATCGTCATCATGGCCGGGCTCGGCACCAGCATGGTCAACGCCATGATCGCGATCGGCATCATCTTCATTCCCGGCTACGCCCGTCTTTCGCGGGCGACGGCGCAGGTGGTCTTGCGCCAGCCGTTCATCGAGGCGGCGCTCACCATCGGCATGTCGACGCCGCGTATCCTGTTTCGCGAGATCCTGCCCAACATCGCGACGCCGCTGATGGTGGCCGGGGCGATCGGCTTCGCCTACGCCGTGTTGATCGAATCGGCGCTCAGTTTCCTCGGTCTCGGCGCCCAGCCGCCAGAGCCGACCTGGGGCGAGATGATCAACTCGGGCCGTGGGCAGATGACCAACGCACCATGGCTCGGCATCGTGCCGGGGGCCGCCATCTTTATTAGCGTCCTTGGCTTCAACATGTTGGGCGACGGACTGCGAGATTTCTTCGATCCTCAACTGAGGGACTAGACTGGGCCAACCCCCGGCATAGCGGGGACGGCGGGAGGACGGCCATGGAAATCAACACATTCTCGATCGTTGGCCGGTGCGGACGTACCGGTCAGGTGGGGGGCGCGGTCGCGTCGGCGGGGCCGGGGGTGGGCCCGATGTGCCTGTTTGCCAGGGCCGGCGTCGGCGCCGTCTCATCGCAATCTTGGTGCAATCCGTACCTCGCCTATGACGGCCTAGACCTGATGGAACAGGGAATGGGCCCGCGGGAGTTGTGCGACAAGCTCCTGGCGGAGGATCCTGGCCGCGAGATCCGGCAGATTGGCTGTGTCGATGCCAAGGGAAGAAGTGCTGCGTTCACGGGCAAGGAGTGTGCTCAGTGGAACGGCCATATCACCGGCCCCGATTTCTCGTCGCAAGGAAATCTCTTGGTCGGCGAGGACACGGTGAAGGCGATGGCCGAGACCTTCCAGCGGCTCGAGGCGCTCGACCTCGCCGAACGGTTGATCGCCGCCCTTGAGGGGGGCGATGCGGCCGGCGGCGATGCGAGGGGCAAGCAGGGTGCCGCGGTCCTGGTCATGCACAAGGAGCGCTATCCGCTGGTCGACCTGCGCGCCGATGAGCATCGCCACCCGGTGGTCGAGCTGAGGCGGGTTTATGAGGTGGCGAGGTACCAGAGTCTGCCGTTCGTCGCTCAGATGCCGACCCGTGACAACCCGCTCGGCTCGTTCGCCGCCGACATGGCGCACAGCATGAGCGTCGCGCCGGCTTACCGACCCGGTGGTGGCGGCGGCGAGAGCGCCTGAGGGAAGGGAGAGAATATGGAATTCAACACATTCTCGATCGTAGGTCGCTGCGAGCGCACCGGCCAGCTCGGCGTCGCCGTCTCGACCGCAGCGCCCGCCGTCGGCGCGTATTGCCCGTTCGCCCGCGCTGGCGTCGGCGCGGTTTCGTCACAGTCGTGGTGCAATCCGTATCTCGCGTACGACGGCCTCGATCTGATGGAGAAGGGCATGAGCGCCCAGGAAGTCCGTGACAAATTGTTGGCCGAGGACCCCGGGCGCGAGACTCGGCAGATCGGCTACGTCGATGCCAAGGGGGGCAGCGCCGCGTTCACCGGCAAGGAGTGCGCCAACTGGAACGGCCACATCACGGGCCCCAACTTCGCCACTCAGGGCAACCTGTTGATGGGCGCGGGGTGTGTGGCGGGGATGGCGGAGACTTTCCAGAAAGCGGAGACGTTGGAACTCGCGGAGCGCTTGATCGCGGCGCTCGAGGCCGGCCAAGCGGCCGGCGGCGATGCCCGTGGCAAACAATCGGCCGCGGTCCTGGTGGTCCACACCGAGCGCTATCCGTTGATCGACCTGCGCTCTGACGAACACCGCAATCCGATCGCGGACCTCAGGCGCATTTACGGCATCGCCAAGCTCCAGGGCCTGCCGTTCATCGCCCAGATGCCCACCCGCGACAATCCGCTGGGCAGCTTCGGCGACGACATGCGCTGGGGTTTGAGCGTTGCACCGGCGGTTCGCCCGGGCGGCGGCGGCGGCAAGGTGGCCTGACGGCCGAGAGGCGCCAGCCGTGCATCTCAACACATTTACGATCGTTGGCCGTTGCGAGCGTACCGGCATGCTGGGTGTGGCCGTTTGTACCGCCGCGCCCGGCGTCGGTGGCTACTGCCCATTTGTGCGCGCCAAGGCCGGGGCGGTCGCCACCATGTCGTGGGTCAATCCGTATCTCGCCATCGACGGGCTCAAGTTGATGGGCGAGGGGATGTCGGCGAAGGACGCGCTCGACAAGCTGATCGCGGCCGACCCGGGTCGCGCCGTACGTCAGGTCGGAATGGTCGATGCCAAGGGCGGCGGCGCCGCCTATACGGGCGAGGGCTGCGGGCACTGGTGTGGCCACAAGCACGGCAAGAATTTCTCCGCCCAGGGCAACATCCTGGTGGGCGAGGGCACGGTTACGGCGCTGGCGGAGACGTTCCAGAACACGGCCGCGCTCGATCTGCCAGAACGGTTGCTGCTGTCGCTTGAGGCGGGCATGGCGCGTGGTGGCGATGCCCGCGGCAAACAGTCGGCTGGGCTCCTGGTCCACTGGAAAGAGGAATATCCCTACATCGACCTGCGCGCCGACGAGCACCGGCATCCGGTGCCCGAGTTGCGGCGCATCTACCAGGTGGCGCTGCACCAGAGCATACCGTTCGTCGCCCAGATGCCGACCCGCGACAATCCGCTCGGCAGCTTCAGTGCCGAGATCGAGGCCAGCATGAGCGTCGCGCCAGCCTATCGTCGCGGCGGCGGGGGGGGCGAAAGCGCATGAACCCGACCGCCGCCGGACTCTGAGGCGAGCGGTTGGCGCGCATCGCGCCCGAAGCCCTCGCCGCCCTCTGCGCGGAGGTTTTCGGCCTCGATCTTGATCGCGAGCGCCTTGAGGTGTTGGCGCCGCAGCTCGAAGTTGTGCTGGCCGAGATCAAGCGCTCGCGCGAACTCGATCTCTCGGCGGTGTCCCCGGCGGTCGTGTTCGATCCGCTGTGCGTCTATCCCCCCGGCGAGAATGACGGCTGAGGATATCGCGACCTTGCCGATCGAGGCCTTGGCGCCGCGCCTCCGCGACGGCGAGCTGTTGGCCGCTACGCTGGTCGAGGCGGTGCTCGCACGGATCGCCCGGCACGACGGCGACCTCAAAGCCTACCGCGGGTTGTCGTTGGGCGCCGTTGAGGCGGCCCGGGCGGCCGATCGAGAGATCGCCCAAGGACGCTATCGAGGGCCGCTGCACGGCATTCCCGTGGCCCTGAAGGACAATTTCCTTACCGCCGACATGCCCTCGTGCCTGGGCGTCGACCTTCCACCGCAAACCTTCCCCCGGCGCGATGCGGCGGCGGTACGGCGTTTGCGCGAGGCCGGGGCGATTATCATCGGTAAGACCCAGATGCACGGCTTCGCCTGGGGCATCGTCACGCCGCCGACGCGCAATCCCTGGGATCGAGACCGGGTGCCGGGCGGTTCGAGCGGCGGGTCGGCGGCGGCGGTCGTGGCGGGCCTGTGCGGCGCGGCGTTAGGCTCCGATACCGGCGGCTCGGTTCGCATTCCGGCGAGCCTGTGCGGGTGCGTGGGCTTCAAGCCGACCTATGGATTGATCGACAAGGACGGCATCGTCACCCATAGCTGGTCGCTGGATGTGGCGGGTCCGCTCGCGCGCACCGTAGGCGACGCCGCACTCATGCTCGAGGCGCTGGCGGGGCCCGGCTATGCGGCCGCGCTGGGACAACCGATTGACGGCTTACGGATCGGCGTCTGTCGCCAGCATTTTTTCGACCGTAACGCGCCTGAGGTCCAGAACGCCGTCGAAACCGCTGTCGCGCACTTGGCCGGACGTTGCGCCGCGCTGGTGGAGGTGGAGTTGCCGCACCTTCCCTACGGGCTCGGGGCCATAGTGGCGATCGAGCTTGCATCCTGCACCGCCGGTCAGGCCGGGCTGTTGCGGCGTGGCATGCAGAAGCGGATGCCGGAGGACGTGCGCACGCTGCTGGAGCTCGGCGCGTTCGTTTCGGGGGCCGACTATTTGCGGGCCGAGCAGGTCCGGCGTTTGCTGATGGAGGACTTTCGCACCGCCTTTGCGGTGGCGGACGTGATCATCACCCCAACGACGCCGGTCACCGCCTGGCCCCACGGGGAGACAAATGTGCCGATCGGCGATGGTCAGGAAAGCATACTCTCAGCGGCCTGGCGCCTGACCTACCCCTTCAACCTCGCGGGGCTGCCGGCCATCACCCTACCGTGCGGTTTTGATTCGCGCGGTTTGCCGATAGGTCTGCAAATCGCTGGCAAACCGCACGCCGAAAATACGGTGTTGAGCCTTGCTCATGCATACGAAGAGGCCCACGATTGGACGCATCGTCGGCCGGATCTGGCATAGGGGACCATCGGGCGGTGGAATTGCGTTGGTCGTGCCACCGCTGCGGCGAGGCGGCGGCCGCGCGCGCTGTTGCCTGTGAGCGCGCTCCGAGGGCGGATGGCGGGGCGCTATTAACACAACTATAAGGGATACTTTCTCGTCGGAAACACGCGTCGAGACACTATCATTTTGAATAGACATCGATCCCAAGTGTGCAGAACTAAACAACACTTTCAACCGAGGGTTTTCTTAGTTTGCTCGTGAGATGGTCAAATGGCAGCCTGATCCGCTGGTGTTCGGCGCTCACGGATTTCCTTGTCCATCGGGTTCCAGTGTGTCGAAATTCCCGCCGAGCCAGCTGCGGAACGCGGCCGCGCGGTCAGCTGCCGATTCGGTGCCGGCGCCCGGTCTGAGTCCGGCCGCGCGCCGCCGGGGCGTTATTGGCGCGATGACCTGTATTGCGGTGTTTGCGTTCACGATTGGGCTGACGCTGCCGCTGATTTCGTTGATCCTCGACCGTGACGGATGGGACGCGACCACTGTGGGGTTGAACGCCGCCACCTATGCGATCGCCATGGTGGCGATCTCGCCGGTCGCGCCGTGGTTAGTCCGCGTGGTGGGCGCCGCCAGGCTGATGGGCTTATGCCTTGCGGTCATTACGCTCAGCGTGAGCCTCTTCCCGGTCTTTCCTGACATCGTCGTCTGGTTCGTTTTGCGCTTCGCGCTGGGGGTCGCCGCTAGCATTTTGTTTATCGTCGGTGAGGCCTGGATCAACGAGGTCGCCGAGGAGCGCACCCGGGGGCGCGTGGTCGGCATCTATACCGGCGTGCTGTCGGCCGGTTACGGGGCCGGGCCATTGGTCATTCCGTTGACCGGGATCGACGGCTACGCGCCGTTCGTTGTCGCCGCCATCGTCGTTGCGACCGCGAGCGTACCGTTGATGTGGGCCGCGCGCACGGCGCCAAGGTTCGACGCCCAGCGCCCGATGCCGATCCTGCATTTCGTCAAGTCGGTGCCGCATTTGCTGATGGCGCTCGTGGTGCTGGGCGTGGTGTTCGGCGCCTGCGAGGCATTGTTACCGGTCTATGCGGTGCACGAGGGCCGCAGCACGGCGGTCGCCGCCTTGATGCTCTCGGCGTTGGTCGTCGGCAACACCGTACTGCAAATCCCGCTCGGTCGGTTCGCGGACCGATTCGATCGCGAGACGCTTTTCACTCTGTGCGGCGTGGGGACGCTGGCCGGTTGTCTGCTGCTGCCGCTGTTGATCCATACGACGGTGGTGCTGTGGCCGGTCCTGTTCGTCTGGGGCGGCGCCATGCTGGGCCTGTTCACCCTCGCGATGATATTGCTCGGCGAGCGCTTCAGCGGCTCCGACCTGGTACTTGGCGGCGCGCTCTTCGGCATAGGCTATGGCGTCGGGGGAGTCATCGGTCCGGCCCTCGGTGGTGCGGCGATGGATTTGTGGGGGCCGGTCGGACTGCCGCTGATGATGGTGGCCGCGAGCGCCCTGTTCGTGACGGCGGCGTTGGCGCGGCGCCGGGGCGTCGTTCGGCGGGGCTAGCGCCCCCTCAACCTGTACGGAGGCGGAGAATGTCCCACGATCAACTGACCCAGCTCGGAACATCGACGGCACTTCCGATCTCGCCCGACGAAGCGGTTTTGGAGCGGATCGAGAACTCGAACCGGGGTGCGCCCTATATGGTTCGCTTCACCTGTCCCGAGTTCACCAGCATGTGCCCGGTGACGGGCCAGCCGGACTTTGCCCATCTTGTCATCGACCTCGTTCCCGATGCCTATCTCGTGGAGAGCAAGTCGCTCAAGCTTTATCTCGGATCGTTTCGCAATCACGGCGCCTTTCACGAGGACTGTACCGTGGCCATCGCCAATCGGCTGATCGATGCTATCGCGCCGTCATGGCTGAGGATCGGAGGCTATTGGTTCCCGCGCGGCGGCATGCCGATCGACGTTTTCTATCAAACCGACGAGCCGCCGGCGGGCGTATGGGTCCCAGACCAAGGCGTGCCAAGCTATCGGGGCCGCGGCTGAGTTCGCGACCCACGCGTTACCTCGGACCGAGCGCGGCCGGCACGAGAGTTGGGGCCTAGGGGTCCATCTCGCCGACCTTGTCGGGGGCGACCTTGACGATCAGGCGCTGCTCGCCGGGTTGGCGGTAGGGGTATTCGTCGAGACCCATATATTTCTTGGTCATCTGGTTGACATGTGCGTCCGCGCCCTCGGCGGTTATTTCAACCACATGCCCGCGGATCATCGCCAGCTGATAGGGATTCTCGGCGTTGTGAATCGTGATGGCGACGCGCGGATCGCGACGCATGTTTCGGGGCTTAATGCGCCCCTCGGCTGTGTTGAAGATCAACAGCTCGCCATCTGTGTCGAGCCAGACCACGCTCGCTTGTGGCGATCCATCCGCCATCAGCGTGGCGACGGTCGCGAAATTCTTACCCTCGGCGAGTCGTCTTGCCAGTGCCGGCAGTGCCATTAGTGTGCTCCCTTGTCCGATTCTCGTGAATGTCCAAACGGGACGGTAGGCCATGTCGCCCGGAGATGTCCCGGTCGATGTTGAAAAGTTGAGGTAGGTGTCGCTCTCCTGGAGCCGTTAGGCTCCGGGTGCTGCAAACCCAAGAGGGAGAACGACACCATGGGAAAGAATATCCGTAGTTCCAGTAGCCCGAAAGCCCTTGCCACCTCGTTTCCTATGCCGCCGCTGGCAGACGCGATGGACGCAGTCCGTCTCAGCGTGGATCGGTTCTGTCTCCTGGCCGGGGTCGAGGCCTTGGCCGAGATGATGGAGGAGGACGCCACGACCGTGTGCGGGGCCCGACATCGTCGCCATGGGAACCGTCGGGGTTATCGCTGGGGCCATACGCAGAGCGAGATCGGCTACCACGGCGGCCGCGTGAAAGTGCAGCGGCCACGGGTTCGCGACCATGCTGGCAAGGAGGTGGGTTTGGAGAGCTGGCAGGTGCTGCGCGACGGCAACCTGTTGCTCGAGTGGGCGCTCAACCTGATGGTGCTGAACGTGTCGACCCGCAAGTACCACCGCGCGGTCCGTCTGCCCGAGGGCGACCTGGCGAAAGCGCGTGGCGACGGCACCTCGAAGTCGGCCGTTTCCCGGCGCTTTGTGGCGCTGTCGCGCAAGAAGATGAAGGCCTGGCTTGCCTCGGACCTCTCGGAGCTCGACCTGCTGGTCATCCAGATCGACGGTCTGCATGTCGGCGACCATGTCTTGGTGGCGGCGATCGGCGTCGATGGCAACGGCGACAAGCATGTCCTGGCCGTGGTCGAGGGGGCGACGGAGAACACTGTCGTCGTCCAGGCCTTGCTCGACAATCTCCTCGCCAGGGGGCTCGATCCGACGCTGCCCCGGCTGTTCATCGTCGATGGCGCGAAGGCGCTCAGCAAAGCGATCCGCAACACCTTCGGTGTGGCCGCCGCCATCCAGCGCTGCCAGGTCCACAAGGGCCGTAACATCATCGAGCGCCTGCCCCTGCATTTGCATGCGAGCGTCAAGAAGGCGCTCCGTCAGGCCTGGGACCAGGACGACGCAGACAAGGCCGAACGGCTGCTGCGCAACCTGGCCCGGCGTCTGGAGCATGAGGAACCGGGCGTCTCGGGCAGCATCCTGGAGGGGCTGGACGAGATACTCACCGTCATCCGCCTCGGCCTGCCGCACGAACTCCGGCGCTCGCTCGCCTGCACCAACATCGTCGAGAACGCGCTCGGCACGGTGCGCCAGGTCACCCGCAACGTCAAACGCTGGAGACACGCCGAGATGGCGCTCAGATGGACCGCCGCCGGCCTGCTGGAGGCCCAGAAAACCTTCCGTCGCCTCAAGGCCTATCGTCAGCTGCCCATCCTCCGAAATGCTCTCCAGGAACACTTGAGAAAGGCTCAGGCCGACAGTGCCATTGAAACCATCATGAAGGCAGCATAGCATCATCAACCAGCGACGCCTGCCCCACGAATTTCAACAGAGATAGGGACATCGCCTGTCGCCCAGCCTGACCACCCTTTAGATAAGGCGCTAGAACCGGCGCTCAGCTTGACAGGGCAGTGCCCTAGGTCATAGCGTTCATGCCACCGCTGCCCTGCGCAAGCGGCCCCGGGGAACAGGGAGATGAAAGTGAAAGATCGAGACATTCAAGCTCACGACAACGCGATGAAGGGCATCGTCCATCATCGCAAGGGCGAGTTGACCCGGCGCCGCATGATGCAGACGTCGGCGGTCGCCGCTGGTGCGGCGTTGGCGGTTGATTTCGTGCCCAAGGAAGTGCATGCCGACGTGGGCGGCACGATCGTTCACTTCGCCTCATCGGGCAAGCGGCTCGCCAACTCGTTGCGCGCGGTGAAGCCGTTGTTCGACAAGGTGTTTCCCAATGTCACGCTCGAGGTGGTGTCGAAGCCGATGAGCGACGCGTTGACACAGATCAACACCTATATGCGGTCCAAGAGCGACGCGTTCGACGTAATCACCCAGGATCACGCCCAGTTCGCGGCGCTCGATGCCATGGGCGCGCTCACGGATCTGGGTCCCTACATCGACCCCTCATCGGATTGGTTCAAGGATTACGAGCAGGATGTGCCGGAGCGCTACCGTCACATGTGGAACGTGCCGAAAGGGGCAGCGCCGCCAGGCTACATCGCCGCATTGGCCCCCGATGGCAACGCGATGATGACGTTCTATCGCAAGGACGTGTTCGAGAAGGCCGGCATCAAGGTGCCGACCACGTGGGACGACGCCATCGAGGCGGCCAAGGAGATCCACGATCCAGAGCATGAGCGCTATGCGTACTGCGCGGCGATGGCGCGGAGCTTCTGGGCCGGTTATCAGTTCTTCGGTATCCTGCGGAGCTGGGGCGGGGACTACTTCGCCGATGAGGCCAACGGGGACTGGACCCCCACCATCGAATCGGAGGAAGGCTACCAGTCGCTGCGGATTCTCACTGAATTGCAGAAATATGCCCACCCGGTCTCGCTGAACGCGGGCGAAGACGAGGTCAACCAGGTCTTCGCCCAGGGCCACGCCTTGTACAGCCCGTTGACCTGGGGCACCGCGACGCTCAACGATCCCACCTACTCCGAGTACCATCAGGATTGGCACATGGACCTCACGCCCAAGGGCACGACGCCGAAGTCGGACCACCGGGCGCTGGCGGGCGGTTTCGGTCAGTTCATGCCGACCTGGGGCGGAAACCGCGAGACCGCGTTCGCGTGGATCAAGTTCCTGAACTCGGGTGACCGCACGGAGTTGGGCGGTGACCCGGCGATCGCCGACGCCATCGTCGGTGCCGGCGGTCAGCTCTCGCGACGCTCCACCCTCAGTCGGTGGGCCGACCAGAAACCGTTCTTCAATGGGCTTCTCAAGGCCTACCCCGTGGCCGTCGTCAACGCCCCCGTCATTCCAGAGGCCTATGCGATCATGGGCGCGGTTGGCGAGGAGGTGGCCGACGCGGTCAACGACATCAAGAGCATCGAGGATGCCTTGAAGGACGCCAACAGGCGGACTCAGCGCATCATGGAGGACAGCGGCTACTACAACTAGGCCGGTCTGTTCCCCGACGGAGGAACTACGGTCGTGACCACGACTAGTGGCAAGGCCCGGCTGCCGACTTCGGCCGCTGGGCCCGCCGCGCCCTCCAAGGAGCCGCGCGCGGGCGCCGTCGCACGCGAGCGTCGGCGCAACGCATATATTTTGCTGGCGCCATGCGTGGTGGTTCTCATCGTGCTGGCGATCTATCCGATGTTTTTCTCCGGGTGGCTCTCCTTTAGGGTCGACCCTTTGTACAACCCCAACGTCGCTCGCTTCATCGGGTGGCGAAACTACGACGATCTATTCCACGACTTCCGCTTTTGGCAGAGCATTCGCCTGACGGTGCTGTGGGCGCTGATCGTCGTCACCATACAAATGGTGTTGGGTTTCTTTTTAGCCGTTCTGCTGGATCGCAAGATGCGGGGCGCGGGCTTGTTGCGCTCGCTCATCATCATTCCCGTGTTTATCTCGCCGATCGCCATGGGGTTGACGTGGCGGTTCATTTTCGAGCCCGTCGCCGGCCTTGCCAATTGGATCGTCAGCAAAGGCTTGGGGCTGGAGAAATACTCCTGGCTCTCGCACAAGGACACCGCCCTCAGCACGTTGATGATTGTCGATTGCTGGCAGTGGACTCCGTTCGTCGCCTTGATCTTGCTGGCGGGGATGCAGAGCATCTCGCCAGAAATTACCGAGGCCGCGCGTCTCGACCGTATCCGCGGCACGGCCTACTATACGCGGATCGTGATTCCGCTGATCCGGCCGGTCATCATGGTCGTTGTGCTGTTACGACTCGTCGATTCAATCCGCATCTTCGATCTCAACTTCATCATGACCAAGGGCGGCCCGGGATCGTCGACGCTCATGGCGAGTGTTTATGACTACACGATCTTCGAGCAGGGGCACCTCGGTCTGATGGCGGCGTATGGGTTTCTCATACTCATCCTCATCAACATCATCGTGGCCATCTTTCTCAACACCCTCTACCGCGCCGAAAAGGCGGCGCGACTGGCGGACGCCAAAAACTGATGCGTCAGGATGCAACAGCGCGCGCGATCAACGTGCTGGCCGTGGTCGTGGTCGGCATCTGGCTCATTCCGGTGCTGTGGGTCGCGCTGACCTCGATCAAGCCGACCAGGGTCATCAACGCGTCCGAACCCACGTTCTATTCGTTCGCGCCGACCAATGAGCACTACATCGAGATCTTCGACCGGTTCCTGTTCCACCGCGCGATGATCAACAGTCTGGTCACGGTCGGCGTATCCACGTTCATCGTCATGCTTCTGGCGCTGCCGGCGGCGTATGCGGTTGCGCGAATGGGGTTAGTGGGGGGCGATACCTGGGCCCTTGTCATACTCTCATTGCGATTCATGCCAGGCGTGGTGGTGGTGCTGCCCTATTTCAAGATGGCCAACGGGTTTGGTCTAATTGATTCACAGCTCGCCCTCATTATCGTCTACACCGCTTTCGGCTTGCCGTTCGCCGTGTGGCTTCTGCGCGGATTCCTGTTGGATCTGCCCAAGGAGGTAGAGGAGGCGGGCCGCCTCGACGGGCTGAGTTGGACGGGCATCATCTTTCGCCTGATTCTGCCCATGGCGCGGCCGGGCATCGCGGTCACCGCCATCTTCACGTTCGTGTTCAGTTGGAACGAGTACCTGTTCGCCCTGTTTTTGACCTATGACAAAGCGACGACCATGCCGGTCGCGCTGCAAAAGACGATCGATCTTTACAACGTGCTGTGGGGATCGCTCAGCGCCGGCGCGGTCATCCAGCTGTTACCGATGATCCTGGTCGTCTTCTTGCTGCAACGGCACATCGCCCGCGGCCTCGCCCTCGGCGCCGTCAAGTAGCCGATCTCGAGCTATAAGTCGGTTCAAACTGGCACACATACTGGGTTGAACATCTTGGAATTTGATACCAAGGCTAAGATGAACAAAGTCATTAAGGCTATGAATGCCGCCCGTGGCGATGTAGGAGATGCGGGGGGGGGGGGGGTACGCAGATGTGGGTTTATACCGGGCAAGTCAAAGTCAGCGGCTAACTCCCATCCAGTTTTATTAAAGATCAAATCAACGAAGGAATTCCTATGAGTGCAGGTGTATATAGAATTGACTTTTCATCAGCTGATGAAGTGCGACGCCCAGAAAAAACAACCATAGAAATTGTTAATGTAGGAGCTAACAAAGTTATGCGTGTAACCGCCCAGGCTGGATGGGCCTGGTCCGAATGCATTGCACCAGTGGTAGGTACGGACAGTTGTCAGGTGCACCATCTCGGAGTAGTGCAATCAGGCCAATTACACGTTCAACATGAAGACGGAAGCGAAATCACTTGGGGCCCGGGTGATGTATACGTATGCAAGCCTGGACACCAAGCACAAGTAGTTGGAGATGAGCCTTGCGTAATGCTTGAGTTTAATAACGAAACGGCCGCGACTTACGCCAAAGGCTAACGGCGCTGCTGGGCGCCACCAAATCTGGCGCGTAGGACCAATGGTGGAGACGTGAAGCGCGGCGGACCCCCAGCGGCCCGAGACAAGAAATCCCGGCTGGCGCCCCCGCGGGAGGTCGTCGACAGGGCGCTGGCCGCGGCGGTTGAGCAGCACCGGGCCGGGCATACAGCCGAAGCCGCGGCTATCTACCAGGAAATCTTGCACGCGCGGCCAGGTCACGCCGATACGTTACATTTGTTTGGCGTCCTGAACGCCCAGGCCGGTCGGTTGAGCGAGGCGGTGACGCTGCTTTCCAAGGCGGCCCGCAAGCAGCCGCGCAATGCCGCCTTCTTGAGCGATCTTGGCAATGCCCTCAGGCAAGCTAGGCGGTGGGACGAGGCGATCGCGACCTATCGTCGCGCCACCGCTATTGAGAGTGGCGATGCCAGTATCCACTACAACCTTGGCAATGCGCTGCGCGACGCGGGCCATCTGGAGCCGGCTACCCAGGCATATCGTAAGGCGCTCTCCCTTCAAGCCGATCATCTGCCCGCCCAATCCCATCTCGGGCTGGCGCTGTTCCGCATGGGGCGTGGCGAGGAGGCGGTGGCCGTGCTCCGGCGCGCCGTCGAAATAGACCCTGGCGCGGCCGAACCACACTCCAATCTTGGCAACGCGCTGCGCGACCTCGGTGAGCTTGAGGAGGCCGAGCAAAGCCTGCTTCGGGCGCTCGACATAAAACCAGACTACGCCGCCGCGGCGTGCAATCTCGGCAATGTCTTACAAGACCTGCATCGATTGGAGGCGGCGGAAGCAGCGTATCGTCGCGCCATCGAGATCGACCCCGACTACGCGACCGCGCACTCGAACCTGGGCAACGCGCTCCAGGGCCTGCATCGATTGGACGAGGCGGTGGCCTGTGGCGAGCGGGCGGTCGCCCTTGATCCGCGCCGTGATAGCCACCTCTCGAATCTTGGTGTTTCCTATGTCGCCGGTGGTCAGCACGACAAGGCGCTCGAGTGTTTGGGGCGCGCCACCGTACTGCGCCATGGCACGCCGCTGACCGTGGATGGCATCGAGGCGGGTGAGGCGGGCGATCGCACGGTCGTCCCGTTCAAGCTGAAGCACGATGCCGAGCAGATCCGCTATTTGTGCGTGGCGGGGCAGCTGCCCACGCCGTTCGAGCGGGTGGCGGCGAGCTATGAGAGTATTCTCGACGCGGCGCCGGCCGATAGCTCCCCTCAAGTGCCGATTCAGCTCAATCGCCAGCGCTGGCGGGAGATTGGTGCCGTCTACAATCGCCCGCTGCACCTTCCCGGCGCCCCGGCGCTCGAAGGCGGCACGCTGAACCCGGGACTGGACGTGGATGCGATCGAGGCCGCCTACCTCGGTGGCCAACCCAATGTCGTCTTCTTCGACGATTTGTTGTGCGACGAGGCGCTAGAGCGGCTGTGGCGCTTCTGCCTCGATGCGACGATCTGGTATCAGGTGAAGCACGGTTACCTCGGCGCCTACCTCATCGACGGCTTCGGCACGGCACTGACCTTGCAAATCGCCGCCGAGCTGCGGGCGCGGTTCCCGCACATCTTTGGCGACCATCAGCTGAATCAAATGTGGGCCTACAAGTACGATTCTCAGCTTCAGGGCATCAAAACGCACGCCGACTTCGCGGCCGTGAATGTCAATTTCTGGGTCACGCCGGATGCCGCCAATCGCGATCCGAACTCGGGCGGGCTGGTCGTTCACAAGGCGGTCGCGCCGTCCGATTGGGCCTTCCGCAAATACAACAGCGACGGCGCGGCGATGGAGGCATTTCTGAGCACGGTCGACGATGAGCCGCTGGTCGTACCGTACCGCCAGAACCGGGTGGTGATGTTCGATTCAGATCTGTTTCACCGCACCGACGATCTCGATTTTCACGCCGGCTACGAAAATCGGCGCATCAACGTCACGATGCTGTTTGGCGACCGCCACGAGGACGGATAGGCGACCACCGTGCGCTACCCGGGGCCCCGCGCCACGAAAAACGGGTTCTCGAAGCCGGGCTTGCCGTAGCGGAGGTCGTCGCCCTCGAGGGTACGCACGCTGCCGCCCGCAGCGCGCAGGACCGCGTGCCCGGCGGCGGTGTCCCACTCCATCGTCCGGCCGAGGCGGGGATAAAGATCGGCCTCGCCCATCGCCACCAGGCAGAATTTGAGCGAACTCCCCGCCGCCGCGAAGCTTTTCACCGCCATCGATTCCAGCCATTCGTCGGTGCGCGCGTCGCGATGCGAGCGGCTGGCGACCACGACGTAGCCCGCCTCGTCGGGCTCGCGCACCGCGATGGCACGGGTGCCGCCGGCGTCGCGGCATTGTGCGCGGCCCGGCCCGCTCGCCCAGCAGCTCAGGCCCTTGGCCGGGATGTGAACGACGCCGAGGGTCGGCCAGCCCTCTTCGATCAGCGCGATGTTGACGGTGAATTCTCCGTTGCGACCGATGAATTCGCGCGTCCCGTCGAGGGGGTCGACCAACCAGAACGGGCCGCCCGACACATCGGGTATCTTGCCGGCCGCGACCGCCTCCTCGGCGACGGCGGGGATGTCGGGCGTCAATTCGGCGAGGCCATCGAGAATGACACGTTCGGCGGCGACGTCGGCCAGCGTGACCGGCGATTCGTCGTCCTTGTGCCTGACCTCGATCTTGCCGTCGTAGTATTTAAGTATGACCTCTCCGGCCCGCACGGCGAGGCTGCGGATCGCCACGGCGAGCTGCTCTCCGTCCGCTATCGGCACAGGTAGTCCCCCGTTGAAGGTGTCACGACGTGGCGTCGAGGAGGGCGGCCTTACCAGCCGCCAGTTACGTCGAGAAGGGCGCGGCTGACGTACGACGCGTCGTCGCTGCATAACCAGACGATGGTTTTGGCGACTTCTTCAGGGCTGCCCGCGCGTCGCAGCGGTACGTTGGGCGCGAAATCGATGCGGCGGTTGGGCTCGCCGTATTCGGCATGGATGTCGGTGTCGATCAGGCCTGGATTGACGGCATTGACGCGAATGCCCTCGGGGCCGACTTCCTCGGCGAGGCCAATGGTGAAGGTATCGAGGGCGCCCTTGGAGGCGGAGTAGGGGATCAGATTCCCAGCGCCGCCGAAGCGTGAGGCGATGGATGAGACGTTGACGATCGAGCCGCCGTCGCCGCCGTGGGCGGTGGACATGCGGCGGATAGCTTCGCGTGCGCACAGGAAACAGCCGGTGATGTTGACGGCGAAAAGGTTCGTCAGCATTGCCTCGGTCGCCTCGTCGACACGGCCGGGCTTGCCGATGATGCCGCCGTTGTTGACGAGCGCGGTGATCGGCCCGAGTTCTTTATCTATGGCCTCGAAAATACGGAGGACATCGGCCGCCGTGCCAACGCTTCCCTGGACGACGATGGCCCTGCCACCGGCGTCGGTGATGGCGGCCAGAACCTGCTCGGCCTTTTCCTGGCTGCGGTTGTAGTTGACGCAGACCGCGTAGCCTTGGCGGCCGGCCTCGATCGCGGTCGCGGCGCCTATGCCGCGGCTGGCACCGGTGACCAACATGACGCCACTCATCGGCTTGCTCATGGTCGTGGGATGGGGAGGCGAGTGGACCACTGGGCCAGAATGAGGTCAAGACGATGCGGCGCGGGCTTGACTTGAGGCCTCTCCGGCTTTAGAACAAATAAAGAACATATAATATTCAGGACGGAATCATGCCGCCGTTCGTTTCCGCCGCGCGACCGTCTATTCGCCTTCGATCCTCGTCGCTTGCCGACCTGCGACGCCGGATTGGGGCCATTGAGCGGCCAGTATTCACCGCCGCCGCCACGGCTCGAACTTTGCCGGTGGGGATCGAGGCCATCGATGCGC
Source organism: Alphaproteobacteria bacterium (assembly GCA_965226045.1). Taxonomy (GTDB): domain Bacteria; phylum Pseudomonadota; class Alphaproteobacteria; order VGEJ01; family VGEJ01; genus CBDDBU01. The sequence goes on from CBDDBU010000028.1 coordinate 232,283, forward strand.
GCCTCCCTGGCGGCGGTCTGCCACTTGGCTGTCTGCACGAAATTATCGGTCGGGATGCCGGCGCTGGCGCCGGCTTCTGCGCGGCTTTGCTGGGGAAACTGGTCGCTTGCCGTGGTGGGGTCGTCCTCTGGTGTGTGCATCTCGCCAGCGTTCACGAAGCGGGCGGCCTGTATGCACCAGGCTTGGCCGCCGGCGGTCTAAATCCCGAGCGGCTGATCGTGGTGCGGGCGGCCAAGGCGATAGACGTTTTGTGGGCGATGGAGGAAGGCTTGCGCGGTGATCGGCTCGCCGCAGTGCTGGGTGAGGTGCGCAAGATCGATCTGAGGGCGAGCAGGCGTCTTCAACTTGCCGCCGAGGCGAGCGGAACGAGCGCCTTCCTATTACGGCCATCGAGTGCCGAAGAAGGCTCGCCGCCAACGGCCTCCGTCACCCGTTGGCGCTTGGCCGCCGCGCCCGCGCCGGTCGGGCCGTTCTCGCCCTTCGACAGAACGCGCTGGCGTGCCGAACTCCTGCGCTGTCGCGGCGGCAGACCGGGAGGGGCATGGGTATTGGAGTGGGACCATGAGACGGGCGATCTCGGTTTGGCTGCCGACCTTCGCGACCGACCGGTTGTGCCGTCAGACGCCCTCATGGCGATCTGAACCGCTGGCGACCGCGACCGCGGCGCAGAGCGGCCTGCGGATCATGGCCGCCAACCATGCGGCGCGGGATGGGGGCATCCTCCCCGGTCTGTTGCACGCCGATGCCCGCGCGCTGATCCCCGATTTGCGGGTCATCGATGCCGACCCGGTTGCCGATGCGAAAGCGTTGGCCCTGCTCGCCGATTGGTGCGGCCGCTACACGCCCTGGACCGCCGTCGATGGCGTTGATGGCTTGTGGCTCGATATCGCGGGCTGTGCGCATCTCTTTGACGGCGAGGCCGCGCTTGCCGATGACATCGAGGAGCGCCTGAGGGGGCTCGGTTTCGCGGCCCGCGTCGGTCTCGCCGACAGTCCCGGCGGCGCTTGGGCGGCGGCCCGATTCCTCGCCGATGAAAAAAAGTTGATCGCCGTCGGCGGCGTGCGCCTTGCTCTGGCCGGTTTGCCGTCGGCGGCATTGCGATTGCCAATCGACATCGTTGAAGGCTTGGACCGCATGGGCCTGGGCCGAATCGATGATCTTCTCGCGTGCCCACGAGCACCGTTAATCGCCCGTTTTGGCCCCCTCCTGGGCGAGCGGATCGACCGAGCCCTCGATCGCGTCACGGAGCCGATCTCGCCGCGCCGGCCGGCGCCATGCTGGCGTATCCGCCTCGGCTTTCCGGAACCCTTGTGTCGAGAGAGCGACATTGCCGCCGCGACGCGCCGGCTGATCGACCGGTTGTGCACGCGGCTTGCTCTCGATCAGCGCGGTGTGCGGCGCCTCGAACTCGTGCTGTATCTGGTCGACGGCAAGACCCACGGAGTCGCCGTCGGCACCAGCCAGCCAGAGCGCGATCCCAAGCACCTAATGAGATTGCTGAGTGAGCATCTTGAGGGCTTCGATCCCGGCTTCGGGGTCGAGGTAGCGGTTTTGGCGGCGCCCCTGACCGAACCGCTGGGCGCAGCGCAACTGACCATGGCTGTCACGCTCGAGGGCCAGGGCCAGCCCGCCGATGACGCGGCGCTGGCAGCGGCGATCGGCCGCTTGGTCGACAGCTTGAGCAACCGGCTGGGCGCGGGCAATGTCAGCTGCTTCGCGGCCAGGGAAAGCCACGTCCCGGAGCGGGCGGTATATTTGCGCCCGCCCCTGGAGACATCGCTGGATACCGGTGCGATCGGCCAGGCCAACCCGCAAAGGCCGCTGCGGTTATTCCCACACCCCGAACCGGTCGAGGCGGTCGCCTTGGTGCCCGACGACCCGCCGGTGCTGTTTCGCTGGCGCCGACGGGCGCATCGAATCGTCCATGCCGACGGACCGGAACGGATCTCCCCGGAATGGTGGCGACACGAGAAACGTGGCGTCGCGCCGCGCGATTACTACCGTGTCGAGGACAGCGAAGGCCGGCGGTTCTGGCTCTATCGAGAGGGGCTCTACCGGCCCGAGGCCCGGCCGCGTTGGTTCCTACATGGCCTCTTCGCGTAAGAATCTCATGGGAGGAGTCATGGCTGACCTTACGATCCACAACATCGATGCAAGCGTCGTCGCGGGCCTTAAGGCCCGCGCGCGCGCCAACAATCGTTCGCTTGAAAGCGAAATTCGCGAAATCCTCGCCGCCGCCGTGGACCCCGTACGCGCCCTTGATCTACGTGCGCTTGCCGAACGGATCGCCGCGATGACGCCCGAGGTGGATCAGACCGACAGCACCGGACTGTTGCGCGACGACCGGCGACGATGACCGCCCATATGCCCCGATACGCCGAGTTGCAGGTCACCAGCAATTTCAGCTTTCTGCGCGGCGCCTCGCACCCTCAGGAGCTTGTCGCCACGGCCGCCGCGCTGGGCCATGACGCCGTCGCGATCGCGGACCGCAACTCGCTCGCCGGCGTGGTGCGCGCTCATGTGGCGGCCAAGGCGACCGGTATCAAGCTGGTTGTGGGGACACGGCTCGATCTTGCTGAAGGGCCAAGCTTTCTCTGCTTTCCCACCGACCGCGCCGCCTATGGCCGGCTGACCCGCTTGCTCACGCTCGGCATGCGCCGGGCGCCCAAGGGGGAATGCTTCATCGGCCGCGACGATGTCGTCGCCCACGCGGACGGGCAAATCCTGGTGGCGCTCCCGCCACCGCGAACCGACGAGGCTTTCGCCGAGGAGCTCGGTAGCTGGCGTCAGGCGCTGTCCGGGCCGCTGTTCCTCGCGGCCCATCATCTTTATCGCGGTGATGATCGCAGCCGCATCGCCCGGCTCGCGGACGTGGCGAAGCGCTGTGCGACACCGCTGGTCGCGACCAACGACGTCCATGCCCATGTCGCGGCCCGCCGGCCGCTCCAGGATGTGCTCACCTGTATCCGTGAGCGCTGCACGATCGAGGAGGCCGGCTACCGCCTGTTCACCAACGCCGAGCGCCACCTCAAGCCGGCTGACGAGATGGCGCGTTTGTTCCGGGGCTGGGAAGACGCGGTGGCGCGCACGGTGGCGATCGCCGAGGCCTGTCGCTTCAGTCTGGATGAATTGCGCTACGAATATCCAGAGGAGGTCGGCGAGGGGCGTTCGGCGCAGGAGGAACTGGAGCGACGGACCTGGGAGGGCGCCGCCGGTCGCTATCCGGAGGGCGTTCCCGACAGCGTGCGTGAGCTGTTGCGGCATGAACTCGGGCTGATCGACAGTCTCGCCTATGCGCCCTACTTCCTCACGGTCGATGACATCGTTCGCTTCGCCCGAAGCCAGGATATTTTGTGCCAGGGTCGCGGGTCAGCCGCCAACTCCGCGGTCTGCTATTGCCTCGGGGTGACCGCCGTCGATCCTGGCCGGATTGGCCTTTTGTTCGAGCGCTTCGTCAGCGCCGAGCGCAAGGAGCCGCCCGACATCGATGTCGATTTCGAGCATGAGCGGCGCGAGGAGGTCATTCAACACATCTACGAGAAGTACGGCCGCCATCGCGCCGGGCTTACGGCGACGCTCATCACCTACCGTTCGCGCAGCGCCATCCGCGAGGTGGTCAAGGCGTTGGGGCTCTCGCCCGACACGGCGACGGCGTTGAATGGGACGATGTGGGGCTCGAATCGAACCGGCATCGACGAGGCCAAGGTGCGCGAGGCCGGGCTTGATCCCGCCGATCGCACACTGCGGCTCGCGCTCGTACTGGCCCGCGAGCTGATCGGCTTTCCCCGCCATCTTTCACAGCATGTCGGCGGCTTCGTCATCACCCGAGGCCCGCTCTGCGAGATGGTGCCGATCGCGAACGCGGCCATGGACGACCGCACCGTTATCGAATGGGACAAGGACGATATCGACGCGCTCGGTATCCTCAAGGTTGACTGCCTCGGACTGGGCATGTTGACCTGTATCCGCAAGGCGCTGTCGTTGCTCGTCGAACATCATGATCGGGAGCTCGCGTTTTCCGATGTCCCGGCCGAGGATCCAGCGGTCTATGACATGCTGTGCCGGGCCGATTCAATCGGCGTGTTTCAGGTTGAGAGTCGCGCCCAGATGAGCATGTTGCGGCGCCTGAAGCCGCGCAACTTCTACGACCTGGTGATCGAGGTGGCGATTGTTCGGCCCGGCCCGATCCAGGGCGACATGGTGCACCCTTATTTGCGCCGCCGTCGTGGCGAGGAGATGGTTTCCTATCCCTCCGAGGAACTGCGTGAGGTTCTCGGCAAGACCTTGGGCGTGCCGTTGTTTCAAGAGCAGGCGATGCGAATCGCCATCGTCGCCGCCGGTTTCACGCCCGCAGAGGCCGATTCCTTGCGCCGGGCGATGGCCACGTTCCGCCGCAACGGTCAGATCCACATGCTCAAGGAGAAGCTGATCGAGGGGATGGTGGAGCGGAACTATGAGCGCGAGTTCGCCGAGCGCTGCTATCGCCAGATCGAGGGTTTCGGCGATTACGGCTTTCCCGAATCACATGCGGCGAGTTTCTCGCTGTTGGTCTATGTCTCGTCCTGGCTCAAATGCCACTACCCGGGCGCATTCGCGTGCGCGCTTCTTAACAGCCAGCCGATGGGCTTCTACGCGCCGGCGCAGATCGTGCGCGATGCGCGCGAACACGGTGTCGAGGTGCGCCCGGTCGACGTCAACCACAGTTTCTGGAATTGCACATTGGAGCCGGGCGATGGTGAGAAGCCCGGCGGCGTGGCTCTCAGGCTCGGTTTTCGCCAGATCAAAGGGTTCGCCGAGGACACTGCGGAGCAACTGACGGCACGCCGTGGTCGCGGCTATCGCGAGGTCTACGAACTGTGGCGGCGCGGTGACCTTGGCCCCGCCATACTCGAACGCCTCGCCCAGGCCGATGCGTTCACCTCCATAGGCCTCTCCCGTCGCCAGGCGCTATGGGCGGTGCGGGGGCTTGGCCAAATGCCGGGCCTTGGACTATTGCCGCTGTTCGCGACCTCGGCCAAAGGCGCTGACGAGACGGCGTCACCGCACGAGATCGGGCCAGAGCCGGAGGTCGAGCTGCCCGCCATGACCCTGGGCGAGGAAGTGATCAATGACTACAGCTCGCTCAAGCTGACCCTGAAGACGCACCCGCTCGCGCTTCTGCGGCCGATGCTCGCGGCCAAGCGATTCGTGCCCAATCGGACGCTTGAACGAACCCCGGCGGGGCGGTGGGTTCGGGTTGCCGGTCTCGTGGTCTGCCGCCAGCGGCCCGGGACGGCGAGCGGCGTCATCTTCATGACCATCGAGGATGAGAGCGCCATCGCCAACATCATCGTCTGGCCGTGCGTCTTTGAGCGCTTTCGCAAGGTCGTTTTGCGCGGCCGCTTGATCGGGGTCGTCGGCAAGGTCGAGCGTGAGGGCGCCGTCATCCATGTTATCGCCGACCGGCTGTTCGACTATTCCGACCGACTTGCCCAGCTCGTTCATCTTGAAGCCGTTCACGAGCAGCTTCCTCAATCGCTTGCCTGGGCCGACGGGGCCCGTGGCGATCGTGGCGACGATCGGCGCATCAGCCCCGCGGACTTTCCCTCGCGCGACTTTCACTGAGGCGACCCGTGAGCCGCCTCGCACGCGCGTTCCGTGCCGCCGCCAGGTCGGCTATCCTCACGCGCGCGCGTTTCGCGAAAATGGGGGCGATAAATGAAGATCGCGGACATCCAGACGACCGTAGTTACCGTTCCGACCATCTTTCCCTACGGGTTTTCCCAAGGGTGGTCGGACGGCTTCACGCGGACGATCGTCGAACTCGAAACGGACGACGGGCTGATCGGCCTCGGCGAGGCACCCTACGCCAAGGCGGCGGCCACGATCACAGGCAAGTTCCTGCCGCGGATTCGCGGCCTCCGGGTCGAGGAGATCGAGACCGCGCGGCAACGCTGCGTCAAGGACCATAACGATTTCGGTGGCCTGAAGGACAACTCCGAGGAGACGGCGTTCGCGGCCATCGAAATGGCGCTCTGGGACATCGCGGGCAAGCGCGCGGGCCTCCCCGCCTACCGCATGCTCGGTGGCGCGGCGCGCGAGGCCGCGCCGTTCGTCGCCTATGGCTCGACGATCGTGCTGGAGCGCGGCAATCATACCGAGAAGGACATTCCGGGCCTCATGGCCGACTACGCGAAGGACGCCGTCGCCCGCAGCGGCGCCTGGCTCTACGAATTCAAGATCGCGCGCTATTCAGTCGATTGCGACATCGAGAGCACCCGCGCCATCCGCGCGGCGTTGGGCCCCGAGATGGAAATCGCCGTCGACATGAACATGGCCTACTCGATCGACCGGTGTCGCCGCTACCTCGATGCCACACGCGAATGCCGGCTCGCCAATCTCGAGGAACCTGTCACGCGTCTCGCCGATCTCGAACGGTTGCGGCAGGACTACGGCATCCCTGTTTCGAGCCACTGCACCGATTACGAGATGATCATCCACTACCCGCTGATCGACGGTGTGGTCGGCGATCTTCATGTCCATGGCGGCATCGCCAAGACCTGTCGCGAGGCGGCGATCGCGGCGGCGCACAACAAGCGTTTCTGGCTACGATCGAGCCTTGAGCTCGGTATTTCGTGGGCGGCGATGTGCCATTTCGGCGTGGTGTGCCGCGAGGCGGATCGTCCCGCTCAAGCGCTCTTTGATTGGGTCGAGGACGACTGCGTTCTGGGCGAACCGTGGCACGTCAAGGACGGGGGCGTTCGTCCGCCCGAGGCGCCAGGGCTCGGCGTCGAGCTCGATCGCGACGCGGTCGCGAAGTACCACGAGTACTACCGGGAGCATGGCGAGATGGGGTGGTACTCGCATCCCTAAAATCGTCCCGTGAGTGCTTCACTTGAGGCGCTGCTCGCCGAAGTCCGGGCGTGCAGAGTGTGCGAGGCGCATCTGCCGCTCGGCCCGCGCCCGGTGCTGGTGGCCTCGACGTCGGCGCGCATCGTGGTCATCGGGCAGGCGCCGGGAACCAAGGTTCATCGCACCGGCATTCCCTGGGATGACGCCAGTGGCGATCGGCTACGAACCTGGATGGGCGTCGACCGTGAGACCTTCTACGACGGCGAACGCATCGCCATCATTCCCCAGGGTCTGTGCTATCCGGGACGCGGCAAGGACGGCGATCTCCCACCGCGCCCTGAATGCGCGCCGCTCTGGCATCTACGGTTATTTTCCCTGCTTCCCCAGTTGGAGCTGTTCGTGCTGGTTGGCCGCTATGCGCACAAGGCCCAACTTGGCGAGAGGTGCGGCAAGACCCTCCACGCCACGGTCCAGGACTGGCGCTCCTATCTCCCCCGCCACGCACCGATGCCCCACCCGTCGTGGCACAACAATCGGTGGCTGGGTGAGAACCCGTGGTTCGACGGTGAGGCGGTGCCGGCGTTTCGTCGCGCCATCCACCAACTCTTGTGAGTTGAGGGGGCGATGCTCCGCAATCTCAGGGATATGGGTCCTTCTTGACGTTGAAGGTGACCGAGATGCGGGGCCGGCGCTCTGTGTGGGGGTGCATGATGTAGAGCAGGTAGCTTGGCCAGATGACCATCAGTCCGGGTTCGGGATGGACGATGTAGCGCGTGGGAATGGCGGACCGATAAAAGTTCATCGATGCGGCCGTGTTCGGATTGAAGAGAGCGAGGGTGCCGCTATAGGGGTTGGTCTTGTCTTCGCTGCCGGGATCGACGTAGTAGGCGCCGGACCAGGTCGCGCCCGGATGAACGTGACTGCGGTGGAAATCGCTGTTGTCGTATATGTTGGCCCACATCGCGATAGACCAGTTGCTGCGCTCGGTGCGGCGGTATGTGGCGTAAATCTGGGTGCTCGCCCGCGTCACCATCGCGGCGGCGCGGTTCATCAATTCCTGAGCGTACTTGCCCCCCCCAGTTCTGGTAGTCCTAGCAGCCTGTCGGACTTGAGCCGGGAGTCGAAATAGGATTCGATGGTATCAGTTGATTTGCCCGCGCGTGATGGAGGCCGTCATGAGCAATTTCCGACCGGTCGACCGGGAGACGGGGTTTCTGCTGCCGCCGTCGGTGGAGGAATGGCTTCCCGAGCGGCATCTGGCGCGCTTCGTGGTCGAGGTGATCGAGCAGTTGGACCTCTCGGCGTTCGTGAAGGCCTATCGCGGCTCGGGCTCGGCGTCCTATCACCCGAGCATGCTGCTGGGGCTTCTGGTCTACGGCTACGCCACGGGGGTGTTTTCGAGCCGCAAGTTGGAGCGCGCGACCTATGATTCTGTCGCTTTCCGCTTCATCGCGGCCAACGATCATCCCGACCACGATACCATCGCCGCGTTCCGGCGGCGTTTTCTCGACCGGATCGAAGGGCTGTTCGTCGAGGTGCTGCTGCTGGCCCGGGAAGCCGGGGTGCTGAAGCTCGGCACGGTGGCGCTGGACGGCACCAAGGTGCACGCCAACGCGAGCCGGCACAGCGCGCTGTCGTGGAAACACGCCTGCGAGCTCGAAGCCCGGTTGAAGGCCGAGGTGGCGGAGTTGATGGCGTTGGCGGAGGCGGCCGATGGGGCGGATGTGCCCGACGGGATGTCGGTGCCCGAGGAACTGGCCCGGCGCGAGGATCGTCTGGCCCGCATCGCCGAGGCTAAGGCGGTGATCGAGGCGCGGGCGCGCGAACGCCTTGAGCGGGAACGGGCCGAGTACGAGGCGAAGCTCGAGGCGCGCGCGGAGAAGGCCGAGAAGACGGGCCGCAAGCCGGGCGGCCGTCCACCCGAGCCGCCGGTGGCCGGGCCCGGGCCGAAGGACCAGGTCAATCTGACCGACGCGGACTCGCGCATCATGCCGGTGGCCGGCGGCGGCTTCGAACAGGCCTACAACGCCCAAGCCCTGGTGGCGGCCGACAGCCTGCTGGTGGTCACCAACGACGTGGTCCAGGCCCCCAACGACAAGCGGCAAATCGAGCCGGCGCTGGAAGCGCTCGCCCGCCTTCCCGAGGCGCTGGGCGCGCCCGAGACCCTGCTGGCGGACAGCGGCTACTTCAGCGAGGCCAACGTGAACGCCTGCGCCGAGGCCGAGATCGCGCCGTTGATCACGCCCGGCCGGGAACGCCATCATCTCTCCTGGAAGGACCGCTTCGCCGGCGCGCCGCCGCCCCCGGAGAACCCGACGCCGCTGGAAGCGATGACACATCGACTGGCGACGCCCGAGGGCCGGCAACTCTACGCCCTGCGCAAGCAAACGCCGGAACCGGTGTTCGGCATCATCAAATCGGCCATGGGCTTCCGCCAGTTCTCGCTACGCGGCCTGGACAAGGTCACGGGCGAATGGAACCTGGTGACCCTGGCCTGGAACATAAAGAGAATGTTCACCTTGCAATACGCTTGAGCAGGCGGCCGGACTCCGTACCTCGCGAAAAGGAATAAGAGTATGCTCGCCTTGCGGCACGCGCGAGCAAGCGAACGTACTTCGTGCCCTCACGAGAGGGCATAAGAGTATACTCACCCTGCGGTACGCGCGGCCAAGCGACCGCACTCCGTGTCCTCACGAAAGGCGCTCGATCCCATGACCTCTCCACATCGCGATCCGTCCACACCCATTCTCGCGGACCTCAGTCCGACAGGCTGCTAGCCCGATTGCCAGCCGCCGGAGGCTAGAGGCGGCTCGGTGGGCTGTGTCTTGGCCTGCTCGTAATGCGACGCTTGAGAGAGCGGTTCAACGTCGCGCTGTCGGGCCATCGGTACGTCAGTACAGGCGTCGAAAACAAGTGGATGAGCTTTTCATCCGAGCTATAACCGAATCTTGTGTACGGCGTTGAAATGAAGGCGGCGTATCCTGGTGATTGTTGATGTCACCACTTGAGCTAAGCCAAGGAAGGATACGCCATGAAAGAGAATACCGTTGAATCGCTTATGCACCAGCTTCCGGCCGGACCAACATGTTGTAGGTGAAGGGCTTGGTGCACACGGCGATGCCGAACAGCGAGCGGAAGGCGGCGTGGCGTGTCCGGCGCCGGTTGAAGCGGAACACGAACTCGTCGAGATAGCTTTGCAGGTGCTTGGCGCGCAGCCCGCGATAGACGCCGCGCGCCCAGCCCTTGAGATTGGAGAACACCTGATGGATCCAGGGCAGCACGAGGTGGGCGGCCATGGAACCGATGACGTGGGGATCGTGGGTCTCGACGGGGGCCGCGGCGTAGCCGGCCCAGCCGTCGGTCTTGGCGGTGCTGGCGGCGGCGATGTTGTGGCCGATGAAGCGGTTGCGGCTTTCGGCGCCGTAGGACGCGATCTCGGCCAGGCGCAGGCGGCCCGGCGCGTTGCCGTCGCCGACCTCGACGGCGCCGACGACGAGCAGCTTGCCGTCGTGGCTGCGCCCGGCGCCGCCGGCCACGGGATCATTCTTGGTGCGGAACGCCAGCGCGGTCTCGTCGACCTCGATGAGGCCCGACAACGGGTCGCGCTCGGGATCGACCATGGCTTTGCGCAGCTTGGCGGCGAGCAGCCAGGCGCTGCGATAAGAACCGATCCCGAGCTGGTTCTGGAGCTGCAGCGCCGCGATCCCGTTCGAATGCGTCGCCATCAGGTAGGCGGCCCAGAACCAGACGGTGAGCGCGAGCTTGCTGCCGTGCAGGATGGTCCCCGCCGTCACCGAGGTCTGGCGATGGCAGCGCGCGCACTCGAACGTGTGGGCCTTGCCGCGTAGCGCCCAGCCGTGATCATGACCGCAGCGCGGGCATTCGAAGCCCTCGGGCCAGCGCACCGAGGCGAGCCACGCCGCGCAGGCGTCGTCGTGCGGGAACATGCGTTGGAAGGCGATCAGACTGTCGGGGAAGCGATCCATGGGGCGGCTCCTGGTAATCGAACAAACCAGGAACCAACTATCCTACAACCACGCCCAACGCAACATCTCGTGCCGCCGGAACGTCGTGCATAAGCGATTACCGTTGTTGCTTTTCAAAACCCATCTGATTTTCAGAAAGATCCGTTGACGGAAGTCCTACAAGCTGGAGCTCGCGAGTTGTTGGCCCAAGCCGTTGAGGCCGAGGTCTCCGTGTTTTTGGGTAGCCATGCGGCGCTTGTTGACGCCGCCGGCCGCCGCCGGGTTGTCCGCAATGGATATCTGCCGGAACGCTTCATCCAGACCGGGATCGGCCCGGTGAGCGTGCGCCAACCCCGTGTGCGGGACCGGGGGGACGGCGCCATCCGCTTCACGTCGGCGATCCTGCCGCGCTATCTGCGCCGCGCCAAGAGCCTGGAAGACCTTTTGCCATGGCTGTATCTGAAGGGCATTTCCACCGGCGACTTCGGGGAAGCCTTGGCGGCGCTCCTGGGGAGCTCCGCGCCGGGGCTTTCGGCCTCCACGATCACCCGGCTGAAAGAGGTCTGGGGGGTTGAGGCGGAGCGCTGGCAACGGCGCGACCTCACGGCCAAGCGCTACGTCTATTTCTGGGTGGACGGCATCTATTTCAGCGCCCGCATGGAGGAAGAGAAGCAGTGCATCCTGGTGATCGTCGGGGCCACGGACAAGGGACAGAAGGAACTGATCGCCATCGCCGACGGCTATCGCGAAAGTGAGCAGTCCTGGCTCGAAGTTCTGCTCGATCTCAAGCGGCGCGGCCTTGAAATGGGTCCGCAACTGGCGCTCGGCGACGGCGCGCTCGGCTTCTGGAAGGCGCTCCGCCAAGTCTACCCAGGCGCCCGCGAGCAACGCTGCTGGGTTCACAAGACGGGCAACGTCTTGAACAAGCTGCCCAAGGGTCTGCAAAAGAAAGCCAAGGGGCGCCTGCAAGACATCTGGATGGCCGAAACCAGGAAGGATGCCGAGAGCGCCTTCGACTTCTTCCTGGAAGCCTACGGGCCGAAGTACGACAAGGCCGCGGCCTGCCTGGCCAGGGACCGCGACGTCCTGCTGACGTTCTACGACTTCCCCGCCGAGCACTGGAAGCATGTACGCACGACCAACCCCATCGAGAGCACGTTCGCCACGGTTCGTCTGCGCACCTACCGGACCAAGGGCTGCCTGTCGCGCAAGACGGCGATGGCCATGGTCTTCAAACTATGCCAGCGCGCTCAGAGAAAATGGAGAAAACTCGATGGATCGAACCATCTCGCCGAGATCATTCGCGGCGTCAAATTCGTAGATGGAGAACGCCAGGATCGCGCCGCCGCATGATCAGCCCATACACAACTTTTGACAATAGCTCTTTTCATGTAACTACCCAGGTCTGATTGGCCCGAGCGTTTGTATGTGAGGGATCGTGGGGGTCCGGGCTGGTAGCGGTGCCGGTGTTCTCAGAGGCGCAGTTGGGGGATTAGTTGCATCGGATCGGGATGCACCAGGGTCTGGAGGACGTTCCAGCCTTGCTTTCGGGCGGTGGCGATGACGGCACGCATTCTGGCGAAGTTGTAGGCACCCCTCTCGGAGCGGAAGCCACCGGAGATTTTCTGGCGCAGCTTGGCCATTCGGAGGTCACGTTCGGCCTCATTGTTCGTAAACGGCGTGCGCGGGTCGGTGAGGAATCGCAGGCATCCCTCCTTGTGCTTGCGGAGGCGGAGCGCGAGGTTATGACCGATGCGGTGTTTCTTTCGTCCGCGCTTGCCGGTCCGGAGCGGCGGCTGCGCCTCGTGGAAGGCGATGGCGTGGTCGAGGATGCGGGCCCAGGCCCGCGAGATCCGGGCCACCAGGGAGGCGGGCACGTCGCGGCCGTTCTCACGGGAGAAGCGGGTAGCCCTGTGTGCGCGCTCAAGGAGGCGGTGCATGCTCTTTGCCCAGTCTTCCTTCTCGATGTCGATCAGGGCCTGGAGTTCGCGCAGGTGATGGGCGTTGCAGGCGCCGTGGCGCACGCCCTTGAGGGTGAAGTAGGCGGCGTAATCGTCATGGATGAGGATGCCTTCGAGGTCCTTTTCGACATCGCCGCGTCCCGCGCCGATGCGCAGGACGGTCAGGAATGGGGTGCACAGCACGTGGAGCCAGCGGGTACGGGCGGCGATCCGCAGGCCGGTTTCGTCGAGGTGCTTGACCGGGACCGCTGTGCGGATCACGTCTGCGACATGGGCGAGGAAGGGCTCGAAGCGCCTGGCGGTTCGCCGGCCCATGGCGGTGATCGTGGCTGTGGAGATGGACACTGCGAAGAGGTCGCTCATGAGTTCGGCCAAGCGCTTCTCGGGAACGAACTGGGCGTACAGCAGGTAGCTCACCCAGGCGGTGATGCGTGGCCCGTACTGGACCGGGGCGGTCACGCCGTCCGGGAAGACGGCTCCTGTCACGGTGGCGCAGGCGCCGCAGAGGCAGCGATGGGCGCGGTGTTCGGTGACCTCCAGGGGGCGTGGCTCGGGCACATCGAAGACCTGTCGACAGACGGGCGCGCGGTGACGGTCGGCGTCCGACAGCGGTGCGCCGCAGCCCGAACAGGCGGAGGGGTCATGATCCACAACATGGTCCGGGCTCTCGGTCCGCGCCAGCGTCGTTCCCTTGTGGCCCGGCTGGCCGCCGCTTGGCCTGCCGGACTTGCCGCGCTGGCTTCGGGTGCGCCTCTGGGTTCCGCTCTTCTTGCGCAGGCCGTCGCTGGCGGGCGGCTTGCTGCTGGTGGTGCTGTCAAGCGCCGCGCTCCGCTCGAGCTCGGCGATGCGGTCCCGCAGGGTCGCGTTCTCCCGCTCGAGCGCGGCATTCTCCCGGACGAGCGCCGTGGCCAGGCGCAACAGCCCCTGGCCCCATTCCCGGAAGGCCTTGACGACTGTGGTTGCGAAGGATGAGGGGTCAAGAAGATCTTGCAGGCACGCGAAGGCCTCGTCATGGGCGGCGAGGTCCTCGTGCCAGCGCGACAGCGTCACGGGTCCTCGGCATCGACGGCCATCATGGCGGCCAGCACCGCGAGGCGTTCGCCCGCCGGCAAGGCCTTGTAACGCCGGCCCCAGTTGGCCGCCTTACGCTTGATGCGCTGGCGGTCGGTGAAGTTCCGGCCTGCGTAGCTCGCCCAATGCACCCGGTCGGGCGCGAAGTTGAACCACACGACCTCGGTCCGCACCTGGGCCTGGGTCGTCACCTGCAGCGCCAGACTGCGCCAGCCCGCCAGCATCTCGTCATAGAGCGCCGAGGGATGGCCCGAGACCATCACCTGGCAGGGCAGATCCTTGAGCAGGTCCAGGAGCGCGACATGGTCGACCTCCTCGTAGTCGAAGCGATAGCGCCGTGCCGAACGGCGGGTCGCGTGCAGATAGGGGGGATCGCTGTAGACCAGCTCCGGGCCCAGAAACGGGAACGAGGCCAAAAAGGCATGGGCACAGCCATGCACCAACTCGACCGGGTAGTCACAGGCAAAGGCCTCGAGCGCCTGCGCATCGCGGTCGATGCCGATCGAGCGCACGCCCGTTGGCTTGCGCTTCATCAGCGCACCGCCCCCCAGGTGGCTCTCGATGTAAACGCTGTGCGGCGGCATCAGCGCAATCAGCGCCTGGCACAGACCGCTCGTCGCCTTCGACCCGAAATATCCCACGCGCCGCTCCCGTCACACGAGAGCGCAACCCATAGACGCCCGATTCTATGGAGTCAAGAGACGATCAACGACGCGGCGGCGGAAACCCGGCCCCGGCGACCACCTACATCATCCTCTCGCGGTCAGGAGCGGGGTACCTGGGTAGTTACCTTTTCGATCCTCTATGCTAGCTATGACCAGTTCTGACCTCTATTGCTCGACGGTCAGGTTGCCGCGCGCGACACCATGTTTGAAATGGGCTCGTTGGAGACCGATCCTTGTGCCGCATTAGAACGGCTCAACCAAGCCCGTGGTCACCGCCATTCGTGCCGCTCGTTCTTCTTTTGTGCGTAGCGGAACTGGCATCAGCACCCCCCGACAGCAGCTCACGATAATCCGAGCGCGTCCACGGCACAAGCCGGTCTCCTCGGCGCCGGGGACAATGCGCAGTATGTGAGTAGCGGTGGACGGGCCGCGCCTGTGCGAATCTGGTCGTCGTCCCAGCGCCGCGCGCCATCATCGTGGCCGTTCACCGGCTTCAACGACTACAGCAATGCCTTTGATCGGGCGGCGACAGCATGGTGGGCGGCGCGCGGCGTTCAGACCTATGCATATGACCAGCGGGGGTTTGGTGCGACTGCGAGGTCGGCATCTGGCCGGGCTCGGAGGCGTTGATAAAGCCATCTCTGCGCCTTTCTGGTTCTCGTGGGCGCCCGCCATCCGAGTATCAATCGCTTCATCTCCTGGGACTTAGCATGGGCGGTGCCGTGGTTCTGGCCTCGGAGGGCGGCGCCGTCTGTCGAAATCGGGTCGCGGTGTCAAACCTTCAATTATTCTGGTCGCTCCGGCCGTCTCCGCGGGGCGATCGACGCTCGGCCTGATCGCGCGCGCCACGTTGTGGCTGGGCGCCCACGTTCTCACCGCCCTTCACGTCAACGAAAGCGGGCTCCAGATCACTCCGTCGGACAATGACGAGGTCCTGAGGGAACTCTCGGCGGAACCGCTGGTCATCAAGAATACGCCATCGATGCCGTGAACGGTCAAAAGGATGGTCAATCTCATGGACACGGCACTGCTATCGGCGCCACGCATGAGGACGGAGACGCTTGTTCTCTATGGCGCGCGTGACGAGATCATGGGGATGAGCCGAACCGACACACCGGCCATGATCGCCGCCTGGCGCGGCCCGCTGCCGATTCGCCTTCTATCCAGGCGGTTATCACATGTTGTTGCGTGACCGCGATGCCGAGACCGTCTGGGGCGACGTGTTGGCCTGGATCGACGATGCGACGGCGCCGCTGCCGTCGGTCCGATGACCAGTGATTCCATCAGACTGCATGCGCAAGACTCGCGGTGATAGCTCGCTGATAGGTGAGAGCCCGCTATGCCGAATTTAAGGGTCAATCAGGATCGGCTGTGGAAAAGCCTGATGGACATGGCGCGGATTGGCGCCACGGAAAAGGGTGGGGTGTGCCGGCTTGCGCTCACCGAGCTCGATCGGGTCGAGCAGGGACCTGTTTGGTGCTTGGTGCTGTGACGCGGGCTTGCGGCGTCACCGTGGACCAGTTCGGTAACATCTTCGCGCGGCGCCCGGGGCGCGACGACACGCTGGCGCCGGTCATGACGGCAGCCACCTCGATAGCCAACCCACGGGCGGCAGGAAGTCACGGGGCCTACGGTGTGCTCGCGGGGCTTGAGGAAGCTGCGCACGCTGAACTGCCGACTATTTGACGGAGGCGCCGATCGAGGTCGTCGTCTGGACCAACGGCAGGAAGGCTCACGCTTTTCACCGCCGATGATTGGCTCGGGTGTTTTCGCCGGCCTCTTTGATCGGTCGACGATCACGCGGCCAACAGCGGACGCCGATGGCCGCATGCAGGATGAGAGGCGCTCGAGGCCATCGGTTACGCGGGCGAGGCGGCTGCCGGGCGAGCGGTCGGCGCCTATCTTCGAGGCGCATATCGAGCAAGCCGTCCCATCCTCGAAGCAGAGGACAAGGTGATCGGCGCGGTCACCGGAGCCCAGGGCCAGCGCTGGTATTCCGTGGTGGTTCGTCGGTGAGGAGGCCCACTGGCGCCGACGCACGACGCCCATGCCGAGGCGCAAGGCGCTGCCCTCCTCGGGGCCGCGCGCCTGGTCACGGAGGTCCAGGATCGCGCTCGCCCATGCGCCCCACGCCTGTCAGGCACGGTCGGCGTGCTCCGTTCGAGCCCGAACTCGCGGAACGTGATCCCGGGTTCGGTGGAGCTTACGGTCGATCTACGTCATCCCGACGACCGCGAACTCTCCGTCCTCAGACGGCAAGTTGCGTCGCGGCGTGCAGGCGATCGCCGATGAGATCGGCCTGGCGAGACTCGATATCGAGCAGGACTACGACACCGCGGCGGTTCCGTTCGACGATGTGTGCATCGAGGCTCGTGCGCACCGCCGCCAATGACGCGGCTACACCCATCGCGACATCGATCAGCGGCGCTGGGCACGATGCGGTCAACATCTCGCAGCAAGTCGCCCCAACGGGCATGATTTTCATCCCCTGCGAGGCGGCGTCAGCCATAGCCGGCGAGAGAACGCGCGCTCCGATCACATCGCGGCGGGTGCAACGTGTTGATGGACGCCATGGTGGCGCATGGCCGATCGACGTTGACGCCGAAGAGTCCTGCGAACCGCATCCGGCGAACGGCTGGCGCCTGCATGATCGCGGTCGACGATGGCGGCCATCTTCCGCGCCGGTGGCGCAGACCGTTCGTGAACCCGATACGACGTCTTTTGAACGACGCGATTTGGCTGGGTTCATCGGACCGTATGGCCGATTTGCTGACCTCCCTGGCTCGCCCGAATATCTACGCAGCGTCGCTCAGGGTGGGCAACCCTCGTTTTTCGCCCGCCTTGGAAAATTAGCCTTCCGTTCGCCGCACGTTCGTCGTCGGTGGAAGGGCAGGGCGGCTGGGCCTTTCCTGCAACACCTGCCACCCCAATGGCGGCGCCAATGCCGACTTCTTTGTCGAGGGACTCTCAGATCGTCCCGGCAGCGTCGACGCGAGCCATGCCTTCTGGAACCGCCGCGCCGACGATGGCTTCTTCAATCCGGTCAACGTTCCTTCGCTGCGCGGCGTGCGGTTGACCGCGCCCTACGGCCGCGACGGCCGCTTCGCGAGCCTGGCTGAATTCACACGCCACGTCATCGGTCACCGAGTTGCGGCGGCGATGAACCGGAACCTCTGATTCTTGACGCCCTGGTCGCCTATCAGCTCGATCTAGCGCTTCTGCCCAACCCTCTAGTGGATGCAGGTGGCCAGCTCGCGGCGGCGGCGCTGCCGCGGGCCCGCGCGGCCGCGGGGCTGTTCGCGCGCGACTGCGGTGGTTGCCACGGCCCCGACGGCGGCTTCGTCGACGGCCGCCGCCACGATGTGGGAACGGATGGGCACTTCGATACGCCGGTCCTGCTCGGCCTGGCCGAATCGGCGCCCTACTTCCATGACGGACGCGCCGCCGATCTCGCCGCCGTCGTGGATCATTTCGATGAGGTGTGGTCGCTTGGATACGATCTTGACGAACGCCGGGCGATGATTGCCTACCTTGAGGCCGTCGGCGCCGTGGACAGACGTCGCGAACCCATCACACTTTCCGCGACCGTGGCCGCATTGCAGGACTTCGCCGCGCTCGTGAGGGAACCGCTGGAGAGTGAGGACGCCGCGCTCGTAGACCTCGTCGTCGATATGGTTCGTCTCGAGATCGGTCGCCTCCACCAACGCTTTCCGGCGCCCGAGCACGGTGCGGCGCGGCAAACGATCGCCGGCTGGGCGCACGCGCTGCGCCGCGTCGCGCGCCTGGCGGAGCAGGGAGCATTTCCAGCGGCCAGAACCGCCCTCGTGGGTTGGCATGCCGACGTGGCGGACTCGTGGCCGTCGTTGGAGACAGTGGCGCGCACGTCTTTGTTCAACCCGCGGGCGATCCCGCCTGCGGGCTGATCAGGCGATCGCGACCGTGTAGCCTGGATCCGAACTCGCAGCAGGAGAAAACAATGCCCAGCCAACCCGTGATCCCCAAAGGCGCCGCGCCGCCGCTCGCGCCGTATTCGCCTGGAACGCGCGCCGGCGACACCGTGTACGTTGCCGGCACTGTCGCCCTCGACGGTGAGGGCAACGTTGTCGGCGTCGGGGATATCCGGGCCCAGACGCGTCATGTCCTCGAGTCGGTCAAGGCGGTGATCGAGGCGGCGGGCGGAAGCCTCGCCGATGTCGCGTTCAATCAGATATTTCTCAAGGACTACGCCGACTACGCCGGCATGAACGAGGTGTACCGCGAGTACTTCTCCGCCGACCCACCAGCTCGCTATTGCATCAAGGCGGACCTCGTCAAGCCGGAGTTTCTGGTCGAGATCGCCTCGACCGCCCACCTCTAGCAGCCTGTCGGACTTGAGCCGGGAGTCGAAATAGGATTCGATGGTATCAGTTGATTTGCCCGCGCGTGATGGAGGCCGTCATGAGCAATTTCCGACCGGTCGACCGGGAGACGGGGTTTCTGCTGCCGCCGTCGGTGGAGGAATGGCTTCCCGAGCGGCATCTGGCGCGCTTCGTGGTCGAGGTGATCGAGCAGTTGGACCTCTCGGCGTTCGTGAAGGCCTATCGCGGCTCGGGCTCGGCGTCCTATCACCCGAGCATGCTGCTGGGGCTTCTGGTCTACGGCTACGCCACGGGGGTGTTTTCGAGCCGCAAGTTGGAGCGCGCGACCTATGATTCTGTCGCTTTCCGCTTCATCGCGGCCAACGATCATCCCGACCACGATACCATCGCCGCGTTCCGGCGGCGTTTTCTCGACCGGATCGAAGGGCTGTTCGTCGAGGTGCTGCTGCTGGCCCGGGAAGCCGGGGTGCTGAAGCTCGGCACGGTGGCGCTGGACGGCACCAAGGTGCACGCCAACGCGAGCCGGCACAGCGCGCTGTCGTGGAAACACGCCTGCGAGCTCGAAGCCCGGTTGAAGGCCGAGGTGGCGGAGTTGATGGCGTTGGCGGAGGCGGCCGATGGGGCGGATGTGCCCGACGGGATGTCGGTGCCCGAGGAACTGGCCCGGCGCGAGGATCGTCTGGCCCGCATCGCCGAGGCTAAGGCGGTGATCGAGGCGCGGGCGCGCGAACGCCTTGAGCGGGAACGGGCCGAGTACGAGGCGAAGCTCGAGGCGCGCGCGGAGAAGGCCGAGAAGACGGGCCGCAAGCCGGGCGGCCGTCCACCCGAGCCGCCGGTGGCCGGGCCCGGGCCGAAGGACCAGGTCAATCTGACCGACGCGGACTCGCGCATCATGCCGGTGGCCGGCGGCGGCTTCGAACAGGCCTACAACGCCCAAGCCCTGGTGGCGGCCGACAGCCTGCTGGTGGTCACCAACGACGTGGTCCAGGCCCCCAACGACAAGCGGCAAATCGAGCCGGCGCTGGAAGCGCTCGCCCGCCTTCCCGAGGCGCTGGGCGCGCCCGAGACCCTGCTGGCGGACAGCGGCTACTTCAGCGAGGCCAACGTGAACGCCTGCGCCGAGGCCGAGATCGCGCCGTTGATCACGCCCGGCCGGGAACGCCATCATCTCTCCTGGAAGGACCGCTTCGCCGGCGCGCCGCCGCCCCCGGAGAACCCGACGCCGCTGGAAGCGATGACACATCGACTGGCGACGCCCGAGGGCCGGCAACTCTACGCCCTGCGCAAGCAAACGCCGGAACCGGTGTTCGGCATCATCAAATCGGCCATGGGCTTCCGCCAGTTCTCGCTACGCGGCCTGGACAAGGTCACGGGCGAATGGAACCTGGTGACCCTGGCCTGGAACATAAAGAGAATGTTCACCTTGCAATACGCTTGAGCAGGCGGCCGGACTCCGTACCTCGCGAAAAGGAATAAGAGTATGCTCGCCTTGCGGCACGCGCGAGCAAGCGAACGTACTTCGTGCCCTCACGAGAGGGCATAAGAGTATACTCACCCTGCGGTACGCGCGGCCAAGCGACCGCACTCCGTGTCCTCACGAAAGGCGCTCGATCCCATGACCTCTCCACATCGCGATCCGTCCACACCCATTCTCGCGGACCTCAGTCCGACAGGCTGCTAGACCGGCGCCCCCTGGATCGAACGCCGCCTAACCTCACCAACCCAGGCGGATGCTTGCGCCGATGGCACCAGGGGCACAACGGTGATGATGTATATCCGCTATCCGCTGTCGCTGCGCCCGGTTGACGCTATCGTCCCATATCGACGGGGCGGCCCATTAAGCCCTGAGGCCGATAGAACAGGATCGCGATGACAATGACGATGGTGATCGCCTCGCGATACTCGAGCAGCGAGCGCGGCAGGTAGGCGCGCAGGAACACCTCGACCAGACCTAACAGGAAGCCGCCCACGACCGCGCCCGGCAGGCTGCCGAGCCCGCCGAGAATCACGGCGATGAACGCCTTTAACACCGGGACCAGGCCCATCGCCGGCCGCACCCCGCCAGCTTGCGCCACCCATAACATGCCCGCGACCCCGGCCAGCACGCCGGAGAGGGCGAAAGCCGTCGCGATGACGGCGTTGGCGCGAATGCCCATCAGCCGGGTGGTCTGAAAATCGACCGAGGCGGCGCGCATCGCCAACCCGAGCATGGTCCAGCGCAGGAAAACGGTGAGGCCGACCAGCAGCAGCACCGTCGCGACGATCGACAATGCCTGAATCGAGCCGATGACCAGCTCGCCGATGGAGAGCGCCTCCTTGAAGAATGCGGGTGTGACGATCGCCTTGCCACGCGGGCTGATCGCGTTTTGAAACAGAATCTGCAGCAGCGCCGAAATGGCGAAGCTCGTCAGCAGCATCGATGCCGGGCTCGCGTCGCGCACCGGGCGAAACCCGATCCGTTCCATTAGGACCGCCGCAAGCGCGGTCACGAGAATACCAAGGGCGACGGCCGGCCAGAACGGCAGGGCGAACACGACGAGTCCGGCCAAGATCGAGTAGCCGCAGATCGTCAAGAGCTCGCCGTGCGCGAAGTTGATCAGCCCCAGGATACCGAACACCAAGGCGAGCCCGAGAGCCAGCAACGCGTAGACGCCACCGAGGGCGAGCGCGTTGATCAGGTTTTGGAGAAGCTCGCCCACGTTCAAACGTCGGCCAGGCCCATATAGGCGCGTTCGACCCCGCTCGAGGCCGCGAGCTCGTCCGCGGTTCCGGCCATGGCGACCTCGCCGTTGCGCAAGACATAGCCGCGATCGGCGATCTCCAGCGCCAGGTCGACACTCTGCTCGACGAGAAGGATCGTCAGGCCGCCGTCCCGCAAGCGCGGGATCAGCTCGAAGATCGCATCCACCACCTGTGGCGCCAGCCCAAGCGAGGGCTCGTCCAACAACAACAGCCGTGGCCGCGACATCAACGACCGTGCGATGGCCAGCATCTGCTGCTCGCCGCCTGAGAGGGTCCCGGCCAGCTGCGAACGCCGCTCCGCCAAAACCGGGAACAGCGCGAACATCTCGTCGCGGGTCTTCTCCACGCCGTCGCGATCGCGCCGGGTCGCGCGGCCGAGCGCTAGGTTTTCATCGATTGTGAGGTTGGGAAACACATGCCGCCCTTCGGGCGTGAGGGTCATGCCGAGGCGGACGATCCGCTCCGGCGCGAGTCCGGCGATGGGGCGCGCCTCGAACGAGACATCGCCACTCGCCATCGGCACCAGCCCCATCAGCGCACTCAAGGTAGAACTCTTGCCCGCACCGTTGGCTCCGAGCAGCGCGACGATCTCGCCTTCGGAGACTGCGAGGCTCAAGCCGTGCACCGCCTGTACGGCGCCATACGACACCGCGAGATCGGAAACGGTGAGCATCTCGGTGCGGGCAAAAGCGGTTACAGGCGACCTACTCGTTGTCGACCGTATAGTTCACGGCCGACGGCGCCACCAAGTCGCCAGCCGGATCAACTTTGGCGAAGCCGACGCGCTGACTGCTCTTGACGCCGACGATGTAGACCGACCGGATGGGGTTGCGTTCGGTGCCCTTGAAGGTGATTGGACCCGTCACGCCGGGCCAATTCTCCAAGTTGGCGAACGCCGATTTGATCTTGGCCCGATCCAGCACACCCGCGTTCTCCACCGCCGCCGCGATGGCCTTCACGAGCTCGTAGGCAAGGACGTAGTTCGCCGCGCTCACCTTGTCCCCGGTGCGCTTTTCGTAGCGGTCGAAAAAGTCGGCGACGTCGGCCGACAGCGACGGATCGGCGCCGGTGGTCAACACGAAGCCTTCCGAGACATCGCCGAGCGCGAAGGTGGACGCACTGTCGGCGCCGTCACTCCCCACCACCGCGGTCTTGATTCCGGCCTGGCGCAGTTGAGTCAGAAAGGCGCCGATGTCGGGATCGAAGGCCGAGGTGTGGATCACGTCGGGCTCCTGGTCGAGGTTCTTGATCTTTGTGACCTCGGCGCTGAAGTCTTGCTGCTCGAGGCTGTAGACGCCCCAGCCCACGACCTCGCCGCCGAGCTTCTCGAACGACCAGGCGAAGTAACCCGGCAGAAGTTCGGTATACGGAATATCATGCGACACCAGCAGATATGCCGTGCGGTAACCCTGGTCCCACGCGTACTGGGCCATCGCCGCGCCTTGTAGATTGTCGGCCGTGAACCACGTGAACAGGCTGTCGCCGACCATCGCCGGCAGCGTCGGACTGGACGCCGATGACGACACGGTGAGGATGCCCAACGGATGGGTGACCTGGGCCACCGCTACCGAGGGATCGACATCGGTGGGCGAGATCACCACATGCGCCCCCCAATCCGCCATCTCCTGGGCGCACACGGCGCTCGCCGGCACCTCCGAGCGAATGTCTTGCACTCGATAGTCGATCTTCCACTTGCCGGCTATGCCGCCGGCCGCGTTGATCTCGTCGACCGCCATTTGGGCGCCGTTGGCATTGGGCTCACCGACAATGCCCAAATTGCCGGAGATGCCCTCGCAGAAGCCGAGCTTCAAGTCCTCGGTCTGGGCCTCGATGGCAAGGCCCATTGTTAGGGTAAATGCGGCAACCGTACCCACCGATCTCGCGAACGTTGTCAGTCGTCTCATCGCTCTTCCTCCTTTTGCACCGCGTCTGACGCGGCCTTCCTATTTCGACGCCCCAGGTACGCTTCGACGACCCGGGGATCGCTCTGCACCGCCGAGGGCGATCCCGTGGCGATGCGCTCGCCTTTGTTGAGGACCACCACCCGGTCGCACAGCCTCATGATCAGCCTAAGGTCGTGGTCAACAACCAGAAGACCGATGCCGTAGCAACGACGGATGCTGTCGAGCCGGTCGAGCAGCTCGTCGGATTCGATCTGGTTCATGCCGGCGCCCGGCTCGTCGAGCAGCAAATAACGCGGTTCGAGGGCCATCGCGCGCGCGATCTCCAGCCGCCGTTGCGGTCCATAGGCGAGCGTGCCGGCCATCCGATCCTCTAGACCGGCGAGCCCGAACCCGTGCAAGAGATGGCGCGCACGCGCCTCGACATCGCGGGAACTCCCCGCTGCCGCGACCGTCACGTTCTCCAGCACCGTCATGTTGCGGAACAGACGGACGTTTTGGAAGGTGCGCCCGATTCCATGGCGGGCGATGTCGTGAGCACGCCACCCGGTGATATCGACACCATCGAGTATGAAGCGGCCAGCATCGGGGCTGAGGGCGCCCGCGATCAGGTTCAGCAACGTCGTCTTGCCCGACCCGTTCGGGCCGATCAGCCCGAGAATTTCACCGGGCCGCAGCGATAAACTCACACGGTCGACCGCCTGCAGCCCGCCGAACGATACCGCCGCGTCCTCGGCAACCAGGGCGCGGTCGCCGACCGGCGGCGGGGCCACAACCTCCGATCCGAGCGGCCCCGCCGCGCTCGGCTCGGCCGGCGTGGTGGGCCCCGATACCGCGCGTCGCCAGCGGGCAATGTGTTCATCGAGTTCGAGATAACCCATCACGCCCTCGCGGCGGAAATACATCACCAGCAAGATGGCGATGCTCAGGCCGCCGGTCGTCAGCCCGAAGACTTGGCCGACCTCGATCGGTCCCAGCTCAAAGCCGGTCTCGACCCGGCGCAGGATCTCGATCACCAACGTGATCACGATGGTGCCGACGACGGCGCCCGAAATGGTCCTCATGCCGCCGACGATCAGCATGGCCAGCAGTTGGAAAGTGAGAATTAAATAGAAGCCCTTGGGCGAGATGACCCCGAGGTAGTGGCCAAGCAGGACGCCGGCCACGGCCGCGACGAGTGCGCTCACGACCCACGCGGCAAGCCGCTGCCTCGGCACATCGACGCCGATCGAGCGCGCCGCGAGCTCGTCCTCGCGTGAAGCGCGCAACTCGCGGCCGGGCCGGGTGTCGCGGTAGACACGGCCCACGACGATGGCGACCGCGGCCCAAAAGAATACGGTCAACACGTCGACGGAGGCCGGCAGCCCATAGACTGCTCGCGGGCCGCGGGTGAACTCGTCAGCGCCGATGATGACGGCGTGGACCACGACGAGGAACGCGAAGGTGGCGATGGAGGCGGCGATCCCGGCCATTCGCGCGATCGGCAGGCCGACGATGAACGCGACAGCGCCGACGATCACGACGGTGATCAGGATCGCCGACCACATGTCGGTGTGGAGCTCGACAAAAAACGGCGGCAGCTTCGGCAGAACGCTTTTGATGTTCTCCGGCGGTATCGTGAACAGTGCCGAGATGTGGGCGCCGAGGCCCATGAAGCCGACGTGGCCGCCAAAACTGAGGATGCCAGAGTTGCCGCTGAAGATGCCGAAGCTCACCACTGCCGTCATGGCAATGAAGAAGTAGGTGATGGTCCCCTGAAGCGCCGGACCGAAGCTGAACTGGGCGACCAGCGCGAGGACCGCCAGCGGCGCGATCAGCCACATCGAACCGAGGGCTGCGCGCCCGGAGGCGCCACCCATCGACATCAGTCCCGGGCGCCCACGGCGGACGCCGACATCGCTCTGGCTGCTCATGGCCCCGTCCAACCCGACACTTAGACGATCTCGCCCAACGCCCCGCGTGCTTCCCTCGGCCACGCCCGTTGTTATTTCTCGTTACGAGGGCGCGCCAGTACTCATGTTAGCGCGTATTGACGCTGGGAGCGATGACCTCGCCTCCTAATTAATGTGCCCGGCCGTCGCCGCGCGGCGTATCGGCGGTCCCGCAGGGGCGGGCACGAACCGGGCCCAGAGCACGCCACCCTTTTTGCGAGGCGGAGAATGAGCCGCGGGAGTTAGGTCTAGCAGCCTGTCGGACTGAGGTCCGCGAGAATGGGTGTGGACGGATCGCGATGTGGAGAGGTCATGGGATCGAGCGCCTTTCGTGAGGACACGGAGTGCGGTCGCTTGGCCGCGCGTACCGCAGGGTGAGTATACTCTTATGCCCTCTCGTGAGGGCACGAAGTACGTTCGCTTGCTCGCGCGTGCCGCAAGGCGAGCATACTCTTATTCCTTTTCGCGAGGTACGGAGTCCGGCCGCCTGCTCAAGCGTATTGCAAGGTGAACATTCTCTTTATGTTCCAGGCCAGGGTCACCAGGTTCCATTCGCCCGTGACCTTGTCCAGGCCGCGTAGCGAGAACTGGCGGAAGCCCATGGCCGATTTGATGATGCCGAACACCGGTTCCGGCGTTTGCTTGCGCAGGGCGTAGAGTTGCCGGCCCTCGGGCGTCGCCAGTCGATGTGTCATCGCTTCCAGCGGCGTCGGGTTCTCCGGGGGCGGCGGCGCGCCGGCGAAGCGGTCCTTCCAGGAGAGATGATGGCGTTCCCGGCCGGGCGTGATCAACGGCGCGATCTCGGCCTCGGCGCAGGCGTTCACGTTGGCCTCGCTGAAGTAGCCGCTGTCCGCCAGCAGGGTCTCGGGCGCGCCCAGCGCCTCGGGAAGGCGGGCGAGCGCTTCCAGCGCCGGCTCGATTTGCCGCTTGTCGTTGGGGGCCTGGACCACGTCGTTGGTGACCACCAGCAGGCTGTCGGCCGCCACCAGGGCTTGGGCGTTGTAGGCCTGTTCGAAGCCGCCGCCGGCCACCGGCATGATGCGCGAGTCCGCGTCGGTCAGATTGACCTGGTCCTTCGGCCCGGGCCCGGCCACCGGCGGCTCGGGTGGACGGCCGCCCGGCTTGCGGCCCGTCTTCTCGGCCTTCTCCGCGCGCGCCTCGAGCTTCGCCTCGTACTCGGCCCGTTCCCGCTCAAGGCGTTCGCGCGCCCGCGCCTCGATCACCGCCTTAGCCTCGGCGATGCGGGCCAGACGATCCTCGCGCCGGGCCAGTTCCTCGGGCACCGACATCCCGTCGGGCACATCCGCCCCATCGGCCGCCTCCGCCAACGCCATCAACTCCGCCACCTCGGCCTTCAACCGGGCTTCGAGCTCGCAGGCGTGTTTCCACGACAGCGCGCTGTGCCGGCTCGCGTTGGCGTGCACCTTGGTGCCGTCCAGCGCCACCGTGCCGAGCTTCAGCACCCCGGCTTCCCGGGCCAGCAGCAGCACCTCGACGAACAGCCCTTCGATCCGGTCGAGAAAACGCCGCCGGAACGCGGCGATGGTATCGTGGTCGGGATGATCGTTGGCCGCGATGAAGCGGAAAGCGACAGAATCATAGGTCGCGCGCTCCAACTTGCGGCTCGAAAACACCCCCGTGGCGTAGCCGTAGACCAGAAGCCCCAGCAGCATGCTCGGGTGATAGGACGCCGAGCCCGAGCCGCGATAGGCCTTCACGAACGCCGAGAGGTCCAACTGCTCGATCACCTCGACCACGAAGCGCGCCAGATGCCGCTCGGGAAGCCATTCCTCCACCGACGGCGGCAGCAGAAACCCCGTCTCCCGGTCGACCGGTCGGAAATTGCTCATGACGGCCTCCATCACGCGCGGGCAAATCAACTGATACCATCGAATCCTATTTCGACTCCCGGCTCAAGTCCGACAGGCTGCTAGCCAAGTTGCTCTACGACATTGAGCGAGGGATCGGCGAAGACGAGGTCATGGGTGGGCCGCCGCAGGGAAGCGCGTGACTGTTCGTGCGAGGTGAAACGGTGGAGCGATGGAACTACTATTTCGAGCACTGCCACGGTGTGACTATCTCGGGCGCTACGGTTGCTCTTGAAGGCTTCGGAATCGTCACGCTTGGCAATGAGAGTTGCGAGCAAGTGCTGTTTCCTGAGGGCCAGCGTGGCTTCGACCTCATCCCAGGAGAGGTGCGGCGCCTCACTAAACTCGGCCTGCTCAAGCGCCACGGGCGCCTGAGGTAGCCCCGCCAAAGATAAAGGCCCGGCCCCTTTGGTACGGTCGAGCCTAGGTTTACAGGGAGGAAGAAATACCAAACGGTACTGTCACCAATATGGGCAGGGATCGGATCGGGCGTAGTGCGATTGTCACACTTCGGCCGCTCCCACGGGCATGAAATAGCCTCAATGCTACCCATACTGCTACCCACTCGCATCGAGGCCGGTCGTATACTCACATAAACGTGGTAATTAGCCATATATATTCGACTGTACGCGACCGGAGAACCGTTTATCCATCAGGTCGTTTAGTCCCCGCTCGGTGCGTAAGCAATCACCGACAGGAAGCGAACCGGCAGCCGGATCAGGTTCTCGGGACCGTGTGGCGCGTCGGCGTCGAAGAACAGCGAATCTCCCGGTTCCAGCCGGTACACCCCGCCCCCGTGGCGGTACTCGATCTCGCCGTCCAGCATGAAGATGAGCTCGGTGCCCGAGTGCTGGAACAGCGGAAACACCTCTGAAGCCTCGGTCAAGGTAACGACGTAGGGCTCCATCATCGTGCTGCCGCCAAACGAGTGGCCGAGAAGTTGGTACTGGTGCCCGCTGCGGGTGCCGCGGCGCTCGATGCGCAGGCCTTCGCCGGACTTGACGTAGGTTGCTGCCCGCTCCTGTTCGAATTTGCGAAACAGGGCCGTGACGGGGACGTTGAGCGCCCGCGAAATCGCCTGCAGGGTGGCCAGTGACGGGGAGGTATGGCCGTTCTCGACCTTGGACAGCATGCCGGGCGAAAGTTCGGATTGCTTGGCGAGTTCCGTAACTGTCATGTCCAGCTTGCGACGGAACTGGCGCACCTCACGCCCAATCGCGGCCTCCAGCGAGGCGACTCGCTGAGGCGCGTCGGTGGCGCGGCCGGTGTTCTCGGCGATCTTATCGTCGCGAGGATCGTGCGCCATCGGGCCGCGCCGCGGTCAGGCGACCCGCCTGGCGGCCCCGCCGGTCAGTTCAGCGACAACCTTGTCGGTAGTTCGCACGCGGCAATAGCCCTTGACCGCGCTGAGCGACGCGTCGTGGCGCTCCTGCGTGTGGGTTGCACACGCATCGCCGACCAGCGTGATGAAGAACCCCCGGTCGCAACCGTCGCGCACTGCCCCCTCTACACACTGGTCGGTGACCAGCCCCGTGACAATCAAGGACTCGATGTAGAGATTTCTCAGGACATACTCGAAGTTGGTCGAGTTGAAGATGCCCGAGGCGGTCTTCGGAATGACGATCTCGTTGTCGAGCGGCGCGATGTCGGGAAGAACCTGGGACGCCCATGAGCCCTTGGCGGCAAAAATGCCCGACACCTTGTGGTCGAGACTACGGTCGCGACCATCGAGAGTGAGGCTTTCGATCACCGTGTAGATGGGCTCGACACCGGCATCCCGACAGGCGGCCAGTAGGCGCTTGTTGTTGGGAATGACAAGGCTCTCGATGCGATCGTGGTAGTACGCATCGTTCGGGTCCCGCTTGCCCGGCTTGTATTCCATATTCTGAAGGTCGACCAGCAGCAGGGCGGTCTTGCGCGGCTCGGCCGCCCGCTCGCGCAGGGCGACATCGCCGCCCAGGGGAATGGCATCAACTTCGGTACGTTCCATCAGCTCTCTCCTATCGGCAATCTCGGTTCGACCACGTCGCGCGCCGGCACGATCGACCGCGCAATCATCGGATCATGGCTAACCGCCTCGATGACTCGCGCTAGGCGCTCGGCCCAGGCGTGACAACCACCGTCCGTCTCGATGCGGTCGTGCCTCATCTCGATCAGGCAATGGGGGATGCCGCGACGCTCGGCGTGGACGGGCACGGCGTAGTCGGTATCAAGGTCGACGGGATAGGGTTGGTTCTCGCCAACGCACAGGCCCCCTTCCTTCTCCAACTCCCGAATCATCAACTTAGCCAGTCGCGGATCGTGCCGGTACGTGATCCCGACATCCCAGGGCCTTTGCTCGCCGTGATAAACCGGCGTGAAGCTGTGCACCGCGACCATGACCGGCACGCGCGCCGCGCGCCCCTCCAGCAATTCGTGAAGGGCTTCATGGTACGGCCAGAACATAGCCTCCGCGCGCACCTCCCTTTCGCCGGCGCCGATCCCTACGTTGCCCGGGATCGGCGTCGCCTCGCTGATCTCGGGAATCGACTCGCCACCGCCGGGCCGCCGGTTGCAATCGATCGCCAGGCGCGAATAACCGCTCATGGCCAGCGGGGCGTCGATCAGCGCCGATAACCGGCGAGCGACCACCGCCGCCCCGATATCCCAGCCGATGTGGCGACGGCGCTCCACCTCCGGAACCCCGAGATCGCCGAGACGCCGCGGGAGGATCGCGCTCGCGTGTTCGCAGGTCAGGACAAACCGGCTCCGCCCCCCCCGATTGACGATCCCGAAAGGCGGCGGCTCGTCGGGCTCCAAGCGGGCCCGCGTCTGTTCGCGCGGTGCGTCCATCAAAGCCTGCCGACGCCGAGGGTATGACATCATCCCAGCGCGTCGCCGGCGCCGCAAGAGCGAGGCCGGCCCTATCTTCGGTCGTGGAGATGTGCCAGAAAAACCACCACTAACGGTTGGGGAGGAAATAGTCGATGCGCGGCGAGCAACTCGTGATCTTCGCGACCAATGATCTCTCGGGCGTCACGCGGGGCCGCGCCGTGCCGCGGGTCGACACGCTCGGACACATGCACAAAGGCGTGAGCTGGGTGCCAGCCAACCTCGGCATAACCGCGTTCGGCCCGATCGCCCCCAATCCGTGGGGCCCGATGGGTGATCTGCGCCTGATTCCAGATCCCGACACCGAGGTCCGGGTGGACATGTGGGAAGCGGCGAGCCCGCTCCACTTTTATCTCAGCGACCTTGTTCACACCGACGGCAGGCCCTTCGATGCCTGTCCGCGAACATTTCTCAAAAACGCCTTCGCCGATCTCCGCGACGCAACCGGCCTCACCATCAGCACCGCTTTCGAGCACGAGTTTCATCTCGCGCACATCGAAGACGGGCCGGGCGGCGCCTTTGGGTTGGACCGCTACCGCATGACCGAGCCGTTCGGGCCGCAGGTAATGGAGGCGTTGCGGCTGGCCCGCCAGGAGCCCGAGGTCTTCATGACCGAGTACGCGCCCAACCAGTTTGAGCTGACGGTGCGTCCCACGGTCGGGATCGCTGGCGCCGACCGCGCGGTCGTGGTCCGCGAAGTCGTGCGCGAAGTGGCCCGCCGGCTCGGCAACCGCGCGAGCTTCTCGCCGGTCATCGATCCAGCCGGCACGGGCAACGGCGTCCACATCCATTTCAGCCTTTTCGACTCGCGCGGCGTTTGCACCTACGACCCCGACCAGCCGGGACGCGTGAGTGACATCGCCGGCCGGTTCATTGCCGGTGTTCTGCGCTACCTGCCGAGTATGGTCGCGCTCACCTGTCCGAGCGATATCTCCTATCTGCGGCTCGTGCCCGATCACTGGAGCGCCGCGTTCACCGCCTTTGACGCCAACAACCGGGAAGCGGCCGTCCGCATCTGCCCGATCGTCGAGTTCGGTGATATGGCCCCCGCGCCCCAGTTCCACTTCGAGTTTCGGGCCGCGGACGGCGCCGCCAGCCCCTACATCGCGCTCGGCGCGATGGTACGGGCTGGCCTCGAGGGCATTCGCGCCGGACTGTCTACACCGCCCCTGACCGGGGGCCACCCGAGCGAACTCTCCGACCAAGAGCGCACCCGCATGGGCGTCAAACGCCTGCCGACGTCGCTTGAGGGCGCCCTGCAGGAGATGGAAAGAGACCCTGTGGTATGCGGCTGGCTGTCGCCCGATATGCTGAGTTGCTACACGCAGCTCAAGCGTTATGAGATGGGGATGTTGGAAGGCCTGGACGACATCGCCAAGTGCCGGCGCTATATGAAGGCCTACTAATCGAGGGTGGTACCGAGGCCGAGCGCCTGGGCCTTCTCGAAGGCCAACAAGGCGATCGCGGTGTCCTGCACGCCGGTTCCGGTCAGGTCGCACACCGTCACCTCATCGGCGCGGCTGCGGCCCGGATGCCGCCCGCCCGTGATCTGACCGAGTTCGACCACCGGCGCTTCCTCCGCCATCGCGCCCGCCGCAACCGCATGGTGAAATTCGCCAAGGCGCAGACACTGAGCCGTGGAGTCGCAGACCACAAGGTCGGCCGCGGCCATGACCCCTGGCGCGAGCTCGTTCTTGTGTTCGGCGTCCGAGCCCATCGCGGTGATGTGCAGGCCCGAATGCAGCCACGCCGCCTCGATCAGGGGCGAGGTGGCCGGCGTGGCGGTGACCACGATGTCGCTTTGCCGAACCAGCGGCTCGACGCCCTCGCATACCGCGACCGCGATACCCAACAGGTCCGCCATCTCATCCGCGTAGCTTCGCGCCTTGGCCCCGTCGCGCGCCCACACCAACAGATCGGAGAAATCGCGCACCTGCTTGAGCGCCTGAATCTGCATCCGCGCCTGAGCGCCAGCACCGACCACCCCCACGGTTCGCGCCTCGCGAGGCGCCAGATGCACGGCGGCGACGGCGCCGGCCGCCGCCGTGCGCACGTCGGTCAGGTACCCATTGTCGAGGTGAACGGCCACCAGACGCCCAGTGGATGAATCCAACAGGTTCATCATGCCGCTGGTGCTGGGCAGTCCACGTGTCGGGTTGTCGAAGAAGCCGGAGGCGATCTTGACGGCGAACCCGTCGAGCCCGCGCATGTAGGCCGACTTCACGTCGACCTCGCCATTGTGCTCCTCGACATCGATCCTGAGGATCGGCGGCATGATGACCTCGCCGCGCGCAAGCGCCGTGAACGCCGAGGCCACCGCCG
Source organism: Alphaproteobacteria bacterium (assembly GCA_965226045.1). GTDB lineage: Bacteria > Pseudomonadota > Alphaproteobacteria > VGEJ01 > VGEJ01 > CBDDBU01. The sequence continues at coordinate 264,769 of CBDDBU010000028.1, forward strand.
TCCTGGTCTCGGCGTCGATCGTGACGCAGCTTCGAAGCTCGGATTCGGTCAGGATCGTGATCGCCATGGCTCAGTCCCGCCGGGTCCCGACGATGCCGCCGAACATATCCATGTCGACGTTGTTGCCGCTCAGCACCACGGCCGTGTGCCCGCGAATGTCGGGCACAAGATCGTGCAGGAGCGCGGCGATGCCGACGCTCCCACCGCCCTCGACGACCAGGCGCTCGTGGCGGTAGGCATGCACCATGGCGGCAGCGATCTGCTCCTCGCTCACCACGATCATCTTATCGACGAAATCGCGCACCATCGCGAATGAATAGCGGTTGCTCAGACCAATACCACCGCCCAGGCTGTCGGCCAGCGTCTCGACCTCCTCGACGAGGATCGGCTTGCCGGCATGCTGGCTGTCGATCATCGCCGCGCCCCGCGCCATCGAAACGCCGACCACGCGGGTGGCGGGCGAGGCGGACTTGAGGACGAGTGCGATGCCACCGATCAGACCGCCGCCGCCGATCGGCACGATCACCGTGTCGATCTCGGGAATGTCCTCCAAGAGCTCGAGACCGATCGTGCCCTGGCCGGCGATCACCCACGGGTCGTCGAACGGATTGACGAACGTGAGGCCCCGGTCGCTGACTAGGCGTTCGGCCTCTTCCTGGGCTTCATCCTGGCTGTCGCCGACGATCAGAACTTCGGCGCCCAGGGCCTTGATCGCCTCGACCTTGACCACGGGCACCAGTCGCGAGAGGCATACGATTGCCCGTACGCCCTGGCGCCGCGCGGCGTAGGCGACCGCGCGGCCGTGATTGCCGGTGGAGACCGTGACCACACCGCGCTCGCGTTCCTCAACGTCGAGACTGAAAATACGATTGGCGGCGCCGCGAATCTTGAATGCGCCCATGTCCTGCATCGTCTCAAGCTTGAGGTAGACGGGCGCTCCACAGCGCTCCGACAGGCTCGCTGACGGCACCAGCGGCGTTCGCCGCGCCAGCGGGGTGATCACCGCCCGAGCGCGATAAACGTCGGCCAGCGATATGCCGCGCTCGGTCATCGGTCTCAGGCCGCCTTCCACTCGCCGCCGGCCGTCAATTGGTCGCTCACCTTGTCGACGGCGCGGCGCGTGATGTCGACGATCTCGTCGACATCGTTGCGATCGGTCACCAAAGGGGGGGCGAAGCCAAGCGCCGCGCCATGCGGCATCGCACGCGCGATCAGCCCCTCATCGAGGCACGCTGCGGCGATCCTCTGACTCACCTGGTGGTGGGGGGCGAACGGCACCTTTTGCGCACGATCGGCGACGAACTCAAGCGCGGCCATCAGCCCGACCCCGCGCACTTCGCCCACCAGCGGATGGCTATCGAAGCCGGTATGCAGCCGCTCGAGCAGGTAAGCGCCGGTCGCCCGCGCGTTGCCGGTCAGATCCTCGCGCTCGATGATATCGAGATTGGCCATGGCGGCGGCGGCCCCGAGCGCATGGGCGCTATAGGTGAAGCCGTGCGCGAACGGCCCGAATTGGTCCGCCCCCTCTTCCATCACCGACCACACTTTTTCATTCACCAGCGCGCCCGACAGCGGCAGATAGGCGCTGGTCACGCCTTTGGCGATCGACATCAGGTCCGGTTCGATGTCGTAGCGCAAGCTGCCGAAGGGTGCGCCCAGGCGACCAAAGCCGCAGATCACTTCATCGGCGATCAGCAGCACGTCATGCCGCGCGAGCACCGCCTGGATCTCCCGCCAATAGCCCTTAGGCGGCGGAACGATGCCGCCCGTCCCTAACACCGGTTCGCCGATGAACGCGGCGACGGTTTCCGGTCCCTCCGCCTCGATCAGGGCATCGAGCGCGGCAGCACAGTGGCGCGAGAACTCGCGCTCGCTCATGCCCGGTTCGGCCCCCCAGTAGTGGTGGGGTGCGAGGGTGTGAAGGATCGGTCCGACCGGAAGGTCGAAGGCGCGGTGGTAGACCGGCAAGCCGGTCAGACTCGCGGCGATGATCGTAGCGCCATGATAGCCGCGCTGGCGGGAGATAATTTTCTTCTTGTTCTCGCGGCCCCGCACGTTGTTGTAGTACCAGGCGATCTTGACCAGGGTTTCGTTAGCGTCGGATCCCGACATACCGAAGAAAATCCGGCTCATCGCGGGCGGCGCCATCTTGAGAATGCGTTCCGACAGCAGGATCGCCGGCTCGGTCGCCGTCGCCGCGTAGGCGTGGTAGTAGGCGAGTTTCTTCGCCTGCTCATAGATCGCCTCGGCGATCTCGGTCCTGCCGTAGCCGACATTCACGCAGTAGAGGCCTGCGAAGGCGTCGATGAACTGGCGACCGTCACGATCGGTCAGGCGCACCCCGTGGCCGGTCTCGAAGATGCGCGGCGCGGACCTTCCCTGCGCGTGATCCTTAAGATGCGTCAGGGGATGGATGAGCGTGTCGCGGTCGATCTGCTCGAGTGACAAGTTGCGTCGGTCGGCGCGCGCCATGGTTCCCTCCCCGTCGGACACACCCGGCACACCTAACCGATCCGCCGCGATTCCTCAATGCTGGTGGCCATTCGACGCGGCCTCTCAGCGGCCGAGCCCGGCCGAACCCACTTCCCTTTGTTGCGCCCAGCGATCGAGCAGCGCAGCCAACAACTCGATCGCGAGACGCTCGCTGGGCGCACCGGTCGGGACCATGCCGTGATCGGCTTCGAAGGCGCGGATCGCGGCCCGCGTGCGGGAGCCAAGTTGGCCATCGACCGGCCCGGGATCATAGCCGAGTGTGCTCAGAGGGCGTTGAACGTAGACACGGATGCCTTCGGGCGCATCGAAAGCACCGGGTGCGCCACCATCGCTAGCGAGCTCGGAAGCGGCCTCGGTCTCAACCGCTTGAATCTGCTCTGCCACGGCGTCGGGCGGCGTCCGCCATCGCGTCGCCAAATCGCGTGCCACGGTGAGCTCGTCGGGGCTCAGGTAGGCCGCCGCTCGATCGCGCCCACGCGCGGCCTGCTGACGCGCGCGGCCCGGTGGGAAGCCAAGCGCGGCACTCGCATAGAGGGCGTAGGCGCGGGACGGGTCGCGGGCGACGCCAAGGCCGTATTCGTGCATCGCGCCGAGGTTGAACTGGGCATCCGCCAGCCCCCTCTCGGCGGCGCGGCGATACCAGCGCACCGCCTCCCCGTAATCCTGTGGCACGCCACGTCCGAGGTCATACAAGGTGCCAAGGTTGCTCTCCCCCTCGGCGAGACCCTGTTCGGCCGCCCAACGAAACCATTGCAGCGCCTTGGCGTCGTCCTGGTCCACCCCATCGCCGTGGTAGTACATCAAGCCGAGGTCGACTTGGGCCTCCGCCAGTCCGCTCGACGCGGCTCTGAGGTACCACCTGAAGGCCTCGGCCAGGTTGGGCTCGACGCCTTGACCATCGCTATAGGTTGTTGCCAGCAGATACTGAGCCCAGGCGTGGTCGCGCCGCTCGTAGGCGGCCAGGACATCGTCGAAGTCGGCACGCGCGGGCGTCGCCACCGCGAGATACCCACCGATGGCGGCGGCGAGCAGCACCAGCCCTATCCGCATCGAGAGCCGCCTCAAGGCCCATCTCCATGCCAGATTGACGGGCCGCGCGGCGCCACACATTGTCGCGTCATTTCGCCGACGGAGGACGATGTGATGTGGCAGGAGCGCAAGCCGGATGCGGTGGGCGAGGTCAAGGTCGACGGCCATACCGTCAAGACATACAGCTTCGGCGAGGGGAATAATGTCCTTTTCCTGCTCAACGGCGGACCGGGCATTCCGTGCGACTACCTTCGCGAGGCCCACTCAGCGATGACCGACCACGGTTTTCGCGTCGTCACATACGACCAACTGGGGACCGGCGCCTCCGATCGACCCAACGATACCTCGCTGTGGAACATTACCCGCTACGTCGCCGAGGTCGAGACGGTGCGGACCGCCATGGGGTTGGGTAAGGTTCACTTGCTCGGCCACTCGTGGGGCGGTTGGCTGAGCATCGAGTACGGCATTACCCACCCCGACAATCTCAAGACCGTCATGCTCGGCGACACCTGCGCCGATATGCCGCACCTGATCCAGGAGCTCGACCGCCACCGCGCCGCCCTCGGACCCGAGACGGTCGCCATGATGCAACGGCACGAGGCTGAAGGAACGCTCGGTCACGCTGAATATCAAGCTGCGATTACGCTGCTCAACTACCGCCACGTTTGCCGCCTGCAAACCTGGCCGCCGCCGCTTCGGCGCTCCGTCGACGGCTGGAACCTGCAACCCTACGAGACCATGCAGGGGCCGAACGAGTTCCTCTATACGGGCAATCTCAAGGACTGGAACCGCCTCCCCGATATGCACCGCATCACCTGTCCAGCGCTGATCACGGCCGGCAAGTACGATGAACTCTCGCCCGCCTGCGCGCTGCGGATGCGAAATGCGCTGCCCAATGCCGAGCTACGAGTGTTCGAGAACAGCTCGCACACGCCGTTCTACGAGGAGCCCGCCGCCTACTATCCAGCACTGATTGACTTCCTCGCCCGCCACGGCGGCGGCTGAGATCGCTACACCAACACGTCGCCCAGGAAGCGCGCGAGGATAGGATCGAAGCGCGCGCGCTTCCCAGAACGGCGCATGGCCAACGCCGTCGAGAATATGCACCCGGCCCTCCCATAGATTGGCGCAGGCGACGGTTTCGAGATAGGCGTTGTTGACGTAGGGCTCGTCGCCGCCGCTGACGTTGGCGAGGGGCAGCTTCGCGGTTTCGACGACGGCGCGTTGGTTGTCGCCGACGCCGGCGACGAAAGACTCGAACATGATCCGCCGCGCCCGTCCGTCGCAGCGCTGCACGGCCGCCAGCAGGAACGGCTCGAACGAAGCGTTGCGGCCACAGGTGTCGTGGGCGAAACTATCGCCCTCCTCCTCGCTAAACACCTCCTGGCCGGCGAGATGCATGTGCGGGTTGGGCAGGAAGCCATCGCCAACCTGATCGCCGCCCACGGGCGGGGTGCCGGTGATCATCAGGCCTTTGAGGCCGGCATAGCGGCCGATCACCTCGATCCCGATATGTCCACCGAGCGACCAGCCGACCACAGCCGCCGTCTCGACGCCGCACCCGGCGAGCACCTGGACCGCGGCGTCGGCATAGCCCGGCATCGTGTAGCCTCGCTCGGGATCGCGCGCGTCCTCCGAGGCGCCATGACCTGGCAAGTCCATGGCGATCATGCGATAGCGCCGACCCAGGTCGCCGTCGAGCTGATTGCGGAAGACTTCCTTGCACGAGGAATTGCCGTGGATGAGCAATACCACCGGGCCGCCGCCTTTGCTTTCAACTATCGATATCCGGCCATGGTCGGTCTCGATGGTGTGAGCACGCGTACGCTAGATCTCCGGGCGCTCGTAGCTCTCGAAATTGCCACAAACACTGATCGCCTGGCCCGAGATGTGCCGCCCCGCCTCCGAGCACAGATAAAGCGCCATGTCGGCGATCTCTTGCTGACTGACCATGGTCCGCAGCGAAATACGCTGGAGCACTTTCGGCACGAACTCGTCGTAGGAAGCACCGGCCGCCGCCGCTTGTTTTTCGATCACCCCGCGCAGCCGTGGCCCATCGACCGCGCCGGGCAGGATGGCGTTGACCCTGATGTTCTTTGGTCCCAGTTCATAGGCCGCCTGTTCGGTGAAGCCACATACAGCATACTTGGAGGTCGAGTAGGGCGCGCGCAACGGCATCGGCAGTCGACCGGCCACCGACGATAGGTTGACGATCGCCCCACCGCCAGCCGCCGTGAACGGGGCCACGGCGCGCCGCGCGCAATAGAACTGGCCATTCACGTTGACGGCGATGGTCTCGTTCCACTCTGCCGGCGTGATATCCTCGAAGCGCTTGGTCGGGCCCGCGATGCCCGCGTTGTTGATGAGTATGTCGAGGCCGCCGAGACCCGCCAGTGCCTCATCGAACAACTTGTCTACCTGCGCCGGGTCCGAAACATCGGCGTTGGTGGCGCCGATGTCGGGGTGCTTGTCGCGGACATCGTTGAGCGCCGCCTCATCGATGTCGCACACATGCACCCGGGCGCCATTCGCGACGAATGTCTGCGCGATCACTCGGCCAATTCCGGCCGCGCCGGCGGTGATGATCGTGCGCTTTCCCGCAACGTTGATGTCCACGGCCTAGCCTCCTCTCAGCCGGCGTTCGGCTGGATAGACAAACTGCCGGTTTCCGTCGCGGTCGCGGCCGCGCCCGGATTGATGACGACGGTCGTGAACGACGACTCGACGATCGCCGGCCCCTTGAGTACCGCGCCGGGCTTGAGATCCTCGAAATGGCGCACCGCCGCCTCCGCATACCCGGTTCCCCGGAAATACGCGCGCCGGACCGACGACAACTGGCTATGGCCGTTCGCATCCGCGAGGCCGCCGGTGCCGACCTCGCGGATGCGACAGCTCACGGCCGCGCGCCACCCGACCACCTCGATCTCCGATTCCGGATCGGCGATCGCGAAGATATCCTCGTGCGTGCGGTGAAAAGCGGCGACCAGCGCCCGTACATCGTCGTCGGAGCGAAACCGCGGCGATGGCAGCTGTACCTCGATCTCCCACACCTGATGGGGATAGCGCGCTTCGGCGGTGAGCTCGATTCGACTTTCGATCGAGCCGTGCCCCGGGCCGTCGATAAACTCCTGGCATCGGACCTCCAGGTTGGCGAGCACCTCGTTGACGCTATCGCGATCGAAGCGGCCGCTGATCATGTAGTGCGTCGCCTGGTACTGTGTCGCCAATTCGGACATCAGGGCGCCGGCCGCGCTCAGCGCCGCGCCCACTTCGGGAATGATGACGCGCTCGCAACCGAGCCGCCGGGCGATCAGCACCGCGTTCAGGCCCGCCGCGCCGCCGCCACCGATCAGACAGGCGGTCGCTGGATCGATCCCCTGGTTGACTGTGATGTCCTCGATCGCGTGAACCATGTTCTCGGTCGCGACATCGATGATCGCGGCGGCCGCCATCTCCAGCGTCAGGACGAGCGGTTCGGCCACCTTGTTCGTGATGGATCGGGCGGCGGCCTCGACATCGACGGTCATCGTGCCGCCGAGAAAGTAGTCGGGGTCGAGATAGCCGAGAACCAGCGCGGCGTCGGTGACGGTCGCCTCGGTACCTCCCGCGCCGTAGCAGGCAGGACCTGGCACCGCGCCCGCGCTCTGCGGGCCCACGTGCAGCATCCCGCCGGGGTCGACCCACGCGACCGAACCACCGCCCGCGCCAATGCTTCTGACATCGACGGACGGGAAGCCGGTCATGTGTCCGCGAAAGGGCTGACCGATCCAGGTCTCGCGGGTCCACGGAATGCGCCCGCGTCGCACCAGACTCACGTCGTAGGTCGTGCCGCCAGTATCGGTGACGATCGCGGTATCCATTCCGCTGTCGGCCCGCGCGAAGTGGCGGCCCGCGATTGGCGCCATCGCCGGGCCAGAGTTGATCGAGTGGATGGGCGTGCGGGCGATGTCGATTGCGTCCATGACGCCACCCTGGGAGGTCACCACGAGGACCCGTCCGGCGAAGCCAGTGGCCCTCAAACGCTCGGCGAGGTTGGTCAGGTAGGCGCCCATCAAAGGCTTGAGCGACGCGTCGATGCAGGTCGACGAGGCCCGCCGGTACTCGCGCAGCGCTGGGTTCAGTTGGTGCGAAAGGGTAACGGGAACGCCCGCCAGATGCTCGGCCAACAGCTCGCCCACCCGCAGCTCATGATCGGGAGTCACCACCGACCACAGCAGGCAGACGCCGACCGCCTCTACCGCCTTGGCCTTGAGCTGCCGCGCGATTTCGACAACGGCCTGCTCGCTCAGCGGCTCGGCGACCGAGCCATCCGCCATGATCCGCTCCGGTACTTCGTAGGTGAGTGACCGGGGGACATAGGGGTCGGGATAGGGCACGGTAAAATTGAAGGGCTCGATTCGGCCTCCCTCGCGAAACACCAATATGTCGGGATGGCCCTTGGTGGCGAGAAACGCCGTCTTGGCCGTGGTCCGCGTCACGATGGCGTTGATCGCGCGCGTCGTGCCATGGACGAAGAGGTCGCCCTTCGCCAACAGACCCTCCCGCGACAGTCCTCGGTCCTTGGCGGCCGCGTCGATGCTATCCATCACCCCGACGATCGGATCGCCGGGCGTGGACGCCGACTTGTACATCCGGATCCCGCCGTCATCGTCCTCGACGATCAGATCGGTGAAGGTGCCGCCCGTGTCGACCGCAAATCGCATACTCGCCCTCCCGTGACCACGCACGCGTACAGCCGCTGTAGCCCTCGCATCAAGACACGACCAAGCGCTGACGCCAGGTCATGGCTTGGAGTCGACTCCGACGGCGTTGGAGCGGGCCATATTGCCAGCACACCGCTCGCCATGTACAGGCTACGCGCTGCCATACTGCGATTCACCCCCGCATCGTCCGCGCGCTAAACCCAGCGGCGGCGGCGGCGCTTGCGGATGACCAGCCGGGGGGTATCATCGTCGTGGCGCGTGGACTGTATTATTGGAGCGGTGATGGGCGACGAATTGAACCGCGGCGAGTTGATCAGTCTCCTCGAGGGGCTCGGCGACGACGTCGATGAGCGAGTGATCGAAGCAGCGCGAACCATCCACCAGCGGGTCACATCGACTGGCGTGACGTGGGACGAATTGCTCGTTCCCGAGGAGGCGGATGAGCCCGACGAGGACCCAGACGACGATTTGGACGAGGACGAGGACGAGGACGAGGACATTGGACCGGGGCCGGATGAGGGGGCACCGCTCGAACAAGACAAGCATGCCGTAGCGCTCGCGTTGATCGACGACCTGCTCGCACGCGACATCTCCGAAACCGCCCGTGAGGAGCTACTCGGCTACAGGAAGGACATCGCCGAGGGTGAGTTCGACGGCAGCGACCTCAAGTACCTCCGCGCCCTTGGCGCCCGTCTGACCAAACGCTGAGGACATGGTGACGGGCGGGCGTCCGACCCCAAAGGAGGTCGTCACCCGCTTCGCCCCGAGCCCCAACGGATTTCTCCATCTCGGCCATGCCTACGCGGCGCTGATAGCGTTCGACGCGGCGGCGCATGGAAGATTCTTACTGCGCATCGAGGACATCGATCGTGGCCGCTCACGTCCCGCGTTCGAGGCGGCGATTTGCGAGGATCTGGCCTGGCTTGGTCTGGTCTGGGAAGAGCCGGTGCGCCGCCAATCGGAACACATGGACGACTACGCCCGGGCATTGGCGCGCCTCGATGGGATGGATGTGCTCTACCAGTGCTTCTGCACCCGTCGCGAGATCAACGAGGAAGTGGTGCGGGCTGGCATTGCGCCCCACGGCGAGGACGGCCCCCCCTATCCCGGCACCTGCCGCCGACTCGACGCGGCCGAGCGCCGCGCTCGCATACACGCGGGCGAGGCATACTCTAGCCGGCTCGACATGAGGGCGGCGATCGAGCAGGCCGGCCCCATCATGTGGTTCGACGACGCGCGGGGCGAAGCGCGCAGCGCCGATCCGTCGCGCCACGGCGACATCGTGATCGCCGGCAAGGAGGCGCCGACGAGCTACCATCTGAGCGTCACCGTCGACGACGCGCTTCAAGGCGTGACGCTGGTGACACGGGGGGGCGACCTCGAACCGGTCACCGACATTCATCGGCTCTTGCAGGCGCTGCTCGTCCTGCCGAGCCCAGCCTATCGACATCACCGGCTGCTTACCGACGCGGGCGGGCGCCGCTTGGCCAAACGCGACGGGGCGCTCTCGATCCGCGCGCTGCGCGAAGCCGGCCATGGCCCGGACGCGGTCCGCGCCATGGCGCTCGGCGGTGGGTTAGACGACAATGTCGGGGGTGCTCGAACCATCGGGGGCGCTCGGGCCGCCCAGGAGGCGCGCTGATGAAAACATTGGTGTTGGGCGCCGGTGTGATCGGCACGATGACCGCGTACTACCTGGCGAAGCGTGGCCACGAGGTCGAGGTGGTGGAGCGACACACCGACGTCGCGCAGGAAGCCAGCTTCGCCAACGGCGGGATTGTGCACGCGAGCGAGGTCATGCCGTGGTCGCAGCCGGGCATGCCGCGCAACATCCTCAGGTGGCTCGGCAAGGAGGGCGCGCCGGTGCTGGTGCGCTACTGCGCGATCCCGCGCATGTGGCGTTGGGGATTCGATTTCCTACGCAATTGCACCGAGGAACGCTTTCGCGCCAACACGCTGGCGAACTTGCGCCTGGCCCTTCTCAGCCAGCGGTCCTTCAAGGAAGTTCGCGACGAGATCGGCCTTGATTACGACCTCAATACCGAGGGCTGCCTCAAGATCTATACCAGCGCCGAGTCGCTGGACGGCGCCGCCCGGCTCAGCGAATCGATGCGCGACTTCGGCATGTCGTTTGACGTTCTCGATCGCGCGGGCTGTGTGCGGGCCGAGCCAGCGCTGCGTTCGACGGCGGACACGCTGGCCGGCGGCATATTGTTCCCCGGCGACGAGCTCGGCGATTCGTACAAGTTCACGAAGGGCGTGGCTCAGCACTGCGAGCGCCTGGGCGTCCGCTTCCACACCGGAACGACCGTCCGACGGTTGGAACGAAGTGGCGGCGAGATTACGGGCGCAAGCACCGACGGAGGCCGCCTCACTGCCGATCGCTATGTGGCGGCGCTGGGAAGCCACACCCCGTTGTTGCTGCGTTCCTTGGGCATCCGAGTGCCGATCTATCCGGTGAAAGGTGTCTCGATCACGATGCCGGCAGCCGGCTGGAATGATCCCTTGCGCATGCCGATGATCGACGAAGGGCGGCTGTTCGGCCTGGTGCCGCTTGGCGATCGGGTGCGCGCCGCCGGCTCGGCCGAGGTCGCCGGGTACGATGCCACCCCTGACCGCGTCCGCTGCCAAGCGATCATCGACAACGTCATCTCGGTCTTTCCCGGTTTCGCCAACTGCTACGATCCCACGACAGCGAAGTTCTGGGCGGGCCTTCGCCCGGTCACGCCAAGCGGCACGCCGAAGCTCGGGCACACCCCGTTCCGCAACCTCTTCATCAACGCCGGCCACTGTCACCAGGGGTGGACCTTGTCGTGCGGCTCGGGGAGCGTTGTCGCCGACATTGTCGATGGACGCGAGCCGGAGATCGATCTCACCGGCCTGACGTTGAACTGGCCGCACTAGGGCGATCGGGTACGCCGACGCCGAAGGGGCCATGATCGCTGAGAACGCGCCTCCTCCGGGGGCCGTCCCACGCTGGGGCGGGTGTGAATGCGCCGATACTGCTCTTCCTTCCCCTTTTCGACCCGCGCATTTGACGAGATCGCTCATTCATTACATGAACGGTAGTTCACATGAATGGTCATAACGATAACGTCAAACCCGGCACGCGTGCGATCCGGCGCGTCCTCGTGATCGCTCTCGGCCTCAACGCGGCAATGTTCGCGATCGAGATGGCGGCGGGCTTGGGCGCCGATTCGGTGGCGCTCCAGGCCGATGCGCTCGACTTCTTCAGCGGACACCGTGACTTATGCCCTCAGCCTCGCGGTTCTCGGCATGAGCCTGGCGCGCCGCACCGCCGCAGCGTTGTTCAAAGGCGTCTCGATGGCGCTGATGGGTCTCTGGGTTCTCGGCGCCACGGCGCATGCGGCGTGGGTGCAGCCGCTGCCGAGCGTCGAGGTCATGGGCGCCGTCGGTGTGGCCGCGCTTGGGGTGAACATCGGCGTGGCCCTGCTGCTCTATCGGTTCAGGGGCGGCGATTCCAACATGCGCTCGGTGTGGCTGTGCAGTCGCAACGACGCCATCGGCAATCTCGCCGTGCTCGCAGCTGCCGCTGGGGTGTTCGGCACCGGCACGGTGTGGCCGAACCTCGCCGTCGCGGCGTTGATGGCGACTCTAGCGCCGGTCGCCAGCCTCCAGATCATCCGCCACGCCCTCGCGGAACGTCGTGGCGCGCTGATCGCCGCCGAGTAGTGCCGCTCAAGCTCCGTCGCCCCGAATCATCTCGATGATCCCCGAGAAATCTAGCGCCCCGTGTCCGGCGCCGTCGAACAGCCCATAGAGCGCGCAGGCTTTGGCGCCGAGGGGGCTGGCGGTGCCGGCGCCATGCACCGCTTGCTGGGCCAGCCGCAAGTCCTTGAGCATCATGGCCCCCGTGAAACCCGCCTTGAAATCGCGATTGGCCGGCGAGGCCGGGACGGGACCCGGCACCGGGCAATAGCTCGTCAGCGCCCAGCTTTGCCCCGTCGACTTCGAGACCACGTCGAATAGCGTCTGACGATCAAGGCCGAGCTGTTCGGCCAGCACGAACGCTTCGGCGACACCGATCATCGAGATCGCGAGCATCATGTTGTTGCAGATCTTGACCGCTTGGCCGTTGCCGGCGCCGCCGGTGTGGACGATTGTCTTGCCCATCGCTCGCAGGGTGGGTTCGGCACGGGCGAACGCCGCCTCCGCACCGCCGACCATGAACGTGAGGCTCGCCGCCTCGGCCCCCGCGACGCCGCCCGAGACCGGCGCATCGACCATGGCAATACCGCGTTCTTCGGCCCTGGCGCTCACCTCGCGCGCCGTCGCGACATCGATGGTCGAGCAATCGATCACCAGCGTGGCCGCATCGATCGCCTCCAAAATGCCGCGACCGCCGAGGTAGACATCGCGCACCTCCGCGCCCGTCGGCAGCATGGTGATCAGCACTTCCGAGCCGGTGGCCGCGTCCTGGGCCGAGGCGGCGGCCGGAATTCCGACCGCTTCGGCGGCGCCGTCAACAAGATCAAAACCCCGCACCGTATGGCCGGCGGTGGCCAGGTTGCGCGCCATCGGCTTGCCCATGTTGCCAAGCCCTATGAAACCGATCTGCGCCATTATTTCTCTCCCTCGTCGCTATGCGCCCAAGCCCTCAAGATTCAATTCGCCGGTGCCAAGGCCCGCGAAGTAGTGCTCAATCTCGGCCACCGCCTCGATCGTCGCCGGGCGCCACCGCGGCTGGCGATCCTTGTCGATCACGGCCGCGCGGATGCCTTCGTAGAAGTCATCGCCCTGCATGAAGCGGCACACCAGGCGATATTCGAGCTTCATGCACTCATCGAACGAAAGCGAGCGCCCCTCGCGTAGTTGGCGGAAGGCGATCTTGAGGCTGGTCGGCGACTTGGCGCGCATGATGTCCAGCGTCTTTCCCGCCCAGGGGCTCGGGTCGGCGGCGAGCGCAATCAGGATCGCCTCAAGCGAATCGGCCGCGAAGGCTGCATCGATCTCGTGCCGCAGTTTCGGTAGGAAGCCGTCTTCCGCCGTTTCGGCGTGATTGTCCATAATCGCGTCGGGCACGGCTGGGTTAGCCGCCAGCGCCTCGGTAAGCGCGTCGAGGCGGCCCGACGGCACGTGGTGGGTGCCGACCCCCGCGAACACGCTATCACCCGCTCCCAGACGCGCACCGGTCAGGCCCAAATACATGCCGATCTCGCCCGGACAGCGCGGCAGAAAGTAGGTGCCGCCGATATCGGGGAACAACCCAATGCCGGTCTCGGGCATGGCGAACAGCGCTTTTTCCGTGACCACCCGATGGCTGCCATGGACCGAGACGCCGACACCGCCACCCATGACGATGCCGTCGATCAGCGCGACATAGGGCTTGGCGTAGTGCTGGATGTAGGCGTTTAGCCGGTACTCGTCCCAGTAGAAGCGATACGACCAATCGAGATTGTCGCCGCGCGCGCGGTACAGCGCCTGTATGTCGCCGCCAGCGCAGAATGCCCGATCACCGGCACCGCGCACGACCACCGCCACTACTGCCTCGTCCCCTTCCCAGGCGCGCAGCATCGAATGCATTTCGGCGGTCATGGCGTGGGTCAGTGCGTTGAGCGCGCTGGGGCGGTTGAGCGTGATCAGCCCGATGCCGCCCCGGCGCTCGAACAGGATATCGGCGTCGGTCACCGATCAGTCCCCGAGCAGGTCGCGGGCGATGATTAGTCGCATGATCTCGTTGGTGCCCTCGAGAATCCGATGCACCCGGACATCGCGCAGGAACCGTTCGATCGGAAAGTCCCGCATGTAGCCGTAGCCGCCATGGATCTGCAGCGCCTCGTCGACTACGCGAAATCCGACGTCGGTGGCGAACCGCTTGGCCATTGCGACGTGAAGTGTGGCGTCGGCGGCACCGTCGTCGACCGCGCGGGCGGCCCGCCACAACAACAGCCGCGCCGCCGCCAACTCGGTCGCCATGTCGGCGATCTTGAATCGCAGCGCCTGGAAATCGGCCAGGCGACGTCCGAACTGCTTGCGCACCTTGAGATGCGCGCGGCTCAGCCCAAGACACGCGTTCGCCGCCCCCAGCGAGCAGGCGGCGATATTGAGACGGCCGCCGTCCAGCCCCCGCATCGCTATCTTGAAGCCCTGGCCCTCGTCGCCAATCCGGTTCGCCACCGGCACGCGGCAATCGCTGAAGTTGACCATGGTGGTGGGTTGGCTGTTCCAGCCCAGTTTCTTCTCCACCTTGCCAAAACCGAGGCCCGGCGCCCCCGCCTCGACCACCAGGCAAGAGATCCCGTCGGCGCCAACGCCGCCGGTCCGCACCATGCAAACGTATATGTCCGCGCGCGACCCGCCCGAGATGAAGGCCTTGGCGCCGTTGAGGACATAGTGATCGCCGTCGCGCACCGCCTGGGTCCTGAGCGACGCGGCATCAGACCCGGCTTCCGGCTCGGTCAGGCAATAGCTTGCGAAATGCTCCATCGTGCACAGCTTGGGCAACCACTTGCGACGCTGTTGGTCAGCCCCGAAGCAGTCGATCATCCATGCCGCCATGTTGTGGATCGAAAGGTAGGCGGCGGTGGAGGTGCAGCCGCCGGCCAGCTCCTCGAAGATCAAGGTCGAGGCCAGGCGGTCCAGGCCCGCGCCGCCGACATCCCCGGCCACGTATATGCCCGCCAACCCCTGTGCGGCGGCGGCGCGCAGCGCGTCCTCAGGGAAGATCGATCCCTCATCCCATGCGGCAGCGTGCGGAGCCAGCTGGTCAGCGGCGAAGTCCCGCGCGAGGTCCTGAAACGCGCGCTGCTCCTCCAAGAGCTCGAAGTTCATGCGGCCGGACTCTAGCGGTGGTGGAAATCGGCAGGGCGCTTTTCGACGAAGGCGATCATGCCCTCGCGCCGGTCGTCAAGTGCGAAGGTCGACTGGAATAGCCGCCGCTCGGCCCGCACGCCCTCCGCGAGGGTCGTCTCATAGGCACGGTTCACCGCCTCCCTGGCCATCGTCACCACCGGTCGCGAGAGCGCGGCGATCTGGGTCGCCACCCTCAACGCCTCGACGACTAGCGTGTCGGCGGGCAGGACCCGACTGACCAGCCCGGCGCGCTCTGCCTCGTCGGCGTCCATCATTCGACCGGTCAGAATCATCTCCATCGCCTTGGATTTGCCAATGAGGCGTGTGAGCCGCTGCGTACCGCCGGCCCCGGGAATGGTGCCGAGCCGGATCTCGGGTTGACCAAACTTGGCGTTGTCGGCGGCCAAAATGAAGTCGCACATCATCGCGATTTCACAGCCGCCACCGAGCGCGAAGCCCGCGACCGCCGCGATGACAGGCTTGCGGCACTCGCCAATGCTCTCCCAACGCTTGATGAAATCGTCGCTATGAACGTCGATGAATTCCTTGTCCACCATCTCCTTGATGTCGGCGCCGGCCGCGAACGCCTTGTCGCTGCCGGTCAGGACGATCGCCCCGATCTCGCCATCGCGCTCGAAGGCGTCAAGCGCCTGCCCGACTTCTTCGATCAGCTTCGCGTTGATCGCGTTCAGCGCATCGGGACGGTCGAGGCGAATCAGTCCCACCGATCCGCGGGTCTCTGTCACAATCGTGTCGTAGGGCATAGCGCGGGCTCCTCACAAGGGGCAGGTAACCGCGCGAGCTTAGCGGTGGCGCGGGTCGCTGGGTAGGGCGGCGCCTCCCTCGCCTCGTGGGCGGGATTTGTCGGCGATCGTCCGCTAGAGTTACGGCGCGTCCACTCCGAGGGCTCCCATGTATCTCGATCGCCGCCTTTGGCCCTTCACCGCCGGCTTCCGGTTGCGCATGGCGGTGACGGTTCTTCTCGGTCTGATGTCGACCATCCTCGGCGTCGGCCGGCTCGCGCTGCTCGGCTGGCTGCTTGGCGAGATTTTCGGCGGCGCCGCATACGCCGACCTTGCGTGGCCGTTCGCCGCCGTCGCCGTCGCGATGCTTTTGCGCGGGCTGCTTGAGTACGCCCGCACCGTGCACGCGCACCGGACTTCGGCGCTGGTTCAGCTGCGGCTGCGCGAGCAGCTCTACCACCAGGTGGTCGCCTTGGGGCCGGGGCACTTCTCGCTGCAACGCACCGGCGATGTGATGTTGTCGATCGTCGACGGCGTCGAACAGCTGGAGACGTACTTCGGGCAATATCTGCCGCAGCTTGTCGTCGCGCTGCTGACGCCGCTCGGTATTTTCGCCTTCGTCGCCATCCTCGACCTGCCGATCGCCGTGGTCATGCTTGCCTTCGCCCTGTTAACTCTGGTCGCCCCGGCCGCTTTCCACCACTGGGACAGCCGCAACAGCATCGCCCGGCGCGCGGCCTATGGCTCGTTCGGCGCCGAGTTTCTTGACGCGGTGCAGGGCCTGGCAATGCTCAAGGCCTTCGGTCAGAGCGCGGCCCGGGCGCGCCTGCTCGCCGCCAAGGCACGCGCCCTGTTCCGCGCGACGATGTGGGTGCTGGCGACCAACACGCTGTCGCGCGGCATCACCGACACCGGCATCGCATTGGGCGCCGCCGCCGCGATCGCCGTCGGCGCCTATCGCGTCGCCGACGGGGCCATGGAGCTGTCGGTGTTGCTGATCGTGTTGTTGATGGGGATCGAGGTGTATCGCCCCTTGCGCGACCTCAGAATCCTTCTCCACCAGGGCATGCTGGGCGCATCGGCGGCCGAGGGGATCCTCACCCTGCTCGCCGCTAAGCCAGCGATTTGCGATGACAGGCCGGCCGGCCCAGACACCGTGCGGCTGGAGCCAAGCATCGAGTTCCGCGCGGTGAACTTTACCTATCCAGGCGCGCCGACGCCCGCCCACGACGGGCTCGGCATCGCCGTCGCGGCGGGCGAGCGAGTCGGCATCGTCGGCGCGAGCGGCACGGGCAAATCGACGATCGTGAGGTTGCTCGAGCGCCTCTACGATCCGGATGAGGGGGCCGTGCTGATCGGCGGTCAGAACTTGCGCGATATCGGTCTCGATCACTTGCGTAACCAGATCGCGGTGGTCAATCAGGACACCTACCTGTTCCACGGCACGGTCGAGGACAACCTGCGTCTCGGCAAGCCGGAAGCCAGCCGTGACCAGCTCGAGGCGGCCACGCGAACGGCCAATGCCCATGGCTTCATCGAGCAGCTGCCGCGTGGCTATCGCACGGTCGTCGGCGAGCGCGGCGTCCGTCTGTCCGGCGGGCAGCGCCAACGCATCGCCATCGCCCGCGCGCTCCTGCGCGATGCGCCAATTTTGGTGTTGGACGAAGCGCTCTCCGCTGTCGACGCGGGGAACGAGGCTGAAATTCAAGACGCGCTCGATCGCCTGATGCGCGGCCGGACCACCCTGATCATCGCGCATCGCCTCTCCAGCGTCATCGACGCCGACAGGATCTTCGTGCTTGAGTCCGGCCGAGTGGTCGAGGCCGGGAGCCACCAGGAACTCATGGCCCGTCGCGGCGTATACGCCGAGCTCATGGCCGAGCAGGCGGACGAGAAGGACGCCGCCCACGAGCCGCTCCTCTTCACCGATGGCGGAGACGCGGAGGCGCCCGACGAGCCCATCGATGCGGGCGCCAATCCCGACATCGACCCGGCTGACGATATCCTCCGGGCCGGCACGCTGGGCTGGGGCGGTGCCATTCGCGAGCTCTCGGCGGTCGTCGCGCCCTGGCGGCTTCGCCTCGGGCTGACGTTTTTGTTCGGTGTCGCCCGCGTCATCGCCTTCGTCGGCGTCGGTATCTTGAGCGCGCTCGCCATTCTCGCCCTCAAGCACGGTCAGTCGTTCGATCTGATTGTCATCGCGCTGTTGATCGTCGCGCCGGTTTCTGGGGTGCTCCACTGGTTTGAGTCCTGGATCGCCCACGACATGGCGTTCCGTCTGCTGGCCGAAATGCGGATCGCTCTGTTCGAAAAGCTGGACAAGCTGGCGCCCGCCTATCTGTTGCGGCGCCGCAGCGGCGACCTGGTGGCGTTGGCGACCCAGGATGTCGAGACGGTCGAGTACTTCTTCGCTCATACCGTCGCACCCGCCTTCGTCGCGGTTCTGGTGCCGGCCGCCGTGCTCGGTACGCTGCTCGTCTTTGGCCCGCTCATGGCCCTCGCCCTGGCGCCTTTTCTCGCGCTGATCGCCCTTAGCCCCTTTCTCCTGCGCGCACGGATCGATCGCTTGGGTTCACGCGCCCGCGAGGGCTTGGGCGAGCTCAACGCCCATTCGGTCGACACTATCCAGGGCCTCGCCGAGATCGTCGCGTTCCAGGAGGGTGGGCACCGAGGGCGGGCGTTCGTCGAGCGTATCCGCTACTATCATCGCGTGCGGCTCGCGTTTCTGTCCGATCTCGCGACGCAGACATCGCTGCTCGAGGTCGCGACCGGCATGGGCGGCCTCGCCGTGGTGGTCGCCGGCGCTGGGCTGGTCGCCGACGGCGCGCTCGACGCTGGAGTGCTGCCGTTGCTGGTCCTGCTGGCGATGGCCGCGTTCTTGCCAATTTCCGAGATAGCCAACGTCGGCCGCCAGCTCGCCGACACCCTCGGGGCGACCCGGCGACTGCATGCGGTACACAGCGAGAGGGTGACGGTGGTCGATGGGCCGGGCGTCGATGCCACGCCGGTTGCCAGCTCCATATCCCTCGAAGTCGTCGGCGCGAGCTACACCTATCGCGGGACCCAACGTCCCGCGATCCACGATGTGAGGTTCACGGTTCCAGCCGCGCGCACCGTCGCGCTAGTCGGACCTTCCGGTGCCGGCAAGAGCACTATCGCTCACCTCCTGATGCGGTTCTGGGACCCCGATTCGGGTGTCGTGCGCATGAACGGGATCGACCTCAAGGACTATCGCCTCGATCAGCTTCGCGATCGCGTCGCGCTCGTCGCTCAGGACACGTACTTGTTCAACGATACCCTAGGCGCCAATGTTCTGATCGCCCGTCCCACGGCAACCGACGAAGAGGTGCGGCAAGCCGTCCGCCGTGCCGCTCTCGAGGAGACCGTCGCGGGCTTCGCTGACGGTCTCGAAACCCAGGTCGGCGAGCGTGGCGTTCGCCTTTCCGGCGGGCAGCGGCAGCGGGTCGCCATCGCGCGCGCGTTTCTTAAGGATGCACCGGTGTTGATCCTGGATGAGGCGACCTCGCATCTTGACGCCGTCAACGAACGGCTTGTCCGGAGCGCGCTGACCTCTCTCATGCGCGAGCGCACGACTCTGGTCATCGCGCACCGACTCTCAACCGTGCGCAACGCCGATCTCATCCTCGTCCTCGACCAGGGCCGTTTGATCGAGACCGGCACCCATGAGGAACTTGTAGCCCGGCAGGGGCTCTACGCCCGCCTGGTCGGCCGGCAGCTCGCGGGCCGTCTGGTGTCGGCGGTGCAATGAGAGACGATTCCAAGGGGCCGGACCTAGGGTCGCATATCGCGGCTTCTTGCGGCTAGGACGCGCGCGCTATAGTGCCGCGATGAGGCCGAAGGAAGTCCACACGGCCGCCGACGCGCGTCTTCGCGCGATCTCGACTACGTCAAGATCGGCTTCGTCGATATCGACGGCATCGTGCGCGGCAAGCTCATCTCGCGGCACAAATTCTTCGGAGCGATTGAGGAGGGCATTCACGCCGTCCGAGATCTCCTCGGCTTCGGCATCCACGATGACGGCGTGGAGACGAAGTACACGGGCTGGCACACCGGTTTCCCCGACGCGCCGATGCGGATCGTGCCCGAAACCTGCCGTGGCGTTCCGTTCGATTTCGACGGCCGCGGCCTGTTTTTCCTGTGCGAGTACGATGGCGAGGCCGAGACCTACTGCACACGCTCGTTGCTGCGTCGGATCGTCTCAAAAGCGCGCGCCATGGGCTTCGTGCCCTATGGCGGCTTCGAGTACGAGTTCTTCCTGTTCAAGGAAACTCCCCATTCCGTGCGCGACAAGGGCTACCAGAATCTGACGACCTCGACCCCCGGGAACTTCGGTTATTCGGTCGTCCGCGAAACCGTCGACTCGCCGTTCTACCAGCGGCTCTTGAGTCTTTTCCTCGCCATGGACGTGCCGCTCGAAGGCTGCCACGAAGAGGTGGGCCCCGGCGCCATGGAGGCGGCGATCACCGCCGAAACAGACATCGGCGCGGCCGACCGCGCAGTCATTTTCAAGACCTTTACCAAGATCGCCGCCCAGCGCGAGGGTCTCATTGCGACCTTTATGGCGCGTTGGGACACCGCCGTCTCGGGTCAGGGCGCGCACATGCACCTGTCCTTGCGCGACCCCGACACCGGGCGCCCGCGGTTCCATCTCGACGGCGAAGATGGCGGCATGAACGCGACGCTGCGCCATTTCCTGGCCGGCCAACAGGCGTTGCTTCCCGAGTTTTTCGCCCTCATAGCGCCGACCATCAATTCCTACCGGCGTTTCACGCCAGGGGCATGGGCGCCGACCGCCGCGAATTGGGGCATCGAAAATCGCACCTGTGCGCTTCGCGTCATCCCAGGCCCCGGACCTTCACATACCCGGGTCGAGTTCCGGGCCAGCGGCGCCGACGTCAATCCTTACCTCGCCTACGCGGCGGCGCTCGGGGCGGGTCTCTACGGCATAGAACATCGGCTCGAGCCGCCGAACCCGGTGGCAGGAAACTCGTACCTCAAGACCCCGGCCGCGCGCGCGCGTTTTCCGGCGACGCTGGCGGAAGCGGCCCAGCGGCTGCGACGCTCGACTGCCGCCCGCAAGCTGTTCGGCGATGCCTTAGTCGACTACTACGCGACAACGCGCGAGGCGGAAGTCGCCCAGTCCCGCCACGTCGTAACCGACTGGGAACGCGAGCGTTACTTCGAGATCATCTGAGGGTCGATCAATGGCGAAGCTTGCTGAGGCGCTGAGCGCGACCTGGCATTTCCCGACCCAGATCATGTTCGGATCTGGCCGTATTCGCGCGCTCGCCGAAGCTTGTGGCGTGGCCGGCATTTCCCGACCACTTGTTGTTACCGATCCCACACTGGCGCGCCTCGATTTGGTGGCCCGCGCGGTTGAGGACCTGAAGGACTCTGGCCGCCGCACCGGCGTCTTCGCCGATGTCCGGCCCAATCCCAGTGGGGCGACTGTGGCGGCAGGGCTCGCCGCCTATCGTGCGGGGGATCATGACGGGATCGTGGCCATCGGCGGCGGCAGTTCGCTCGATACCGGCAAGGCGGTCGCGTTCATGGCGGGACAGGACGGACCGCTGTGGGACTTCGCGATGGCCGACTTCAGCGATGCCGATGGTCTCGCGGATCGCGTTCGCGCGGACGGCATCGCCCCCGTGGTCAGTGTGCCCGCCACGGCGGGCACGGGTTCGGAGATCGGTCGTGCGGCCGCCATCGTCGATGAAACGCTGCAGGTGAAAAAAGCCCTGTTCCATGCCCGGCTCATGCCCAGGGTGTGCGTCGCCGATCCCGAGCTGACTCTGGGCATGCCCGCCGACCTGACGGCCGCGACCGGGATGGACGCGCTGTCGCACAATATCGAGGCGTACTGTTGCCCCTTCTATCATCCGATGTCCGACGGCTTGGCGCTCGAAGGCTTGCGACTGATCAAGACCGCCCTGCCTCGCGCGGTAGGGAACGGCGCTGATCTTGCCGCGCGCGGCGACATGATGGCGGCCTCGCTCCTCGGCGGCGCCGCGTTCCAAAAGGGGGTTGGCGGCATGCACGCGCTCAGTCACCCCTGCTCGGGCGTTTTCGACCTTCACCACGGGTTGGTCAACGCCGTAGTCATGCCCTACGTGCTCGCGTTCAATCGCGAAGTCGAGGAGATCGACCGCAAGCTCGCGGCGCTGGCGCGTTATCTCGGTCTTGCCGCCTCTTCCGCGACCGCGGTCATCGAGTGGACGATTTCGCTCCGCTCGGCGATCGGGATTCCCCACACCCTTGCCGATCTCGGCATCGGTGAAGTAGACATCGCGCGGTTGGCTCCCATGGCGGCGGCCGATGTGTGCGCTGGCGAGAACCCGCGACCCTTACCGACCGAGGCGTGTGCCGCCCTCTATCGCGACGCGATTCGAGGTGACCTCCGCCTGTGAGCGCGCCCCGCGGCTAACCGATCTTTTCGGCCGGCGGCAGGCCGGTGAGCTCGACGGTGGTCTTGCCGGCCGCCAGCTCGTGCATGAACATCTCCTCCTTCTCGAGCCGTTTGCGGCACCGCTCAAGCAGACCCGGAAGCTGCCCGACCTTGACCACGACAACGCCGTCATCGTCACCGACCACCAGATCTACGGGATCGACAGCAACACCGCCACATTGGATTGGCCCGTTGATCTCGCCGCCGAATCCCTTGTGCGGGCCGCGCGGGACTGCCCCCCGCGCGAACACGCCGATCCCCGATTCGCGCAGTTCGGCCACATCGCGCACACCACCGTCGATGATCACCCCGACGATGCCGGCGTGCTTGGCGGCCTGGGTCAGGATGCCACCCCATACCGCCGTATCCGTGTGCCCCCGCGCGTCCGCCACCAACACCGCGCCAGGCCAGGCCTTGGTCACGGCGTAGTGGAGGGGCGCGTTGTCCCCGACCATGCACTGCACCGTCAGCGCCTGGCCGACGCATGTCATGCCCGGCGCCAACGGCTTGATCGCTGCGGCCATAGCGCCTGTGCGGTTAAGTTCGTCACTGATGATCGCCGGCGGAATGCGCCGCCATGCCGCTATCGTCGCCTCCGGCAATCGCTCCGTCGCCGCTTCGTTGATGATCAGCGCCATGCTCGGCCCTCCACTTTCGCCACGCCAGGGCAGAAGCTAGTCTGTCCTCGACGCGGAACCAACGTCCTTCGTGAGAGCGCCATCATGCCCCAGCAGCAGCACCTCGCCCAATACAACATCGGTCGTATGCTCTATGACCTCGACGACCCGGAGATGGCGGACTTCATCGCCCAGCTCGACGAAGTCAGCGGTCTGGAGGATCGGAGCGAGGGATTCGTCTGGCGGTCTAGATCGTGGCCTCATAATGGCGCATCCACAGTCTGACAGAAGCTAGGGTTGCGGTGGCGATAGATTTTCAGGTCAACGACGCGGCGGACCCGGACGTTGCTCGGGCTCGGGATGTGGGCGGTCGCGCCGTTGGCCTCGATCAGCTCGATGATGGCGCGAGAGAAGAAGCCGCGGTCGGCAACCACGTCGCGCGCCAGACGCAACCCCTCGATGAGAGCCGGGAACGTCGTTTTGTCGGAAGCCTGGCCGGGCGTCAGCACGAGACGGACCGGCAGGCCATGGGCGGTGCTCAATCCTCCACGAGAACGGCCGATGGCGTTATCGGCGCCCCCTTTTTACCGCCAGCGGCGTGCTGGTGGGCGCGGACAATCGAGGTGTCAATCAGATGCAGCGAAGCCGGCGATTGTTCCGCCAGTGCCTCGAATATCCTCAGCCACACGCCTTTCTTGGCCCATCGGTTGAAACGGTTATAGGACCGTCGTGTAGGGCCCGTACCGCTCAGGCAGGTCGCGCCCATGGCGAGCCCGTGCGCAAAATGAAGAAGATGCCATTGAGAACCCGCCGATCATCCTGGCGCGGCACCCCGCGCGGCTTGTTCGGCAACAGAGGCGCCATGATCCCCCACTCCGCATCCGCAAGGTCAAATCGAGCCATCGTTCAAGCCTCCGTCGTTTGGAAGCTTGAATCACAAGTCGCCCCTCAAGGGAACCCCCTTTATGGGTACGAACCTAGCAGCCCGGACTTGAGCCGGGAGTCGAAATAGGATTCGATGGTATCAGTTGAATCGCTTATGCACCAGCTTCCGGCCGGACCAACATGTTGTAGGTGAAGGGCTTGGTGCACACGGCGATGCCGAACAGCGAGCGGAAGGCGGCGTGGCGTGTCCGGCGCCGGTTGAAGCGGAACACGAACTCGTCGAGATAGCTTTGCAGGTGCTTGGCGCGCAGCCCGTGATAGACGCCGCGCGCCCAGCCCTTGAGATTGGAGAACACCTGATGGATCCAGGGCAGCACGAGGTGGGCGGCCATGGAACCGATGACGTGGGGATCGTGGGTCTCGACGGGGGCCGCGGCGTAGCCGGCCCAGCCGTCGGTCTTGGCGGTGCTGGCGGCGGCGATGTTGTGGCCGATGAAGCGGTTGCGGCTTTCGGCGCCGTAGGACGCGATCTCGGCCAGGCGCAGGCGGCCCGGCGCGTTGCCGTCGCCGACCTCGACGGCGCCGACGACGAGCAGCTTGCCGTCGTGGCTGCGCCCGGCGCCGCCGGCCACGGGATCATTCTTGGTGCGGAACGCCAGCGCGGTCTCGTCGACCTCGATGAGGCCCGACAACGGGTCGCGCTCGGGATCGACCATGGCTTTGCGCAGCTTGGCGGCGAGCAGCCAGGCGCTGCGATAAGAACCGATCCCGAGCTGGTTCTGGAGCTGCAGCGCCGCGATCCCGTTCGAATGCGTCGCCATCAGGTAGGCGGCCCAGAACCAGACGGTGAGCGCGAGCTTGCTGCCGTGCAGGATGGTCCCCGCCGTCACCGAGGTCTGGCGATGGCAGCGCGCGCACTCGAACGTGTGGGCCTTGCCGCGTAGCGCCCAGCCGTGATCATGACCGCAGCGCGGGCATTCGAAGCCCTCGGGCCAGCGCACCGAGGCGAGCCACGCCGCGCAGGCGTCGTCGTGCGGGAACATGCGTTGGAATGATCAGACTGTCGGGGAAGCGATCCATGGGGCGGCTCCTGGTAATCGAACAAACCAGGAACCAACTATCCTACAACCACGCCCAACGCAACATCTCGTGCCGCCGGAACGTCGTGCATAAGCGATATCAGTTGATTTGCCCGCGCGTGATGGAGGCCGTCATGAGCAATTTCCGACCGGTCGACCGGGAGACGGGGTTTCTGCTGCCGCCGTCGGTGGAGGAATGGCTTCCCGAGCGGCATCTGGCGCGCTTCGTGGTCGAGGTGATCGAGCAGTTGGACCTCTCGGCGTTCGTGAAGGCCTATCGCGGCTCGGGCTCGGCGTCCTATCACCCGAGCATGCTGCTGGGGCTTCTGGTCTACGGCTACGCCACGGGGGTGTTTTCGAGCCGCAAGTTGGAGCGCGCGACCTATGATTCTGTCGCTTTCCGCTTCATCGCGGCCAACGATCATCCCGACCACGATACCATCGCCGCGTTCCGGCGGCGTTTTCTCGACCGGATCGAAGGGCTGTTCGTCGAGGTGCTGCTGCTGGCCCGGGAAGCCGGGGTGCTGAAGCTCGGCACGGTGGCGCTGGACGGCACCAAGGTGCACGCCAACGCGAGCCGGCACAGCGCGCTGTCGTGGAAACACGCCTGCGAGCTCGAAGCCCGGTTGAAGGCCGAGGTGGCGGAGTTGATGGCGTTGGCGGAGGCGGCCGATGGGGCGGATGTGCCCGACGGGATGTCGGTGCCCGAGGAACTGGCCCGGCGCGAGGATCGTCTGGCCCGCATCGCCGAGGCTAAGGCGGTGATCGAGGCGCGGGCGCGCGAACGCCTTGAGCGGGAACGGGCCGAGTACGAGGCGAAGCTCGAGGCGCGCGCGGAGAAGGCCGAGAAGACGGGCCGCAAGCCGGGCGGCCGTCCACCCGAGCCGCCGGTGGCCGGGCCCGGGCCGAAGGACCAGGTCAATCTGACCGACGCGGACTCGCGCATCATGCCGGTGGCCGGCGGCGGCTTCGAACAGGCCTACAACGCCCAAGCCCTGGTGGCGGCCGACAGCCTGCTGGTGGTCACCAACGACGTGGTCCAGGCCCCCAACGACAAGCGGCAAATCGAGCCGGCGCTGGAAGCGCTCGCCCGCCTTCCCGAGGCGCTGGGCGCGCCCGAGACCCTGCTGGCGGACAGCGGCTACTTCAGCGAGGCCAACGTGAACGCCTGCGCCGAGGCCGAGATCGCGCCGTTGATCACGCCCGGCCGGGAACGCCATCATCTCTCCTGGAAGGACCGCTTCGCCGGCGCGCCGCCGCCCCCGGAGAACCCGACGCCGCTGGAAGCGATGACACATCGACTGGCGACGCCCGAGGGCCGGCAACTCTACGCCCTGCGCAAGCAAACGCCGGAACCGGTGTTCGGCATCATCAAATCGGCCATGGGCTTCCGCCAGTTCTCGCTACGCGGCCTGGACAAGGTCACGGGCGAATGGAACCTGGTGACCCTGGCCTGGAACATAAAGAGAATGTTCACCTTGCAATACGCTTGAGCAGGCGGCCGGACTCCGTACCTCGCGAAAAGGAATAAGAGTATGCTCGCCTTGCGGCACGCGCGAGCAAGCGAACGTACTTCGTGCCCTCACGAGAGGGCATAAGAGTATACTCACCCTGCGGTACGCGCGGCCAAGCGACCGCACTCCGTGTCCTCACGAAAGGCGCTCGATCCCATGACCTCTCCACATCGCGATCCGTCCACACCCATTCTCGCGGACCTCAGTCCGACAGGCTGCTAGGGGCGAGGCCGACGTCGACATTCGATTGGCCGGCGGCGGACCGTCATACTTGCGGTGAAGAACAGCTTTCGGTAATGGGGAGGAAACCAGATGTCTGCTGAAGTACGTACCGCGATCGAGGCGGCCAACGCGAAGTTGTGTGCGGCAGTGGCGGCGGGCGACGGGGCAGGGTGCGCTGCGTGCTACACGACCGATGCGTGTTTCATGGTGCCGGGCGCGGATTTTCTGCGGGGACACGAAGCGATCGCGGCCGAATTCGGCGGGATGATCGGTGGCGGCGCCAAGGGCCTCGAGCTGGTAGCTCTCGAGGTCGAAGCGTTCGGCGATACCGCGACCGAGGTCGGCAACTACCGTGTGCTGGCCGAAGGCGGCGCCGTTGCCGACCATGGCAAGTATGTCGTCGTCTGGAAGAACCAGGACGGCGGCTGGCATATTCACCGCGACATCATGAACACCAGCGTCGTCGCCGCGTAGGCGGTCGCCGGTCTGGAAGCGCGCGCGTCGCTCTAGCTGCGCGGTTCGGCGGCCGGGGTTTGGCCGGACTGGCCGGCCATATAGCTAGGTGCGCGCTGCCATTTGAGGCCCGACGCTATGGTCCGGACCTCGCCGTCGGGCAGACGCTCGACCAGGGTCCACGAACCCCAGCGTGACGTGAACAGCTCGACCTCGTTGCCGCCGTCGAGTTCGCCGAGCGCCGCCGGCCGTTCGGCGACCGCACAATCGAGGTAGGTCGTCAACATGTCGTGGTCCAAGCCAATACCCTCGCCCTCGGCGGTGCGCTGATCGCGAGCAATATGGCGGCGGCAACCATCGTTCGAAGCATCCGAATCTCTCCTGAAATACAATCGGCGCTAACCAAGTCTGGCGCCCGTCCTTGGTAGGCAAGGTGGGGGCCGGGCCGCCGCGCGCGCCGCAAGCCCTTACTTTCTCACCTTGTCGTGAGGGCCGCGGGCTCCATGGCGACCCGTTGACAAGCGCTGATTGGGTCCGTACCGTTTCCTCGGTCAGCCGATGAGGGCGCGATGATCTTCCGCCAGCTCTTCGACCACCAGTCCAGCACCTACACCTATATCCTCGGTAGCCGCAGGGGCGGCGAGGCCATGATCATCGACGCGGTGATCGAGCATGTCGATCGCTACGTCCAGCTTCTGGGTGAGCTTGATCTCAAGCTCGTCAAGGCGCTCGACACCCATGTCCATGCCGATCACATATCGGGCCTTGGCGCGCTGCGTGACCGCACCCGCTGCATCACCGTGATGGGTCGCCATAGCCAGGTCGACGTGGTGTCGGTGCGGGTCGAGGACGGCGACCAAGTGGATATCGAGGGCATCAGCCTGCGCGCCCTCTATACCCCCGGCCACACCGACGATTCACACTGCTACCACGGCGTCGATCGAGTGTTCACCGGCGACACGCTGCTCATTCGCGGCACCGGGCGTACGGACTTTCAGAGCGGCGATCCCCGCGCCGCCTATGACTCGCTGTTCAACAAGCTCTTGAAATTGCCCGACGAAACCTTGGTCTACCCGGCCCACGACTATAGGGGCGAGACGGTGTCCACCATTGGCGAGGAGCGGGCGTTCAACCCGCGCCTCCAGGTCGGCTCCGCCGATGCGTACGCCGAGATCATGGACGGGCTCGACCTGCCCAATCCGAAGATGATGGACGTCGCGGTACCGGCGAACCTGGTGATCGGCGCCAACCAGCTGGCCGCCGACGAGGAGTGCTCGCTCTCCGTGGCTGACGTCAAGAAGCAGATCGGCCGGCTCGACGTCGTGCTGGTTGATCTCCGCGAGGATTCCGAGCGCCGACCCCACGGCGTCATTTCGGGCTCGCTTCACGCACCCTATCCCGACCTCGACAAGTTCCTGGCCGCCGGCGGGGTCCTTCATTACGAGGGCCGGACCGGTGACCGGTGGCAAGCGCATTCTCTTCTACTGCGCCTATGGCGAGCGTTCAGCCTTGGCGGTCGCGACCTCGAAGGAGGCGGGCCTTGCCAATGTTTTCCACCTGCTGGGCGGGATCGACGCCTGGGTGGAGGCCGGTGAACCGATCGAGGCCATCGACTAGCGTCGGCCGGGCGGAAGAAAAATGGGGGCGCGGAAAACCGCGCCCCCTGGCCTTTAGAGTCGTCTGGTGGCTATTCGGCTTTGCCGATGCCCTTGAAGACGAGCTGCAGCGGTGGCGGTTCGGGCAACTGGATCAGGTCCACGAAGTAGCCCTTGCCGTCCTTGATCCCGAGTACGGCCTGGGGCCGCTCGAGATTGATGTGCAGATCGGGCGTGAAAGTGGTCGGACCGACTATCAGCTGTACGTTATCGAACTTGTTGTACTCGGCCAGCACGGCGTCGCTGTCGAAGGAGCCGGCCCGTTCGACCGCGATAGCGTACGCCTGGATAACGCTGTAGCCCGTAAGCGCGAAAGAGCAGCACACGCGCTCGCCATACTTCTCCGCGTAGCGCTCGAAGAACTCATTGATGCTCTCGCGGGGATCATCGCCGAACGGCGAGGCATAGGTCCCGGTGTAGTGCTCGTTGAGACCCGGGATTCCATCGGTCCAGTAATCGCCGTCCATCGAGTCGCCGCCCGAGATCGCCATGTCGAGCCCGGCGCCGCGGAGCTGACGGATCGCGCTGATAGCGCCCCCGCCATAGGAGCACAGGTGAATCAGGTCAGGATCGCCCTTGTCCGCCGCGACGTTCTTCAAGCGCGTGATCTGCGAGGCGATCGACGCGTCGTCCTGCTTGAAGTTGTCATAACCCAAGACCTTGCCGCCGAGCTTCTCCCAGCGGACCCTAAAGCCCTCGCAGATGGTCTTGTCATACTCGATCGAGCTGTCGAGGATCAGGTAGGCGCTGCGCCAGTTCTTCTTGTTGTAGGCCCACTCGGCGATGACGGCGCCGCTGGTCAGCGAGGAGTTCGACATCGTGAAGGCATAGGGGCCAACGCCCTGCGCGCCCATCTTGGCGTCGGAGGCGCACAGAGAGAACACCACCACGCCTTCGTTGTTGGCGACCGTCGCGGCCGGGCCGCCCATGTCGTAATCGCAAGAAACGACGACGAACTGAGCACCCTGCGCGATCACCTCAGCGCCAGCCCTGGCACCCTGAGTCTGATCGGACTTGGTGTCGGAGTAGACAGCCTTGATCTGCTTGCCGAGGATGCCGCCCTCGGCATTGATATCCTCGATCGCCATGAGCGCTGCGCGCGTCGGCGGCCCGTCATAGGTGTTCATCCAGCCGCTCTCCGCAATCGCGAAGCCGATGATGATCTCATGATCGTCCGCCGCAGTCGTCTGCAGGCTGGCGCCGAGCGCCATGGCCGCAGACGCCGCCAGCAACAGTAGTTTTCTCATATTCCTCTCCCTGTATTACGAATGGCACGCCGCTCGCCTGTTCGCGCCGGAGCCTACATTAGCACAACGACGCCGTACCCCGTCAAAGGGGGGTGGGATCGAGAAATCGGTTCAAGACGTTGCCGGTGAGGCGTGAGACGTTGTTGTCGTAGCCTTGGTGCGACAGGCTGCCGCACCAGCACTGCGAGCTGAACGAGAACACCGCGCCGCCGTGCGCGGTCTCGTAGAACACCATGTCGGCATGGATCAGCGGATTCTCCGGCGCGTGGATGTTGGGGATCATGGCCCCCATCTCCTCGACCACCAGGAGGTAGCTCTCGGTGTGATTCTCCGAGCGCGCGACGACCAGGGCATGGGGCGGGGTGCCATAACGCGGCTCGGCGCGGTCGAATTCGAGGCCCGCCGCGCCGCCGCCGATCAGCCCGAACGCGCCGATCCGCTCATCGGCGCTGATGCCCCCGAAGGCGAACGCGACGCGCGGGTCGTGGCTCTCAGGCAGGCGCTTGAAGTATGAGGCGACATCGAAGCCCATCGTTACCATGCCCGAGCCGACGAGGCGCTGCGGTGCGCGTCCGACGTCGCGCCACAGGCCAGCGCGCTCGCCGTCGATGCTCTGGTATTCCTCGCCCGGCTCGGTGATCCAGGTGCGGCTGCCGCCGGCCCGGCGCATCTCGAGCGCACCCGGACAGTCGGGGTGATAGGCGATGCGCCAGTAGAAACCGTTGCCGCCCATGTACATCAACCGCCCGCCCTGGCCGGTGTAGGCCTTGAGCGCGTCCCACATCCGGGTCGAGGTGTACTCAGGGTGAGTTCCCGTCACGATCACGTCGTAGGGGCGCAACAACTCGAGGCCCTCGGCGTCGAGGTCCTCATCGGTGATCACGTCGTAAGCGTGGCCCTTGGCCTCGAGCCAGTCGGTGAGGTGGGTATCGGCGCAAAATTCGCGCAAGCTGGAGCCGTACAGACCGAACGGACTGTTGTGCTTGGGGCGCATGTTGGTGATCGGCCGCAGCCGTGACGAGAACGCGATGCCGCTGCCGTCCGAATGGGTCTCGTAGAGCGATTTGCCCCACTCGTCGTGCTGATAGGCGAGCAGGTTGTCGGGGTAGATGACCAGCAGGCGCGAGGTCCAGGGTTCCGATTCCGGCGCGTGCAGGACGTTGAAATTGGCGTAGGCCATGTAGGTGGCGGTCTCGGCCAGATACGCGATCCGGGCGGTCGGCTTGCCCCGCGCGGGGCGGACAAAGAACGGGATGTAGTCTTCGACCTTCCCAGCCTTGCCGCCGCCCGTGGCCCCGAGGCGCGCGGCGTAGACGCCGCTTCGCAGCCGGCGCGGCACGCTCAGTTCGAAGGCCACATCCCAACCCGAGTCGTAGAGATCATCGTCGTGGAAGTGGATGGCGCCGTATTCCTCGGGGGCGCCGTGAGCGCGGAGCGTGTGGCCGGTCCAGTTGTGACCGGTCATTGCTCGGGTCGGCAGATGCACCGTCTCGCCATGCAGCCGGTGGGCCGAGAGATCGGTGATCGCGGTCGTCGCCATGCCCGCAGCGAGGTCCCACCAGCCGACTGCGGTTGCGGCTTGGTCGGGTCCGGGCCGGTAGGCCCGGAACGCTGTCATCGCGGTCGCGTCCAGCGCCCGATTGGCGAGGCGCGGCCGATCGATCTTGCCGTTGTAGTGATGGTGGAAGACCGAGCGCTCGCCATCGGTGTGGGAAAAGCCCGCCGCCATGGCGAACGGCGTCTGGGTGGCCATGCGCGGCTTGACCCGCAGTTTCCGTGCTGCCTCGGCCCGCGTGACGAGGGCTGGGTGATCCTCCAGCGCCTCCTGAACGACCCACGCCTCGCCGCTGTCGGCGTCGTAGCTCGCCGCGATGAAGGCCCACCCGCGCTCGCCCAGCGCGAGGCCGGTGCCGAGCACCTCGACGCGCCGCCCGTCGCCGACCAAAAGCGCCGCCGCGCCCGCAGCGTCGATGATCAGCGCATAGCCGGCGCGCTGCCGATCCGCCCAGCGGCCGAGCACGATCTGGCGTCCCTTGGTCGGGGTGGTTGGCCAGATCAGCGCTTGGAGCGTGAAGCTCTCGAGCCGATCGAGGGGTGCCGCCGGCGCGATCACGACACACGAGCCGGGATAGGTTCTCTGCGGCTGGGCACGATAGGTGCCGCTGACCGAGGTGCGCAGCAGCTTCTCCTTGAATCCCGGCCCGGCCGGGTTGAGATCGCCGTGGATCAGGCGAACGATGTCGGCGCGATAGCGACCGACGCCCTCCGCGCTGACGTGAAAGCGAATGGTCTGTCCCGGCGCGACGCTCATCGGGTTGGTGTAGCCGGTGATGTAGGGCGCCGACGTCACGGACGGTTTCCCGCCTTCGTCAAGGCCATCGTCCGGGCCGCGAGGCGGCGGTGGAAGACGAACCGCTCGGCGTCCAA
Source organism: Alphaproteobacteria bacterium (assembly GCA_965226045.1). GTDB lineage: Bacteria > Pseudomonadota > Alphaproteobacteria > VGEJ01 > VGEJ01 > CBDDBU01. Next base: position 297,115 of record CBDDBU010000028.1, read on the forward strand.
CAGGTCGTGGAAGACGTGGCGCTGGTCAAATTTGACGGGAGCGCGCTTATCGCCAGTCAGCGTCGCCAGCACCCACTCGCGATAGGGCTTGGTGCAGACCAGCACGAGTTTGCCCTGGGCCGGCCCGCCGCGCAGCTCTTCGAGCAGGTGCCTCAACGCCGGGCCGTGATGCCCGATCGGATTGGCCTCAAATTCCTCAATCAGCGCCGCGAGGTCGGGACCGGCCATGAGTCGTCACCACGAGTTGCGAAGCTCGCGGAGTTTGACGAACACCTCTTTCGCTAAGGGTTCGTCGGGCAGATCGGGGAAGGCGTCGCGCAGCCGTGCGATGACCGTCGGATTCTTGAGCCGGAAGAAGGTGTTGATCTCCTTTTCCAGTCGCAGTGTCGTGACCAGCGGTGTGTGTGGGTCCTGAGGTTTCACCTCCTCGATCAACGCGGCGGCGCGGGCGTTGTCGGGCTCGCGGTCGAGCGTGAACGTGAGGTTGTTCTCGATGTAGTCGTGGCCGGGATAGATCCGGGTCGCGTCGGGCAGTTTGGCGAGCTGGTCGACGAAGGTGTCGTACAAAAGCTCGGGGTGGCCGCCGCCGTGGCAGTTGCCAGCGCCGGCATTGAATAGCGTATCGCCGCACAACAGCGAGGGATGGTCGGCATGGGCGAGCAGGCAGATATGCGAGCGGGTGTGGCCGGGCGTGTCCAGGACCTCGAGTTCGACGGTCTTGCCGATCTTGACCGAATCGCCGGCCTTGAGCCCGATGTCTATGCCGGGAATGCGATTCTTGGCTCCGGCATGGGCCAACAGCTTGGCGCCGGTGGCCGCGATCACCGCGTCGTTGCCGCCGATGTGGTCCTGGTGCTCGTGGGTGTTGAGCAGCTGGGTGATGGTCCAGCCCTTGTCGCGGGCGCGGTTCAGGCACAATTCCGATTCCAGCGGATCGATGGCCATCGCCTCGCCGGTTTCAGCGCAGACGATCAGGTAGTTGAAGTTGCGAAAGGCGTTGTCGGTGTAAATCTGCTCGATGATCATGTGGCCCTCCCGGCGCTTGGCCGGCAGTCTAGCGTGGCTCGCACGGCCACGGTAGAGTCGCGGCTCAGCAAGCGTCACGGCGGCACGGCGTGATCGCGTTAGGGAGAAAAACATGGACCTCGGTCTCAACGGAAAAGTCGCGCTTATCACCGCCTCGAGCGCCGGGCTCGGCAAAGCGATCGCCGTCGAACTCGCAGCTGAAGGCGCCAAGGTCGCCATCTGCGCGCGTGGCGCCGAGACCCTGGAGGAGACCCGCAAGGAGATCGCCGACGCCGGTGGCGATGTGCTCGCGGTGAAGGCCGACATGATCAAGGCGCCCGACATCGAGCGCTTGGTCCAGGAGACCGTGGACCGCTTCGGCTGCCTCGATATTCTCGTGAACAACGCCGGCGACGCGGTGATCGGCCGGAGCATCGCCGATCCCGACGACGCGTGGCAGAAGATTTATGACGTGACGTTGTGGAGCGCGGTGCGCGCGACCCGCGCTGCGGTGCCGCACCTGAAGGCGGCGGGCGGCGGCAACATCGTCAACATCGCCTCGGTCTCGGGTCACAGTGGCATGGGCGGCATGGCCGACTACAACTCGGCTAAGGCGGCGGTGTTGTCGTTGACCAAAACCCTGGCCCAAGACCTCGCGCCGGACAATATCCGCGTCAACGCCGTCAACCCGGCGCTGATTCGCACCCCGTTGTGGGAGCGTATGGCCGAGGCGACGTTCGTGCCCAGCCTCGGCAAGGACGTGGATGAGGTGTTTGCGAACTTGTCGTCGCAGAACCTGCTGATCCACCGCTTCGGCCGGCCCGACGAGGTTTCCGGCATCGTCGCCCTGATGGCCTCCGACCGCGCGAGCTTCGTTACCGGCGCGTGCTGGAACATCGACGGGGGCTTCACCAAGTTCATCATCTGATTGGTGGGCGCGCGCAGAAGAAAAACGGCGGCTCGGTGAGCCGCCGTTCTTGGTCCAGGCTCGGATCCGGGTGGGGGGCCATCCCGAGCCTTGCTCAAACGCACGCAATTCGCGCACCAGTTCAAGAACGGCGGCTTCTCAGGGCAACCGAGGCGGCGGCGGGGCCAGATTGTAAAGTTTCGTGACAATCGGCGCCGGAAGCGGATCAGGCTGACCGCGATAACTGATTGATAATAAGCGTTTCTTAGCTCTCCGAGGTGTGTCGGTATTTCTTACACTGCACGCTTGCCTTGGGGTGAGCCCGCTCGCGGATTGGGATCCACGATCGCCAGCGTCCGGGATGACCACAAGATGACCGGGCTAGTCGGCCCCGGTTTCGCGGAGTGCGTCCTCGATGATACCGAGCGCGCGATCGATCTGGGGCTCGGTGGTGGTGAAGGGGAGGACGAAGCGCAGCACGTTCCAGTGTGGCCCGCGCAGCGAGAACAAAAGGCCCTTGGGAATGGCGGCGCGCACGATCGCCCGCGCTTCCTCGCTCGCCGGCTCCTTGCTGGCACGGTCGCGCACCAGTTCGATGCCCTGCATTGTGCCCCGGCCCCGAACATCGCCGATCGATGGATAGCGCTGCTGGAGATCGTTGACCCGCTCGCGCCAGTACGCGCCGATGGCGACGGCCCGGGCCGGCAGGTCCTCTTCGACGATTTCCTCGATGCTCGCCACGCCGGCGGCACAGGCGATCGGATCGGAAGAATGCGAATGGCCGAAACTCAAGCCGCCAGCGGTGGCCTTGGCGGCGATCTCGTCGCTGGTGACGACCGCGCTCAAGGCCATGCCACCGCCGAAGTGCTTCGACAGCGTCATGATGTCGGGGACGATGCCTTCCTGCTGGTAGGCGAACATCGTGCCGAGCTTGGCGAGACCGGTCTGTGCCTCGTCGAGGATCAGCAGCCCGCCCCGGGCGTGCACGCCGTCGCGCAGCGCGGCGAGGAAGCCGGTCGGCAGCTCGATGACGCCCCCCGCGCTCACCAGCGGCTCGACGATCACGCCGGCGAGGTTGTCTGGACACTGGACATCAAGAAGCTCCAGCCCGGTCTGGAGGAGCGAGCGCCACCAGCGCTCGTCGCCGTCCTCGGCGCCCTCGGCACGGTAGGCGTAGGGTGTCGGGATGGCGTGGATGTCGGGCACCGAGGGGCCGTAGTAGCCGGGCGCGGCGGCGCAGAAGCTCATTGCCCGGGTTTGGTCGCTGTAACCGTGGAAGCCGAGGTGAAAGGCGCCGATGCCGCTGCGTCCGGTGTAGCGCCGCGCCAACAGTACCGCGACCTCGTTGGAATCGGCGCCCGATTGGATGAACATCGAGCGGCTGAGCGGGGCGTCGACGATCTCGGCGATGCGGGCCGCGAGGCGAACCTGAGGCACGTTGTAGTAGACCGAGCTGGCGTGCGTGAGGGTGGTCGCGGCCTCGGTGATAGCGCGGGTCACGCGCGGGTTGTTGTGGCCCAGCGCCGAGCACATCTGGCCGGAATTGAAGTCGATGTACTCGCGGCCCTCGGTATCCCAGATCAGGCTGCCCTCGGCGCGGGCGAAGATCGGGCCCTGATCGGCCGGCACGATATCGCTGAGTAGACCGTGGTGAACGAGGTGGCGCTCGGCCAGTTCGTGCAGTTCCTTGGTGTCCATGTTCCGCTCCTGAATCCCGTCGAGGAGCTTAACCGCAAACCGCCGGGGAGCAACCTTCTGCTCGCGCGGCGGCGGCGCGAAGGGCCCAAGCTGGCCGCCGTGCGCTAGCTCGGAGGTCGGCGATGAGCGACCCGGGAATCCACGAGGTTTGTGCCATCCGTTATGGCAGTCGCGCCGAGCGCCAGCGCCACGCTGCATGCAGGACATGAAGCGTGCGCTTGGCCCGCGCTTGGATGCCGTGGAAACGACGCACCCGCTTGTCGAGCCAAACGGTCTCCATGATCTTGTCCGCGAACGGCCGTATCGTCATCCACAATATGTAATACGATGGAAGTATATGGCAAGGGTGGTAGCGTGGCCGCCAGTGGCTTGCTAGCATCCTCGGATCACTCAAGGGGCGGAAGAAGGGGGCGTTTCGGGTCCGCCTAACGTCCCGCAGGCGCGGCGGCCTAGATGTCGATGCTAATGCCCCAGTCGATGTCGGCGGGCGAGCCCTCGGCGTGAAATCCGATGCTCTCGCACGCGGCGAGAGCGAGGAGCAGCGCCGCCAGAATAAGAGCCGCTGCCGTTGCCTTCATGGCGCAAGCTCGAGATTGGCGAGGAGGTAGAACACCGATCGGCATGGTGAGCTGAAGGCGCGTTCGCGGATCGCGAAGCCCGCGCCGACGAGCTTGGCTTCGAGGACCATCACGCCGGTGCCGCGATAGCCGACCTCGAATTTGTGACACCACGGATCGCCCGCCGCGTCGAAGCGAAATGTCTTGAGGAATTTGAGCTTCTTGAAGGCGAAGCTGTGGCGCCACACGAAGCGGTTGAGGTAGAGCCGCCAGTCGATCTGCACGCCCTGATAGGGCACCGACATCACCACATAGCGCGCGCCCGAGTCGCGAAAGACGCCGAGCGCCCGGTCGACCTCCTCCCACGCCAGGTGCTCGAGGGTCTCGCAGCAGACGATGGCGTCGAAGTCGGCGATATCGGCAGCGTCCAGGGTACGCAGGTCGGCCTGGATGTGGTTGATCTCGGCGTGCTGGTGTGGCGTCGGCGCGATGTCGAGGGTGGTGACCGTGAAGCCAGCATTGGCGAGCATCGCGGATACCAGCCCCAGTCCAGGCCCAATCTCGAGCACGCGCTCCACTTCGAGGCCGGCTAGGAGATGGACCTGCAGCCATTGATGGACGATGCGTTTTTCTGAGTAGTAGCGGAACCGCTCGTGCCGTCGCTCGTGCGGATCGGCGGCGAGCCGCCCCCAACGCCCCTCGTCGAGCGATCCGCCTGACGAGGGGATGGGGCTGCGTTGAGCTTGGCTCGGCGCCAACGAGGCCGCGTCCTCAGTAGGCGAGGATGCCGGATTTCATCATCCAGCGGCCGTTCTCGATCTGGGCGATGAAGCCCTGGTCGCGCGGCAGGTGGCTGTCGGCGGAGAAGCTCACCGGCGGTCCGCCGAAGATGTCCTGATAGCCGCTGATCTGCTCGAGGCCGGCGACCAGAGATTGCGCGGTGAGGTCGGGCCCTGCGTTTCGCGCGCCCGCAGCGAACAGGTACACCGCGTCGTAGGTGTAGGCGGCCTCGATGCTGGCGGCGACGCCGAAGCGCTCCTCGTAGCGTTTCATCCAGGCCCGGACTTCGGGCGACGCCGTATCGGCGTAGGGAATCGGCGTTTGACCGATGCCGTAGAGGCCATTCATGGCCTCGCCGCCTAGGGCCGCCACGGTCTGAGCATAGCCGGCGCCGCTGACCAGGAAGTCGACCTCCCAGCCCATTGCCCGCGCCGTCTTGACCGCGCCCACGGTCTCCCGGATGACTGTCCCGAGCGTCACCAGATCGGCGCCATCGCTGCGCAGCTTGGCGATCTGGGTCGCGAAGTCGGTGGCGCCGCGCTTGTAGGTGGTCTCCGAGACCAGCGCCATGTTCATGGCGGCAAGCTGGTCGGCCACCCCGGCGCGAATGATCTCGCCGTAGCCGTCGTCCTGATAAAGGATGCCAACCTTGGTGTAGCCGTTCTGCTCGACCAGATGCTTCACGCCGGCGCGCATCAGGTCGTAGTACGGCGAGAAATAGCCGAATTTCAGCGCATCGTGGGGCTTAAAGAATAGATCGGCGGGCGACATCGGAAACAGATGCGGCAGGCCATTCTTCAGGACCAGCGGCATCGATGCGGCCGACGTCGGGGTGCCGAGCGAGGCGATCATCGCGAAAATCTTGTCGCGGTTGATGAGCTTCTGGGTCGCCAGCACCGCCTTTTTCGGATCGTAGGCCGAGTCCTCGACGACGACGCGAATCATGCGGCCATGGATGCCGCCGGCCGCGTTGATCTCGTCGGCCGCCATCTCCAGGCCGTTCTTCATTGGCACGCCGAAGAAGTTGATCGGGCCGCTCAGGTCCTGGTGGCTGCCGAGAACGATCTCGGTGTCGCTCACCCCTTGGGTGTCGGCCCCGGCGTATGCCGCGAGGCCAAGCACCATAGCGGCGCCCACGGCCGCCGTATTCAATAGTCTCATGCCATCCTCCTGGTCCGGCGCCCTATGTGGCATCCTGATACATGGACTCTATCACGTCGCGGTACTTCTCGTTCACGAACTTGCGCCTGAGCTTCATGGTCGGCGTCAACTCCTCGTCCTCGGGGGTGAGCTCGGTCTCGATCAGCGAAAACCGCTTGATCGTCTCGACCCGGGCGAGATTGCTGTTCACCTTCTCGACCTCGCCGCCGATCAGTTCGCGCACCGCCGCAGCCTGGGTCAGGCTGGCGAAGCTGGTGAAAGGCACGCCGTGGTCTTGGGCGTAACGGGCGACGTTGTCGTGGTCGATCATCACCAGGCAGGTGAGGTAGCGGCGGCGATCGCCGATCACCACGGCATCGCTGATGAAGGGGCCGAATTTGAGCTGATTCTCGATCTCCGCTGGGGTGATGTTCTTGCCACCGGCGGTGACGATGATGTCCGATTTGCGGTCAATGATGCGAAGGTTGCCAAAGTCGTCCAACTCGCCCACGTCGCCGGTATGCAGCCAGCCGTCGCGCACGGTTTCGGCCGTCTTCTCCGGCTTCCCGTAATAGCCCATGAAGACGTGCGGGCCGCGCAGCAGCACTTCGCCGTCATCGGCCAGGCGTAGGTCGGTGCCGGGCGCGGCCTGACCCACCGTGCCGATCGCGTTCGCCCCATCGCCGTGGAAGGTGGCGACCGCCGTGTTCTCGGTCTGGCCGTAGCCCTCGCGCATGTCGAGCCCGAGGGCGTGATACCAGCGGATCAGGTCGGGCGCGATCGGCGCGGCGCCCGACAACACCAGCCGTGCCCGGTCGAGGCCGAGCAGGCGGCGGATGTTCTTGAGAACGAGGGCGCGCGCGAGCCACGTCGCCAGACCCAGCGCCAGCGGCGGCGGCCGGCCGTCGAGCCGGTAGGCGGCGGCCCGGTGGCCCAGGCTAATGGCGATGCGGTAGGCCCATCTCTCCAAGGCGGTCGCCTCGGCCAGCGCCAGCACGACGCCTGAATAGAGCTTCTCCCACACGCGCGGCACCGCGAACAGGATCGTCGGCGCCACCTCGCGCAGGTTCTCGGGCACGGTCTCGGGGCTTTCAGCGAAGTTGACGGTCGCGCCCGAGGCGAGCGGGCGGTAGTTGGTGAACACCCGCTCGACGATGTGGCTGAGCGGCAGGAACGAAAACAACTCGTCGTCGGGCCGCAGCGGCAGAAGCTCGCTCAACATCTCGACTTCGAACAGGATGTTGCGGTGGCTGATCATGGCGCCCTTGGGCGGGCCGGTGGTGCCGGAGGTGTAGATCAGGATGGCGAGGTCCTCGGGTCCGGCGGCGACGACTGCCTCTCGCCACAGGTTGGGGTGAGCCCGCCCATGGGCGCGGCCGAGGTCGATCAGATCATCGAGGCTCATGATGTGGGGATCGTCGAGCGCGCCCCCGCCGCTGGTATCGGGGAGGCTTTTGGTATCGAACACGACAATACGGATAAGGCTCGCCAACTCGGCCCGGACGGCGAGGCACTTATCGAGCTGCTCCTCGTCCTCGGCGAAGTAGACGCGCGCCGCGCAGTCATCGACGATGTAGCGGATTTGCGCGGGCGCGCTAGTCGCATAGATGCCGACCGAGACCGCGCCAATGCCGAGTGCGCCGAGATCGGCATAAAGCCATTCGGGCCGGTTTTCGCTACAGATGGCAATGCGCTCGCCGCGCTGAACTCCAAGCGCGGCCAAACCGAGCCCGACTGCTTCGGCACGCTCGCCGTAGGCGGCCCACCGGATGCCGCGCCAAATGCCAAAGCGCTTTTCGCGCAGCGCGATGGCCTCGCCGAGCGCCCGGGCCGCCTCGAACAGGGCTGGGACGCTGCGCCAGTTCGCTGCTTTCGAGGCCGGCTCGGCCCGCTTCAGCGCCATTGCTTCTTCCGCTTCCAGCGTCGCTCAGCCCGCGCGCCAACATTATCGCCCATGCCGAGGTAGAACTCACGAATATCGGCGTGGCCGAGCAGGCGCTCGGCCGGTCCCTCCATCACCACCCGGCCGACCTCCATGACATAGCCGTAATCGGCGAGCGCGAGGGCCGCTTGGGCGTTCTGCTCGACCAGCAGGATGGTGACGCCCTGCTGGGCGCGGATGAGCTCGACGATGGCGAAGATGTCGCGCGCCAGCAGCGGCGAAAGCCCGAGCGAGGGCTCGTCGAGCAGCAACAGGCGCGGGCGCGCCATCAGCGCGCGGCTGATCGCGACCATCTGCTGCTCGCCGCCCGAGAGCTTGCCCGCCGGCATGGCGTGGCGCTCCGCCAGCACCGGGAAATACCCGTGCACCAGGTCGAGGTCCTGCGCGATGCCGGCGCGGTCGCGGCGCAGGTAGGCGCCCATCATCAGGTTTTCGCGCACGGTGAGCTGGGGAAACAGCTCGCGGCCCTCCGGCACATGGGCGATGCCGCGCGCGGCGATGCGGTCGGGCTCGGTGCTCTGAATGGGCTCGCCGGCGAAGGAGACGGTGCCCATGGCCGGGTCCATGACGCCCGAGATGGTCTTCAGCACCGTTGTCTTGCCGGCGCCGTTAGCGCCGAGGAGGGCGACAATCGCGCCCTCCTCGACATCGAGGCTGACGCCACGAATGGCCGCGATCGGCCCGTACGACGTCTCGACATTTCGCAAGCTCAACAACGCCACGGCCGCTCCCCGGTTGCCGGGGCATTATAGCGGCGTCGCGGGCCCGCCGCTCGGCCGCCTCAACCGCCGAGGTAGGCGCGGATCACGTCGGGGTGTTGTTGGATTTCGGCGGGATCGCCTTCGGCCAGGACGCGGCCGTTGTTGAGGGCCAGCACGCGGTCCGAGACGGCGGCGACCAGGCGCATGTCGTGCTCGATGATCAGCACGGTGATGCCGAGCTCGCTCTGGATGTCCTTGATCCAGAACGCCATGTCCTGGGTCTCCTCGACATTGAGGCCCGAGGAGGGCTCGTCGAGCAGCAACAGACGCGGTTCAGCGGCGAGCGCGCGGCCCAGCTCGACCACCTTGCGCACGCCGTAGGGGAGGTCGGCGATGCGCGTGTCGCGGTGGTGCGCGAGTTCGAGGAAGTCGATGACCCGCTCGACCGCCTCGCGCATGGCGATCTCCTGGCGCTGGACCTTGGGCGTGAACAGCATCTCGGCGAGGGTCCCGGTGCGCCGGTGGGGGTGACGGGCGAGCATCAGGTTGTCGAGGACGCTCGCGGTTTCGAACAGCTCGATGTTCTGGAAGGTGCGGGCGACGCCGAGCCCGGCGATGCGATGGGGCGCGAGGCGCGTGATCTCGGCGCCAGCGAACTCGATGCGGCCGCCCTCGGGGTCGTAGATGCGGCTGATCAGATTGAAGATGGTGGTCTTGCCCGCGCCGTTCGGACCGATGATGGTGAAGACCTCGCCGTCCTCGACCGCGAAGTCGACACCGTCGAGGGCGCGAATGCCGCCGAAGCTGACGGCCAGCGCCGATGCGGCCAGCAGCGCCATCAGCCGCCCTCGCCCTTGAGGAAGGATTTCGTCCGCCTAAAGGTCGCCTTCTTGTAGACCGGAAAAGTCCGCCCGTAGTGGCGCACCTTTGCCCACATGCCATAAAGGCCCATCGGCTCGAACAGGGTGAAGAGGATCAGCGCGAGGCCGAAGGCAGCGGCCTCAAGGCCCGGCAGTCCGGCGATCGCGGCCGGCAGTAATTCCCGCGCGATCAACACCAGCTGTGGCAGGACAATTACGAAGATCGCGCCGAACACCGCGCCGTGCAGCGAGCCCAGGCCGCCGATGATGACGATCAACAGGAACTCGATCGATACGAAGATGGTGAACTGCTCAGGGCTGATGTAGGTGAGCTTGTGCGCATAGAGCGCCCCGGCGATGCCGGTCAGAGCCGCGCTGAGGCCGAAGGCGGTGGTCTTGACCATGGCGAGGTTGACACCCATCGCCTGGGCTGCGGTCTCCGAATCGCGCACCGCGATCATCGCCCGTCCGAGCGGCGCCCTGAGGATGTTGATGCCGGCCAGCATGGTGAGCACCAGCAGACCCAGCGCGAGGTAATAGAAACGCGGTTCGGAATCGATCGCCAGCCCGAGCAGCGAGGCGTCGTCCAAGAGCATGCCGGCGTTGCCGCCGGTCAACCCCTTCCAGCGGGTCAGCACCTCCTCGACGATGAAGGCGAAGGCGAGCGTCGCGATGGTCAAGTAGATGCCGCTGAGCCTGAGTGCCGGCAATCCAACCATCACCCCGAGCAGCCCGGCGACCAGCGCCGCCGCCGGCAGCGCGATAGCGAAGTCGAGGCCCTGTTGTTCGAGAATGGCCGTGGTGTAGGCGCCAGCGGCGAGAAAAGCGGCGTGCCCCAACGAGATGAGGCCGGTGAAGCCGCTGAGCAGCATCAGACCGACCCCAGCTATGGCGTATATGCAGACGAAGCTGAGCTGCGCCAACCCATAGTCGTCGGTGAGCAGCGGCGCCGCTAACAGGATAAGGCCGAGCGCTCCATACCACCCCACATCGCCGCGATGGCGGAACAGCCGCAGGTCGTGCGCGTAGCTGGTCTTCATCTCGAAGCGCACGGTCAGACTCGCCGACGTGTGGAGACGCCGAACAAGCCGCGCGGTCGCACGATCAGCACCGCGAGCAGCACGACATAAGCAGCCACGTCCTTGAAGCCCTCAGGCAAGTAGAAGCCGGCCAGCGCCTCGACTACGCCGATGATCAGACCGCCCGCGATGGCGCCGGGAATGCTGCCAAATCCGCCGAGAACCGCAGCCGGAAATGCCTTCAGCCCGATGAAGCCCATGTTGACGTGGACGAAGGCAATCGGCGCCAGGAGGATGCCGGCGAAGCCCGCGACCGCCGCACTCAGGGCCCAGATCAGCATGTAGACGCGCTTGATCGGGATGCCCATGTAGGCTGCCGCGAGCTGGTTCTGCGAAGTCGCCTGCATGGCGACGCCGAGCCGGCTGAATCGGAAGAAGGCCGCCAGCAGCGCGACCAGGAGGACCGTCGCAACGATGATCGAGAGATGCTCCTGGCTGAGCGTCAGTGTGCCCAGTCCGACGACGCGGTCGGAAAACGGCGTCACCAGCGCATGGGTCTCGAACCCCCAGCCCGGCACCATGCCGGCCACGCTGCGGGCGAGGAGCCCGATGCCGATGGTCGCCATGAAGATCGCGAAGGCGGGCTGGCCGACCAGAGGCCGGATTACGATCCGATCGATCAGCGCGCCCAGGGCGGCCATCGCCGCCACGGCGGCACCGACGCCGATCCAGAACGATAGCCCGGCAAGCGTGGTGAAGGTGAAAGCGAAGAAGGCGCCCACCATCATCAGCTCGCCCTGGGCGAAGTTCACAACCTCGGTCGCCTTGTAGACGAGCACGAAGCCCAACGCGACGAGGCCATAGACGCAGCCGATGGCGATGCCGCTGATCACCTGCTGGGCGAACTCGATCATGGCGCCGGACTACAGGATCAGGCGCGCTCGCGTCAACGCGGCAAGGCGTCGCGCGCGGGGCACGTAGGGGTGCTCTACGGCGGCTTGCGGGCGATGAGGAACAGATTGTACTCGGTGCGTTCGCGGCGAACCGCACCGAGGCGGCGCCAAGCGGCACGGCGAGCGCCGCCAACGCCGCTTCGGTGCGGTAGTGCAGTGTCCAATCCTCGATGAACTCGAGTGGCCAGACCATGTCGGTGCCGGCCCTCATGTTGCCGATGATGAGCCGGCCGCCCGGCGCTAGCCGCTCGTACATCGCCGCCGCTAGCCGCTCGCAGCGCTCGCGCCGGAAATAGTCGAACAAGAGCTATTGTCAAAAGTTGTGTATGGGCTGATCATGCGGCGGCGCGATCCTGGCGTTCTCCATCTACGAATTTGACGCCGCGAATGATCTCGGCGAGATGGTTCGATCCATCGAGTTTTCTCCATTTTCTCTGAGCGCACTGGCATAGTTTGAAGACCATGGCCATCGCCGTCTTGCGCGACAGGCAGCCCTTGGTCCGGTAGGTGCGCAGACGAACCGTGGCGAACGTGCTCTCGATGGGGTTGGTCGTGCGTACATGCTTCCAGTGCTCGGCGGGGAAGTCGTAGAACGTCAGCAGGACGTCGCGGTCCCTGGCCAGGCAGGCCGCGGCCTTGTCGTACTTCGGCCCGTAGGCTTCCAGGAAGAAGTCGAAGGCGCTCTCGGCATCCTTCCTGGTTTCGGCCATCCAGATGTCTTGCAGGCGCCCCTTGGCTTTCTTTTGCAGACCCTTGGGCAGCTTGTTCAAGACGTTGCCCGTCTTGTGAACCCAGCAGCGTTGCTCGCGGGCGCCTGGGTAGACTTGGCGGAGCGCCTTCCAGAAGCCGAGCGCGCCGTCGCCGAGCGCCAGTTGCGGACCCATTTCAAGGCCGCGCCGCTTGAGATCGAGCAGAACTTCGAGCCAGGACTGCTCACTTTCGCGATAGCCGTCGGCGATGGCGATCAGTTCCTTCTGTCCCTTGTCCGTGGCCCCGACGATCACCAGGATGCACTGCTTCTCTTCCTCCATGCGGGCGCTGAAATAGATGCCGTCCACCCAGAAATAGACGTAGCGCTTGGCCGTGAGGTCGCGCCGTTGCCAGCGCTCCGCCTCAACCCCCCAGACCTCTTTCAGCCGGGTGATCGTGGAGGCCGAAAGCCCCGGCGCGGAGCTCCCCAGGAGCGCCGCCAAGGCTTCCCCGAAGTCGCCGGTGGAAATGCCCTTCAGATACAGCCATGGCAAAAGGTCTTCCAGGCTCTTGGCGCGGCGCAGATAGCGCGGCAGGATCGCCGACGTGAAGCGGATGGCGCCGTCCCCCCGGTCCCGCACACGGGGTTGGCGCACGCTCACCGGGCCGATCCCGGTCTGGATGAAGCGTTCCGGCAGATATCCATTGCGGACAACCCGGCGGCGGCCGGCGGCGTCAACAAGCGCCGCATGGCTACCCAAAAACACGGAGACCTCGGCCTCAACGGCTTGGGCCAACAACTCGCGAGCTCCAGCTTGTAGGACTTCCGTCAACGGATCTTTCTGAAAATCAGATGGGTTTTGAAAAGCAACAACGGTATTCTCTTTCATGGCCTATCCTTCCTTGGCTTAGCTCAAGTGGTGACATCAACAATCACCAGGATACGCCGCCTTCATTTCAACGCCGTACACAAGATTCGGTTATAGCTCGATCCCGCCCGTCTTGAGGCTGTCGAGGATGTCGTCGATTTGCGCGAAGAGCAGGCGCGCGATCGGTGGAGAGACGTAGCCCGCGTTGTAGTACTCTAAACACGACTTGCGCTCCTGGTTGGCGAGCGTAGCGAGACCGATCCGCAGCCACTCGTCATCGCCGACCTGTTGCTTGAGTTCCTGCAGCGACTTTTCCATCTGCTGCGTGCGGGCGGCGTAGCCTTCGATCACCCGCCGCGATACTGCGGGATGGACCCGGTATTCTGCGCCGACCGTTTCGATCGCATCGCTTATGTGCGCGAGGGACAGCGCCATCGCCCGGTCGCGGAATCGCGCGATCGGCCGATGACAGCATGTCGAGGCCAAGCAGCGACATCATCGGCTTCATCGTGGTGGCGTTGACGAACAGCGTGAACAGCACGAACCCGGTAACTAGTACCCCGACGAAGGTCTGTACCTCGCGTGTGACCGCTGGGTTTTCGATCATCGCCAGCGCCAGCGCCAGCGCCAGCGCTAGCGCCAGCGCCAGCGCCAGCGATACCGCGCCGCGCAGGCCGCCCCAGAACATCACCGTGGTGAACTGGGCACTGACGCGCTTGGCGAGGCCGATGCGATTGAACGCAGGCAGCAGGCAGTAAAGGATCGCAGCGCGTGCCGTGAACGCCGCGATCAGCAGGATCGCGAGCAGGCCGAGTTCGGCGAGGCCTGCGTCGCGCAGAATTCTTGGCACGATAATGCCGACAAAGACGAAGATCAGCGAGTTCGCCCAAAAGCCGAGCTGCTCCCAAGTTTCCTCCATAAGGTGCCAGGCGTCGGGCGAGATCGCCGTACGGCCGGTCGAGCCGACCACCAGCGCTGCAGTGACCACGGCCATGACGCCGGAGACGTGGAGGTAGTGCTCGGCGATGATGAATGAGAGGTAGGCGAGGCTGATGGTCAGCGTGATCTCGACTAGCGGCAAGTTGCGCATCCGGCCGATGACGTAACACACCACCTGCGCTAGCGCGTAGCCGACAACGACCCCCCCCGACGAAGACTTTAAGGAATGACCAGGCGCCGGACAGGAAGCTCGGCTCGGCACCGCCGGTAAGCATCACCGCGAGAATTGTGAACAGCACGATCGCGGTGGCATCGTTAAACAGGCTTTCGCCCTCGACCAGGATCGCAAGACGCTTGGGCGCGCGGAGATCCTTGAAGATCGCGACGACCGCTACCGGGTCCGTTGCCGACACGATCGCTCCGAGCAGCAGGCAGGCGACAAGCGCCATGCCAGAAACCGCCCAAAGGGTGTAGCCGATAACGAAAGTCGAGATCAGCAGCCCAACGACTGCCAGTAGCAGTATCGGCGCAATATCGTCTGTTAGGCGGCGCACGTCGATCGCAAGCGCCGATTCGAACACCAGTGCGGGCAGGAACACAAACAGGATCACCTCGGAGGAAATCCCCCCGAAGCCGCGCAGCGCGCGCAAGAAATCACTAACAATGCCCAGGCCCGGCCGTCTCGCCTATCGCCACCTCGATGGTGCCGATTGCACAGCCCAGGGTCGCGAGTAGCACGGCGTCAGGAAAGTTCAGGCGCTTGGCCGCCGGTAGCATCGCCGCAGCAATCGCCAGCAGTGCGGTGAGTCCCAGCACTGGCAACCAGATATGCTCCATTACGCCACATGCGGGGCGCGCGCCCCGCTCCCTGAATATCGAATCGAAAGGCTACCAGTATACTACGCGGCGCGTGCGGCGGACCGGCAGATAGGAGCGTTCGGCCAGGCGGATGATCTCCAGCTTCTCGGAAGCGGGATACCTCATTCGCTGTCTCCCCCTGTCAATCGGCGTTGAACATTGACCCCCTATCGGCGTGCAATGTTGACCCCTTTGGGGATGCACGGCGGAGGTCGTACAGGTAGTCCATAGGAGGGGCCCGCGCGCGGGCCGACGCGCCCACCACGCGGCTGGCGGCGGACCGCGTGTGGGAGGTTCCTGTGGGCCCACCTGGGCGACCGGGCCGCAGGTGGATCGGTTGCCTTTAGGACCGATTCTTGAAGCGCCAGGAGTCGTTTCCGGTCTCGATGATCTCGCAGTGGTGCGTCAGACGATCGAGGAGCGCGGTGGTCATCTTGGCGTCGCCGAAGACGGACGGCCATTCGCCGAAGGTCAGGTTGGTGGTGACGATGATCGAGGTGCGCTCGTAGAGCCGGCTGACGAGGTGGAACAGCAGCTGGCCTCCGGTTTGGGCGAAGGGCAGGTAGCCGAGCTCGTCGAGGATGACGAGGTCGCGCCGGGCCAGCTGATCGGCGAGCCGGCCCTGGCGGCCGGCGCGGGGCTTCGGCCTCGAGCCGGTTGACCAGGTCGGCGACGTTGAAGAAGCGGCCCCGGCGCCATCGCGGATGCAGGCCCGCGCGATGGCGACGGCGAGATGGCTCTTGCCGGTGCCGGTGCCGCCGATCAGCACGGCGTTGCGCTGGTTGGCCAGGAAGCCGCCGACCGCCAACTCGCGGACCAGCGGCTCGTTGACCGGGGTCTCGGTGAAGTCGAAGTCGGCCAGCTCCTTGGCCAGCGGCAGCTTGGCGCCACTCATCTGGTACTTGATGGATCGCGCCTGCTTGTCGGCGATCTCGGCCTTCAACAGCTCGCCGATGATTCGCTGCATCGGATGCTGGCGCTTGAGGCCGTCGGCGAGCACCTCGTCGAACGCGTCGCGCATGCCGGCGAGCTTGAGTGCGGCCATCATCTCCAGGACCTCATGGCGCTCCATGGCCGACCCCCCTCAAGCGGTCGTAGCGGGTGCAATCGGCCACCGGCTCAAAGCGAAGACGCAGGTTCGCGGGCGTCGGGATCGGCGCCGTCTCGGACGGCTG
The DNA here is from genome assembly GCA_965226045.1 of Alphaproteobacteria bacterium. Taxonomy (GTDB): domain Bacteria; phylum Pseudomonadota; class Alphaproteobacteria; order VGEJ01; family VGEJ01; genus CBDDBU01. Next base: position 313,208 of record CBDDBU010000028.1, read on the forward strand.
GCGCCGACGATTGAGGATGTTGAGCACGACGTCGGCGCTGCACACGCCGCCAGCGAGCGCCTCGGCACAGGCGGCCTCCACCGCCGCCAGCCCATCCGCCAGCACGGCGGTGAGGATCTCGACCATCTGCCTGTCGCCGTCGTCGTGGCCGGCGAGCCGGACGCGCACGCGACCCAGGGCGCCGGGCAGCGCCCAGTCCTTGAACGGCGCGCCGTTACGAAGCGCACCGGGCTTCCTCGCCAGCACGGGCACCTAGTGCCACGGGTCATAGACGGTCTGGTCGCGGCCGAAGCGCCGGGCATGCTCGGCGACGATCTCGCCGTCCTGGCGGATGACGATGCGATCGGCGTAGGCATGGACCTCGACCGGACGGCCGACGGCGCGCGCCGCCACGCTGTACTTGTTGCTGTCGAAGCGCACCAGGCAGGTCTTCGACACCGACGCCGGGACCGCGTGGAAGCCGTCGAACGGCCCGCGATAGCCGACCACGGACGGACGCTCGTCCTCGAACACCTGCCAGACAGTCCTGTCCTTGAACACCGGGTGGGGATGACCCCGGGCGTAGGCGACGCACTGGTCCAAGAGCCAGGCGTTGAGCTCGTCGTAGGTCTTGAAGCGCAGCCGCGGGGTGAAGAACCGACCGCGGATGATCCCGACCTGGTTCTCGACCTGCCCCTTCTCCCATCCCGCTCCCGGCGTGCATGCTGTCGGTTCGACCAGGTAGTGGCCACACATCTGCACGAAGCGCCGGTTGAACGCGCGCTCCTTGCCGATGAGGACGGTCTGCACCGCCGTCTTCATGTTGTCGTAGATGCCTCGCCGGCAGGCACCCTGGAACAGCCGGAATGCCCGGTCGTGGGCGTCGAACACCATCTCCTGGCTCTCGCGCGGATAAGCGCGGACGAAGAACATTCGGCTGTGGCACAGCCGGACGTGCGCGACCTTGACCTTGGTCGTCACCCCCGCCAGCACCACGTACTCGTGGCTCCAGTCGAACTGATAGGCCTCGCCCGGCGAGAACACCAACGGCACATAGGTCTGCGCCGTCGATGCCGAACGGCGCCACCGCCACGCCTTGGCGTAGCGCCGCACCGCGTCGTAGCCGCCGCCATAGCCCAGACCCTCGAGGGCTTCGGAGATCCGTAGCAGCGTCAGCCGCTCCCGCTTCGACTTGGTCTCGTTGGCCTCCAGCATCCGCTCCAGCTCGGCCGTCCACGGCCCCAGCTTCGGCATCGGCTGGACCCGCCGGTCGTAGGTGAACGCCGTCGCCTGCGAACGGATCACCTTGCGCACCGTGTTGCGCGAGACCTTCACGTCCCGCACGATCTCCTTGATCGGCTTCCCCTTGACGAAATACTCCCGCCGGATCCGCGCTATCGTCTCCACGACCAACATCCCCCACCACCTCGTCCGCCCAAAAACGAGGTGACTTGGACTAGCCAGGCTCAGGGGGGCAAATTTGGACGCCGATCACCCCTCAACAGGGGTCAACTTTGCACGCCGTTCCACACTCGTCTGCCGGCCCCCCGGTGAACGCCGGGTGTGCGCGCATACGACGCTCAGCGGTCTCGATGTCATCCATGGAGATGCACTACCTCCGTGCGGTCGTCGGTGACGAACGCCGCCCACTGGTACATGAGCGCACGGCGGCGCTCGAATAGATCAGAGCGCGCGTAGGCCGCCTCGACGGCGTTGCTGATAGCGTGGGCAAGGCTCAGCTCCATGACCGCGTGTGGCGCATGCGTGCATTCGGCGGCGAAGTCGCGGAAAGAGCTGCGAAAACCATGGACCGTCGCCCGGTCGGCGACCCCGATCCGGCGCAGCACCGCGGTGAGGGTCATGTCGCTCATCGGACGGCCGGCTCGGGAAGGCGAGGGGAACACCAGACCGCTTCCGCCGCCGATGGCGCGCGCCTCGTCGAGGATTTCGAGGGCGCGCCCGCACAGGGGAACGCGATGTTCGGCGTTCGCCTTCATGCGGGCGGCCGGCACCGTCCAGGTGGCCGCGTCCATGTCGATTTCGCTCCAGGCGGCACCCCGCGCCTCACCGCTCCGAACGGCCGTCAGGATCAGAAACTCAAGACACCACTTGGCCGCCAGGGACGCTTGAGATTGTCGTACCGTCTGGACCAGCCCGCCGACTTCCCGATAGGGCAACGCCCGCAGGTGGTTCTTCACCTTCGGCATCGCCGGCAGCGCGCCGTCGATGGCTTCGCCTGCCGCGTTGTGCTCCACGAAGCGGTGGGCCTGCGCCCATTTCAGGATGGTACGGATACGCTGGCGAACCCGGCGCGCGGTCTCCGGCGTGGTTCCCCAAATCGGCGTCAGGACGCGGAGCACGTCCTCCTGGTCGATGGTGTCCACCGGCATTTTGCCGAGGGCCGGGTAGGCGTGGCGTTCGAGAGACTGACGCCAGGTCACCGTGTGCTTGGCATTGCGCCAGCGTGGGCCGTTTGCTTCGAACACCCGTTCGGCCGCCTCGCGAAAGCTCGGCACGGAGGCCCGGCGCTTCTCGGCGAGCGGATCGCCGCCCGACGCGATCAGCGCACGGTTGCGCGCAACCGCCTCACGGGCTTGGGCGAGCCCGACATCGGGGAAGCGCCCGAGGCCGATATCGCGCCGCCTCCCACCGTATTTGATGCGCTGTATCCAGGAGTGCGCGCCACCGCGGCCGACCTTCAGATAGAGCCCGTCGCCGTCGCCATACATGCCCGGCGCCCTCAGTGCCCGCAACTGCGTCGCCGTCAGCTTCCCCACCGCGCCTTCCCCTCACTCCCAACATACATCCCCACGCATGTGTTGGGAAGACAAAGGGACACGCCGGAAGGCTCGAGAAGGAATAGAGTGATATTTCAGGGAATTAAGACGTTTTCCGGACACCTTTGGAATACCTGGGAAGGAAAAGTGGTGGAGCCGGGCGGAATCGAACCGCCGGCCTCTTGAATGCCATTCAAGCGCTCTCCCAACTGAGCTACGGCCCCACGCGCCGGGTGCCCCGGCACCGCAACCTATGAACCCGCCCGCGGCGAATCAAGCCCCCGTCCAATGTCGGTCGCCGCTAGGTCTCCTCTATCCTCGGAGTCACCGCCAGCGCGATGACCTCGGCGACGTCCTCGTCGTCGCCGCCAAGGACGGCGGGGTCCTCGATGCCGTCCTCGTCGTCCTCATCGTCATCGGCCGCGACCTTCTTGACCGTGGCCTTGAGCGCCGCCGCCTTGTCTTCGGCCGCGGCGGCGCGCGCACCCGCTCGGCGTTTGGTCGGGCGCGGCGGCAGCTCGGTATCGCATTTCGGACAGACGATCGGCTTGCGACCCAGGTCATAAAAGCGTGCGCCGCAGCTCTCGCAAGATTGCTTATCTCCCCATTCCGGCTTAGCCACATATTCCTCCGCCGTCCAGATGCGCCTCCGACCCTCCGACCAGCTCGAAAAGCCCAATGACACGAGTATGGTAGGGTGTCAAAAGCTTTCGTCGGTCGCGATGACACCCACATCGCTACCGCATGCGGCTCTGCGGTGGATTTCATGAGCGGTGCGATCGGAGACGCGACCGGGCTCGGGCCCCCAGCCTGGCTTCGCGGCGACGCCGCGAGGTCGCGTTGAGCGGCCTCGCGGCGCTGCCGTCGGGGCCGCTGCGGGGCGACGCCGCGATACCGGGAGACAAGTCGATCTCCCACCGCGCGCTGATTGTCGGGGCGCTGGCGGTCGGCCAAACCTCCATCAGCGGTTTGCTCGAGGCCGACGACGTGCGGCGTACCGCCCAGGCGTTGCGTCAGCTCGGCGCCACCATCGCCGATGGCGGCGATGGCGTCGTCGAGGTGCGCGGGCGCGGCGTGGGCGGCCTTGGCGAGCCGGGCGACGTACTCGATCTCGGCAATGCCGGCACCGGCGCGCGGCTCTTGATGGGCGTCGTCGCGGCACATGGGTTCGTCAGCGTTTTCACCGGCGACGAGTCCCTCAGACGGCGGCCGATGGCGCGCGTCACCGCGCCGCTCGAGGAGATGGGGGCGCGGATCATCGCCCGCGACGGGGGACGGCTGCCGCTAACCGTGAGGGGGACCGACGATCCGATGCCGATCACGTACCGCCTGCCGGTCCCCTCGGCCCAGGTCAAGTCGGCGATTCTGCTGGCCGGTCTCAACACGCCCGGCCGTACCCGCGTGATCGAGCCGGTGGCGAGCCGCGACCACACCGAGCGTATGCTCGCCGCTTTTGGCGCCGAGATCGCGATCGCATCGGCGCCCGACGGCGGCCGGGTCATCGATCTCATCGGTCAACCCGAACTGCCCCCCCAGACCATAAGCGTGCCGGGCGATCCGTCGGCGGCGGCGTTTCCGATCACCGCCGCGCTCGTGGTGCCGGGCTCGCGCGTCACCGCCGCCGGCGTGGGACACAATCCATCGCGGCGCGGGCTGTTCGAGGTCCTGAGCGAGATGGGCGGGCGGCTTGAGATCGTGGCCAGGAGCGACCAAGGCGGGGAACCCATGGTCGATGTTACGGCCGAGTTCAGCGCTCTCGAAGGGATCGAGATCGCGGCCGAGAGAGCGCCCCGGATGATCGACGAATATCCGATCCTGGCGGTGGCGGCGGCGTGCGCGCGCGGTCGCACGGTCATGCACGGCCTGGGCGAGCTGAGAGTCAAGGAGAGCGATCGCCTGGCCGCCATCGCCGCTGGCCTAACCGCGTGCGGGGTCCGCGCCGAGATCGCCGCCGATACGCTGATCGTGAACGGGCATGGCGGACCGCCACCAGGCGGTGGCCACATCCAGACCCACCATGACCACCGCATGGCGATGTCTTTCCTGGTATTGGGGCTGGCCGCGCGCCAGCCGGTCACGATCGACGACGGCGCGCCCATCGCCACCAGCTTCCCTGGCTTCGTCGCGCTAATGTCTGGGCTTGGCGGGCGCATCGAAGCGCCAACGCTCCGGTCCGCGTGATCGTCGCGATCGACGGACCGGCAGCGGCCGGCAAGGGTACGCTAGCGCGCGCGCTGGCCGCGCGTTTCGGTTATGCCTACCTCGACACCGGGACCCTCTACCGGGCGGTCGCGGTCAGGCTGCGGCGCGCCGGAATCCCCCCCGATCACGCCAGCGCCGTCGCCGCCGCGCGCGCCGTCACCGCCGATGACCGTGCCGACCCGATGCTTTGTGACGAGGAGAGCGGCCGCCTCGCCTCGGAGGTCGCGGCCATCGCTGCGGTGCGCACGGCCCTTCTCGACTATCAGCGCCAGTTCGCCCGGCACCCCCCCGGTGATGCGCGCGGCGCGGTACTGGACGGGCGCGATATCGGCACCGTCGTCTGCCCCGATGCCGACGTGAAGATCTTCGTCACCGCCAGCATCGACGCGCGCGCCGAGCGCCGCGTGCGCGAGCTCGAGGCGCGCGGCGCGGTGGTTGACGCGGCCGCGATTCGGACCGACATGGAGGCGCGCGATGCGCGTGACGCAGGCCGCGCCACCGCGCCGCTCCGACCCGCGCCCGACGCCGACTTGCTCGATACCACGAAGTTGGATATAGACTCGGCCTTTGCGGCCGCCGAATCGTTCATTCTCCAGAGAGTGGAACGGGCCAGCCGACCATAGGTAATGGGGCTGCCGGCGGGGTACGCGATCCCAAGGGTGGTGCATACGACGTACCGGCGCCGTCGTGGGGTTGCGGCAGCGACCAGTCCGTTGGGCATTGAGGGCGAGCAGACGAAATGACAACGCTATGACCGATCAGGCAGTCGAGACGGTGGGCAAGCGCGGCGGCGAGGGCGAGCCGCCGACGGGCGAGAGTTTCGCCGACCTGCTCGATGGCGCGTACGGAACTCAGGGCAACCTCGAAGGCACGGTCGTTCCAGGCACTGTGATCGCCATCGAAAATGACATGGCGGTTATCGACGTAGGCCTGAAATCCGAAGGTCGAGTTGCGCTCAAGGAATTCTCTTCGGCCGGCGAAACCGGCGGCCTCAATGTTGGCGATCAGGTCGAGGTGTTCCTCGAACGGATGGAAAGCCGGACCGGCGAGGCGGTGCTGAGCCGTGAAAAGGCGCGCCGCGAGGAAGCGTGGGAAAAGCTCGAAAAGGCGTTCGAGACCAACGAGCGGGTGGAGGGCGTGATCTTTGGCCGCGTCAAGGGCGGCTTCACCGTCGACCTGTCAGGCGCCATCGCATTCCTGCCGGGCAGCCAGGTCGATGTGCGGCCCATGCGCGACGTGTCGCCGCTGATAGGTCACGACGAACCGTTTCAGATACTCAAGATGGATCGCCGGCGCGGCAACATCGTGGTCTCGCGCCGCGCGGTGCTTGAGGAGGCGCGGGCCGAGGCGCGCGCGGAGATCGTCGCCAATCTGACCGAAGGCCAGGTCCTGGACGGCGTCGTCAAGAACATCACCGACTACGGCGCCTTCGTCGATCTGGGCGGAATCGACGGCCTGCTGCACGTAACCGACATCGCCTGGCGGCGCACCAACCATCCGAGCGAAGTGCTCAACATCGGCCAGACGGTCAAGGTCCAAGTCATCCGGGTCAACTCCGAGACCCAGCGCATCTCGCTGGGGATGAAGCAGCTCGGCGCCGACCCGTGGGAAGGAGTCGAGCTCAAATACTCGGTCAGCGCCAAGTACACCGGGCGGGTCACCAACATCACCGATTACGGCGCCTTCGTGGAGCTAGAGCCCGGCGTCGAGGGCTTGGTCCACATCTCCGAGATGAGTTGGACCAAAAAGAACGTCCACCCGGGCAAGATCGTCTCGACCAGCGAGCGGGTCGAGGTCATGGTCCTTGATGTCGATCCGGTCAAGCGTCGCATCAGCCTCGGTCTCAAGCAGTGCATCGACAACCCGTGGGAGAGCTTCCTCGGCTTGCACAAGACCGACGATGTGGTTGAGGGACAGGTCAAGAGCATCACGGAGTTCGGCCTGTTCATTGGCCTCGATGGCGATGTCGACGGCATGGTCCATCTTTCCGATCTGAGCTGGGACGAGCCCGGGGAAGCGGCGGTCGCGCGCTACCAAAAGGGCGATACGGTCAAGGCAAAGGTGCTAGAGGTGAGCGTCGAACGCGAGCGGATCGGGCTCGGCGTCAAGCAACTCACCGAGGACCCCTTCGCTGCCACGCTCAACCTTCAGGTGGGCGGCACGGTCACGTGCACGGTGACCGGCATCAAGGAGACCGGCCTCGACGTCACGGTCGGCGAGGGCGTTCACGGCTTCGTGCGCCGCTCCGATCTCGCGCGCGATCGCTCCGAGCAACGGCCCGACCGCTTCGCCGCCGGCGATCGCGTCGATGCGCGCGTGATGAACGTGGATCGCGACACGCGGCGGATCACGCTGTCGATCAAAGCGCTCGAAATCGCCGACGAAAAGAAGGCCATGGCCCAGTACGGCTCCTCCGACAGCGGCGCGAGCCTTGGCGACATTCTGGGTGCGGCGATGAATCGTCGCGCCGAGGCGGAGAGCGAGGCCGTGGACGACGGTGCGCCCCCCGAGGCCGAAGCTGCGGCGGTAGCGGCAACCGAAGCAGAACCAGCAGCCGAGACCGAACCGGTTGCCGAGGCCGCGCCCGAGACCGAACCGGTTGCCGAGGCCGCGCCGGAGAGCGATGCTGAAGCGGCGGCCGAAGCTGAACCGGCGGACCAGGCTGAGGAGCCCGCGCCGCCGGCAGCGGTCGGCGGCGTCGGCGACGGTAAGTCCGACTAAGTCGCGTGAGCCGTGGCGGCCCGGTAGAGGGCCGCGCGGCGGTCGTGGAGACCGCGCCGATGGGCCCACCTAATGTCGCTCGACCTCGACACCATTCTCGATCGCCGTAAACTCAAACGGCAGCTCGCCTTGTGGCGCACCGTGGCCATTCTCGCCGGGCTCGCCGCGGTTGTCGTCGCGATCGCGCGATTTGGCGGGCTCGACCGTGAAGATCACGTCGCCGAGCTTCATATCCGCGGCCTCATCGTCGACGATCCGGGGCTGCGCGCGACGCTCAGGGCGGTGGCCGAGGACGACACGGCGCTGGCGCTGATCGTTCACATCGACAGCCCCGGCGGCACCACCGTGGGGGGCGAAGCGCTGTACGTGGCGCTGCGCGGACTGGCCGAGCGCAAACCCGTGGTGGCGGTGATCGGCACCCTCGGCGCCTCGGCTGGCTATCTCGTCGCGCTCGCCGCCGACCATATCGTCGGTCGTGGCTCTTCGCTCACTGGCTCGATCGGTGCGCTGCTGCAAACCGCCGACGTGAGCGCGCTACTGGACAATCTCGGTGTTCGGACCGAAGTCATTCGCAGCGCGCCGCTCAAGGGCCAACCCTCGCCGCTCGAACCGATGAGCGAAGCGGCGCGGGCCTCGAGCCAGGCGGTGGTGAATGACGTTTATGACTGGTTCGTCGGGGTCGTCGCGGCGCGCCGCAGCATGAGCGTGGCGCAAGCGCGGGGCCTCGCCGATGGGCGCGTTTTCACCGGCCGCCAAGCACTGAGCGTCAATCTGATCGACGAGATCGGCGGCCCGCCTGCGGCGCGGAGCTGGCTCGAAGCCGAGCGCGGCGTCTCGCGAGAACTTCCCGGCCGTGACCTCGGGAGCGAGGAGGCGGGCAAGACCATCCTCCGAAGGATACTCGGCCTAGCCGAAAAAACATTGCTTTCTGAACGGCTTATGCTTGACGGGCTGATCTCGGTTTGGCACCTTGGTGGGCTCAGATAGGGTGCTGCGCGGTCGCCGGAGACGAGCGACGGCGCGGCCTTGGGGGCGGCGAGAGAACCGGATCGATGGTCAAATCGGAACTGATCCTGCGCTTGGCGGAACTCAATCCGCACCTCTATCAACGCGATATCGAACGCATCGTCTCGACTATCTTCGAGGAGATATCGGGCGCCCTCGCCCAGGGTCATCGCGTCGAGTTACGAGGTTTCGGGGCCTTCTCGGTCAAGCACCGGGCGGCGCGCGTCGCGCGCAACCCCCGCACCGGGGTGTCGGTACAGGTCGCCGACAAACACGTGCCGTTCTTCAAGTCCGGCAAGGAAGTGCGCGAGCGTCTCAACTCGGCTCCGGTCACCGAAGAGACGCGATCGCCTCACGCCACCGGTTGAACGCGGCGCGCTCAGCCCGCCGTCAGCCGCTCATCGTCGGCCGTTCCTCATGAAAGTGGTGTCCGGGATCGCCCTCGCGGCGCTCGCCGCCATCGTCGCGGCCTTCGCGGTCGCCAACCGCACGCCGGTACGTCTCAGCCTGGAACCCCTGGCCTACGAGGTGACGACGCCGGTTTTCGCGCTCGTCATCGCGGCGCTGTTCGTCGGCGCCCTGATCGGGCTCGGAGCCGCCTGGCTGGGCGGCGCTAAGCGGCGGCGGCGCTCGGCGGCGCTGCGACGCCGGCTCGCTGTGCTGGAACGACAACGCGAACAGGCGGGTGTTGCCACACGACGTCAGGCCCACCCCGCCAATGACGGCTCCAACGTTCTAGGGGCGGGGCGGCCCGCGCACCGGTTCTAGGGCCCAGCGCCCGCTAGACTCTCGCACCAAGCCCTACACACGGGAGGAACCAGATGGCGATGAACGCGAAGACCTTTGCCCTCGGCCGCAAGACCCGCTGGGACGTGATCGGGCACGACACCAAGGACGTCATCGAGGGCGCGACAGGCGCGGTTAACCGCGCCCAACAGGACTACGTCACCGAGTTCGCCTGGGGCGAGATATTCAATCGCCCCGGTCTCCCCAAAAAGACGCGGATTCTCTTGAATCTCGCCATTCTCACGGTCCTCGGCGAACGCGAGGATGGTATCGTGCTGATCGTCACCACGTACGCGGCGCGCTGCGCCTGGGCTGCACCCGCACGGCCATCCGCGAGGCACTGCTGCAGGCCAGCACGTTCGCCGGCTTCAACAAGGTCTCGCTGGCCACCAACGCCGCCCACGAGGTGTTCGCCGAGGCCGACGCCGCCCAAACCCAGAGCAAGCCCAAAACGCGAACCAAGACCAAGGCCCGGCCGCGCCGCAAAACCGGATGAGGTACGTCAGCGCCGAGGGCGTCCACGCGGCGCTCGACTACGCGAAATTGACGGCGCGCCTGGGCCAGGCGTTTCGCGGCGAGATGGAAATCCCGGTCCGCCATCACCATCCGGTGGCGACACCCGATGGTCCGGAAAGCATGTTGCTGTTGATGCCAGCCTGGCGCACGGGCGGCAAGCTCGGCGTTAAGCTGGTCACGTTCTATCCGGGCAATCCGGCCCGTGGGCTGGCGACCATTCAAGGCGTCTACGTCGTCCTCGACGCAGCCACCGGGACACCCGAATTGGTGATGGACGGTGTCGCGCTGACGCTCCGGCGCACGGCCTGCGCCTCGGCGCTGGCCGCCAGTTATCTCGCGCGCGCCGACGCGGCCGTCATGGTGATGGTCGGGGCCGGCGCGCTGGCGCCGCATCTGGTCAAGGCCCACGCCGCCGCTCGCCCGATTCGCCGCATCACGATCTGGAACCGCCACATCGAACGCGCGACCGCGCTCGCCGACTCCCTGCGCGGCGATGGTTTCGCCGCGACCGCGAGCGAGGACCTGGAGGGCGCGGTTCGCGACGCCGATGTGATCTCGTGCGCGACCATGAGCGAGCGACCGCTGGTCCAGGGCGCCTGGCTCAAGCCCGGGGCGCATGTCGACCTGGTCGGCGGGTTCAAGCCGACCATGCGCGAGGTCGATGACGAGACCGTGCGGCGGGCGCGAATCTTCGTCGATACCCGCGCCGGCGCCAGCTCGGAGGCCGGCGACCTGGTTGATCCGATCTCGCGCGGCATCATCGGCGCGGACGCGATCCTCGCCGATTTGTTCGACCTGGCGCGCGGCTGGGGCGGGCGCGAAACCGCCGAGGAGGTGACGCTCTTCAAATCGGTGGGGACGGCGGTCGAGGATCTGGCCGCCGCCGAGTTGGTGCTGGAACAGGTCTGAGGCGCAGCGCCTTGCCCCGCATCGCGCGCGCCGACGCCACGCCCGACGTCCACGGCCTGCACGACACGCTGTGGTACGCCACGGCCGCGCCAGCGCCGGAGACCACCCCGCTCGATGGCGACCGACGCGCTGACGTGGTGGTGGTGGGCGGCGGCTTCACGGGCTGCTCGACCGCCCTTCATCTCGCCCAGGACGGCGCCGATGTGGTGTTGCTGGAGGCCAACGAGATCGGCTGGGGCGGTTCGGGCCGCAATGCCGGCCTGTGCAACGCGGGGCTGTGGCTCGATCCGGACGACGTGGTCGCGCGGGTCGGCCAGCGTCACGGCCCCAACCTCGTGGCCGAGCTGGGCACGGCGCCGGAACTCGTCTTCGATCTCGTCCAACGCCACGACATCGACTGCGATATCGAGCGCACCGGCGTCATGCGGGCGGCCTTCACGCCGGCTCATCTCAGGGCCCTCGAGGTCCACGCCCGCCAGTGGCAGTCGCGCGGCGCCAACGTCGAGCTGATCGACCGGGCGGACGCCCGCGACATGTTGGGGACGGCGCGCTACCACGGCGCCATCGTCGATCACCGGAGCGCCACCATCCATCCCTTGAGCTATGCACGTGGCCTAGCCCGCGCGGCCCAGGCCGAGGGCGCGACGCTACACACCGGGACGCCGGCGCGAACGCTGGAGCGCGACGGCCAGGGCTGGCGGGTCGTCACGCCGGGCGGCACGATCCGGGCCGCGGCGGTGGTGCTCGCGACCAACGCCTATTCCGATGACATATGGCCCGGCTTGCGCCAGAGCACCATTCCGATCGGCTGCTTCGCCTGCGCCACCAAGCCACTCGGCGAGAACATCGCGCGCACCGTGCTGCCGGCCGGCCGGGCCATGTACGACACTCAGCCGGCGATGTACTTCGCGCGGCTCGACGCCAAGCGCCGGCTGATCCTCGGCAGTCTCGGCTACATGCGAATCGACGATCTGGAGAACCGACGGGCCTGGCCCAACCGGGTGCTGCGCTGGCTGTTCCCCCAGCTCGACGGGACCGAGTGGGAGCATCATTGGAGCGGGACCATCGGTTTCACCCCCGATCACATCCCGCGCCTGCACGCGCCGGCGCCGGGCCTCCACGCCGTGCTCGGCTACAACGGGCGCGGCATCGCGCCAGGCACCTTTTTCGGCCGGGCCCTGGCCCGCTGGGTCGCCGGCGCCCCCGAAGCCGAGCTGCCGCTGCCGGTCGGTCCGGTGCGCCCGGTGGCGTTTCGCCGCACCCGCCAACTGCTGCACCAGACCGCGTTTCGCGCCTACCTCCTGCGCAGCCTGCTCAGCTGAGAACCCACCTCATTTTCTGAGAACGCCCCTCCCCCGACCGCCTTTCCACGCTGGGGAGGGGGAGTATGGCCAGAGTGAGTGCCGCCGCACCTTCCCTTCTCCGGCCGTGGGAGGGGGTTGGGGTGGGGTGGGGGGCCGAACGTGAGCACCGCTCGCTGGGGCCGACCGGGCGTGGCGGCGCCATGAGGCTTGGGCGCCCGCCTCTAAACCGCTATAACGCGCGCCTTCACGCACGCGGGAGAGACCACCTCATGCCGGTCGAAGTCAAGATCTGCGGCCTCAGCACGACGCCCACGGTGGCCGCCGCGGTCGCGGGCGGTGCGCGTTACGTCGGCTTCGTGTTCTACCCGCCATCGGCCCGCAGCATTACCGCGCCCGAATTCGCGCGCCTCGCCGACGAGGTGCCGCGCGGGGTGACCAAAGTCGGCCTGTTCGTCGATGCGGAGGACGACTTCATCGCCGAGCAGCTGGCCGCGGCGCCGCTTGATTTGTTGCAGCTCCACGGCGCCGAATCGCCCGATCGCGTCGCGGCGATTCGCGAGCGCTTCGACATCCCCATCATGAAGGCGATCAAGATCGCCGAGGCCGCTGACCTTTACGCGGCGCGGGCGTACGAAGCGGTCGCCGATCGGTTGCTGTTCGACGCCAAACCCCCTAAATCTATGCGATCGGCGCTGCCCGGCGGCAACGCGCTGGCCTTCGACTGGAGGCTGTTGCGCGGCGCGCGTTGGTCGCGACCGTGGATGCTCTCGGGTGGCCTTGATGCCGATAACGTCGCCGAGGCGGTCAGCGTGAGCGGCGCCACCGCCGTCGACGTGTCCTCGGGCGTCGAGAACGCGCCAGGGCGCAAGAACGCGTCGCGCATCGCCGCGTTCCTGAAGGCAGTAGCCCATATCCGGAACGAGCCATGATCCGGAACCAGCCATGACCGGCCAAACGACCCAACCCAACACGTACCGTCTCGGCCCCGACGAGAACGGCCGCTTCGGGATCCATGGCGGCCGCTTCGTCGCCGAGACGCTGATGCCGGTGGTTCTCGACCTGGAGACCGCCTATGAGGCGGCGAAACGCGACCCCGCCTTCGCTGCCCAGATCGAGAGCTACGCCAAGCATTACGTCGGCCGCCCAAGCCCGCTCTACCTCGCGCCGCGGCTGACCGAACACTTCGGCGGCGCCAAGATCTACTTCAAGCGCGACGAGCTCAACCACACCGGCTCGCACAAGATCAACAACTGCATCGGCCAGGTTCTGCTGGCCCGGCGCATGGGCAAGACGCGCATCATCGCCGAGACCGGGGCCGGCCAGCACGGCGTCGCGGCGGCCACCGTGGCGGCGCATTTCAACCTGCCGTGCGTCGTCTACATGGGCGAGGTCGATGTCGAGCGCCAGAAACCCAACGTCTTCCGCATGAAGCTGTTGGGCGCCGAGGTGCGGCCAGTCAGCTCGGGCTCGCGTACGCTGAAGGACGCCCTCAACGAGGCATTGCGCGACTGGGTCACCAACGTCGCCGACACCTTCTACATCATCGGCACGGTGGCCGGCCCCCACCCCTATCCCGAGATGGTGCGCGACTTCCAATCGGTGATCGGGATCGAGGCGCGCGAGCAGATGATGGAGGCGGAGGGCCGCCTGCCCGACACCGTGATCGCCTGCATCGGCGGCGGCTCGAACGCGATGGGCCTGTTCTACCCGTTCCTCGACGATGACGCGGTCGAACTGGTTGGCGTCGAGGCGGCCGGCCGCGGCATCGACAGCGGCGCGCACGCGGCCACCATCACGGCCGGCTCACCCGGCGTGCTGCACGGCAACCGCACCTATCTGCTTCAGGACGGCGACGGACAGATCAAGGAGGCGCACTCGATCTCGGCCGGGCTCGACTATCCCGGCGTCGGTCCCGAGCACGCCTGGCTCGCCGACACCGGCCGCGTGCGCTATGTCGCGGCCCGCGATGACGAGGCGCTCGCGGCCTTCCGCATGTGCAGCCGTCTCGAAGGCATCATCCCAGCGCTTGAACCCGCCCACGCGCTCGCCCATGTCGCCACGATCGCCGGTGGACTGCCCAAGGACCACATCATCTTGATGAACATGTGCGGGCGCGGCGACAAGGACATCTTCACCGTCGCCGAGGCGCTCGGGGACAACCTGTGAGAGAGAGCCGGATCGAGCGGCGTTTCGCGGCGTTGAAGCGCGCGGGGCGGGCCGGCTTGGTGACCTTCATCAGCGCCGGCGATCCCGACCGCGACACCAGCGCGGCCCTTCTCCACGGTCTGCCAGCGGCCGGCGCCGATCTGATCGAGCTCGGCATGCCCTTTACCGACCCGATGGCCGATGGACCGGCGATCCAGGCCGCCAGCCTGCGCGCGCTCGGGGCTGGCGCGAACATGCATCGCACGCTCGACCTGGTGCGCGGCTTCCGCGCTGTCGACGACACAACGCCCATCGTGCTGATGGGCTACTACAACCCGATCTACATCTATGAGCCTGGGCGCTTTCTCGCCGACGCCCTATCGAGCGGGGTCGACGGCCTGATCGTCGTCGATCTGCCGCCCGAGGAAGACGCTGAGCTCTGCATTCCGGCGCTCGCCGCTGGGCTACACTTCATCCGGCTGGCCACGCCGACCACCGACGAGCGCCGGCTGCCCCGTGTGCTCACCAATACCTCGGGCTTCCTCTACTACGTCTCGATCGCCGGCATCACCGGGGCGAGATCGCCGGAGCTCACGACGGTTCGCGCCGCGGTCGAGCGGCTGCGCCGTCACACCAGCCTGCCGATCGCGGTCGGCTTCGGCCTCAAGACCGCCGCGCAAACCGCCGCTGTCGCCGGTTTCGCCGATGCCGTGGTGGTGGGCTCGGCCCTCGTTGATCGGGTCGCGGCGGGCCTCGACGCCGACGGTCGGGCGGGTCCGGGCCTGGTCGCCGATGTGCTCGGCTTGGTCAGCGACCTCGCGGCGGGCGTCCGCGCATGAGCTGGCTTTCCAATTTCGTGCGCCCGCGCATCCAGGCGCTGGTGAGCAAGCGCGAGACCCCCGAAAACCTGTGGCTCACGTGCGGCAAGTGTAGCCAGATGATCTTCCATCGCGACCTCGAGACCAACCTGCACGTGTGCCCCCACTGCGAGCACCACATGCGGGTCGGTCCGAACCAGAGGTTCGCCGCGCTGTTCGACGCGGACAGTTTCCAACGCATCGAGTTGCAGAGGGTGCCGGTCGACCCGCTCAAGTTCAAGGACGAGAAGCGCTACGTCGATCGGCTGCGCGAGAACCGGCAGAAGACGGGCGAGGACGAGGCGATCGCGGTCGCCCACGGCACCATGGACGGGCTCGCCGTGGTTGTCGCCTGTCAGAACTTCGCCTTCATGGGCGGATCGATGGGCCTTGCCACCGGCGAGGCGATGTTGGCCGCGGCACGGCTCGCGGTGCTGCAAGAGGCGTCCTTGATCACCATCTCGGCGACCGGCGGGGCGCGCATGCAAGAGGGCATTCTGTCGTTGATGCAGATGCCGCGCACCGCGATCGCCGTGGCCCAGGTGCGCGAGGCGGGGCTGCCCTACCTCAGTGTGCTCAGCGATCCGACCACCGGCGGCGTCACCGCGTCGTTCGCCATGCTCGGCGACATCACGATCGCCGAACCGCGCGCGCTGATCGGCTTCGCCGGCCCGCGGGTGATCCAAAACACCATTGGCGAGACCCTGCCCGAAGGCTTCCAGCGGGCCGAATACCTGCTCGATCACGGCATGATCGACATGGTCGTGCCGCGCAAGGAGCTGCGGGCGACCCTGATCCGGCTCCTCGACATGTTGCGCCGGCCGCGCGCGCAAGGGCCGGCCGCCGGCGCGGCCATCGCACCGACCGACGTGCTTGCCCCCGAGGGCCCGACGCCCTGACCAGCGATGCCGTGCTCAGCCGCCTGATGCGGCTGCACCCCAAGCTCATCGACCTGTCGCTCGATCGCATGTGGCGGATCTTGGCCCGTCTCGGGCACCCCGAACGCCGTCTACCGCCGGTGGTCCACGTCGCCGGCACCAACGGCAAGGGCTCGGTCGTCGCGATGCTGCGGGCGATGTTGGAGGCGGCGGGGTATCGGACCCAAGCCTATACCTCGCCGCATCTGGTGCGCTTCGCCGAGCGCGTCCGGCTGGCCGACGGCCCGATCGACGAGGCGGCGCTGACGGCGATTCTGGAGGAATGCGAGGCGGTCAACGGCCCGACGCCCATCACCTATTTCGAGATCACGACCGCCGCCGCGCTACTCGCGTTCTCGCGCTCGCGCGCCGATATCCTGCTCCTGGAGGTGGGACTGGGCGGCCGTCTCGACGCCACCAACGTGATCGAGCGCCCGCTGCTCACCGCCATCACGCCGGTCGCGCTCGATCACCAGCAATACCTGGGTCCCGACCTGTCCTCGATCGCGGCCGAGAAAGCCGCGATCATGAAGCCCGGCGTGATGGCGGTCATCGGCCCGCAATCCAGTGCCACCGCGCGCGTCATCGCCGGGCATTCGCGTCGGGTCGGGGCGCCGCTAATGCGCCACGCCCGGCGCGGGCCGTGGCCGGGGCGTTGGACCACGCGCACGGTCGGCGAGCGCATGGCGGTGCGGGTCGAGGACCGGCTCTTCGACCTGCCCCCGCCAGCCCTCGCCGGGGGCCATCAAGTCGACAACGCGGGCCTGGCCATCGCCTGCCTGACGCGGCTCGACGGCTTCAACGTCGATGACGGCGCGATGGCGGCCGGGCTGCGGCGGACCGAGTGGCCGGCGCGCCTCCAGCGCCTCGACGGCGGGTCGCTGCGGGCGCTGCTGCCGGCGGACGCCGAGCTGTGGCTCGATGGCGGCCATAATCCGGCGGCCGGCGCGGCGCTCGCGCGATGGTGCGCATCGGCACGCGCGGCGCGTCCGCTGGCCCTGATAGTCGGCATGCTCAAAACCAAGGACGACTGCGCCTTCTTCGCGCCGTTGGCACCGCTCGCCGAGGTTGTTTACGCGGTGCCCATTCCCGGCGAAGCGGCCGCGCGCGCGGCCGCGGCCACGGCGAGCGGTGCGCGCGCGGCCGGCATTCCTGCCCACGCGGCGCGCTCGGTAACCGCGGCCCTTTCACGCATCGCGCGAACGCTACGGCGGCCGCGCGTGCTGATCTGCGGCTCGCTCTATCTCGCCGGCCAGGTGCTGGCGGATGAGGCGGTGCTTAGATAACCGATTCTATCCACTCGGCGAGCTTGCTCTTGGGCAGCGCGCCGACCTTGGTCGCCGCGACCTGGCCGTTCTTGAACAACATCAAGGTGGGGATGCCGCGTACGCCGAATTTGTTCGGCGTCACCGGGTTCTCGTCGATGTTGACCTTGGCGACGATGAGCCGGCCATCCATGTCCTTGGCGATTTCCGCGATGTGCGGGGCGATCTGCTTGCACGGCGCGCACCATTCCGCCCAATAGTCGACGAGCACCGGCGCGCTGGCCTGCAGCACATCGCGCTCGAAGGAGTCGTCGGTCACGGTGTTGATATTCATGGCGTCCTCCTGGGCGCTTCCTGGGCCGGCTCGCGCCGGGCGTTTCTTCTGGGTGGTTGGCTGAGCGGTCGTCTCTGTCTCGGCTCGGGGCCGCCAAACGGTCTGACACGACGCCTCAAGCGTCACAACGATGGTCGGGATATGCGCCCGAGGGCACTTCTGAATCTAGGGTTACCCCCCATGCCCGTCAAGACGCCGGCGGCGCGGGCCACGAACTAACCCGCTGGGCCCGGCGGTTTCTTAGTCTTCGCCGCGCAATTGTGCTTCTAGAAGGCGCGCCACGTAAGAGTCCATCACGGTAAGATCGAGTTGCCCCTGATCCCATGCACGGTCGACCGCCCACAGGGCCTCATAATACGGTCGGCGATCTTCCCTGATCCGTTCAGAGACGATCTTACGCCCCGGAAGCAGGCCGCCCGAGCGGACGCAAAGAAGATAGTAACAAGTGGCGCGCGCCGTTCGCCCATTTCCTTCGATGAAGGGATGAATCCAGTTTAGGCGCCATAGGCCATAGGCCGCCAACTGCGTCGGCGTTCCATTGTGCCAATTCTCGTGAATGAATGAGAGGAACCGGTCCATGAGCTTCGGCACCCGTTCATCGTGCGGTGGCTTATGGCTCCCGACGTATATTGGCTCCTCGCGGAATCGCCCACCAAACTGTGAGATATTCGCGATCGCTACATGGTTCAGCACCCACAACGCATATTTATCAAGCGCGGTCGGACCTTGCTTGATCCCGATTTCAATACAGTTCGTAAGCAAGTCGTACTGACGGAGGAGATTCCGTTCTTGAACTTGCGTGTATAGACCGGGATCATCTTCTTCAAGGACAAGCGTCTAAGAAGTCCGGCGCCAGCGGGTCGTTTCCGTTTGAGGCGTCTTATGTTGTAACTACCCAGGTACCCCGCTCCTGACCGCGAGAGGATGATGTAGGTGGTCGCCGGGGCCGGGTTTCCGCCGCCGCGTCGTTGATCGTCTCTTGACTCCATAGAATCGGGCGTCTATGGGTTGCGCTCTCGTGTGACGGGAGCGGCGCGTGGGATATTTCGGGTCGAAGGCGACGAGCGGTCTGTGCCAGGCGCTGATTGCGCTGATGCCGCCGCACAGCGTTTACATCGAGAGCCACCTGGGGGGCGGTGCGCTGATGAAGCGCAAGCCAACGGGCGTGCGCTCGATCGGCATCGACCGCGATGCGCAGGCGCTCGAGGCCTTTGCCTGTGACTACCCGGTCGAGTTGGTGCATGGCTGTGCCCATGCCTTTTTGGCCTCGTTCCCGTTTCTGGGCCCGGAGCTGGTCTACAGCGATCCCCCCTATCTGCACGCGACCCGCCGTTCGGCACGGCGCTATCGCTTCGACTACGAGGAGGTCGACCATGTCGCGCTCCTGGACCTGCTCAAGGATCTGCCCTGCCAGGTGATGGTCTCGGGCCATCCCTCGGCGCTCTATGACGAGATGCTGGCGGGCTGGCGCAGTCTGGCGCTGCAGGTGACGACCCAGGCCCAGGTGCGGACCGAGGTCGTGTGGTTCAACTTCGCGCCCGACCGGGTGCATTGGGCGAGCTACGCAGGCCGGAACTTCACCGACCGCCAGCGCATCAAGCGTAAGGCGGCCAACTGGGGCCGGCGTTACAAGGCCTTGCCGGCGGGCGAACGCCTCGCGGTGCTGGCCGCCATGATGGCCGTCGATGCCGAGGACCCGTGACGCTGTCGCGCTGGCACGAGGACCTCGCCGCCCATGACGAGGCCTTCGCGTGCCTGCAAGATCTTCTTGACCCCTCATCCTTCGCAACCACAGTCGTCAAGGACCTTCCGGGAATGGGGCCAGGGGCTGTTGCGCCTGGCCACGGCGCTCGTCCGGGAGAATGCCGCGCTCGAGCGGGAGAACGCGACCCTGCGGGACCGCATCGCCGAGCTCGAGCGGAGCGCGGCGCTTGACAGCACCACCAGCAGCAAGCCGCCCGCCAGCGACGGCCTGCGCAAGAAGAGCGGAACCCAGAGGCGCACCCGAAGCCAGCGCGGCAAGTCCGGCAGCCCAGGCCAAGCGGCGGCCAGCCGGGCCACAAGGGAACGACGCTGGCGCGGACCGAGAGCCCGGACCATGTTGTGGATCATGACCCCTCCGCCTGTTCGGGCTGCGGCGCACCGCTGTCGGACGCCGACCGTCACCGCGCGCCCGTCTGTCGACAGGTCTTCGATGTGCCCGAGCCACGCCCCCTGGAGGTCACCGAACACCGCGCCCATCGCTGCCTCTGCGGCGCCTGCGCCACCGTGACAGGAGCCGTCTTCCCGGACGGCGTGACCGCCCCGGTCCAGTACGGGCCACGCATCACCGCCTGGGTGAGCTACCTGCTGTACGCCCAGTTCGTTCCCGAGAAGCGCTTGGCCGAACTCATGAGCGACCTCTTCGCAGTGTCCATCTCCACAGCCACGATCACCGCCATGGGCCGGCGAACCGCCAGGCGCTTCGAGCCCTTCCTCGCCCATGTCGCAGACGTGATCCGCACAGCGGTCCCGGTCAAGCACCTCGACGAAACCGGCCTGCGGATCGCCGCCCGTACCCGCTGGCTCCACGTGCTGTGCACCCCATTCCTGACCGTCCTGCGCATCGGCGCGGGACGCGGCGATGTCGAAAAGGACCTCGAAGGCATCCTCATCCATGACGATTACGCCGCCTACTTCACCCTCAAGGGCGTGCGCCACGGCGCCTGCAACGCCCATCACCTGCGCGAACTCCAGGCCCTGATCGACATCGAGAAGGAAGACTGGGCAAAGAGCATGCACCGCCTCCTTGAGCGCGCACACAGGGCTACCCGCTTCTCCCGTGAGAACGGCCGCGACGTGCCCGCCTCCCTGGTGGCCCGGATCTCGCGGGCCTGGGCCCGCATCCTCGACCACGCCATCGCCTTCCACGAGGCGCAGCCGCCGCTCCGGACCGGCAAGCGCGGACGAAAGAAACACCGCATCGGTCATAACCTCGCGCTCCGCCTCCGCAAGCACAAGGAGGGATGCCTGCGATTCCTCACCGACCCGCGCACGCCGTTTACGAACAATGAGGCCGAACGTGACCTCCGAATGGCCAAGCTGCGCCAGAAAATCTCCGGTGGCTTCCGCTCCGAGAGGGGTGCCTACAACTTCGCCAGAATGCGTGCCGTCATCGCCACCGCCCGAAAGCAAGGCTGGAACGTCCTCCAGACCCTGGTGCATCCCGATCCGATGCAACTAATCCCCCAACTGCGCCTCTGAGAACACCGGCACCGCTACCAGCCCGGACCCCCACGATCCCTCACATACAAACGCTCGGGCCAATCAGACCTGGGTAGTTACCTTATGTTTTCTTTATGCGGAAGCTGTTTGACGCCTCGCGCACCGACTCCTTGGTAATCTTGGCGTTTTCGGGGCGTTGCCATACGCAAAGCTCACCCGCTGCTCCCTTATTTGGTCGTCGGTGACCTCGATCGTGCGTGCCTCCGCTAGCAGCTTATCCAGCCGCCGATGATCGGGTGCTGGGCCAAAAAACGGCTTGCGAGCGGCCATTCGACGTTCTCCTTTTGCCTTCCCCACAGCTAACCACCAAGGCGGCATGTTATATGGGAAGCACCGAGGGCGCGGCGATGTCCCTATCTCTGTTGAAATTCGTGGGGCAGGCGTCGCTGGTTGATGATGCTATGCTGCCTTCATGATGGTTTCAATGGCACTGTCGGCCTGAGCCTTTCTCAAGTGTTCCTGGAGAGCATTTCGGAGGATGGGCAGCTGACGATAGGCCTTGAGGCGACGGAAGGTTTTCTGGGCCTCCAGCAGGCCGGCGGCGGTCCATCTGAGCGCCATCTCGGCGTGTCTCCAGCGTTTGACGTTGCGGGTGACCTGGCGCACCGTGCCGAGCGCGTTCTCGACGATGTTGGTGCAGGCGAGCGAGCGCCGGAGTTCGTGCGGCAGGCCGAGGCGGATGACGGTGAGTATCTCGTCCAGCCCCTCCAGGATGCTGCCCGAGACGCCCGGTTCCTCATGCTCCAGACGCCGGGCCAGGTTGCGCAGCAGCCGTTCGGCCTTGTCTGCGTCGTCCTGGTCCCAGGCCTGACGGAGCGCCTTCTTGACGCTCGCATGCAAATGCAGGGGCAGGCGCTCGATGATGTTACGGCCCTTGTGGACCTGGCAGCGCTGGATGGCGGCGGCCACACCGAAGGTGTTGCGGATCGCTTTGCTGAGCGCCTTCGCGCCATCGACGATGAACAGCCGGGGCAGCGTCGGATCGAGCCCCCTGGCGAGGAGATTGTCGAGCAAGGCCTGGACGACGACAGTGTTCTCCGTCGCCCCCTCGACCACGGCCAGGACATGCTTGTCGCCGTTGCCATCGACGCCGATCGCCGCCACCAAGACATGGTCGCCGACATGCAGACCGTCGATCTGGATGACCAGCAGGTCGAGCTCCGAGAGGTCCGAGGCAAGCCAGGCCTTCATCTTCTTGCGCGACAGCGCCACAAAGCGCCGGGAAACGGCCGACTTCGAGGTGCCGTCGCCACGCGCTTTCGCCAGGTCGCCCTCGGGCAGACGGACCGCGCGGTGGTACTTGCGGGTCGGCACGTTCAGCACCATCAGGTTGAGCGCCCACTCGAGCAACAGGTTGCCGTCGCGCAGCACCTGCCAGCTCTCCAAACCCACCTCCTTGCCAGCATGGTCGCGAACCCGTGGCCGCTGCACTTTCACGCGGCCGCCGTGGTAGCCGATCTCGCTCTGCGTATGGCCCCAGCGATAACCCCGACGGTTCCCATGGCGACGATGTCGGGCCCCGCACACGGTCGTGGCGTCCTCCTCCATCATCTCGGCCAAGGCCTCGACCCCGGCCAGGAGACAGAACCGATCCACGCTGAGACGGACTGCGTCCATCGCGTCTGCCAGCGGCGGCATAGGAAACGAGGTGGCAAGGGCTTTCGGGCTACTGGAACTACGGATATTCTTTCCCATGGTGTCGTTCTCCCTCTTGGGTTTGCAGCACCCGGAGCCTAACGGCTCCAGGAGAGCGACACCTACCTCAACTTTTCAACATCGACCGGGACATCTCCGAGGGCGCACCCCATCGTACATACCCGCGATGTCGCCTCCGAACGAGCCCCTACCGCGGCGCGTAGGCGTCCAGGTGGGCCGGGTCGAGCGGCATCAATCGTGGGGCTTCGGTCCACAAGAGCGCGCATCGGATCTCCTTGGCGGGATAGATTTGGCGCAACAGGGCGCGATAGGCGGCCATTTGGCGCAGGTAGGCGGGCGCCACCTCTGCCACGCTGGCGGGCGGCTCCCGGTTGGTCTTGTAGTCGATCACCAAGATCGCGTCCTCGCCCACCACCAGCCGGTCGATCCGGCCACTGATCACCGCCGCGCCGACCACGCCGATCAGCGGCACCTCGGCCCGCGATCCCGGCCCGAACAGCGCCGCAAAGGCGGGTGCCTCAAGGATGGCGAGCGTTTCATCGGCGATCTCGCGTCGCTCTGCCTCGGCGAGCTCGTGGAGCGGTCGGGCCAGGAAACGCTCGGCCGCCGCCCGGCGCGCGGCGACCGACAGTTCGGGCAGCGTTTCCAACAATCGATGAATGAGGTCGCCGCGACGATAGCCGATCCGCCCGGCCGCGAAATCGGCGAGCGGCGAGCGCACCGGCGGCTCGTCCTCGCTCGGGCGCGACGGCGCGAGGCGGAGCGCGGGACTAGTCTCGACCGGCGCCGGTGCATACAGCCAGTCGGGCGGCGGCGCTTCGTCCTCGACATCGCTCGGTGTTTCGACGGCCTGGTCCGGCGGAGCACTCTGTGGTGACTCGATCCGATAGCCGGTACGCCCACCGCCGAGGTCGAAGCCCACAGAAATGGGTGTCACGCCGCGTCGCACCAGCTCATACCAGCAGTGCTCGGGCGGTTGGTGGCGCATCCGCCACCCGCACACGTAAAGGCGATCCTCGGCCCGCGTCATGGCGACGTAGAGGAGGCGGCGGTATTCCTGGTCACGGCGGCGATCGGCGGTGGCGCGGGCCGCGCGGCAGACCGCGTCCTCGCGCTGCCGCGGCCCTGGCCACAGCACCGGCCCGTCTTCGCCCAGCCACAACAGCGGATCGCCCAGTCGCGGGACCCGGCAGGTGTCGGGCAGAAAGACGATCGGCGCCTGCAGGCCCTTGGCCCCGTGCACGGTCATGACGCGGACCTCGCCCCGGCCGTGGTCGAGATCTCGTTTGACCTCGGCGCGGCCGGCGCTGAGCCAGTGCAAGAAGCCCTGCAGGCTGGGCGGGCCGGCCTGTTCGTAATCCAGCGCGCGGGCGAGAAACTCGTCGATGGGCTCATTGGCCTGCTCGCCAAGCCGGGCCACCAGTCGTCGCCGTGCGCCGGCCGCGCCCAAAAGCTCGGCGTAGAGTTCGTAGGGCGGCGCGAAGTCGGCCCGGCCCAGCCAATGACCAAGGAACGCGCGCGTGCGCTGGCACCACGGGTCGTGTTCGCTGGCCTCGATGAGCGCTCGCCACAGGGTCTGGTCGCCACGCGGCTCGGCGAGCGCGTAGAGTTGGTCTTCGCTCCAGCCGACCAGCGGGCTCTTGAGCACCACCGCGAGATTGAGATCGTCCTCCGGCAGCAGGAGGAAATGACCGAACGCCATCAGGTCCATGACCGCAATCTGTTCGGTCAAGACCATCCGGTCGGCGCCGGCGACCGCCACCCTGGCCTGCTTCAGGGCGCGCACCATCTCCTCGAGAAACCGTGAGCGGCGCTGGACCAAGATCATGATGTCGCCCGGCGCCATTGGTCGCGCCCGCGACGGCAGCATCTCACCCCGATCGAGTCCCTCGCGAATCCGTGCGGCGATCCGGCGAGCGAGCCGCGCCGAGGGCCGCGCCGTGCCCGTCCGCGTCAGCGGCGGCTGCCAGCGACCAAGTTCGGGCAGCTCCGTTGGTTCCTCGATCGGCCACACCTCGACCACGCCGGCCTGACCGCGCCGGTTTGACTCGTGATCGAGCCAGTCGCCATCGAACAACAGACCATCGCGAGCCTCCGGCGCGCCGAACACCGCATCGACGGCAGCCAGAACCGGCGCCGTCGAGCGAAAGGAGACGACCAGGTCGACCGAGCGCCAGAGCTTGCCCACCGCCCTGATTCGCTCGCTGAAGTGCGTCCGCCAGCGGCTGAACTGAGCCGGATCGGCGCGCTGGAAGCCATAGATCGACTGTTTTGGATCGCCGACCGCGAACAGCGTGCGTTCGGTCTCCCGGGCGCCGTGGCCGGCGAAGAACTCCTCGGCGAGCGCGGCGATGATGCGCCATTGCTCGGGGTTGGTGTCCTGGGCCTCGTCGATGAGGATATGGTCGAGCCCGCCGTCGAGCTTGAACAGGATCCAAGCCGCCGCCGCGCCGTCCGCCAACAGCGTACTCGCCTGCAAGACGAGGTCGTCGTAATCGAGCCGGGCGTGACGGCGCTTGACCCCCTCGTAGGCGATATCCACCGCCTGCCCCGCGCGCAGCAAATCGATGGTCGCCACGCTCACCGCCAGCGCCTTGCGACGCTCGCACAACGCCGCCAGGCGGCTCGCCTCGCGTTCGAGGACTTCTTCCGCCTCTGGACAGGTCTTGGCGGCCGCGCGCGACAGAAGGGGGCGACGGGGGTGGTCCTTCTTGGTCAGGAAAACGCGGACGTAGTCGTCGAAACCGGCGGCGCGCCGTACCGGGGTGTCAAGCCAAGCGCGAATCGTCGGGCCGTTCTTGCGATCGCCCGCACCGCCAGCGCCCAAAGCGCCGGCCGCCCGCGACAGGCCGGCGCGGTCGAGGTTGTCGTCGGCGCACGCCCGCTCTACCAGTGCGCCATCGTCGTCGCCCGCCTCGACCCCCAAGGCGCGATTGATGGCATCGGCAATGGGGCCGAGCACGCCGCCGGTCATCCGGCGCAGACGGCCGCGCTCGCGCAGGAGCGCCGCCATCAGCTCGGTGAAAGCGTTCTGGTTGACCAGGATGCTCAGCCGCGCGATGGCGGCCGCCACGTCCCCCGCCGCACCCTGGCCGTCCTTGGCGCCATGGCACGCGTCGCGCAACACGGCGTCGATCGCGAGGTCGAGATGCTCGGCGGCGGTGCGCTCATCCATCACCGTGAAATGAGGAGCCAGACCCGCCTCCAACGGAAAGCGGGCCAGGAGCGAATCGCAGAACGCGTGGATCGTCTCGATCTTGAGGCCGCCGGGCGCATCCAGCACCTCGGCGAACAGCCGACGGGCGGTGTCGAGTCGCCTGTCCTCGGGCCTGTCCTCGGGCCTGTCCTCGGGCCGCTCATCATCAGCTGCGAGCTCGCCAAGTTTCGCGAGATCGGCGCGGAGCTCGGCGTCGTCGGCGCGCGCCCAGGCGCCGAGCCGATGGTGGATGCGGTTGGCCATCTCGGAGGCCGCGGCCTTGGTGAACGTGAGGCATAGGAGGCGCGAGGGCGCCGTCCCGCTCAGCAGCAGTCGCAGCACCCGGTCGGTCAGCACATGGGTCTTGCCGCTTCCGGCCGAGGCCGAGACCCACACCGAGTCGAGGGGTCGGGCGGCGTCATAGGAGGCGGTGTTCACACGTCCTCTTCGTCGCCCCAGGCGGCCCATTCGCGGCTGCGCGCGAGATGTTCGTAGTCGTTGAAGCGGGGGGCGTGCTCGGCGCGCGGGACCGACAGATAGGGCGTGTCGGGGTCGTCGAACGCCGCGATCAGTGCGCTCAGCCCCGCCGCCGCCTCGTGGCGCAACGCCTCGGGCTCGACCTTGAGATCGCCGAACTCGGCAGCCGGCTCGCGGCCGGTCAGCCGCCAGTACGCCAGCGCCTCGATCGGCGAGGGCGGCAGAGTCTCGAAACCGCCAGCGCCCGCAATGACCGCCTCGATCGGCAGTTGCGGCACGAGCCCCGCCTCGATCATGTTGCGCTGGGGCGTCGTGCCGGTCTTGTAGTCGACGATGGTGACGGCGCCGTCGGCGTGGGCCTCGATTCGATCGGCCTTGGCGCTGAGCACGAACGGCCCGCCCGGGCCCCCCAGTGTGATCTCGCCCCGGCATTCGCTCAGGATGCGCCGCACACCGGGGCGACGTTGGTCCTCATTGGCGACAAAGGCTGCCGCTATGCGCTCGAAACACGGCCACCAGAAAGCGGCGATGGCAGGCTGAGCGCGCCTCTGCCCGAGGACCTTGGCGCCGATCCGCAGCAACTGTTCGAGAGCATCGGGGGGCAGTTCGTCGGGCCAGCGGCGCACGAAGGAATCTAGCGCGGCGTGGACGAAGATGCCGCGCTCGGCCGCGCCCGCATCCTCATCAAGGGCTGGGAGCGCCGCCACGCGCAGGATGCGCCGGGCATAGATGCTGTAGGGATCGCGCATCCAGGTTTCGACTTCGGTCGCTCTCAGATGACGCGGGCGCGCGGCCAACGGCGGTCGCGGCGTCGGCGCGTCGCACGGCTGGGCTCCTTCGCCGGGATCGAACCGCGCCTGCCATGCCAACACGCGGCGTCCAGTCGCTTTGATCTCGGCGGCGCCGGCGGGGCCGAGCAGGGTTTCGATCCGCAACAGCCAGCGCGAGGGCACGGTCGGCGTGCCGTCG
The DNA here is from genome assembly GCA_965226045.1 of Alphaproteobacteria bacterium. GTDB lineage: Bacteria > Pseudomonadota > Alphaproteobacteria > VGEJ01 > VGEJ01 > CBDDBU01. The sequence continues at coordinate 340,487 of CBDDBU010000028.1, forward strand.
ACCTTTTCGGACCGCGTCAGGACGACGCGTGGCGCGCAGGCGGCGCTAAAGAAATCGTGCGCTGACAGGCCGATGCGGCATTCCGGCGCCGGCAGACCCAGGGCCGCCCGCATCGGCCGGCTCATCCACGGATCGGCGGGCGGATCAGCCGGCCAGCCCCCTTCGTTGAGGCCGCCGAGAATCAGCAGGTCGGCATGTTGAAGGCGGGCCTCCAGCGGTCCCCAGATGTGGAGGCGGGGATGGCGGCCGTAGCGCGGGCGGACCACTCGTGGCGCCATCAGCTCATCGAACAGGCCGCGATAGGTGGCGCCGCGCAGCCGTGGTAGGGCCCCGCCCGCCTCGCCCAGCTCGTGGACGAACGCGGCGGCGACCTCGCCGGCCTCGCCGGCCCACAGCCGCGCGGCGCCGGGTTGCTCGGCGCTGGTCGCCAGGAACTCGGCCAAGCGCACATGCGCGGCAAGCAGCGTCGCGATGGTGGCGCGCGGACTCGCAAGCGCGGCAGCGAACGGTGCGGCGGCGTCTTCGAGGGCGCCGAGCCAACGTGCATCGTCCCCCGTCCGGGGATCGCCGCGCGTGGCCGCGAGCGCTGCGCGCAACCCACCGAGTCCTGGCGGCGGCCGGGGCCCGCGCAGAACCGCCAACTCGATCCGCCGGACCAGCGCCTTGAACGCGCCGGGCGCGAACCCGCCCGCCGCCAGCGGGTGCTTCAGCGCCGCCAGGAACGGCAGCGGCGCGGCCGCTTCGTCGAGGAGCGCCACGGTGGCGCGGAGAAAGGTGCCGGGCGGCGTTCGATCGAGCGGCGTACCGGCGGAATCGTCGATCGCGATGCCCCAGCGTTGAAGCTCGACCGCGACCCGGCGCGCGAGCGCACGATCAGGGGTAATCAAGGCCGCTGTCCGGCCCGGCGTCTCGAGGACCTCGCGCATCTGCAGCGCGATGGCGCCGGCTTCCTCGGTGGGTCCCGGACAATCGATCCACCCCAACCCGTGCAGCGCCCCGAGCGGCGGTTGGGTCCGCCACGGCGCCGGTGCGCTCGCCGGTCGCAGCGCCGTCGAGATCATCTGAGTACGCGCCGCCTCGGCCGCCACCGCGCCCGCATGGGACCACGGACGCACCGCCTCGCGCGCCACCCCGAGCCGCCCGAGCAGTTGCTTCAGCCCATACTGAGGGTGAACCGGGTCGACCGCCTCCCACGCCTCGGCATCGAGGTGGGTGTCGAGGGCCGGCAAGATGACCGCGCCGTTCGGCAGTTCGGCCACCACGGTGATGAGATCGGCGGTCGCGGGCACCGAGCCGGTCGAGCCCGCCGCGATCACGGGGTCGGCGGGTGGCGCATCGCGCATGGCGCGGGTCAGGCTTTCGAGCAAGGAATTGCGGCGCTCGGCGACATCCATGAGCCCGTGCGCCGCCAAGCGGCGCGGCCAGTGCTCGGTGAGGATTCTCAGGAAATCGAGGCTGATCTGCCAGTGCGCGGCGAAGTCGTCGGGGACCAGCGCGGCGAGCCCCTCGAACGACAGCCGCTCGGTCTGGATCTGATCGAGGAGCCGCCCCAGTTCGGCCGCCAGGTGGGCCGCGCGGGCCTCGTCCATCGGCGGGCCGGTGGCCGCCGGCCCGCGCGCGCGCCGCCCATCCATGTCGAGAATCAGGCCCGCCAACAAGAGCTGGCGGCGTAGCGGCGGAACCGCCGGCGGAAGCGCGAGGTCTCGTTCGGCGAGTGCGCCCGCCTCGCCGCCTGAGAGGGCGGAGAGCTCATCTTCCTCGATATCGCCGATCGCGCGCGCGGCCGGCGCCATGAGCGCCTGCCCGCCGCGCAAGCGCAGGAAGGCGTCGTCGAGCGCGCGGCAGGCCCGCCGCGTCGGAAGCAACACCCTGACCCGCCCGAGGTCGAGTGGATCATCGCCATAGCGGGCAAGGAGCCCGGCCGCGAGGGTGTCGAGAAAGGCCGTTCCTGGCGCGATGGTGAAGACCGAAGCCAATTTTCGTCTCCCGACGTTCGGCCGATTCAGAGATCGCGCAGCGCCGTCTCCGCGAGCCTCAGGTCATCGGGCCGGCCGATGTGGAGCCAGACGCCCTCGTGGCGCAGGCCGCGTAGTCGCCCGCTCTTCTCGGCCCGATCGTAGAGCCGATTGAGGGAGAAAGCGCCAGTGTCCCCGGCGCCAAACAACCGCGGGTGCAGGATCTGGATGCCCGCGAAGACGAACGGCGCCACCTCGCCCTCGCGACGGCGGCGGACCCCTCCCTCGGCGGACAGAAAGAAATCGCCAAGACCATGGTAGCCGACGGCCTCGACTGTGGGTTGGAGCAAAAGAAGCGCATCGCTCCGCGCGTCATCCCAGGCCGCCGCCAGGCACGACAGGGTCTCGCGGACGCCATCGAGCCACAATACATCGCAGTTCACGACCAGGAACGGTTCATCGTCGAAGTGGCCGAGCGCCTGGGCAGCGCCACCGCCGGTGTCGAGCAGGCTCGTCGTTTCATCGGAAAAGCTAATCGCTGGCACGCTCCGACCACCTAGGTGTTCGCGCAGCGCATCGGCCTTGTAGTGGAGGTTGACGACCACCGACTCGATCCCGGCTGCGGCGAGACGATCGAGGATCCGGTCGATCAGCGGCCGGCCGGCGAGCGCGACCAGGGCCTTGGGCCGGTCGTCGGTCAGCGGGCACAGCCGCGTGCCAAGGCCGGCGGCGAGCACCATGGCGCGGGTGATCCGTGGCGCCGGCCGGGACGCCTTCATCCGGCGTTCGCGCCCGCCCGCCCGCCCGCCGGCGGCACGATGCGCAGCGAGCGTGGAACGTGGCGGTCGAACCATGCGCGTACAGGCGCTAGGGCGGGATGGGCGAGATCGCGCTCAAGCATGGTCCACATCCACGGGATCATCTCCAGGTACCGCGACTTGCCCTCGCGCTGCCACAGTCGCGTGAACAGGCCGATGATCTTGGTATTGCGCTGGGCGCCGAGAATGGCGAAGGCGCGGCGGAAGGCGTTCGGCTCGACGGCCGAGCCGGTCAGATACCGGGCCACCATGGCCTCGCCCAGCGCGACCCCGACATCGCGCCGCGCATCCTCCAAGAGCGATACCAGGTCGTAGGCGCGCGGCCCGATCACGGCGTCCTGAAAATCAAGCAGGCCAATCCGCCCCAGGCCCACGCGGCGCGGCAGCCAGATCAGGTTCTCGGCGTGGTAATCCCTGAGCACGACCACCCCGTCGTCGAGCGAGGCTTGGGCCAGCAACGCGCGCCACATTCCATCGAAGCTCGCGCGCGCCCCGGCGGAAAGCTCGTGGCCGGTGACGGCGGAGAGGTACCAGATCGGAAACCGCCCGACCTCCTCCAGCAGCCGAGCGACATCGTAGGGGGGCACAGCGGGCGGCGGGCGGCGGTGGAGATCGACCAACAGATCGACCGCGGCTTCGTAAAGGGGCGTCATGTCGCGTCCGGCCAGCGCCAGGCGAGCGAACAGATCGTCTCCCAGGTCCTCGCACAGCAACAGCCCGGCCTCGGTATCCTCGGCCCAGATCGCGGGGGCGCTGTAGCCGGCCGCCCGCAGATAGGCGGACATCTTCGCGAACGGGCCGACCACCCCGGCGTTCGGGGCGTCCATCAGAACACCGTCCGGCGCGCCGGCGCGGCACAGCCGTTCATAGACTCGCGCCGAGGCGTCACCGGCGAGCGGTGCGCGCGGCGCCTCCGACCAGCCGACGGCCGCGAGAAACGCCTCGATCACGCGCGCGCGCTCAGGCATCCGCGTTCAACGCGCACAGGCCGAGCTCACAAAAGCCGAGCGCGCCCAGGCGGGGGCCCCACCCGCCGTGTCCGCTCAGGCAAGCGCGACGGCTGTCCACGGCCCCGCCCCAGGTGATAGATATCTCCAGTCGGTCGTCGGGCAAGTGATCGGCCATGTTCTCGGGCCATTCGATCAGACTGATCCCGTCGGCGAGCGCCTCCTCGATACCGAGTTCGAACACGTCATCGGCGGACTGAATGCGATACAGGTCGAAATGCCAGACGGCGAGGCCGGCCAGCGGATAGGTCTGCACCAGGCTGAAGGTCGGGCTGGGAACTTCTTCGGTACCGCCGAGCGCCGCGATGAAGAAGCGGGCGAGGGTCGTCTTACCGGCGCCGAGCGGGCCGCTGAGCCCGATCACATCGCCGCGGACGGCGTGCCGGGCCACGCGTACGGCCAGGGCCTCGGTGGCCGCCATGTCGCGGAGTTCCCATGTGGTTTCGCGCACGGGAGCGGCCCTGGACATGTCGCGATATTTAGCCGGCCGGCCCCAAGCGCGCAACCGGACATGGGGCGCGCTACAGAGCTTCAGGCGTTGGCGACCAGTCGGAGAAACGCGCGCTCGCCTCGTCGGGCCGGCAAATGGCAGGTGATGCGCGGTCGGTCCCGCGTCTCCACTTCTATTTCGATTCGGCCGCCGTGCAGTTCGATGAAGCTCCGCGCCAGCGAGAGACGAAGATCGACGGCGTCGGTGCCTTGCCAGTGCCCGGGCAACGCGGTGTGTGCGTCCTCGGCCGCGCCCGGCCGTGCCTTCTGTTCATCGCTCTCGATCCACAGCGTTACTTCTTGGTCGGTGCGCGTGGCGCCGAGGGTGATTGTGCCGCCCGGCGGCGTCAGCTTGGCGGTGGCCGCGACCAAGTCGAGCAAGGCTTGCCCGACGCGCCGCTCGTCAGCGTCCATCTCCCCGATGTCGGATGGGCAGTCGAGACGCAACGACAGATCGCGCTTGTTGGTGACGCCGCTGGTGCGGGCCAGCGTCGCCTCCAGCAACTCGCGCACATCGACCGGCTCGGTGCTCAGCTCCAGACGTCCGGCCTCGATGGAAGCCAGTTCAAGGATGTCGTCGATCAAGAGGAGGAGCTCGTGAGATGATTCCTTGATGCCGTCAGTGTAGTCGCGCTGCTGCTCGTTGAGCGTGCCGCAGTATTCGCGCAGCAGTATCTCCGTGAAGCCGATGACGGTATTGAGCGGCGTCCTCAGCTCATAGGACACGTTGGCGAGGAAGCGCCACTTGAGCGCGTCGGCCGCGAGCAACGCCTCGTTGCGCTCCCGCAGCGCTCGCTCGATGCGAATCGAATCGGTCACGTCGAGATAAGTGCGTAGATTGGCGCCATCGGGCAGCGGGACGCTGGTGCGATCGATCACCACCTTGTCGGGTTGCTCTACTCGGGTCGTCGCGGCGGCGCGGTCGAGGACGCTGAGCACCATCCTCTCCTTGGCGCGGGCCCAGTCGCCGCCATGATCGATGAGCAGTCGGCACCGCTCGGCGATCTCGAAAATGTGCGGATGGCGTGCGATGAACGCAGCGTCCAGCCCCCACATCGCGCCGTAGCGCGGATTGGCGAGCTTGAGGCACCCATCGCCGCCGAACACCGCCACCGCCTCGGCGAGGTTGTCGAGGGTCGCCTGCTGAACCGCAATCAAGAGGTTGCGGGCGCGCTCGAGTTCGAGCTGATCGCTCACGTCCCCGTAGAAGTAAAGGAGCCCGCCACCCGGATGTGCCGTGATCACCATGCGTAGGGTGGTGCCGTCGGGCATATGAACCAGTTCCTCGCCCGTTCGATGAGGTTGGTGAACAGGCGCATACGCTGCTCGCGGAAGGCGCGGAAGGCGCCTTGCTCGGGGAGTTTGCGGTTGACCCGCACGGCGTCCAGGACCTCGCCCTGGGTCGGGCCGGTCGCCAGCCACGCCGAGTCGAGCCGCCACAGATGCGCGAAGGCGTGATTGAAGAACGTCAGGCGCTAGCAGCCTGTCGGACTTGAGCCGGGAGTCGAAATAGGATTCGATGGTATCAGTTGATTTGCCCGCGCGTGATGGAGGCCGTCATGAGCAATTTCCGACCGGTCGACCGGGAGACGGGGTTTCTGCTGCCGCCGTCGGTGGAGGAATGGCTTCCCGAGCGGCATCTGGCGCGCTTCGTGGTCGAGGTGATCGAGCAGTTGGACCTCTCGGCGTTCGTGAAGGCCTATCGCGGCTCGGGCTCGGCGTCCTATCACCCGAGCATGCTGCTGGGGCTTCTGGTCTACGGCTACGCCACGGGGGTGTTTTCGAGCCGCAAGTTGGAGCGCGCGACCTATGATTCTGTCGCTTTCCGCTTCATCGCGGCCAACGATCATCCCGACCACGATACCATCGCCGCGTTCCGGCGGCGTTTTCTCGACCGGATCGAAGGGCTGTTCGTCGAGGTGCTGCTGCTGGCCCGGGAAGCCGGGGTGCTGAAGCTCGGCACGGTGGCGCTGGACGGCACCAAGGTGCACGCCAACGCGAGCCGGCACAGCGCGCTGTCGTGGAAACACGCCTGCGAGCTCGAAGCCCGGTTGAAGGCCGAGGTGGCGGAGTTGATGGCGTTGGCGGAGGCGGCCGATGGGGCGGATGTGCCCGACGGGATGTCGGTGCCCGAGGAACTGGCCCGGCGCGAGGATCGTCTGGCCCGCATCGCCGAGGCTAAGGCGGTGATCGAGGCGCGGGCGCGCGAACGCCTTGAGCGGGAACGGGCCGAGTACGAGGCGAAGCTCGAGGCGCGCGCGGAGAAGGCCGAGAAGACGGGCCGCAAGCCGGGCGGCCGTCCACCCGAGCCGCCGGTGGCCGGGCCCGGGCCGAAGGACCAGGTCAATCTGACCGACGCGGACTCGCGCATCATGCCGGTGGCCGGCGGCGGCTTCGAACAGGCCTACAACGCCCAAGCCCTGGTGGCGGCCGACAGCCTGCTGGTGGTCACCAACGACGTGGTCCAGGCCCCCAACGACAAGCGGCAAATCGAGCCGGCGCTGGAAGCGCTCGCCCGCCTTCCCGAGGCGCTGGGCGCGCCCGAGACCCTGCTGGCGGACAGCGGCTACTTCAGCGAGGCCAACGTGAACGCCTGCGCCGAGGCCGAGATCGCGCCGTTGATCACGCCCGGCCGGGAACGCCATCATCTCTCCTGGAAGGACCGCTTCGCCGGCGCGCCGCCGCCCCCGGAGAACCCGACGCCGCTGGAAGCGATGACACATCGACTGGCGACGCCCGAGGGCCGGCAACTCTACGCCCTGCGCAAGCAAACGCCGGAACCGGTGTTCGGCATCATCAAATCGGCCATGGGCTTCCGCCAGTTCTCGCTACGCGGCCTGGACAAGGTCACGGGCGAATGGAACCTGGTGACCCTGGCCTGGAACATAAAGAGAATGTTCACCTTGCAATACGCTTGAGCAGGCGGCCGGACTCCGTACCTCGCGAAAAGGAATAAGAGTATGCTCGCCTTGCGGCACGCGCGAGCAAGCGAACGTACTTCGTGCCCTCACGAGAGGGCATAAGAGTATACTCACCCTGCGGTACGCGCGGCCAAGCGACCGCACTCCGTGTCCTCACGAAAGGCGCTCGATCCCATGACCTCTCCACATCGCGATCCGTCCACACCCATTCTCGCGGACCTCAGTCCGACAGGCTGCTAGTCGGAACTATAGATTTCGACCGGCGTGGCGAGACTCTCAAGGACGGCCGAATGCGACTCGCTGTGGCGACCGAGTTCGGCCCGGATCTCAGCCATGTCGCTCACGTCGTAACCGTAGCCGACCAACCGATCAGCACGGCTGAGCAGCCGCTCGACGATGCGATAGGTGCGGCGCTCGCCATCGACAACGAGGTTGCGAGTCTGGGTGCGCACGGCGTCGGCTTGGCGGGCGTCGCGGGCGAGCGCCAGCGCCGGGGCGCGCTCCGCCGAGGACGCTAGCTCGGGGAGCGGCGCCGGGACGTCGCGATCGATGTTCAGAAGATCCGCGTAAACCTGGTTGCACCACACCACCCGCAGACTCCCGTCGCGCAACCATATCGGACCAGGCGCGGCAACGACCAGGGCGCTCAGACGGTCTCGCTCCTCGGCGAAGCGCGCGGCGTCTTCGGCGATGCGGGCCCGCGCGCGAGATTCATCGGTGATATCGCGGAACCACAGAACCTGGGCCTGAAGGCGACCCTCTCGATCCTTGGCGAGTTTACCTTCGACCACGAAGTGGCGGCCATCGTCGGTGGCGAGGACGCGGCTGAATTCGCTGCCGAGTTGGCGTAGCAGCGCGCCGTCGGCCAGGAGCGACTGGCGATCAGCCTCGACGAAGACGCTGGCGATATCATCCAGCGCGCCGACTCTACGCGCCGGCAGGCCGAGCAGCCGCCCGAGCTCCGCCGAGGGCGCTGCGGCGCCCGTCCAACGGTCCTACACGAAATCAGCGCCCGCCGCGGTGTCGAGGATCAACTTGGTATGGTCAAGCTCGGCGGCGAGGCGCGTGCGCTGGGCCGCCAAGCGGGACCGGATCAGCAGACCAACCAGGAACACGACGATCACGACGACGCCCAACATCGCGGCGATGGCCCCGGCACCTACATCGGCCGGCCCCAGCGAGGCCGCCTGGACCGGCGCGGGCGCCATCAAAACGAGGCCGATCGCCAGCGACAGGCCCGCCAGCCCCTGCCGGCATGTAACTGGTACCTGTATTGCCTTTACCTGAGTGCTCGCCGTGCGTGTCATAGGCCCCAGTCAACACGACCAGAGTTTACGAATCGTTATCCCTAACGATCGTTAACCACATCGTGACCCCGTGGGCGGGCTCGGCGGCCCTACCAGTGGGCGCCGGCTCAGTAGCGGTAGTGGTCGGGCTTGTAGGGGCCTTCCTGCGACAGACCGCTGTAGGCGGCCTGTTCCACGGTCAAGGTCGTGAGTTTGACCCCCAGTTTGTCGAGGTGCAAGCGGGCGACACGCTCGTCGAGGTGTTTGGGCAAGACGTAGACCTTTTTCTCGTAAGCTAGATAATGTGCGTGTCATAGGCCCCAGTCAACACGACCAGAGTTTACGAATCGTTATCCCTAACGATCGTTAACCACATCGTGACCCCGTGGGCGGGCTCGGCGGCCCTACCAGTGGGCGCCGGCTCAGTAGCGGTAGTGGTCGGGCTTGTAGGGGCCTTCCTGCGACAGACCGCTGTAGGCGGCCTGTTCCACGGTCAAGGTCGTGAGTTTGACCCCCAGTTTGTCGAGGTGCAAGCGGGCGACACGCTCGTCGAGGTGTTTGGGCAAGACGTAGACCTTTTTCTCGTAAGCGCCGGTGTTTTGCCACAGCTCGATCTGCGCCAGTACCTGATTGGTGAACGAGGCGCTCATCACGAAGCTCGGGTGTCCCGTGGCGCAGCCGAGGTTCACCAAGCGCCCTTCGGCCAGCACGATCAAACGCTTGCCGTCGGGAAATTCGACCTCATGCACCTGCGGCTTGACCTCGTGCCAGGGATAGTTGTGCAACGCCTCGATCTGAATCTCTGAATCAAAGTGGCCGATGTTGCAGACGATGGCCCGGTCCTTCATCTGACGCATGTGTTCGACGGTGATGACGTCAATATTGCCGGTCGTGGTGACGAAGATATCGCCGAGCGCCGACGCGTCCTCCAGGGTGGTGACCTGGTATCCCTCCATCGCCGCCTGCAGGGCGCAGATCGGGTCGATCTCGGTGATCATGACCCGCGAGCCCTGGCCGCGCAGGCTCGCCGCCGAGCCCTTGCCGACATCGCCATAGCCGCACACCACGGCGATCTTGCCCGCCAGCATGACGTCGGTCGCCCGCTTGATGCCGTCGACCAGGCTTTCCCGGCAGCCATAGAGGTTGTCGAACTTGGATTTGGTCACCGAGTCGTTGACGTTGATGGCCGGCGCCAGAAGGGACTTCGCTTTCTCCATCTCATAGAGGCGATGGACGCCGGTCGTCGTCTCCTCGCTCAAACCGCGCACGTCCGCCATCAGTTCGGGGTGGCTGTCGTGCATGACTTTGGTGAGGTCGCCGCCATCGTCGAGGATCAGGTTGGGCCGCCACCCGTTGGGTCCCTCTATAGTCTGATCGATGCACCACCAGAACTCTTCATCGCTCTCGCCTTTCCAGGCGAAGACCGGGACGTCGCGAGCGGCGACCGCGCTGGCGGCGTGATCCTGAGTCGAGAAGATATTGCACGAGCTCCAGCGCACATCGGCGCCGAGCTCGATCAGCGTCTCGATCAGGACGGCGGTCTGGATGGTCATGTGCAGACAGCCGACGATTCGAGCGCCGGAGAGCGGCTTCGATTCGCCATATTCCACGCGCAGCGCCATCAGTCCCGGCATCTCGGTCTCAGCGATGGCGATCTCGCGCCGTCCCCAATCGGCCAGATCCATGTCCCTGACCTTGAAATCGCTAAACGTCGTCATGCGAGCTCCTGTGGATGAATCTGTTGGGTTGGGCGCCGCCGTCGCGCGGCGTCACTCGTGGCCCGCGTCGCTCATACCCCGGCAGCGCTGCTTATAGCAGTGACGCGTTAACGGAAACAGTCCAACTGCCTGCGCAGGCTCGGCCCCCGCGTCGGGAGAGGGCCCCGCGTCAGGAGAGGGCATTGAAGTCGTCGAGCAGGGCGGCGATGCGGCCACCATCGCTTTGCGCCAGCATGTGGTCGGCGCGCCGCGACGCCTCCGCGACGTCGAGGGCGCGCAATCGCTGCTTGACGCCCGGCAGGCCGGCCGGCGACATCGAGAGGTCGCGCGGCCCCAGACCCAGCAGCAGGGCCGTGCACTGCGGCTCGCCGGCCATCTCGCCGCACAGGTTGAGCGGCGTGTCGGCGAGCGCGGCGGCGTCTATCGTCGCCTTGATAAGGCGCAGCACCGCCGGGTGCAGCGGGTCGTACAGATGCGCCACCTGTTCGTCGCCGCGATCGGTCGCCAGTGTGTACATGGTGAGGTCGTTGGTGCCGATCGACAGGAAATCGGCGACGGCGGCGATGCTGTCGGCGGCGAGCGCCGCGCCCGGCACCTCGATCATGGCGCCCAGTTGGGGCGGCGGATCGGCGATCTTCACGCCCTGCCCGACCAGGCGGGCGGCGATCCGGAGCATGACCCGCCGCACCTGCCTGACCTCTCCCGCGGTCGTAATCAGCGGCAAGAGGATGCGAAGGTGGCCGTGAGCGCTCGCCCGCAGCATCGCCGTGATCTGGGTCGTCAGCAGATGATCGACCCGCAACGACAGCCGGATGGCGCGTAGACCCAGCGCCGGATTGGCCGAATCGGCGAAATGCTGGCCTAACTCTCCGCCGAGCTTGTCGCCACCGATGTCGAGTGTGCGGATGGTCACGGGCCGCTCGCCCATCGTCTCAACGATGGTGCGGAAGGCCTGATACTGCTCCTCTTCCGACGGCAGGTCGTCGCGGTTCATGAACAGGAACTCGCTGCGCAACAAACCGATGCCCTCGGCGCCCACGGCATCCACCGTTTCCAGCTCAGCCGGCAGTTCCACGTTGGCCTGCAGCCTGATGGCGATCCCGTCGCGGGTAATCGCCGGCCGGTCCTTGAGGCTCTCCAGCGAACGTCGGCGGCGCCGGTTGGCGGTGCGGATGCGGCGATAGCCGGCCAGGGTCGCGTCAGCCGGGTTGATGATGATGCGGCCGTCGTCACCATCGATGATGACGGCGTCGCGCGCGCGGACAGCGCCATTGAGGCCGCTGGCGCCCAACACGGCGGGCAGGCCGAGCGAGCGCGCCATGATGGCGGTGTGACTCTCCTGTCCGCCCAGAGTGGCGGCGAAGCCACGGATGATGGTCGGGTCCATAAGGGCGATGTCGGCCGGGGTGAGTTCATCGGCGAGGACGATCGAGCCCTTGGCGACCGAGGAGAACGCCCGATACGGCGTCTTCATGAGGTTGCGGATCAGACGCAGGCCGACATCGCGGATGTCCTCGATCCGCGCCGCGATATAGGGATCGGCGATCACCGCGAAATCCTCGCCGATCCCCTTCAGCTCGGCGCTGACGGCCGCCTCGGCATTGAAGCGCTGGTCTGCGATGCGTGCCGACACCCCACGAATGAGCCGCGATCCCGAGAGCATCTGCAAGTGGGCGTCGATCAGATAGCTGAGGTCGCCAGCACGGGCGCCATGCAGTGTTTCGACCTCACTCACCAGGTTGCTCGCCTGGCGGCGCGAGGTCTCCACCGCGTCCGCGAAGCGCGCGAGCTCGCTCGCGACGGCGCTGGCCGCGATCCGGTATTGCGGCACCTCACCAATCGTCTGCTCGACAAGGTGGGCGGGGCCGATAGCGATGCCGCTGGAGACGGCGAGCCCACGAAAGCACTGCTCGCGCCTCGCGATCCCCTGGGCGATGGAACTAGCCCTCATCGAACCGATTCTCGACTAGGGCCGCCAGCGCCTCGAGGGCGGCCGCCGCCTCGGCCCCACGGGCGCGGATCTCCAACGACGTGCCGGGCGTGGCGGCCAACGCCAGCAGGCCCATGATGGAAGTCGCCACGACGGTTTCATCGTCCCGCGCCACGACGATGTCGGCATCGAAGCTTGAGGCGAGGCCGACGAACTTGGCCGCCGCGCGCGCGTGGAGACCGCGCGCATTGGCGATCACGACGGTGTGCCGCCATTCGGCGAGCCGTGCGGCATCGGGCGCCGGTCCGCCGCTCACGCGCCCTCGCTCGGCTTCACGGCCAGCACGCGCGAGGCCACCGAGATGTACTTGCGGCCGGCGTCCTGCGCCGCCGTGGCCGCCTCCTCGAGCGATGTCTCCGCGCGGACGCTGGCGAGTTTGATCAGCATCGGCAGATTGACGCCCGACACGACCTCGACCCGGGCCATCTCCATGATCGAGATCGCGAGGTTGGACGGCGTGCCGCCGAACATGTCGGTCAGCATGATGACGCCGCCGCCCGTCTCGACCTGCGCGACCGCGTCAAGGAGGTCCTGGCGGCGCCGCTCAATGTCGTCGTCGGCGCCGATCGAGATGGCCCGAACCCCGGTCTGGGGCCCGACCACGTGTTCGGTCGCCGCGACCAGTTCCTCGGCCAACCGGCCGTGCGTAATGACAATGATCCCGATCACCGCCCCACCCCCCCCCTCTCGCCTTGGGCGAGTGTAGCAGGACGCCAAATACTCCTGGGAAACCACCCCTATGCTTCTGTCATGCTCGCGCTTAGCGCGAGCATCCAGGCTGGCGATGGACCCTCGGGTCAAGCCCGAGGGTGACAAGGTTTTCCCCACCCTCGCTCATGATCGCGCCGTGTCGAAGCATGGCCGTAGCGAAGCCCACATGGCGCGACTAGGGCGCCTGCGTGTCGATATCGCGGTGTCGAACTTCGGCGCGATGGCCAGCCTCGCGCACCAGCACGCCCAATCGCTCGGCGACCAGGACCGAACGATGGCGCCCGCCAGTACAGCCCACGGCGATCGTGAGGTAGGTCTTGCCCTCGCGCTCATAGTAGGGGAGCAGTTCGATGACCATCTCGGCCAGCCGCTCGAAGAACGGCGCAAAGGCGGAATCGGTCGCGACATAGGCAGCGACCGCCGCGTCACGTCCGGTCAGCGGCCGCAGTTTCTCTTCGTAATGCGGATTGGCGAGAAAGCGGACGTCGAACACCAGATCGGCCTCGCGCGGCAGACCATGTCGAAACGCGAACGAGGTCACCGTGATGGAGAGCGCCGGCCCGGCATCGAGGTGAAAATGGCCGGTCAGGATACCGCGCAGATCGGGGATCGCGCTTTGGGTGGTGTCGATCACCAGGCCGGCGCGCGCGCGCAAGGGTCCGATCACCGCCCGTTCGCTGATGATTCCATCCATCAGCGGCCGGTCCTCCGCCAGCGGGTGGCGGCGCCGGGTCTCGGTGTAGCGCTTGGCTAACACATCGTCGTCGCAGTCGAGAAAAATCAGCCGCACATCGAGATCGTCGCGCGCGAGCAGCGGTTCAAGCCGCGCGAGAAATCGCGCGGCGGTGAAATCCCGGGTTCGGATGTCGATGTCGACCGCCAAGGCGTCGTGCCGAGATCGGCCGGCTCCGCCATCGGCCGGCACGAAGAGGCCGGCCAGCAACGACAAGGGAATGTTGCCAACCCCTTCGTAGCCAAGGTCCTCGAGTATCTTGATGGCCGTCGATTTGCCGGCTCCGGACATGCCGGTCAACAGCAGCACCCGCGTGCGCGGCGTCGGGCTCATGCGGGCGCGCGGATGGGCGCCGGCGCGCGGGCGAGCGCGAGGCGGAGTTTGGCGGGTGTCGAGGCCTCGAACGGCGCCAGCGCGAGCACCGCGAGGACGACGCCCTCGTAGGTGCAGGTGGCTGGCTCGGGCAGGCGCGGAACCGCCGCGCCGACAACCAGATCGACGACCATGACGAGCCGCGCCGTGCGCACGAAAGGGACGGTCAGGACGCCGATCCCGCGCACCTCGACCTTGCCGGCCAGGGCCGCCGGTGCGAACGCGTGGAGCTTGCCTCGGTCGCCGCGCAGCAACACCCGATCATCGGCGACCAGACGAGCGCCCTGCTCGATCAGCCGCAGCGCGAGAGCCGATTTGTCGCTGCCGGGCGGTCCGCGCAGCAACAGCGCGTCCTCGCCGATCGCGACACAGGTGCCGTGTACCGCTTCCATGCGCGGCCAAGGTGCGCACTCCCTGGGTGCGAGTCAACGACGCGCGGCGGTGTCGGCGGCCGGCAGATCGACGATAAATCGGGCGCCCAGAATTCCGCCGTCGGCGTCGCGGCGGTTCTCCGCTGTAATGGCGCCGCCGTGCGCCTCCGCGATCCGTAGACAGATACTCAGCCCCAGCCCCGAGTGCTGCCCGACCTGCCCGCCGTCCCGCCGATCGGTATAGAAGCGCTCGAAAATGCGCTCCGCGCGCGGCTCCGGCACGCCCCGTCCCTGGTCCTCGACGCTGAATCGCACCCGACCATCGGCGGGCGCGGCGCGGATCAGGATGGCGCCACCGGGCGGGCTGAAGGAGACGGCGTTGTCGAGGAGGTTCTGCGCGATCTGACCTAATCGATCGCCGATGCCCTCGACCAACAGGTGGTCGCGATCCGCCATCTCGAGTTCGAGTTCGAGATCGATATCGTGCTCACTCTCGGCGACAGCGGTGCGATGCACCGCCACCAGCGTCTCCAGCAGATCGCCCACATTGACGATCGAGAACTCGGCTCGTGAGAGCTCGGCATCCAGGCGCGAGGCCTGGGAGATGTCGCTGATCAGATGATCGATGCGCCGAATGTCATCCTTGAGGAGCGCGAGCAGCGCGCGGCGGCGTTCGTCATCGTCGATGGTCTCGATGCTCTCGAGAGCGCTTCGCATAGAGGTCAAAGGGTTCTTGAGTTCGTGCGCCACGTCGGCGGCGAAGGTCTCGATCGCGTCGAGGCGCTCGTAGAGGTCGGTTGTCATCTCCCTCAGCGCTGCCGACAAATCGCCGATTTCGTCGCGCCGCCCGGTGAAGTCGGGAATCCTAACCCGCTGCCGTTTGCCCCTCTGCACCCGCTCCGCCGCCTCGGCGAGGCGACGAATTGGCCGCGCGATGGTGCCGGCGAGATAGATCGAGAGGAGCACGGTGAGCGCGAGTACGGCCGCGAAGACGCGCAGGATGGCCAAACGTACCGCGTGGACGCTGGCCTCGATGCCGCCGGTGTCGGTCTGCACCAGCAGCGCGCCGACAATGCGCTTAAAGCCCTGCACGGGCACCGCGATGCCCAAGATCACAACCTCGTCGGCGAGGCGCGGGCGGTAGCCGGTGTGGCCCTCGAGCGCCTCCAGCACCTCCGGGAACTCGCTAGCGTCGGGCGTCGTCGATTCGTGGTAGGCGGGCAGATCGGGCCGCCACCGCGAGTGGCCCACCACCCACTCGTAGATCGCCAACACGCGCCGCATTGCCCACACCATGTCCGCGGACGGCGCGAGCGGGCGCTGTTCGACCACCCGCCCCCCGTCGCGCAGCCGGCGACTGTCGACCAGTAACGCGCCTTGTTTGTCAAACAACAGGGCCCGCGTGGCGGTCGGCTCGGCCAAGCGTCGTACCATCTGCCGCAACGTCTCGGCGTCAAGCGCCAGTAGGTCCTTCTGCCCGGTCGCACCCTCGCCGATGGCCCCGGCGATCATCGCCGCGAGCGTCGTCGTCGCCTCGACCTTGGCGTCGATCAGACCATCGCGGTAATCGCCAAGGAACAGAAGCCCGGCGACGAGAATACCGAGCGCCAGGATGTTGAGGGCCAGGATGCGCAAGGTGAGCAGGGACAGCGGCCCGCGATGGCGGACGCCGCGCGGCCGGGCGACCGGTCGCGTTGCCCGGCGTCCTCCCCGATTGTCACCGCGCGCCATGCCGCGCCACCGCTGATCAGCGTTCGCGATAGCGGTAGCCAAGGCCGTACAATGTCTCGATGTGGGAGAACTCTCCATCGGTGGCCTTGAACTTCCGGCGCAGCCGCTTGATGTGGCTGTCGATGGTGCGGTCATTGACGTAGACCTGTTCATCGTAGGCCGCGTCCATCAGTTGATCTCGGATCTTGACGTGGCCCGGCCGCACCGCCAGCGCCTGCAGGATCAGGAACTCGGTCACCGTCAGCGCCACCGGCTGGTTCTTCCACGTGCACAGATGCCGGGAGGGATCGAGCACCAGCTCGCCGCGCACGATCGGCTGCACCGAGGGCGCCCCCGCGACCTCTGGCGCCGCCCGCCTCAATACGGCGCGGATGCGCTCGATCAGCAACCGCTGGGAGAACGGCTTCGAGATGTAGTCGTCGGCGCCCATCTTGAGGCCGAGCACCTCGTCGACCTCGTCACTCTTGGAGGTGAGGAAGATGGACGGCACCTGCACCGTGCGCCGCAGCTGGGTGAGCAGTTCCATGCCATCAAGCCGTGGCATCTTGATATCGAGCACCACGAGATCGGGCGGCCGTGCCTGGAGCGCGCGCAACGCCGCCACCGGGTCCGAGTATGTCGCGACCTCGAAGCCCTCCGCCTCGAGCGCCATCGACAGCGAGGTTAAGATGTTCTCGTCATCATCAACGAGGGCGACCGTGGACACCATCGGGGCCTCGTGCCAAAAAGCCATTCCCAGAACGGGCAGAGCTTAGCCGGGGACAAGGGCTGGCCGGAGACATATTGTGACACACATCGAAGGCGGTGGACCAACCTGCCACAACGGCCGGTGGCGGCCATGAGCGTCGAGCCGCCAAACCTGGGCGCCGCCGCGCGGCGACTGATGCGCGGCGCCGCCACGGCCGTGCTGTCAAGCCGGCTCGGGCCGGGCGGATGGCCCTACGGGTCGCTGGTGCTGGTCGCCTGCGCTCACGACGCGAGCCCGATTCTGTTGATCTCCAGCCTCGCCGAGCACACCCGCAACATCGCCGACGACGACCGGGTCTCGCTGCTGTTCGACGGCACCGGCGGGCTCGACAATCCACTGACCGGGCCTCGCCTCACGGTGCTCGGGCGTGCGCGGCGCGATGATTCGCCCAACAGCCATCGCGTGGGCCACCGCGAACGGTTCCTCAACCGGCACCCGAGTGCCGCCGACTACGTCGATTTTGGCGATTTAGCGTTCTTCCGGGTAGCGGTCGAACGCGCGCATCTGGTGGCCGGCTTCGGCGCGATTCACTGGATCGACGGCGCCGATCTGGTGCTGGACGGGGCCCGCGCGACGGCCTTCGCCGAGGCTGAGCGGGCGGTGCGCACACACATGAACGCCGACCACGCGGATGCGGTGGCGCTCTACGCCGAGAAACTCGCGGGTCAACCTGGCGGCGCGTGGCGGATGGTCGGCTGCGACGCCGACGGCGTCGACCTGAGGCTCGACTTGACCCTTGGCGGCCGGCTCGCGCGGGTCGATTTCGCGACCCCGGCCACGAGTCCCGATGAGCTGCGCCCGGCGATGATCGAACTCGCCCGCATCGCGCGGCGGTAGTGTTGCAGAACAGCGCGCCGAATCGATGATCGAGAAACGCGGCCACAAGGCGGCCACGTACGTCGCCCTCGTTGGCGCGCTCGTGCCGGTCGGCTTCACCGTCTGGGCGGAAACCAGCCCGATCACTCTGGTTTGATTGGCCTATGGGGACGGCCCTATCGAGGACCTATCGGCTATCCTTTTCCTCCTCGCGTCGCTGGGGTTTGTGGTGGCGGCAGTCCGCAGCGGGTTCTTGCGCGGCCGCTCGTCGCGATGGGCTTACTTCTTCACGCTGTTGTGGGCAGCGATCATGGCGGTGTTCGTCGGCGAGGAAATCAGCTGGGGATAGCGAATCCTTGGCGTGCCCACGCCTGAATTTATCGAGGAGATAAACGCCCAGAGCGAGCTGAACGTCCACAATATTGCCTGGCTGTACGAGGTCATAGGGGGCCCGTACTCTTGGTTGACACTAATGATGCTCCTCACCGGTCTGGTCATTCCCCTTGCTTCGCGCTTTCCGCCGCTCGGGCGCCTTTTGCGATACGTGTGTTTCCTGCGGCGCCGCTCCGCTATGTGGCGCTGTTCATTGTTTCCCTTGTTCTGGGGGCGCACTATCACGATGAATTCAGGCAACTCGGCCTGTACCCCATGAATTCAGGCAACTCGGCCTGTACCCCAACACGGCGTGGGGGGTTCGCGAACTGATCTTTGGCATCGCCCTGGCGGCATTCGCCCTGCACGGCGCGCGATGGCCTGATGAGCTGTTCTTGGGGGGCCGCCGACGGCTGTCGCGTTCGGCCGCGCCACGACCCTAGAAGATGCCGAGATCCAGACCGGCGGCCATCGCCCCTCCGAGCTCGCGGCACTGGTCGACGAATGCCTCCCGCCACTCGCCGCGACAGATCAGCGCCGCCTGCACCGGCCGCCAGCGCAGGCCGGTCACGATCGTCTCCACGCCCCGCCGGGTCCCGGTGCCGTCCTGGCCGGCGCGCACGTACAGGCAATACGGCAGCCCTTGGGTCTTCTCCAGACACGGGTAGTAACTGCGATCGAAAAAATCCTTCAGCGCCCCGCTCATGTAGCCGAGGTTCTCGGTCGTGCCGAGAATGACCGCGCCCGCCGCCAAAACGTCCGCTGGCCCCGCGTCGAAAGGGCTTAGGCCCACGACCTCGACGTTCTGAGCGAAAGGGCTTAGGCCCACGACCTCGACGTTCTGAGCCTCGTCGGACCGCGCGCCCTCGACCACAGCGTCGCACAGTCGCCGGGTATTGGGCGAGGGCGCGTGCGCGACGATGAGGAGCTTTCTTTTCGTCATGACGTGCCGAGTGTCGCGCGCAAGGCCTGAGCGTTTCAAGCCGCGCCGCGCACAACCGGCGGATCGCTTTCGCGACGCGGCAAAGAGGCTGACCGTCGAGACCGGCAAGATCATCCGCTGGGGCTACTTGGTCAAGAAACACGGCATCTTGACGTTGGAGCGCGAGATCAAGTCGGCCAAGTCCCAGGACGCCTACATGCGCTACGGGGTCGAGCTGGTGATCACCGGCTACAGCGGCGACGAGGTGCGCCAGATGCTCGCCAACGCCGCCGCCGGGCAGTACCAGCGGGCGATGGTCGAGGCCGACATTCTCAAGAACATGGCCGCCGCCGCGCCGGCCTTCGGCATGGTCGGCACGCTGATCGGGCTGATCGTCATGCTCTCGGCCCTGGGCGGCGATGCTAGCGCCATGGGCCAGGGCTGGCGGAGATGTCCCGGTCGATGTTGAAAAGTTGAGGTAGGTGTCGCTCTCCTGGAGCCGTTAGGCTCCGGGTGCTGCGAACCCAAGAGGGAGAACGACACCATGGGAAAGAATATCCGTAGTTCCAGTAGCCCGAAAGCCCTTGCCACCTCGTTTCCTATGCCGCCGCTGGCAGACGCGATGGACGCAGTCCGTCTCAGCGTGGATCGGTTCTGTCTCCTGGCCGGGGTCGAGGCCTTGGCCGAGATGATGGAGGAGGACGCCACGACCGTGTGCGGGGCCCGACATCGTCGCCATGGGAACCGTCGGGGTTATCGCTGGGGCCATACGCAGAGCGAGATCGGCTACCACGGCGGCCGCGTGAAAGTGCAGCGGCCACGGGTTCGCGACCATGCTGGCAAGGAGGTGGGTTTGGAGAGCTGGCAGGTGCTGCGCGACGGCAACCTGTTGCTCGAGTGGGCGCTCAACCTGATGGTGCTGAACGTGTCGACCCGCAAGTACCACCGCGCGGTCCGTCTGCCCGAGGGCGACCTGGCGAAAGCGCGTGGCGACGGCACCTCGAAGTCGGCCGTTTCCCGGCGCTTTGTGGCGCTGTCGCGCAAGAAGATGAAGGCCTGGCTTGCCTCGGACCTCTCGGAGCTCGACCTGCTGGTCATCCAGATCGACGGTCTGCATGTCGGCGACCATGTCTTGGTGGCGGCGATCGGCGTCGATGGCAACGGCGACAAGCATGTCCTGGCCGTGGTCGAGGGGGCGACGGAGAACACTGTCGTCGTCCAGGCCTTGCTCGACAATCTCCTCGCCAGGGGGCTCGATCCGACGCTGCCCCGGCTGTTCATCGTCGATGGCGCGAAGGCGCTCAGCAAAGCGATCCGCAACACCTTCGGTGTGGCCGCCGCCATCCAGCGCTGCCAGGTCCACAAGGGCCGTAACATCATCGAGCGCCTGCCCCTGCATTTGCATGCGAGCGTCAAGAAGGCGCTCCGTCAGGCCTGGGACCAGGACGACGCAGACAAGGCCGAACGGCTGCTGCGCAACCTGGCCCGGCGTCTGGAGCATGAGGAACCGGGCGTCTCGGGCAGCATCCTGGAGGGGCTGGACGAGATACTCACCGTCATCCGCCTCG
Source organism: Alphaproteobacteria bacterium (assembly GCA_965226045.1). Classification (GTDB taxonomy): domain Bacteria; phylum Pseudomonadota; class Alphaproteobacteria; order VGEJ01; family VGEJ01; genus CBDDBU01. The sequence goes on from CBDDBU010000028.1 coordinate 361,015, forward strand.
GCCTGCCGCACGAACTCCGGCGCTCGCTCGCCTGCACCAACATCGTCGAGAACGCGCTCGGCACGGTGCGCCAGGTCACCCGCAACGTCAAACGCTGGAGACACGCCGAGATGGCGCTCAGATGGACCGCCGCCGGCCTGCTGGAGGCCCAGAAAACCTTCCGTCGCCTCAAGGCCTATCGTCAGCTGCCCATCCTCCGAAATGCTCTCCAGGAACACTTGAGAAAGGCTCAGGCCGACAGTGCCATTGAAACCATCATGAAGGCAGCATAGCATCATCAACCAGCGACGCCTGCCCCACGAATTTCAACAGAGATAGGGACATCGCCGGGCTGGCGGTGGCGCTGATGACGACGCTCTGCGGCGTGTTGCTGGCCCGCTGGGTGTTCATTCCGGCCTCGAGCAAGCTCAGCCAAAAAGAGGGCATTCTGCGCTTCCGCAACTTCCTGATCGGCGAGGGCTTCGCGATGCTCGCGGAAACCCGCAGCCCGCGCTACATCCAGGACCGCATGAACAACTACCTCGATTCCAAGATCCACTACTCGATCGACAAAAAGGGCGGCACCGACGAGGCTGAGGAGGCCGCGTGAGCTAGACTGTCATGAGCGACCCGTTCGACGATAGTGCCGAGGAAGAGCCGTCCGAGGACTGGCTGATCACCTATGCCGACGCCATCACGCTCCTGATGGCGTTTTTCGTGATCATGTTCGCGATTTCCAAGCCGAGCCAAGAGAAATTCGAGGAGGTCACCGGCGGCATTAGGGAAAGGCTGACTGGCGAGCAGGAGGCGATGCCGTTTCGGGACGTTCACCAGCAGATGACCGCGGTGTCGAAGGCCGCCGGCGAGCAGACTCAGGTCAAGTCGAGCCGGCGTGGCGTCACTTTCGATTTCAAGAGCGGCAAGATGTTCGCGCCGGGCTCGGCCGACATCCTGCCCGACGCGGTCCCGACACTCGACCGGGTGGCGCAGCTGGTCGCCTTCATGAGCATCGACAACTACCGCGTCGAGGTCGAGGGCCACACCGAGAACGTGCCGATCTCGACCGCCCAGCTCCCGAGTAATTGGGAGCTCTCGGCCGGGCGAGCCTCATCCGTCGTGCGCTTCCTCATCAGTCGCGGCGTGAGCCCCGATCGAATGACCGCGATCGGCTTCGCCGACACCAAGCCGGAGGCGGCCAACCGCGACGAGTTCGGCATGTCGATCAAGGAGAACCAGGAAACCAACCGGCGCATCGTGATCCGGGTCGAGCGCGACTACGAGCTTAGAAGGCTAAAAAATAGCCATGGAGTACCGCCAGCTCGGGGCGAGCGGGGTCAAGGTCTCGCCGCTCTGTCTCGGCACTATGATGTTCGGCGGCCCGACCGATCGGGCGAGCGCGGAACGGATTGTCGCCGCCGCCCGCGATCGCGGCGGCAACTTCATCGACACCGCCGATCGCTATACCGAGGGGCGCTCGGAGGAGATCACTGGGCAGGCCATCGCGTCCGAGCGCGAGCGCTGGGTGCTGGCGACTAAGGTGGGCGCACCCACCGGCGCCGCACCCCATCACAACGGGCTGTCGCCCAAGCGCGTGATGCAGGCCGTCGACGACAGCCTGCGCCGGCTCGGCGCCGACTACATCGGCATCTACTACCTCCACCGCGAGGATCATGAGACGCCGTTCGCCGAAACCCTGCGCGCGCTCGGCGACCTCGTGCGACAGGGTAAGATTCGCTATTTCGGCCTCTCCAACTATCGCGCCTGGCGGGTCGCCGCGATCTGCGGACTCTGCGACCGACAGGGCATCGACCGGCCGGTGGCGAGCCAGCCGTACTACAACGCAATGAACCGCATGCCCGAGGTCGAACACCTGCCCGCGTGCGCCCACCATGGGCTCGGCGTGGTGCCCTACAGCCCGCTCGCGCGCGGGGTGCTGACCGGGAAATACGACGCGGACACCGCGCCCGACACGGACAGCCGGGCCGGGCGGGCGGACCCGCGCCTGATGCAGACCGAGTGGCGGCGCGAATCGCTGGTGGCCGCGCGCACCATCAAGGCCCATGCCGAGGCGCACGGATCAACCGCCGGTCAGTTCGCCATCAACTGGGTCCTGAACAACCGCCTGGTGACGGCCGCGATCGCCGGCCCGCGCACGTTCGAACAATGGCAGGACTACCTCGGCGCCCTCGACAAGCCCTTCACCGCCGAGGACGAGGCGCTGATCGATTCGCTCGTCCCGCCCGGCCACCCGTCGACGCCGGGATACACCGACCCCGCCTACCCCCTCGACGGCCGGGTGCCGAGGAACGGTTAGCGCTGTCGCCGCGGATACGACTTTTCTCCAATCGCTGATTGACGAGATAAGGTCGGCGATCCGCGATTCATGATGGGCCTCGCCAACCCCGTCCCTTGCCAAATGCCGGGGCCCGCGCCATCCTCGATTCCCTCGCACCTTGAGCCGGAGCGCCCCCTAATGCGGATGCCGGAGCCCGATGCCGCGGTGATCGGCCGCAAGCCGGCGATTGTGGCCGCGCTCAGCGCCATCGTCCCGGGCGAAGGCGTGATCGCCGATGGGGATGCGCTCAAGCCCTACGAGTGCGATGGCCTCAGCGCCTATCGCCAGCCGCCGCTCGCCGTCGTCCTGCCCGAAACCACCGACCAGGTCGCGCGCCTCCTCAAGCTCTGCGATTCGCAAGGCATCAACGTCGTGCCGCGCGGCGCCGGCACCTCGCTCTCGGGCGGCGCGCTGCCGCTTGCCGACGGCGTCCTGTTGGGCCTCGGCAAGTTCAACCGCATCCTCGATATCGACTACGCCAACCGCTGCGTGGTCGCCCAGCCGGGCGTGACCAACCTCGCCATCACCCAGGCGGTGGAGGGGGAGGGCTGCTACTACGCGCCCGATCCGTCGAGCCAGATCTCCTGCACCATCGGTGGCAACGTCGCCGAGAACTCGGGCGGCGTCCATTGCCTCAAATACGGGCTCACCACCAACAATCTGCTCGGCCTCGAGATGGTGCTGATGAACGGCGAGGTGGTGCGCCTCGGCGGCAAGCATCTCGATGCGGAAGGTTACGACATCCTCGGGCTGGTCACCGGCTCCGAGGGCCTCTTGGGCGTCATCACCGAGGTCACGGTGCGCATTCTGCGTCGCCCGCCGGCCGCCCGCGCGCTGCTGATCGGCTTTTCCACCAACGAGAGCGCCGGCCAGTGCGTCGCCAAGGTGATCGGCGCCGGCATCATCCCCGCCGGCATGGAGATGATGGACAGGCCGGCCATCCATGCGGCGGAGGATTTCTGCCACCCCGGCTATCCGCTCGATGTCGAGGCGCTCTTGATCGTCGAGCTCGATGGGACGCAAGCCGAGGTCGCTGAGCTGATCGGGCGGGTTCGGGCAATAACTGAAGCCGCCGGCGCGGTCTCGGTCCGGGCCAGTGAGAGCGAGGCGGAACGACAGCGCTTCTGGGCGGGCCGCAAGGCGGCATTTCCGGCCGTCGGGCGCATCTCGCCCGATTACTATTGCATGGACGGCACCATTCCGCGCGGCCGCCTGGCCGAGGTGCTGGCGCGCATGCAGGAGCTCTCGCGCGAACATGGCCTGCGCGTCGCCAACGTGTTTCACGCCGGCGACGGCAACCTCCACCCCCTAATCCTCTACGACGCCAATGTCGCCGGCGAGCTCGAGAAGGCCGAGGAGATGGGCGCGGCGATCCTTAAGCTGTGCGTCGAGGTCGGCGGCGTGCTCACCGGCGAGCACGGCGTCGGGGTCGAGAAGCGCGACCTGATGGGCGTGATGTTCAACGACACCGACCTCGACCACCAACAGCGCGTCAAGTGCGCCTTCGACCCGGCCGGGCGCCTCAACCCCGGCAAGGTGTTCCCGATCCTCCACCGCTGCGCTGAACTCGGCCGCGTGCACGTCCATCGCGGTCGCCTGCCGTTCCCCGATCTGCCGCGTTTTTGATGGCCGAGACGCTGAAGCTCGCCAACGCCGAGCAAGTTCGCCAGGCCGTGGCGTGGGCGCTCGCGGCAGGCGAGCCGCTCGAGGTGGTGGGCGGCGGCAGCAAGCCGGGGCTCGGCCGCCCGGTCTCGGCGCGCCATCGCCTCGACCTCGGCCACCTCGCGACGATCGTCTCCTATGAGCCCGAGGAGCTGGTGCTCACCGCCGGCGCCGGCGCGCGGCTGTGCGACATTCGCGAAGCTCTCGCCGCGCGCGACCAGGAACTTGCCTTCGAGCCGCCCGATCTCGCGCCGCTCATGGGCGGGCCGCCCGACGCGGCCACCATCGGCGGCATCCTCGCTTGCAATCTGTCGGGTCCGCGCCGCATCAAGGCCGGCGCCGCGCGCGACCACTTCATTGGCGTCAAAGGCGTCTCGGGGCGCGGCGAGGCGTTCAAGTCGGGCGGTCGGGTGGTCAAGAACGTGACCGGCTACGACATGTCGAAACTGCTGGCGGGCTCGCACGGCACCCTCGCCGCGCTCACCGAGGTCAGTGTCCGGGTCCTGCCAGCCGCCGAGGCGACGCGGACCCTGCTGCTGCTGGGGCTCGACGACGCCGCCGCCGTAGCCGCCCTCGGCCGGGCCGCGCGCACGCCGTTCGAGGCGTCAGGCCTCGCCCATCTCCCCTCCGAGGTCGCCGCCCTCTCGTCGGCGCCGGAGGTCGCCGCCCATAGCGGAGCGGTCACCGCCATCCGCATCGAAGGACCACGCGAGTCGGTGGCCGATCGTGCCCAATCGCTGGCGCGCGAGTTTAGCGACCTGCCGAGCGCTAGCCTTGATCGGGGGGCGTCGCGTGCGCTGTGGGCCGAGGTCCGCGATGTCGCGCCCTTCGCCGCCTGGCCCGACCGGGTCGTGTGGCGACTCTCGGTGCCGCCGGCCGCCGGTGCCGAAACGGTGGCGCGCATCAAGGCGCAGGTCGGCTGCACGGCGCTCTACGACTGGGCCGGGGGGCTGATCTGGCTCGCCCTCGATCGCGGTATCGAGGCGGCCGCCGAGAGCGTGCGCGCGGGCCTCGGCGCGCCCGGCGGGCACGCGCTGTTGGTCCGCGCCCGCGCCGATGTCCGCCGCCGCGTGCCGGTGTTCCAGCCCCAAGCCCCGGCGCTGGCCGCGCTCTCGGCCCGCATCAAGGATGGCTTCGACCCCAAGCGCATCCTCAACCCCGGGCGCATGTACGAAGGCGTCTGAGGCCAGTGGTTCGAGACGGCGCTTCGCGCCTCCTCACCATGAGGGTAAGTTTGTGAGCAAATCCTCGTCCTGAGGAGCGACCCGAAGGGCCGCGTCTCGAAGGATCGGGGACCCGTCGCGACGACAGTCCGCCGAGGCCCATGCAGACCAACTTCACGCTGGCCCAGCTCGCCGACCCGGACATCGCCGACTCCGAGCGGATCCTCCGTGGCTGCGTTCACTGCGGCTTTTGCAACGCGACGTGCCCGACCTACGTGCTGCTGGGCGACGAGCTCGACAGCCCGCGCGGCCGCATCTACCTCATCAAGGACATGTTGGAGGGCGCCAAGCCGGCCTCCGCCACGGTCGTCAAGCACCTCGACCGCTGCCTGTCGTGCCTCGCCTGCATGACGACCTGCCCCTCGGACGTGAACTACATGCACCTGGTCGACCATGCCCGGGGCCACATCGAGCGGACGTTTCGCCGGCCCGTCGGCGAGCGCCTGTTTCGTACGCTGCTGGCGCTCGTGCTGCCCCGGCCGGCGCTGTTACGCTACGCGCTGCTGGCGGCGATGGTGGGGCGGCCGCTGGTGCGCGGGCGACTGGTGCGCATCCTGCCGGCGCGCTGGCGGCGAGCGATGGAGCTCGCGCCGTGGTCGCTGCCGCTCGGTTCGGCCTCGGACCGGCCCCAGGTCTTCACGGCGCGCGGCGCGCGGCGGCTGCGCGTCGGCCTGCTGCGCGGGTGCGTCCAGCGGGTGCTCGCACCCGACATCAACGAGGCCACCGTCCGCCTGCTGACCCGGCTCGGCTGCGAGGTCGTGGTCAGCCGCGGCGTCGGCTGCTGCGGGGCGCTCACCCACCATCTCGGCAAGACCGCGCCGGCACGGGCTCAGGCGCTCGCCAACGTCGCCGCCTGGTCGCGCGAGATCGAGGACGGCGGCCTCGACGCCATCGTCGTCAACGCCTCGGGCTGCGGCACGATGGTTAAGGACTACGGCCATCTGTTGCGCGAAACGCCGGCCTGGGCCGACCGGGCAGCCCGCATCTCGGAGCTGGCCTGCGACGTGACCGAACTGGTCGATCGCCTCCAGCCGCCGGTGGCGGAGACCAAGAGCATCACGGTCGCCTATCACGCGGCGTGCTCGCTGCGCCATGGCCAAGGCATCGACGAGCAGCCGAAGCGCCTGCTCGCCGCCGCCGGCTTCACGGTTCGCGAGGCGCCCGAGGGCCACCTCTGCTGCGGCTCGGCCGGCACCTACAACCTGCTTCAGCCCGAGCTCGCCCAGCGCCTGCTCGAGCGCAAGATTGGCAACATCGAGACGCTGGCGCCGACGGTCATCGCCACCGGCAACATCGGCTGCATGACCCAGCTGGCGACCGCGACCGCGATTCCGGTCGTCCACACCGTCGAACTCCTCGACTGGGCCCACGGCGGTCCCAAACCCAGGGCCCTCGGCCACTAACCACATTGTCGCCGCCGGCCGGGACCCATGGCACCGGAAGGACACGGGGCGCGGCCCGCACCCGCATGGCCATGGCGGCGGCGGGCGGCTATCCTGACGGCGGCGGGGCGAGGTGCGAGTGAGCCGAGGGTTGATGGCGCGCGACGATTCCGATCTCGACAACTGCTTCGAGCGTTTGGCGCGCGCGCAGAGCGAGGATGAAGCCCAGAACGTCGAGGCGATGATCTGGCGGCTGTGGGCCGCTTCGGGCATCGAGATGGTCGATGGCCTGTTGAACTCGGGCAGCAAGGCGATGGCGAGCGGCCAGTTCGCCCCCGCCCTGGCGCTGTTCAACGGCATCATCGAGATGACGCCGGAGTTCGCCGAGGCTTGGAACAAGCGCGGCACGCTATATTATTTGATCGGCGAGTACGACCTCGCGGTGACCGATATTACCCGCACCCTCAAACTCGAGCCGCGTCACTTCGGCGCTCTCTCGGGCCTTGGGATGATCCACCTGCAGCGCTCTGAGAAACAGGAAGCGCTACGCGCGTTCGAGGACGCGCTCGCGGTCCATCCGCACCTCTCGGGCGCCCGCAGCGCCGTCGAGAACATCACCAAGTCGCTCGAACAGAAGAGCAACTAACGGGGGAGGCCGATATGGAGAAGACGATCATCGAGGTGCCCGGCATCAGCCAGGCCACCCGCGACCACAACGTGCCGCTCTCGCCAGTCGTCCGCGCCGGCGATTTCGTGTTCGTTTCCGGCATGCCGCCGTTCGATCCTGCCACCGGCGAGCTGGTGTTCGGCGATGTCGAAGTCCAGACCGAACGCGTGCTCGAAAACATCAAGCTCGCGCTCGAAACGGCTGGGACGTCGCTCGAAAAGGTGGTGAAGGTCAACGTCTACGTGCCCAACGCGGCTTGGTTCCGACGCATCAACGCGGTCTATGCGCGCTATTTCCCGACCGATCCGCCGGCCCGCACGTTTGTCGCGATGGCCTCGTGGGCGCTCGAATTCGACGTCGAGATCGATTGCACGGCCATCGCTTGAATGAATTGAACGACGTGCCCCCCGGGCCCTTCGATCTTGGCGGCCACCCGGGTGATCCTCAGACCCCGGGGGGACGCCACCGCCAAGTCGGTCACGCCCGACTTCTACGCCGAGCTCGATGCCGAATTCGACGGCTTCGCGGGATGCGTGCTCATCTCCCAGCACCTGTTCGCCGAGGCCTGGTCGACGTGGGAGATGCATCCCGCGGGCGATGAGGTCGTCTATCTGTTGTCGGGCGACGTCGACGTCGTGCTGTGGGCCGAGGACGGCGAGCGGACGGTGCGGGTGAGCGAGCCCGGCGCCTTCGTCGTGGTCCGCGCGGCACTTGGCATACGGCGCGGCCACACTTGCCGACCGCGATGCTGTTCGTAACCCCCGGCGAGGGCACGCAGAACGCCGAGTCACTGCGGCCCCTAGGCTAGCCTGGTCTAGCGCGCTTGGGGCCGCGCGCTATGCTTCGAGACGACGCTTCGCGCCGCCTCGGCATGAGGTGGTTTGTCGGGCGTCGAAATCTCCTCATCGTGAGGAGCGGCCCGCAGGGCTGCGTCTCGAAGGATCGCTCGACGCCCGCCCTAGTGGAGCTTGTGGGCCGCCTCGGTGATGGCTTTGTCAACCAGTTGATCGGCACGACCCTGATCGAGGCTCTCGACCAGTAGACGGCGCGCGGCGTTGCTCGCCACCTCGATCGCGAGACCGCGCACATCGTTGGCGGCCTGGGCCTCGGCCTGACCGATCCTGGCGAGCGCCAGTTCGGCGCGGCGGTTCAAGGTCGCTTTCAGCTCGGCCCCGGCTTCCGCCGCAAGGCGCTCGGCCTCGGCGCCGGCGCGGGCCACAATCGCTTCCGCCTCGGCCGCCGCGTCGCGCTGCTTGCGCTGATAGGACGCAAGCAGCGCTTGCGCCTCCTCGCGCAGCCGCACCGCCTCGTCGAGTTCGCCCTTGATCTTGGCGGCCCGCTCATCGAGCCGCTGGGTGATCGCCTTGTAGGCCTTGCCCGCCACCGCCGCGACGAACACGACGAAGGCGACCAGGACCCAGAATTCCGGTTCGCTAAACATTGCCGGCGCGCCCGATCTCATCCTCGACCGCCGCCCCAAGCGCGCCATCGTCGGGTGCGACGCCGATCAATCGCTGGGTAGCGCTGCGCGCGACATCGACAGCGACATCCTTCAGGCCGGCCATCGCCTCCGCCCGGCTCGCGGCGATCCGCGCCTCGGCGTCCGCCGCCTGGGCCTTAAGCCGGCCTTCGAGCACGCCCCTCTGCTCGGCCGCGCGCGCGGCGTGCTTCTGGCGGTTCGCGGTGGCCGACGCATGGGCCTGATCGCGGGCCTCGGCGAGGGTGCGCTCATAGGCCGCGAGTACCTGGCTGGCTTCCGCCTGATGCTGCCCAGCCCGGTCGATATCGTCAGCCACGCGCTCTTCGCGGCCTTCGAGAACCTCGGCGATGCGCGGCAGCGCGATGCGTGCCATCAGCACATAGAGCACCGCGAACGTAATCACGAGCCAGACCAGCTGCGGCAGGTAGTCGCCGAACTCCATTTGTGGCATGGCGCGCGCCCCGTTTTAGTGGCTGGATCGGCCGTCGGGCCTGGCGGTCTAGAAGCCGAACAGGATCAGGAACGCCATCACCAGCGCGTACAGCGCCACCGCCTCGGTCAGCGCGAAGCCGAGCAAGACGTTGCCGAACATCTTCGGTGCGGCGGCCGGGTTGCGGATGCCGGCCGAGACGTATTGGCCGAAAATAGTGCCGATGCCGACGCCGGCGCCGGCGACGCCGATCGTCGCCAAGCCGGCGCCGATGAGTTTCGCAGATTCAACTTCCATGGTGTGGTCCCCTATGCACTTCGGTGGAAACGTAAATGTCGCACTGATCGAGGTCACGGCGCACCTCACACGGTCTAGTGGTGCATGTGCAGGGCGTCGGCGAGATAGAGGCACGTCAACACCGCGAACACATAGGCCTGCAGGAAGGCGATAATGACCTCGAGGGCATAGATCGCCACGATGAAGGCGAGCGGCGCGATGCCGGCCAGCCCCAGGGCGACGACGAAGCCCGCGAACACCTTGATCATGGTGTGGCCGGCCATCATGTTGGCGGCGAGCCGCACCGACAGGCTGACGGGTCGCGATAGGTACGAGATGATCTCGATCGGCACCAACAGCGGCGCGAGCGCGAGCGGCACCCCCGGCGGCACGAAGAAGGTCAGGAACTTGAGCTTGTGGCGCCAGAATCCGATCAGCGTCGCACCGACGAAGACCACGGCGGCGAACGCGAAGGTAACGATGATATGGCTCGTGATCGTGAACGCGTAGGGGATCAGGCCGAGCGCGTTGGAAAACAGGATGAAGATGAACAGGGTGAAGATGAACGGGAAATAGCGCCGTCCCTCGGGGCCCACATTGTCGCGCACGGTGCTCGCGACCAATCCGTAGCAAAGCTCGGCGATCGACTGCCAGCGCCCCGGCACCATCGCCCGCCCGCGCATGCTGAGGGTCAGGAACAGTGTCGACAGAACCACCACGGCCACCATCATCGCCGCCGAGTTGGTGAACGAGACGTCGACCTCGCCAACGTGCATCTCGACTAAACGATGGATGCCGAATTGATCGAGGGGGCTGTGTTTTTCCGCCAACGCCTTATTTCACCTCTACCGCGGGAAAGCGTCATTCCCGCCCCGCCCCGCTTGCGTCGCGCGCCATACGCATGGCCGCGCGGTACGCGTTCAGGGTCCCTGCGGCTCCGCCCAGAACCAAGAACACCAACAACAGCCACGGCCGCGTTCCCAGCCAGCCATCGAGCAGCCAGCCCCCGAACCCGCCCACCGCCAGCGACGCCACCATTTCCGTCGTCAGACGAAAGGCTCCGCTTAAGCCGCTGGTCGGGGGAGTCTTCGAATCGTCGGATGGGCGCGCGCCTCGGGCCTTCTGCAACTTGCGTTCCAGCTCGTCCAGGGCCGGTCGATCATCGTCCGACATTCACCCTCACTCCCACGCGCCGTTTCCAGCCCCAGGAGCGGCCGAACTCTAGGTGCTGGTCCAAACCCTGTCAACCGTAGCACCGGCAACGGTTACGCTGTTGAAATGCCTTGGGAAAAGTCGGTTTCGGCGAGCCTTCGCAGCTATTCGGCGGCCTCCAGATCGACCGCCCGCGAGAGGTCGACCGAGACCATCCGCGACAGCCCCGGTTTGGCCATGGTCACGCCAAATAGCCGATCCATGCGCGACATCGTCAGGGGATGATGGGTCACGATGGCGAATCGCGTGGCGGTATCGCGCGCGATGTCGCGGACCAGCGCGCAGAAACGCTCGACGTTGGCGTCGTCGAGCGGCGCGTCCACCTCGTCGAGGACACAGATCGGCGCGGGATTGGTGAGAAAGACGCCAAACAGCAGCGCCGTGGCGGTCAGCGCCTGCTCGCCGCCCGACAGCAACGATAGGACCTGCAGTCGTTTGCCGCGCGGACTAGCCATGATCTCCAGGCCCGCTTCCAGCGGATCATTGGAATCGGTCAGTGCGAGATGGCCGCGTCCGCCACCAAACAGGCGCTCGAACAACCGAGAGAAATGCGCATTGACCTGCTCGAAGGCATCGAGCAGCCGCTGCCGGCCCTCGCGGTTGAGGTTGCTGATGCCCTGGCGCAGTCTAGCGATGGCCGCTTGCAGATCGGCGCGCTCGGTCTGCAACGTCTCGAACTGTTCCTCGACCTCCGCCGCCTCCGCCTCGGCGCGCAGGTTGACCGGACCCATGGTGTCGCGCTCGCGCCGCAAACGCTCAAAGCGGGTACGCAGCCCGTCTAGATCGGGCGGCTCCGCGCCGGGCTCGATCTCGGCGATCGCCGCCACCGCTTGCGGCCGGCAATCGAGCTTGTCGCGAACGCGCGCGACCACCGCGCCTTCCTGTTGCGCGGCCTGGGCCGCCTTGGCTTCGGCCCGAAGCTGGCCCTCGCGCGCGCTCGCCAGGGCCGCCTGCGCCGTCTTGTCAGCGCGTTCGCACGTGGCGAGATCGGTTTCGGCCACGGCCAGGGCGTCGGCGGCTCGGTCGCGCGTCGCCTCGGCTAGGGTCACGCGCTCGAACAGGGCGGCGCGCTCGTCGCGAATCGCTGCCGGCCGGTCCTTGACGCCGACGAGTTCGCGCTTGGCTTGCTCGCGGCGTGTCGCGAGCGATTCAAGGTGATCGCGGGCGGTGGCGATGCGCGATTGCCAGGTTGTCTGTTCGGTCGCGAGCGCCTCGTGCCGCGCGGCCCTGACGGCGGCCTCGCGTTTCAACGCTTCGAGGCCCTCCTGCTTGACGCCAAGGACCGTCCGGTTATCGCTGAGCGAGCCCGCCAGAGTCGCCACGGCGGCCTGGTCGTCGTGGGCATTCAGCTGACCAAGCTCAGCCGCCGCGGCCGCAGCCTGCCGTTCGGCCTCGCCCAGATCCGCCTCGACCCGCCGGCTGGTGTCGTCGATCGCGGTTATGCGCGCCGCCTGTCCCGACCGCGCCTCGATCGACCGGCTCCGCGCCTCAAGCGCGGCGCCGAGCGTGGCGTCGGCCTCGGCCAGCGCGCGCCGGCTCTGCTCGGCGTGACCGCGGGCCGCGTTGTTGGCGGCACGGGCGGTCTCGAACGCCTCGCGCGAAGCCGTGCCCTCCTCATCAATCGTCACCCGTGCCGCCCGCAGCGCCTCGAGCCGCTTGCGCTGATCGAGGCGCCGCGCCCCCGGGCCGGCGATATCCGCGGCCGCCGTATAGCCGTCCCAGCGCCATAGATCGCCATCGCGACTGACCAGGCGCTGACCCTGCCGAAGTCGAGACCGCAGCCCGAGGCCAGCCTCGCGCTCGACCACGCCGATCTGGGCGAGGCGGCGCGCCAGCGCCGGCGGGGCCTCGACGTGGCGGTCAAGCGCCTCGGCACCGGGTGGCAGTGGCAGTGCCGGATCGAGGCCCGCGCCCGCGCCATCGTTCCCCGAGCCCAGGCCGCACCAATGAGTCGGCGCGGCGGCGTCGGTCGCCGCCATGAGGTCATCGCCAAGGGCCCCGGCGAGCGCCCGCTCAAAGCCCGGCTCGACCGTCAGAGATTCGAGCAACGGCGGCCACGGGCCAGCCTTGTCGTCGGCCACGAGTTCGCCGAGGGCCCGGAGTTCGGCCTCCGCCGAGGCCACCTGGGCCGAGATTTCCTGCCAGCGGTCGCGCGCCGTGGCCTCGGCGCGGGCGGTTTGGTCGAGCACACTCTCGGCGTCGCCGGCGCGGCGCTGGCATCGGGTCCGGGCTTCGCGCGCGGCGGCGACGGCGTCATCGGTCGCGTCCTCGGGCGCCTGCCCGCGCATGTCTTGGGCGAGGTCTTCGCGTTCCCTGGCCAGTTCGTCGCGGCGTCGGCCGAGCTCATCGATGCGCGCGCGCCCCTCGCGATGCCGGCGCTCCATCGCCTCGCGCCGCGCCTCGCTCGCGGCCAGTCGGGCGCCGGCCTCGCGCAATCGCGCCTCCAGCTCGACCGCCGCCGCCTCGGCCGCCGCCCGCTGGCGCTCGGCGCTGACCACCTTCGCTTCCGAGTCCGCCTCGACGCCAGTGATGTTCGCGAGCGCGCCGTCTAGCCGGACGACGGCGGCCTCCGCTTCGACCACGAGCCGCTGTTCGCGCGCCGCGTCCTCGGCGATCTGGGCCAGCCGGGTTTCGAGATCGCGCTCCGCCGCCTTCAGACGCGCCTCCTCGGCCTCGAGCCGGTCGCGCTCTAGCGCCAGGCGGTGGAGGCCGGCGGCCGCCTTGGTCTCGGCCCGACGGAGGTCGGGCAGCCCGGCGGCGGCATCCGTGCGGGCGGCGGCGGCGCGGGCGGCATCGGCGGTGTAGGTGGCGACGATTCGTTGGGCGGCGGCCAGCTCGGCCCCGGCGTCGGCGTCGGCACGGCCAGCGGCGCGCCATTCGAAATGCAGTAGCGAGGCCTCGGCACGGCGGATATGGCCGCTCAGGTTGCGGTAGCGTGTCGCTTGGCGGCCCTGGCGCTTGAGTCCGCGTAGCTGCGCCTCAAGGGTGGCGATGACGTCCTCGAGGCGATCGAGGTTGGTTTCGGCGGCGCGCAGCCGGAGCTCTGCCTCGTGCCGGCGCGAGCGCAGGCCGGTGATGCCGGCCGCTTCCTCGAGGATGGCGCGCCGCGCCGCCGGCTTGGCGTTGATGATGGCGCCGATCTCGCCTTGGCCGACCAGCGCGGGCGAGTGGGCGCCGCTGGCCTGATCGGCGAATAACAAGCGCACGTCCTGGGCCCGCACCTCGCGGCCGTTGATGCGATAGGTCGAGCCGCCGCCGCGATCGATGCGCCGTGAGATCTCGATGTCATCGCTGCCGTTGAACGCGGCCGGCGCGGTCCGGTCGGCGTTGTCGATCGCCAGCGACACCTCGGCGAGGTTGCGCGCCGGGCGAGCCGCGGTGCCGCCGAAGATCACGTCGTCCATCTCGACGCCGCGCAACCCCTTGGCCGAGTTTTCGCCCATGACCCAGCGCAGCGCCTCGATCAGGTTCGATTTGCCACACCCGTTGGGGCCGACGATGCCGGTCAGGCCGGGCGCGATCGTGAATTCGGTTGGATCGACGAACGACTTGAAGCCGGCGAGGCGGAGGCGGGTGAATTGCATGACGGCTCGCGGGCTGGTCTGGGCGGGGCGCTACAACGTCTCGACGAAAGTGACGACCTGGCCCCACAGCGACTCGGCCTCGGGCGCGGCGCTGGTGTGGTCCAGGCGGGCGACGATCTCGGCCAGCTTGGCGGCGGTCAGGTGACCGACCAGCAGTTCACCGTTGATGACGAACGACGGCGTCGACTTGACGTCATGATTCTCGCTGGCGTCCAGCGCCGTTTTGAGGATGCCCTTTTCCAGCGCCTCGTCGACGAGACAGGCGTCGAACTCGGCCGCGCCGAGGCCGCCGACCTTAGCCAGCCGCCGCAGCGCCGCGATCGGGTCCGGATCGCCCGCCCACTCGCGTTGCTTCTCGAACAACAGACCGATGAACGCGAAGAAGCGCGCCTCGCCGCCGCAGCGCGCCATCTTCGACGCGGCGAGCGCCAGCCGGTCCAACGGAAACTCCGAGAACACCAGACGCACCCTGCCGGTGTCGATGAAGGCTACCTTGATACCCGGCAGTTCGTCGGTGTGGAAACGGGCGCAATGGGGGCAGGTCATCGAGGCATACTCGACGATCGTCACCGGCGCATCGGCCGCGCCGAGCGCCATCTCCGTCTCGGCCGCGAGCGGTCCGGCGGCGTCCGCGACCCCGGCATGGAGAAGCGCCAACAACACCAGCGCCACGGCGCGCGGAATTGCGACCGCCGGCGCGACCGCGCCCAGAATTGCAAAATGTGACGCCACCGAGGCTCTCAGCCACAACATATGGTGGCAATTATAGGTTGCGGCCCGAGCGGCCACAAGTGTGCTGGATCGACCCGCGCGCGGACTATCGAGCCTGGGTCCGAGCCGCGATATGGCGTCCGAGCGAAGCCAGCGCCGCGCGCACATCGCTATGTTCGGTCGCGGCGACCGTGGTCTCGATCGCGTCGCGCGCGGCGCGGCTCAGGGGCTGTGGTGGCGTCCGCGCACGGTGATCGGCGCGCGGCAGCGGCCCCTGCACCAGGCGCAGCTTCGCCACTGCGGCATAGCCGAAATAGCCGTTGATGCGCTCGATCAGCTGGGGTTCGAGGTGTTGGATTTCCGTCGCCGCGCCACCCTCGACGCGAATCAGCAGCGTTGCGCCGAGCGCTGTCGAGCGACCGCGAAAGGTTGCTGTGATCTTCTCCGGGCAGGAATGCCGGGCCACGTCCGGCCCGACGATGCTCGACCAGCGCGTCAGCACCTCGGTCTGAACGAAGCCGCGACGCTGGCCTGAGCGCGCGAGAATGGCGCGGTTCAGGTCACCCAGGCCATGCACCCGGCCGAACCGCCGCCCGCTATCACTCGACGTCGCCGCCACGCGCCACTATCGCCCGTGCGCCTGGCCCGGTCCAGCCCATCGCGTGCGCCAAGCCCGATGCGTATTCTTATGTCGGCTTATCCCGAGGGCCCCGCCTCAGGCGCGGATGTCGAGGTTCTGGCCGGTGCCGACGCTCGCCGTCACATTGGTGGATGCAACAAGTGGGGTGGATGCAGCAACAAGGTGCGGGGGCGATGTGACAAGGCGCGGGCGCGGCGTTAACGTTCGTCAACGCGATTTGAGGCTGGGAGGAACCATGGGCGGCGAGATCACGATCCAGGGCGGTGACGGCGAGTTCATGGGCTATCTCGCGACGCCGGCCACTCCGGGCGGCGCGGGCGTCGTCGTCATCCAGGAGATTTTCGGCGTCAACAAGGTCATGCGCGATATCGCCGATGGCTTGGCGGCCGATGGCTATGTCGCGTTGTGCCCCGATCTGTTCTGGCGCCAGGAACCGGGCATCCAGCTCGCTGAACAGAGCGAGGCGGAATGGGCGCGCGCCTTCGAGCTGTTCCAGGGCTTCGACGTTCCCAAGGGTGTCACCGACATCGACGCGACTATCGCCCATCTCCGCGCCATGCCGGATGGTAGCGCCAAGGTCGGCGCGGTCGGCTATTGCCTGGGTGGGTTGCTCGCCTACCTCACCGCCGCGCGCACCTCGGTCGACTGCGCGGTCGGTTACTACGGCGTCGGCATTGAGGGGATGCTCGATGAGGCGGGCGCTATCAAAGGCCAACTGATGCTGCACATCGCCGAGGAGGACCAGTTCGTGCCGCCCGACGCGCAGGTCCAGGTGCGCGAGGGTCTGGCCGACAATAGCCACGTCGCGATCCACTCCTACCCCGGCGCCGATCACGCCTTTGCCCGGATCGGCGGCGAGCACCATGACCAGGCGGCGGCCGATCTCGCCAATGGCCGCAGCCGCGATTTCTTCCGCGCCAACCTGGGCTGAGGAACGAACCATGACCAAGGCCATTCGTCTGCACGAAACCGGCGGCCCCGAGGTGTTGCGCTGGGAAGACACGGATGTCGGCGATCCCGGGCCCGGCGAGGCGCGGGTGCGCCACACGGCGGTCGGGCTCAACTACATCGATTGTTACTTCCGCGCCGGCACCTATCCGCCGCCGCACCTGCCTCTAACCCTCGGCTTCGAGGGCGCGGGCGTGGTCGAGGCGGTCGGCGACGGGGTGAGCGAGGTCAAGATCGGCGACCGGGTCGGCTACGCGACCGGGGCGATCGGCGCCTACGCGCAGGCACGCCTGGCCGCCGCCGACAAGCTGATCCCACTACCCGACGACATCTCCGACGAGCAGGCGGCGGCGATGCTGTTGCAAGGCATGACGGCGCAATACCTGCTGCACCGTACGTTCCGCGTCGAGCCCGGACAGACCATCCTCTTCCACGCAGCGGCCGGCGGCGTCGGTCTGATCGCTTGCCAATGGGCCAAACACCTCGGCGCCACCGTCATCGGCACCGTGAGCAGCGCCGACAAAGCGGCGCTCGCCCGCGCGCATGGCTGCGATCACCCGATCAATTATCGCGAGGAGAACTTCGTCGAGCGGGTCAAGGAGATCACCGCCAGCGCCGGTGTGCCCGTGGTTTACGACTCGGTCGGCAAAGACACCTTCATGGACTCGCTCGATTGCCTACGCCCGCGTGGGCTGATGGCGCTGTTCGGCGCGGCGTCGGGCCCAGTGCCGCCGGTCGACCTCGGCGTGTTGGCGCAGCGGGGCTCGCTCTATATCACCCGGCCGAGCCTGTTCACCTACACCGCGAGCCGTCAGGAACTCCTCGATACCGCCAACAGCTTGTTCGCGGTGGTGCGCTCGGGCGCGGTCAAGATCGAGGTCAACCAGACCTATCCGCTGGCCGAGGCGGCGCGCGCGCACACCGACCTTCAAGCGCGCCGCACCACCGGCTCGACGGTGCTGATGCCGTAGGGGCGTCGGCCAACACCAAGCGTGGAGCCGCCCAAGGCGTCGGCCCTAGGTGTTCATCGAGCCGAAGAATTCGCTGTTGTTTTTTGTGTGCTTGAGCTTCTCAAGCAGGAACTCCATCGAGTCCGCTACGCCCATCGGCGAGAGAATTCGGCGCAGCACCCACATCTTGGCCAGCGTCCCCTTATCGACCAGGAGCTCTTCCTTGCGGGTGCCCGATTTGGTGATGTCTATGGCCGGCCAGGTGCGCTTGTCCGCGAGTTTGCGGTCGAGCACGATCTCGGAGTTGCCGGTGCCCTTGAACTCCTCGAAGATCACCTCGTCCATGCGGCTGCCGGTGTCGATCAGCGCCGTCGCGATGATGGTGAGCGAGCCGCCCTCTTCGATGTTGCGAGCCGCGCCGAAGAAACGCTTGGGGCGCTGGAGCGCGTTCGAATCGACGCCGCCGGAGAGCACCTTGCCCGATGATGGGACGACCGTGTTGTAGGCGCGCGCCAGGCGGGTGATTGAATCGAGCAAGATCACGACATCGCGTTTGTGCTCGACCAGGCGCTTGGCCTTTTCGATTACCATGTCGGCGACCTGAACGTGGCGAACGGCCGGCTCGTCGAAGGTCGAGCTGATGACCTCGCCCTTGACCGAGCGCTGCATATCGGTAACTTCCTCGGGCCGTTCGTCGATCAGCAGCACCAGCAGATAGATATCGGGGCAGTTGATCGCGAGCGAGTTGGCGATCGATTGCAACAGCATGGTCTTGCCGGTGCGCGGCGGGGCGACGATAAGCGCCCGCTGTCCCTTGCCAAGCGGCGCAATAAGATCGATTACCCGCGCACTTACATCTTTAGCCGTGGCATCGTCGACCTCGAGCGGAAGCACATCATCGGGGTAGAGCGGCGTCAGGTTGTCGAAATTGACCTTGTGGCGGGTCTGCTCCGGTTCTTCGAAGTTAATCTTGTTGAGGCGCAGAAGCGCGAAGTAGCGCTCGCCCTCTTTCGGCGCGCGGATTTGCCCGTCGACGGTATCGCCGGTGCGTAGGCTGAAGAGACGGATCTGGCCGGGCGAGACGTAGATGTCGTCGGGACCCGGCAAGTAGTTCGATTCGGGCGCCCGCAGAAAGCCGAAGCCATCCTGCAGTATCTCGACGACACCGCCGCCGGAGATCTCGACGTCCTTGTTGGCCAATTGCTTGAGGATGGCGAACATCATGTCCTGCTTGCGCAGAGTGTTCGCGTTCTCGATCTCCAACTCCTCGGCGTAGTCGAGAAGTTCGGTCGGCGATTTTCTCTTCAGCTCAAGTAGATTCATGTCGAGTCAATATCCGATGCTGAAGCGTGATGGCGATAAGGAGGGAGCACCACTAGATGGCGCGCGGCCCAAGAGTCTATCCGCTCGCCCAGGCAGGACAAAGAAGTGACGTTGTTGTTTTTGTTGGGGGTCGAATGCACTCAGCCCGGCCAACGGCTTTGGCCAACATGTAGCAAACATCGTGCATAAGTCAAACAGTGTTTTGCACAGTGTTTAGCGCGCTCGGCACGCCAACCCTCCCGCCATGGCCTAGCAGCCTGTCGGACTGAGGTCCGCGAGGATGGGTGTGGACGGATCGCGATGTGGAGAGGTCATGGGATCGAGCGCCTTTCGTGAGGACACGGAGTGCGGTCGCTTGGCCGCGCGTACCGCAGGGTGAGTATACTCTTATGCCCTCTCGTGAGGGCACGAAGTACGTTCGCTTGCTCGCGCGTGCCGCAAGGCGAGCATACTCTTATTCCTTTTCGCGAGGTACGGAGTCCGGCCGCCTGCTCAAGCGTATTGCAAGGTGAACATTCTCTTTATGTTCCAGGCCAGGGTCACCAGGTTCCATTCGCCCGTGACCTTGTCCAGGCCGCGTAGCGAGAACTGGCGGAAGCCCATGGCCGATTTGATGATGCCGAACACCGGTTCCGGCGTTTGCTTGCGCAGGGCGTAGAGTTGCCGGCCCTCGGGCGTCGCCAGTCGATGTGTCATCGCTTCCAGCGGCGTCGGGTTCTCCGGGGGCGGCGGCGCGCCGGCGAAGCGGTCCTTCCAGGAGAGATGATGGCGTTCCCGGCCGGGCGTGATCAACGGCGCGATCTCGGCCTCGGCGCAGGCGTTCACGTTGGCCTCGCTGAAGTAGCCGCTGTCCGCCAGCAGGGTCTCGGGCGCGCCCAGCGCCTCGGGAAGGCGGGCGAGCGCTTCCAGCGCCGGCTCGATTTGCCGCTTGTCGTTGGGGGCCTGGACCACGTCGTTGGTGACCACCAGCAGGCTGTCGGCCGCCACCAGGGCTTGGGCGTTGTAGGCCTGTTCGAAGCCGCCGCCGGCCACCGGCATGATGCGCGAGTCCGCGTCGGTCAGATTGACCTGGTCCTTCGGCCCGGGCCCGGCCACCGGCGGCTCGGGTGGACGGCCGCCCGGCTTGCGGCCCGTCTTCTCGGCCTTCTCCGCGCGCGCCTCGAGCTTCGCCTCGTACTCGGCCCGTTCCCGCTCAAGGCGTTCGCGCGCCCGCGCCTCGATCACCGCCTTAGCCTCGGCGATGCGGGCCAGACGATCCTCGCGCCGGGCCAGTTCCTCGGGCACCGACATCCCGTCGGGCACATCCGCCCCATCGGCCGCCTCCGCCAACGCCATCAACTCCGCCACCTCGGCCTTCAACCGGGCTTCGAGCTCGCAGGCGTGTTTCCACGACAGCGCGCTGTGCCGGCTCGCGTTGGCGTGCACCTTGGTGCCGTCCAGCGCCACCGTGCCGAGCTTCAGCACCCCGGCTTCCCGGGCCAGCAGCAGCACCTCGACGAACAGCCCTTCGATCCGGTCGAGAAAACGCCGCCGGAACGCGGCGATGGTATCGTGGTCGGGATGATCGTTGGCCGCGATGAAGCGGAAAGCGACAGAATCATAGGTCGCGCGCTCCAACTTGCGGCTCGAAAACACCCCCGTGGCGTAGCCGTAGACCAGAAGCCCCAGCAGCATGCTCGGGTGATAGGACGCCGAGCCCGAGCCGCGATAGGCCTTCACGAACGCCGAGAGGTCCAACTGCTCGATCACCTCGACCACGAAGCGCGCCAGATGCCGCTCGGGAAGCCATTCCTCCACCGACGGCGGCAGCAGAAACCCCGTCTCCCGGTCGACCGGTCGGAAATTGCTCATGACGGCCTCCATCACGCGCGGGCAAATCAACTGAATCGCTTATGCACCAGCTTCCGGCCGGACCAACATGTTGTAGGTGAAGGGCTTGGTGCACACGGCGATGCCGAACAGCGAGCGGAAGGCGGCGTGGCGTGTCCGGCGCCGGTTGAAGCGGAACACGAACTCGTCGAGATAGCTTTGCAGGTGCTTGGCGCGCAGCCCGTGATAGACGCCGCGCGCCCAGCCCTTGAGATTGGAGAACACCTGATGGATCCAGGGCAGCACGAGGTGGGCGGCCATGGAACCGATGACGTGGGGATCGTGGGTCTCGACGGGGGCCGCGGCGTAGCCGGCCCAGCCGTCGGTCTTGGCGGTGCTGGCGGCGGCGATGTTGTGGCCGATGAAGCGGTTGCGGCTTTCGGCGCCGTAGGACGCGATCTCGGCCAGGCGCAGGCGGCCCGGCGCGTTGCCGTCGCCGACCTCGACGGCGCCGACGACGAGCAGCTTGCCGTCGTGGCTGCGCCCGGCGCCGCCGGCCACGGGATCATTCTTGGTGCGGAACGCCAGCGCGGTCTCGTCGACCTCGATGAGGCCCGACAACGGGTCGCGCTCGGGATCGACCATGGCTTTGCGCAGCTTGGCGGCGAGCAGCCAGGCGCTGCGATAAGAACCGATCCCGAGCTGGTTCTGGAGCTGCAGCGCCGCGATCCCGTTCGAATGCGTCGCCATCAGGTAGGCGGCCCAGAACCAGACGGTGAGCGCGAGCTTGCTGCCGTGCAGGATGGTCCCCGCCGTCACCGAGGTCTGGCGATGGCAGCGCGCGCACTCGAACGTGTGGGCCTTGCCGCGTAGCGCCCAGCCGTGATCATGACCGCAGCGCGGGCATTCGAAGCCCTCGGGCCAGCGCACCGAGGCGAGCCACGCCGCGCAGGCGTCGTCGTGCGGGAACATGCGTTGGAAGGCGATCAGACTGTCGGGGAAGCGATCCATGGGGCGGCTTCTGGTAATCGAACAAACCAGGAACCAACTATCCTACAACCACGCCCAACGCAACATCTCGTGCCGCCGGAACGTCGTGCATAAGCGATTCAACTGATACCATCGAATCCTATTTCGACTCCCGGCTCAAGTCCGACAGGCTGCTAGTGTCCCGATTCCGAAGTTCGCATGATTTTCGCCTGCTGTTCAGCGGTTTCGATTGTTCGGAGGCAGAACCGCTGGATGGCGGCGAGGATGTCATCGGCGGATTTGGTCCATTTGAAGGGTTTGGGGTTCTGGTTTGTCGTGTCGATGTAGTCGAGGATGGTGCGCTCCAACTCCTTGGTGGAGCGATGGACGCCGCGCCTGATCTGCTTGTCGGTCAGCAGCCCGAACCAGCGCTCGACCTGGTTCAGCCAGGAGGCGCTGGTGGGTGTGAAATGGGCCTGCCAGCGCGGCCGTTTGGCGAACCAGTCGCGGATCGCCTTGGTCTTGTGGGTCCCGTAGTTGTCCATGACGATGTGGATGTCGAGATCACCAGGGACGTTCGCCTCGACGAGGTCGAGGAATTTGCGGAACTCTCGGGCCCGATGGCGCGGGAAACATTTGCCGATGATCTCTCCCGTGGCGATGTCGAGGGCCGCGAAGAGAGAGGTCGTGCCGTGGCGCTTGTAGTCGTGGCTGCGCCGCTCCGCCTGCCCGGGGCGCATCGGCAAGAGGGGCTGGGAACGGTCCAGGGCCTGGATCTGGCTCTTTTCGTCGACACAGAGAACCAGGGCACGATCCGGCGGCGCCAAATACAGACCGACGATGTCGCGGACCTTCTCCACGAAGAAGGGATTGCTCGACAGCTTGAAGGTCTCCGAGCGATGCGGCTGCAAGCCGAAGGCCCGCCAGATGCGATGAATGGTCGAGGGCGCGTGGCCGCTCGCCCGCGCCATCGAGCGAAGGCTCCAATGGGTCGCGTCCGGCGGCGTCTCTTCCAGCGTCAGCCGGACCGCTTCCGCGATGGCGTCATCGCCGATTTGACGCGGCGCGCCGGGGCGGGGTTCGTCGTACAGACCGTCGAGGCCCTCCGCCGCATAGCGGCGACGCCACTTGCCCACGGTGTCCGCGCTCGCCTCGAGACGAACGGCGATCTCCTTGTTCTCCAACCCTTCCGCCGCCGCCAAGACGATCCGAGCCCGCCGCGCAAGCCCCTGCGACGTCTTGCGACGACGAGACAGCGCCTCCAATTCGGCGCGCTCGTCATCGCTCAAAGAGATCGTCACCGCCACTCTCGCCATCAATCGCGCCTCCTAAAAACAAATAGAGACATAATCATATCCATTTATCGATCAGGACACGTAACTACCCAGGTACCCCGCTCCTGACCGCGAGAGGATGATGTAGGTGGTCGCCGGGGCCGGGTTTCCGCCGCCGCGTCGTTGATCGTCTCTTGACTCCATAGAATCGGGCGTCTATGGGTTGCGCTCTCGTGTGACGGGAGCGGCGCGTGGGATATTTCGGGTCGAAGGCGACGAGCGGTCTGTGCCAGGCGCTGATTGCGCTGATGCCGCCGCACAGCGTTTACATCGAGAGCCACCTGGGGGGCGGTGCGCTGATGAAGCGCAAGCCAACGGGCGTGCGCTCGATCGGCATCGACCGCGATGCGCAGGCGCTCGAGGCCTTTGCCTGTGACTACCCGGTCGAGTTGGTGCATGGCTGTGCCCATGCCTTTTTGGCCTCGTTCCCGTTTCTGGGCCCGGAGCTGGTCTACAGCGATCCCCCCTATCTGCACGCGACCCGCCGTTCGGCACGGCGCTATCGCTTCGACTACGAGGAGGTCGACCATGTCGCGCTCCTGGACCTGCTCAAGGATCTGCCCTGCCAGGTGATGGTCTCGGGCCATCCCTCGGCGCTCTATGACGAGATGCTGGCGGGCTGGCGCAGTCTGGCGCTGCAGGTGACGACCCAGGCCCAGGTGCGGACCGAGGTCGTGTGGTTCAACTTCGCGCCCGACCGGGTGCATTGGGCGAGCTACGCAGGCCGGAACTTCACCGACCGCCAGCGCATCAAGCGTAAGGCGGCCAACTGGGGCCGGCGTTACAAGGCCTTGCCGGCGGGCGAACGCCTCGCGGTGCTGGCCGCCATGATGGCCGTCGATGCCGAGGACCCGTGACGCTGTCGCGCTGGCACGAGGACCTCGCCGCCCATGACGAGGCCTTCGCGTGCCTGCAAGATCTTCTTGACCCCTCATCCTTCGCAACCACAGTCGTCAAGGCCTTCCGGGAATGGGGCCAGGGGCTGTTGCGCCTGGCCACGGCGCTCGTCCGGGAGAATGCCGCGCTCGAGCGGGAGAACGCGACCCTGCGGGACCGCATCGCCGAGCTCGAGCGGAGCGCGGCGCTTGACAGCACCACCAGCAGCAAGCCGCCCGCCAGCGACGGCCTGCGCAAGAAGAGCGGAACCCAGAGGCGCACCCGAAGCCAGCGCGGCAAGTCCGGCAGGCCAAGCGGCGGCCAGCCGGGCCACAAGGGAACGACGCTGGCGCGGACCGAGAGCCCGGACCATGTTGTGGATCATGACCCCTCCGCCTGTTCGGGCTGCGGCGCACCGCTGTCGGACGCCGACCGTCACCGCGCGCCCGTCTGTCGACAGGTCTTCGATGTGCCCGAGCCACGCCCCCTGGAGGTCACCGAACACCGCGCCCATCGCTGCCTCTGCGGCGCCTGCGCCACCGTGACAGGAGCCGTCTTCCCGGACGGCGTGACCGCCCCGGTCCAGTACGGGCCACGCATCACCGCCTGGGTGAGCTACCTGCTGTACGCCCAGTTCGTTCCCGAGAAGCGCTTGGCCGAACTCATGAGCGACCTCTTCGCAGTGTCCATCTCCACAGCCACGATCACCGCCATGGGCTGGCGAACCGCCAGGCGCTTCGAGCCCTTCCTCGCCCATGTCGCAGACGTGATCCGCACAGCGGTCCCGGTCAAGCACCTCGACGAAACCGGCCTGCGGATCGCCGCCCGTACCCGCTGGCTCCACGTGCTGTGCACCCCATTCCTGACCGTCCTGCGCATCGGCGCGGGACGCGGCGATGTCGAAAAGGACCTCGAAGGCATCCTCATCCATGACGATTACGCCGCCTACTTCACCCTCAAGGGCGTGCGCCACGGCGCCTGCAACGCCCATCACCTGCGCGAACTCCAGGCCCTGATCGACATCGAGAAGGAAGACTGGGCAAAGAGCATGCACCGCCTCCTTGAGCGCGCACACAGGGCTACCCGCTTCGCCCGTGAGAACGGCCGCGACGTGCCCGCCTCCCTGGTGGCCCGGATCTCGCGGGCCTGGGCCCGCATCCTCGACCACGCCATCGCCTTCCACGAGGCGCAGCCGCCGCTCCGGACCGGCAAGCGCGGACGAAAGAAACACCGCATCGGTCATAACCTCGCGCTCCGCCTCCGCAAGCACAAGGAGGGATGCCTGCGATTCCTCACCGACCCGCGCACGCCGTTTACGAACAATGAGGCCGAACGTGACCTCCGAATGGCCAAGCTGCGCCAGAAAATCTCCGGTGGCTTCCGCTCCGAGAGGGGTGCCTACAACTTCGCCAGAACGCGTGCCGTCATCGCCACCGCCCGAAAGCAAGGCTGGAACGTCCTCCAGACCCTGGTGCATCCCGATCCGATGCAACTAATCCCCCAACTGCGCCTCTGAGAACACCGGCACCGCTACCAGCCCGGACCCCCACGATCCCTCACATACAAACGCTCGGGCCAATCAGACCTGGGTAGTTACCAGGACACTAGCATTAGGCGCTGTAGTCGATTGGCTAGACTTCGCCGTTAGCTACTCCACCACATCCCCGTGGGCGGCGATGAAGCGGGACTGATCGAAGCTGTTGGGCACCTTGGTGGCGCCGCCGTAAAGCTCGACATGGGCAGCCATTTCGGCGAAGGCGAGGCCGAGGCGGAACAGCCGGCGGGCGTCGTCGGGCATGTCGTCGAGCGGGTATTGATCGAGGTGGGCGAGGACCTCGGCCAGGCGCGGTCGCATAGCATCGTAGAAGGCTCGGAAATCGTCCGGGCCGCAGGCCCAGCGTCGGCGCGAGCGCTGATCCTCGGTGGGAAGCGCCCAGTCGGCGACGAACGATTCGAGGTCGGCGAAGAGGCTCGGCAGGGCCGTCATCTCACGCGGCCTCGATGTAGTCGTGCCAGTGCTTGTGGGTGTTGCGGATCAGGAGTTCCTCGTCCATCAGCACCATCTCCTTCAACACGCCTGAGCCGAGCGCGGCGTAGGTGTCCTCCATGGTCGAGGTGTCCTCGAGCCAGCCGTTGCGGTGCCAGGCGGTGGTGTGGGCGATGGCGACGCGCTCGCTGGGGTGCTCGGGCGGGCGGAAATAGTTGGTGCCCTCCCAGTAGGTGCGCCCGACGTCGATCGGCCAGAACTGATGGGTGAAGTAGGTCATGCCGGGATAGCCGTTGCCGGCCGAGAGGTGCAGAATCATGTTGGGAAAAAAGCTCGCAAACTCGAACAGGAAATCATCGCGCCGGTCAGTGTTCATGCTGGCTGGCAGCTCGCCGAGGCGTGGCGCGTGGCGCGGCCGGGCGTGCAGGACTTCGCGGAACAAAGCCGTCGCCGGCGGCTCGTTGAGGCCGTCGACTGGGAGGACGTGGAAGGCCGAAGTGCCGTGCGGGCCGAACAGCTTGAAGTCCTTGTGCTCGAAGCGCATCAAGCCCGGCGCGTTGACCCGGTGGATGGTCGGTACATGGTAGCCCTCGGAGAAGGCGTACATCGCGACCTTCCAGTTGCACTCGAGCACCGTCGCGTACCGGTAGTGCACCGTTGATTCGCCATATGGGTAGCCGGCGAAATGGGCACCGATGCCGCCCAGATAGTCGGCCAGGCTCTGGCGGGGTTCGGGCGCCAGATTGACAAACACGAAGCCTTGCCAGGTCTCGCAGGCGATCGGTTTGAGCCCGAGGCAGCCCTTGTCGAGATCGGCGAAGGCCTCCTCGCGCGGGATGGAGCGCACGGCGCCGTCGGTGTCGAAGACCCAGCCGTGGAACCGGCAGGCCAGCACGTTGGCGCGCGCCCGTCCGTGGGTCTCGACGCCGGTTTCGGGGACCACCTTGTTGCCGCGATGGGGGCAAATGTTGTGGAAGGCGCGGATGACGCCATCCTTGCCGCGCACCACGATCGCCGAGGTGCGCGCGACCTCTAGGCGCTTGACCTTGTAGTCGCCGGGGGCGGCGATCTCATCCTCGCGCCCGACCATCAGCCAGGCGCGGCGGAAGATCTTGTCGCGCTCCAAGCCGAACAGGTCGAGCGATACCAGAGGCTCGACCGAGATCGGACCTGCGCCCAGCTGAGGATAGAGGCTCGTCCACGGCATCGATCCGGCGCCGCCAGCCTGCGGTTCACTTGAAGTCATGGGGCGATGATAGTGGGACTGCGACGCGGGGGCCAGAGTTAGCGCGGCTCGGATGCGCCTCTTTCCTCATCGTCGTCGGGGAAGCCGGTATTGATCAGTGCATGGAGGCCACCAGGATCGATGATCGTCACCGCGTGGGCCGCATGATTGCGCTCAAGAATTTGCGCCGGCTCCAGATGGCTAAACACACGCATCACGGTCTCGCGGGTCGTGCTGACACTGCTGGCCAGCCGGGTGTGCGAGAGGGGCGGCGAGATAGTCAGTCCGCCCGCCGCTTTGTCGGGGTTGGGAACCGCGGCCCGCATCAGCTCCACGCACACTCGCTTTTCCGCGCGCAGCGTGCTGAGGTCGACAATGCGATCATCGGCGGTACGTACGATCGTGGCGAGCCGGCGCATGGCGTCCAGGGCGTGTGCTGGGCGCCGCCGGAGCACGTCGACGAACGCCAACGCCGAGATGCCCGCGAGCACGCATCGCTCGCCGAAATGGCCGCCCGCCTCGACGTGGTCGAACGCGATCTCGCGGCCGGGGCGCTGCCAGCGGGAGCGACGGTGGTGTTGAGCGCCACGGTCGCACCAGAAACAGCGCGGGCCCTCGAGTAGCGGCTTACGGAAAGCGGCCACTTGATGCTCGATGCGCCGGTTTCAGGCGGCGTGGTAGGCGCCGAGGCGGGCGAACTCTCGATCACGGCCGCAGGCGCGGCGGAAGCGATCGCGCTCGGGGTCCGCGCCGGCGCCGACGCCCAGATTCTTTTCGATGTGATCTCGAACAGCGCCGGCGGTTCGTGGATGTTCCAGAACCGCGTGCCGCACATGATCGCGGGAGACGAGACACCGCGGTCGGCCGTCGACATCTTCGTCAAGGACCTGGGGATCGTTCTGGCTGCCGGCCAGGCCCTGCGCTTTCCCCTGCCGATCGCGGCCGCGGCACATCAGCAATTTCTGGCCGCCGCCGCCGCTGGTTGGGGCGGGCTAGACGATTCGGCGGTGGTCAAGGTGTACGAAAGTCTGGCCGGGATCAGTGTGGCCAGGAAAGGCTGAGAACGATGTCGCACGCCTTGTCACTCGACATTGCTGTATGATGGCCCATCTGTTGCGAAGGGAGAAACACATGCGGACAAGAATAGGAATTGCGCTGGCGGCCGCTACGGCGCTCGCGTTGGGTTCGGTGCAAACGGCGGCGGCGCAGAGCGCCGATGAGGTTGCGGTCAACGCGGCCAAGCAATTCTCGGGCTCGGAGATCACGATCTTTCTCGAGGCTGGCTTATCGGAGCTGGGCTTTGAGGTGTCGGCGACCCGAAAGTGGACGGAGCTGACCGGCATCGATGTGAACATGGTCGGCGCGCCGACCAACGAGATGTATTCGAAGATCGTGCTCGAGCACGAGGGTCGCACCGGCGCTTTCGATGTCGTGGATGTGCAGCCACCGTGGATGCCCGATCTCGTCGAGCTCGGCGCGCTGGAGCCGCTCGATACATACATCGACAAGTACGGCTACGCCGAGGAACTTGAAGACATCGCGCCGTTCTATCGGGAGGCCTGGAATACCTACAAGGGCACCACCTACGCCTTTGGCGATGATGGTGATGTGCTGCTGCTGTATTTCCGCAAGGACCTCTTCGAGGATGCTGGCAATCAGTCCAAGTTCACGGAGCAGTACGGCTACGATCTGGGCGCGCCGGCCGACTGGGGTCAGTTCGACGACATCTGCCAGTTCTTCACCGACAACTATTCGCCGCAGCTCTATGGCTGCTCGATGGTGCGCAGTCGCGGTCTGACACTGTTCTTCTGGATGCAGCAGTTCCGGGTCGCAGGCGGCCGGTTCTTCGACCTTGAAACGATGAAATCGACGATGAACAGCGACATCGGCGTCAGCACGCTACAGGCGCTGGTCGACCGCACCCAATACATGCCGCCAGGCAACGCGACCTGGGGCTTCGTCGAGATGCTGAGCGCTTGGCTTGCCGGTCAGGTGGCCATGACGGTGTCATGGCCGGCCATCGGACGCTGGGCCGAGGGCGTTGGCACCGACCACGAAGCCATGACGTGGATTCCGCAGACCACGATCGCCAACAAGGTGGGTTACGGCCTGGTCGGCAAGAACCCCGGCATCGCGCCCGGCTTCGCGCTCGCGGTTTCATCGACGAGCAAAAAGAAAGAGTCGGCCTACCTGTTCAACCAATGGGCCAACAGCAAGAAGATCAGCTTGGGACGCACCAAGACTCCGGTCTCGATCCGCGATCCGTTCCGCATCTCGCACTATGAGAGCGCCGAGTTGGCCGCCCAATGGCCGAACGCGGCCGCCTTTCTCAAGACTCTGCGCGAGGGCGGTGAGCTGGGGATTCAGGACCTCTCGCTGCGCAATATTGCGGCGTATCAGGAGATCATCAGCAATGCTCTCCAGTCGGCGATCGGCGGGACCGATCCCAAGAAGGCCCTGGATCAAGCGGCCAACGACATGAACGATCTGACCGAGCGCGTCGGTGTCGATCTGCAACGGGATGCGTACAAAGCGTGGATCGCTGGGCGCGGCTACCCGCCGGAGATGTAGTCAGCGAGGGGATGCCTGGCGGGGCATCTGGAGATAGAGGCGTGAGCTGGCGGCCGCAGGGCGGTCGCCAGCCACCTCCATTCGGCACAGGCTGCCAGCCATGACGACAGCGGCCGGGCCATGACGATAGCGACGGAGTTCGGCGCGCGCGGCGGCATCCTGGCCGAGCGCAACTTGAAATACGTGCTCATCGCTCCGGCGGTGTTCATCATCCTGTTCATCGGGCTCTACCCGGTGCTTCACTCACTGGTCGTGAGCTTCCAAGACGTTTCGGTGTTGAGGAAGAACTACGACTTTGTCGGGTTCATGAACTACGGCCGTCTGTTCGTGGACGGACGGCTTTGGTACGCGATGCTGCACACTCTCATCATCACGGCCATCGCCCTGCCGCTCGAGCTCGTATTGGGGCTACTGATGGCGCAACTCTTCCTCGAGAAGATGCCGCTGCGCCAACTGATGGTGGCTCTGGCGATTATCCCGTCGGTGTTGTCGCCGGTCGTGGTCGGGGCAAGCTGGCGATTGATGTTCGACGACCGTTTCGGCCCGATCAACGCGGCCATCCGCTTGCTGTTCGACGAGCGCTTCTCGCTGCCATGGGTGATCAGTCCGATCGCCGTCTACCCGGCGCTGCTGATCACCGAGGTGTGGGAGTGGACGCCGTTCATGTTCTTGATGCTGTACGCGGCGCTCTCCAATGTCGACCAGAGCCTGGAGGAGGCGGCGAAGATCGACGGCGCCGGTTATTGGACCATCTTCTTCAGGATCGCGCTGCCCGCGATCTGGCCGGTGATGGCGATCGCGCTGATCATCCGCGCGCTCGATCTGGTGCGGATCTTCGACATCGCGTGGGTGCTGACGCGCGGCGGGCCGGGCACCTTCACTGAGACCATCTCGATCTATCTATACCAGCGGGGCTTTCGACAGTTTGAAACGAGCTACACCGCCGCGATGGTGGTCATGATCGTGATCGTGCTGTCAGTGGTGGTCGTTTGGTTCCTACGGCGCATGGAAGTGACGGGCGCGCAGGCGCGATGAGGCGGGGCCCGCTCAACATGTGGCTGCGCTTCGTGGTCGGGCTGCTGGTCATACTCATTGTCGTGTTCCCGGTCTACTGGCTGTTCTCCATGGCATTCAAGACGCCGAACGAGATATTTGCCTTCCCGCCAGTGTGGTTTCCGGGCTCGCTCTATGTCGAGAATTTCAAGGCGATGTGGCGCACCGACGACCTGGTCCCGGTGTGGAACAGCATCGTCATTTCGACCATCAGCACCGCGATCGCGCTCTGCCTCGGCACCGTCTGCGCCTACTCGATGGCCCGCTTCCGCACGGGCGGCGACAACTTCGCGATCTGGATCCTCTCGCAACGGATGCTGCCGCCGATCGCCATCGTCTTTCCGCTATTTCTTGCGTACGCGTTCCTAGGTTGGGTCGATACCTGGCACGGGATGATCCTGGTTTATACGGCGTTCAATCTACCGTTCGTGATCTGGATGATGCGTGGCTACATCCAAGACGTGCCGGTCGAGTTGGAGGAGAGCGCGTTGGTCGACGGCTGCACCCGCTGGCAGTCATTGATCCGGGTCGTGTTGCCAATGTCGCGGACCGGCTTGTTTGCGACCGGGGTGTTCACGTTCATCTTCACCTGGAACGAGTTCGCCTTCGCCTTTGTCCTCACGCGCGACGGGGTTCTGACCTTTCCGGTCCATGTCTCGCACTACTTTGGCGCGCTCTCGACCTATTGGGGCAAAGTCGGGGTGATCTCGCTGATCGCGACCCTGCCCGTATTTTTCACGGTCGCTTTCTTTCAGCGCTACATCGTGCGCGGCATGAGCATGGGCGCGCTCAAGGGCTAGCCACCGAGCTTGGCGAGCCAGGCTTCGATCCTGGCCTTGTTGGCGCCGAGGTCGCTGTGGCCATAGACAGCGCGACTGTACACGGCGAGGGTCGAAAGCCCGGGCTCGGTCTCGATGAAGCGCACCGTGATGATGTCGGGGAAGCGCCAATAGGCGGTCCGCTGCACGTAATCGAATTGCCAGCCATCGTTGCTCTCACCGAGTAGCGTCACAGAGGGTTCTGCGCTTGCCATGGCTTGCCAGCGATCGCGCAAGGCGTCGATCGGGATGTCGAACGCCGGCGCCGTGGCGTCGGTGGGCGCGGCGCAAAAGTCCTCCGGACACACGAGATACTGGTTCGGTGTTGTCGCGAGCGCGAGCGTCGCGAACGCGACGGGCGCCACGCCACCGACGTGCAGGGCGCCTGCGAGAACGCGTCCGCCCGCCCCGGTAAAGAATAGGAAGGCGATCGCGATGATGGCGATCCACATCACGATTGCCACGCCGATGACGATGCGCCGGATCATTGGGTTGCCTCGCCGGTAGTGGGCTTGCGCACGCTTTGCCGCGTGACTCGCGCCACGCGGAACCCCTGTACTAGGATGCCCGAATCGTGCCCGCTATCCAAGCGATGGCCGATAGGAGGACGTGTGCCGATGCCACTGATGCCCAGGACCAAGGCGCCGGAGCTGGC
The DNA here is from genome assembly GCA_965226045.1 of Alphaproteobacteria bacterium. GTDB lineage: Bacteria > Pseudomonadota > Alphaproteobacteria > VGEJ01 > VGEJ01 > CBDDBU01. The sequence continues at coordinate 393,114 of CBDDBU010000028.1, forward strand.
GGTCGAGACGGTCGATGGCGGCCGCTGGCGCCTGTCGGAGCGGACGCCGCGAAACTTCACGCTGATCGTCTTCTACCGTGGCCTCCATTGCCCGATCTGCGCCAACTATCTGCGCGACCTCGATCGCAAGGTCGCTGACTTTGCCGAGCGGGGTGTCGATGTCATCACCGTGAGCGGCGACGATGGTGCTAGCGCCGCGGCGACCAAGGCCGAGTGGGCCGTAGAGAAGCTGGCGATCGGCTATGGCCAATCGATCGCCTCAATGCGCGAATGGGGCCTCTATATCTCGACCGCGATCAAGGAATCCGAACCGGCCGAATTCGGCGAACCTGCCGTGTTCCTGATCCGACCCGACGGCGAGGTTTTCTACGTCGCCGTCAACAGCGCGCCGTGGGGCCGGCCGAGCTTCCGCGATCTGTTGGGGGGGATCGACTATGTGCTGGCACACAATTCCCCGCCGCGGGGGGTGACCTGACCATGGTGGCAGTCGCCAAGCAAATCGGCGCCGGTCGCTTCCGCGAGGATGTCGGGCGCTACTACGAGGACTTCGAGGTGGGGGCCGTGTACGAGCATCGTCCAGCCCGCACCCTCACCGAGAGCGACAATACCTGGTTCACGCTGCTGACCATGAATACTCACCCGATCCACCTCGATGCCGAGTACGGTAAGGCCAGCGAGTTCGGCCAGCGTCTGGTAGTGAGCACGCTGACGCTGTCGGTGCTGGTCGGCATGAGCGTCTCCGACATCAGCCAGAAGGCGATCGCAAATCTCGGCTGGACCGATATCAAGATACCGGCTCCGCTGTTCGTCGGCGATACGCTGTACGCCGAGTCCGAGGTTCTCTCGAAGCGCGAATCGCGCTCGCGTCCCGAACAGGGAATCGTCAGCGTGCGGACTATCGGCTCGAAGCAGGGCGGCGAGGTGGTAATGAGCTTCGAGCGGACGGTTCTGGTGCCGAAGCGCGGGTTTGGGGTCGAGGATCTGATGGATCAGGCAAGCGGAGATCAGAGATGAGCGCGGAGACAGTGCACGCGAACGAACTCGACGCCGGGGACGAGACGCTGATGCTGGAGAGCATCGACCGATGGCTTGAGCGCGACGTGAGACCCCACGTGAAGCGCTTCGACCACGCCGATGAGTACCCGCACGCCATCGTCGAGCAAATGCGTGAGCTCGGCCTGTTCGGCGCCACGATCGGCCGCGACTACGGGGGGCTGGGCCTTTCGGTCGAGACCTATGCGCGGATCGTCGCGCGGATCGCGGAGGTGTGGATGGCGCTCACCGGCGTCTTCAACTCCCATCTGATCATGTCGGCGATTCTCGAGCGCCGTGGCACCGAGGCGCAGAAACGCGAGTTCCTGCCGCGCTTCGCTGCGGGCGAGTTGCGCGGCGCGCTGTCACTGACCGAACCCGACGCCGGCACCGACCTCCAGGGCATCCGCACGCGCGCGGTGCGCGACGGCGACGAGTATGTCGTCAACGGCACCAAGATGTGGACCACCAACGGCGTCCACGGCAGCTGCTTCGCGGTTCTGGTCAAGACCGACCCCGACGCCGAGCCCCGCCACAAGGGAATGGCGATGCTACTGGCCGAGAAGGGGCCGGGCTTCGAGGTCGCGGGCCAGCTCCGCAAGCTCGGCTATAAGAGCATCGATACCGCCGAGCTCGTATTTCAGGACTATCGGGTGCCGGTGGACCGATTGATCGGTGGCGAGGAGGGGCATGGATTTCATCAGGCGGTCGGCGGTCTGGAGCTGGGCCGTATCAATGTCGCGGCGCGCGGGGTCGGACTCGCCAAGGCGGCACTCATGGACTCCATCGCCTACGCCCAGGTGCGCAAGACCTTCGGCAAGCCGATCTGCCAGCATCAGGCGATACAGCTCAAGCTCGCCGACATGGCGACGCGCTATGAGGCCGCCCGATTGCTAACTGAACAGGCGGCGCGCGCTTACGACGCGGGTGAACGTTGCGACCTCGAGGCGGGGATGGCAAAGCTGCACTCCTCGGAGGCGGCGCTCTCGAACGCCGAGGACGCGATGCGCATTCATGGCGCCTACGGCTACTCGACCGAGCTCGATATCGAGCGTTACTTTCGTGACGCGCCGTTGTTGTGCATCGGCGAGGGCACCAACGAGATTCAACGCCTGATCATCGCTCGCCAGCTGGTGGTGCGGAACCCGGTCTGACCGCTGAAACCTTCCGGCAGGGCAGCGTTATTCTTAGTGCAGGGCCGTGGCGGCGGAGACGCGGGCGGCCGCCACGGCGGGATCGATGCCGTTGAGGACCGGCACGGTTTCGGCGCCCATGCGGTACGACTTGGTGAGTCCTCGGACCGCGAGTAGTGGCGTTGGTTGGACATCGACCGCCGCCGAAGGCTCGCATTCGGATGCTAGAGCTCGCATGTGGTGGCGACGCTACGTGAGGTCGCCAGTGGGCGCGACCCAAAATCCTTGCGATTTGCTCCCGCCAAAAGCCCCCTCTACGATACTCATTGCCACCTCCACGACAATGATCGCCGGGCGTTCATGCCCCGCCCCGGCTGAGGCCATCACCCGACATGAAAGCGCTCTCGGACATCGTCATGCTCGACCTGACGCACGTGCTCGCGGGGCCGTATGGCACCATGCTGCTCGCCGATCTTGGCGCCCGGACGATCAAGATCGAACCTCTGGGCGGCGAGCTGACGCGAGGATTTCTCGCCGACGATCCGAAGCACGCCTTCAAGGGCATGGGCGCCTATTCGCTAGCGCTTAACCGCAACAAACAGAGCGTCTGCCTCGATCTCAAGCGCGAAGAGGGTCTGGCGCTGTTCTATGATCTGGTCGCCAAGGCCGATGTCGTCTTCGACAATTTCAGCGCCGGCGTCACCGAACGCCTCAAGATCGACCATCCCAGGCTGACCGTCGTCAATCCGCGCATTGTCAGCTGCTCGGTGACTGGCTTCGGCCACACCGGGCCCGGCCGCGACCGCACCGCTTTCGACATGGTGGTACAGGCAGGCGGTGGCGGCATGTCGATCACCGGCACTCCCGCCGTCGCGCCGCTCCGCGCGGGCATTCCGTTCGGCGATGTCGGCGGGGGCATGCTGGGCGCGCTTGGCGTGCTCGCGGCGCTACACGCGCGCGAGATGACCGGTCGCGGCCAGCAGGTGGATATCGCCATGCTCGACGGCCAGGTCTCGTTCCTGAGCTACATGGCGGCCATGCATCTGTTGTCGGGCGAGCAGCCACCGGCGCTCGGCAACGAGCATTTTCTGCATGTGCCCTACAACGCCTATGCGACCAAGACCCGCCATCTCGTCATCGCCATCATTACCGACGGGTTCTGGCGCGCCCTGGTGGAGGCGTTGGACGACGACCGCCTACGCGATCCCGCGTTCGATCGCCAGCCCGGGCGCTGGCCGCGCCGCGATTTCATCAACGAGGTAGTGCAGGAAGTGCTGCTGACTCAAAGCTGCGAATACTGGATCGAGAAGATGGGCCCGGCGCGAGTTCCCCATGGCCCCGTCAACGATTTAGCTCACGCCCTCGACGACGAGCAGGTCCGCTTCCGCGACATGGTGGTGGAGGTCGAGCACCCCGAGGGCGGCACGGTGCGGATGCCGGGCAACCCGGTCAAACTCAGCGATACCCACGAAGAAAGCTTCTCGCCGGCGCCGCTGTGCGGTCAACACACCGACGAGGTGTTGGGTGATATGCTGGGCTTGAGCGCCGAGCGCCTCGCGATCCTGCGCGCCGCCGGCGTGATCGCCTAAACTGCGGTTTTGGGGAACCCGATGGTCGAGACCGTGCATATCAACGAGGTGGGCCTGCGCGACGGGCTACAGATTCAGCCGCGGTTCGTGCCGACCGCCGGCAAGCTGGAGCTGTGCCGGGCGCTGATCGACGCCGGTGTGCGCAAGATCGAGGCGACCAGCTTCGTCTCGCCCAAGGCGGTGCCGCAGATGGCGGACGCCGGCGAGCTGTTTCCAGCGCTGCCGATGCGCGCGGGCGTACATTATTCGGCACTGGTGCCCAACGAGAAGGGCTATGAGCGCGCGCGCGCGGCCGGCGCGGACACCGTCGCGCTGGTCATCGCCACCACCGAAACCTTCAACCGGCGCAACATTAACATGTCGTTCGCCGAGGCGCTCGCCGTCAACCAGGCGGTGATCGCGCGCGCCCGCGCCGATGGCGTGCATGCGCGGGCCTACATTTCGGGCGCTTTCGTCTGTCCCTACGAGGGCGTGACGCCGCTCGCGCGCCTGCTCGACTTGACTGAGCGCCTGCTCGATGCGGGCGCCGACGAGGTCGGGATCGCCGACACCATCGGCGCCGGCCACCCCAAACAATGCCAGGAGATTTTCTCGGCCGTCGTCGGTCGCTGGGGGGTGGAGCGCTTCAGCGCTCACTTCCATGACACCCGCGCGATGGGCCTGGTGCTGGCCTGGGTCGCGCTACAAGAGGGCATCCGGAAGCTCGATTCCTCGATCGGCGGCCTCGGCGGCTGCCCGTTCGCGCCCGGCGCCGCCGGCAACCTGGCGACCGAGGATTTGGTCTTCATGCTCGAACAATCGGGCTACCGGACTGGCATCGACGTGGCCGGGTTGCGCGCGGCGGTGGCCATCGCCGAACGCTTGCTCGGCCGCCCGCTCGGCGGTCGCATCACCCCGTGGTGGCGCGGCCAAGCCAAGAAGGCCGCCGCCGAGTAGGGGTGCGCGACTGGCGGGTCTTGCGCGAAAGCTGCTATCAAGATGACCGCAACGGGCGGTGAGCGGCCATGACGACGACGGAAGCCGAAAGCGAGAGCGGCGCGAAAGCAGGCGGCCTGCTGCTCGACAGCCTCGAGATCACCAACTTCCGCACCTTCCGCCACCTCAAGATCAACCGGCTTGGCCGGGTCAACCTGATCGTCGGCAAGAATGGCGTTGGCAAGAGCACGGTGTTGGAGGCTATCCATATCTACACCGATGCAGATGCGTTGGCGGCGGTGTGCGACGTTCTGTTTGTGCGAGATGAGTTCACGCGGAAGATCATGCACACGGGAACTGCGCACGTTAGCGCCCACGACGTGATGTTCAACTAACCCCGAGCGGCGCTTTCGCGAGGTACACGACGCCAAGGCCAGAATGCGCACCTGGCTCGCCTGGCAGGAGGAGCCCGGCAAGCCGTTCGGCACCGCGATTACCGCCCGATATCTCGATGCGGACGCGCCGCCAGCCAAGGCGCTCGTGGATTGGATGCGGCGATTGTTCATTCCGGACGGGTAGCCGCGCGGCGCGGCACGGGCGCGGACCCCGCGTCAAGCGCGGGGTGACAGGGTGGCGGCGCCGTCGGGCGCGAACAGGGTTTCCATTTCGCGGCGGAGGGCGAGGATCGGCGTCGCGGGGGGCGGTTCGACATCGTCCCACCCGACCGCCGTGCCGGCGGCGACCGGTCGCGCGAGGCGGAGGCCGTTGGCCAAGCCGAGCGGCAGGGCGCCTGAGCTAAGCGAGTCGGCGGCCGGCATCAGCCGGCCATGGACGGTGTAGCCGCCCTCGCCGTCGAGCGCTTCGCCGGCCACGAGGTCGCGCTTGGCGGTGGCGACGACATCGGCGTGGAAGGCGGCCGGCGCGCCTGTGGCCTCGCCGCGCAGCGCGACCGAGGCCACGCTGATGCCGAGTTCGAGACCGATCAGGTGGTAGGGCCTATAGAGGCTCGCATAGCGGCCCGAGGCATCGGTCTTCAAGCCGTACTCCAGGAACGAGCGGCGGGCGTACTCGCTCGGGGCCGCGAAGGTGACGTAGACGCCCCAGCGCAGGTCATGGGCGAGCGGCGTGCCGTTGCGCGCGAGGCTGGAGATGACCTCGACCGTGCCGGCGCGATCGAGCACACCACCTTCCGACCGCGGGATCAGCTTGGCCGACAGCTCATCGACCTCGCAGGGCGGAAAGTCGAGGCCGCGGGCCGGCGGTTTGAGGCCGGTGGCGTTGGCGACCGCCGCCATTTCGATCGCCGACTTGGTGCCGTCGAGGAAGGAGTTGAACATGCGGGCGTTGTAGTCACCGCCCGCCACCATCTCTGGATCGAAGCCGTAGTGTTCCCACACCGTGTCCGGCGTTGAGGCGTGGTAGTGGGGCAGGTACTTGGTGCCCTTGCCGGCGCAGATCACCTCGAAGCCGCTTGCTCGCGCCCAATCGACCAGCTCACAAATCAGCGCCGGCTGATCGCCATAGGCGAGCGAGTAGAGGACGCCGGCCTCGCGGGCGCGGCGCGCCAGCAGCGGTCCGACCAGGGCATCGCCCTCGACGGTGACCATCACCACGTGGCGCCCAGCGGCGAAGGCGGCAAGCGCATGGGCCGCACCAGCCGCCGGGTCGCCGGTCACCTCGACCACGACCTCGACACCGTCGGCGGCGACCAGTGCCGCCGCGTCATCGGTCGTGGGCACTTCATCGGCCGCCCATCCGGTCCGCTCCAGGGCATCGTGAATACGCTGGTGGGAAAGATCGGCGATGCCTACCAGCTTGAAGCCGGGAGTCAGGCGCGCCTGGGCCAGGAACATCGTTCCGAACTTGCCCGCGCCGATCAGGCCGACGCCGATAGGCCGGCCCTCGGCGGCGCGCGCGCTCAGCATTCGTGCGAGATTCATCGCCGACCATGTCCCTCGTTTACTGTCACGCCGTTTTTGCCCTCACGCTGCGGCGCCGAAGCGAGTCCGGTAAGTCGCTCGCTCACCTCCCATAACCTGAGGGCAAGCTCCACGTCGTGGGACGCGGCCGACGAGTGCGCTTCTTCCGTGCGGTCGAAGTAGCGCCCCGTGACACCCTCCATCTCCGGCGCGAGCGCGAGTTTGACGACTCCTTCGGCGCCCTTCGCCGAGGATACGAAGAATAGCGACATGGGTGCGATGACCAGGCGCGCCGGCCATGGCGTGTTGTTGAAGATGCGAGTCCCGACGAGGCCTGGATGGAGGCAATTAGCGGTAACGCCGCTCGTGCTCAGGCGGCGCGAGAGCTCGTAGGTGAACAGGACGTTGGCGAGCTTCGACTGGGCGTAGGCGCGATAGGGGAGATGTCCCGGTCGATGTTGAAAAGTTGAGGTAGGTGTCGCTCTCCTGGAGCCGTTAGGCTCCGGGTGCTGCAAACCCAAGAGGGAGAACGACACCATGGGAAAGAATATCCGTAGTTCCAGTAGCCCGAAAGCCCTTGCCACCTCGTTTCCTATGCCGCCGCTGGCAGACGCGATGGACGCAGTCCGTCTCAGCGTGGATCGGTTCTGTCTCCTGGCCGGGGTCGAGGCCTTGGCCGAGATGATGGAGGAGGACGCCACGACCGTGTGCGGGGCCCGACATCGTCGCCATGGGAACCGTCGGGGTTATCGCTGGGGCCATACGCAGAGCGAGATCGGCTACCACGGCGGCCGCGTGAAAGTGCAGCGGCCACGGGTTCGCGACCATGCTGGCAAGGAGGTGGGTTTGGAGAGCTGGCAGGTGCTGCGCGACGGCAACCTGTTGCTCGAGTGGGCGCTCAACCTGATGGTGCTGAACGTGTCGACCCGCAAGTACCACCGCGCGGTCCGTCTGCCCGAGGGCGACCTGGCGAAAGCGCGTGGCGACGGCACCTCGAAGTCGGCCGTTTCCCGGCGCTTTGTGGCGCTGTCGCGCAAGAAGATGAAGGCCTGGCTTGCCTCGGACCTCTCGGAGCTCGACCTGCTGGTCATCCAGATCGACGGTCTGCATGTCGGCGACCATGTCTTGGTGGCGGCGATCGGCGTCGATGGCAACGGCGACAAGCATGTCCTGGCCGTGGTCGAGGGGGCGACGGAGAACACTGTCGTCGTCCAGGCCTTGCTCGACAATCTCCTCGCCAGGGGGCTCGATCCGACGCTGCCCCGGCTGTTCATCGTCGATGGCGCGAAGGCGCTCAGCAAAGCGATCCGCAACACCTTCGGTGTGGCCGCCGCCATCCAGCGCTGCCAGGTCCACAAGGGCCGTAACATCATCGAGCGCCTGCCCCTGCATTTGCATGCGAGCGTCAAGAAGGCGCTCCGTCAGGCCTGGGACCAGGACGACGCAGACAAGGCCGAACGGCTGCTGCGCAACCTGGCCCGGCGTCTGGAGCATGAGGAACCGGGCGTCTCGGGCAGCATCCTGGAGGGGCTGGACGAGATACTCACCGTCATCCGCCTCGGCCTGCCGCACGAACTCCGGCGCTCGCTCGCCTGCACCAACATCGTCGAGAACGCGCTCGGCACGGTGCGCCAGGTCACCCGCAACGTCAAACGCTGGAGACACGCCGAGATGGCGCTCAGATGGACCGCCGCCGGCCTGCTGGAGGCCCAGAAAACCTTCCGTCGCCTCAAGGCCTATCGTCAGCTGCCCATCCTCCGAAATGCTCTCCAGGAACACTTGAGAAAGGCTCAGGCCGACAGTGCCATTGAAACCATCATGAAGGCAGCATAGCATCATCAACCAGCGACGCCTGCCCCACGAATTTCAACAGAGATAGGGACATCGCCGCGATAGGTCCGCCATCGCAGTTCGCCGTGCAGGTCGTCGAGACGGATAGCACCGCTCCGGTGGGCGTCCGAGGCGACAGTGACGACGCGCGCGGAAGCGCTCAGCTGGTTGAGCAACAGGTTGGTCAGCAGAAAGGGCGCGAGGTGATTGACGGCCAAGGTCGTTTCAAGCCCGTCCTCGGTGATCTCGCGGCGGCTGGTGACCAAGCCCGCGTTGTTGATGAGGACGTCGAGCCGGTCCGTGCGCGGCCGCACTTCCGTGGCGAGTCGTCGCACCTCCGCCTGGGAAGCGAGATCGGCCACCAACAGTTGGGCCCGGTCCGCGCCGCCGCGCCGCCGCACCTCCGCCAGTACCGCCTCGCCGCGATCACCGTCCCGGCACGCCAGGAGCAATCTCACGCCGCGATCGGCGAGCTTCAGCGCCGCTGCGCGGCCGATTCCCGAGCTGGCGCCGGTCAGCAAGCAGACTTTGTCGGCCGTTTCCACCGGCTACCACGCGGCCCAGCCGGCATCGACCATGATGTTGGCGCCATGGACCGAGCGGGCGTCGTCCGAGGCAAGAAACACCGCCGTCCCGGCCATGTCTGCGGCCGGCAGGAAGTCCTCACCGGTCGGCGTGCGATAGCGCACGCGCTCGCACCACTCGCCGTCGGTGCGCAGGTCCTCGTTCATGGGCGTCATGATGTTGCCAGGCGAGAGCGTGTTGACGTTGATGCCGAAGCGGGCGAGTTCGAGACACAGCGACTTGGTCAGCATGTTGAGCCCGCCCTTGCTCGCGCAGTAGGGCGCGGAGTTTGGAAAACCGCCGACACCGGCGATCGACGACACATTGATGATCTTGCCGCCGCCCTTGCGCTTGAACTCCGGCACCACGGCCCGGGCGAGAAAGAACGCCGCCTTAAGATTGAGGTCGAGATGATCGTTCCAGTCGGCCTCGCTGCATTCCTCCAGCGCCTTCGAGCGGATGATCGCGGCGTTGTTCACGAGAATATCGATGGTGCCGAGGGTCGCCATGACGGCGGCGGCCACGCGGTCTATCTCGGCGACGATTCGAAGATCGGCCTGAAAATGCGCGGCAGCGCCGCCGGCGGCCTCGATTTCAGTGACCACCGCGGCGGCCGTTTCGGTATTGGCGCGGTTGACAATCGCGACCCGCGCGCCCTCGGCGGCGAAGCGCTTCGCGATTTCGGCGCCTATACCTTGGGCGCCACCCGTGACGAGGGCGACCCGGCCTTTGAGCCTCATGGCGAACTCTTCGCGTCAGACGAGCGCGCAGGCGCCATCGAAGTCCTCCTTGGCGAACGCCGGCATCGTTCTGGTCCGCGCAATTCCTTCCTTGGCCATCCAGATGGAGTAGGCCAGCACCGCTTGGGGATCGTCGCATTCGACGATCTCGATGAAGTCGAACTCGCCCTGAGTGTAGTAGAGGGCCTCGATCGTGATCCCCAACTCAGCGAGCTTGGGTGCGACGATCTTCCAGCGCTCTTCGGTGCGGGTGGCCCACATCGGATCCATCGTGCCGTAGTAGACGTACTTCATGATTGTTCTCCGCTGATGGGTTGTTTGGCGCGCGCGACCGTGGCGGCCGCCAGCTCCGTGATGTCCGCCCAGGCACGGGCGGCGATGAGATGCGCGGGCGCTACCCACGAGCCGCCGACGGCCGCCACGTTTGGGAGCGCCAGATAGTCGCAAAAATTGTCCGAACCGAGCCCACCCGTGGGACAGAACCGAACCGACGGAAAAGGGCCGCTGAATGCCTTTAGGGCGGCGACGCCGCCGGCCGGCTCGGCCGGAAAGAATTTTAGGGTCCGCAGGTCGAGATCGAGGCCGCGCATGATCTCGCTCGCGGTGGCGACGCCTGGCAAATAGGGCACGCCCGCGTTGGCGCAGACGGCGGCCACCGAGTCACTGAGACCAGGGCTGACGATGAAGCGGGCGCCGGCGTCGATGGCGACATGCGCCGGCGGCGCGGCGGTCACCGTGCCGGCGTCGACAGCGTCGGGTGTGCGGAGCGTGATCTCAATCGCCGCCAGGCCGCCATCGCGCAGTGCCCGCGCGAGCGGCACGGCATCCTCGGTGCGGGCGATGGTCAAGACCGGGACGACCGGGCCCCGCCCCAATATCGAATCAATCGCGAGCGCGTCGCCGTTCGCCATTCTCCTCGCCACGCCCGGTTGCTATCGTGCGACACCGTATCACAACGAGCCAAGGCCCCGCGCGCCATGAAACACATCGCCACCATCGGCGAGTGCATGATCGAGCTCTACGAGGAGGCGCCAGGCCGTATGGTCCAGGGCTTCGGCGGCGATACCTTGAACGCCGGAGTCTATCTCGCCCGATCGACCCGACAGAGTGACGTGCAGTCGACTATGTCAGCGCGCTTGGCGACGACCCGTTCAGTGACGCCATGGTGTTGGCGTGGCGCGACGAAGGCCTCGGCACCGACCTGGTGCGCCGGATCGAGGGACGCCTGCCGGGGCTATAAATCATCCGCACCGACCGGCGCGGCGAGAGGACTTTCTACTACTGGCGGCGCGAGGCCCCGGCCCGGAATCTGTGGCGGGGGCCGCGAGGCGACGCTGCTATCGAGCGATTGGCGTCCTACGATCTTCTCTACCTCACCGGGATCAGTCTGGCGATCCTCGACGGTGAGGGGCCCGATCGGACCTTCGCCCTGCTCGACGACGCGCGGTCGGCGGGCGGCCGAGTCGCGTTCGACAACAATTATCGCCCGGCGCTGTGGCGCGATCAGGACGAGGCCCGCGCGGTGTTGAGCGCAACCTGGCCGCGCACCGACATCGACCTGCCAAGCGTTGCCGATGCCGCTCTGTTGTTCGGCGATGTAGATGCGGCCACGACCGCGCGGCGGCTACACGAGCAGGGGGTTCACGAGGTCGTCGTCAAACAAGGCGCGGCGGCCGCAGTGGTCTCCCTCGATGGCGCCATGACCGAGGTCCCAGCCACTCCGGTCGACACCTCGGGGGCCGGAGATTCCTTCAACGCGGCCTATCTGGCCGCGCGTCTCGCGGGGGCGATGTCCCTATCTCTGTTGAAATTCGTGGGGCAGGCGTCGCTGGTTGATGATGCTATGCTGCCTTCATGATGGTTTCAATGGCACTGTCGGCCTGAGCCTTTCTCAAGTGTTCCTGGAGAGCATTTCGGAGGATGGGCAGCTGACGATAGGCCTTGAGGCGACGGAAGGTTTTCTGGGCCTCCAGCAGGCCGGCGGCGGTCCATCTGAGCGCCATCTCGGCGTGTCTCCAGCGTTTGACGTTGCGGGTGACCTGGCGCACCGTGCCGAGCGCGTTCTCGACGATGTTGGTGCAGGCGAGCGAGCGCCGGAGTTCGTGCGGCAGGCCGAGGCGGATGACGGTGAGTATCTCGTCCAGCCCCTCCAGGATGCTGCCCGAGACGCCCGGTTCCTCATGCTCCAGACGCCGGGCCAGGTTGCGCAGCAGCCGTTCGGCCTTGTCTGCGTCGTCCTGGTCCCAGGCCTGACGGAGCGCCTTCTTGACGCTCGCATGCAAATGCAGGGGCAGGCGCTCGATGATGTTACGGCCCTTGTGGACCTGGCAGCGCTGGATGGCGGCGGCCACACCGAAGGTGTTGCGGATCGCTTTGCTGAGCGCCTTCGCGCCATCGACGATGAACAGCCGGGGCAGCGTCGGATCGAGCCCCCTGGCGAGGAGATTGTCGAGCAAGGCCTGGACGACGACAGTGTTCTCCGTCGCCCCCTCGACCACGGCCAGGACATGCTTGTCGCCGTTGCCATCGACGCCGATCGCCGCCACCAAGACATGGTCGCCGACATGCAGACCGTCGATCTGGATGACCAGCAGGTCGAGCTCCGAGAGGTCCGAGGCAAGCCAGGCCTTCATCTTCTTGCGCGACAGCGCCACAAAGCGCCGGGAAACGGCCGACTTCGAGGTGCCGTCGCCACGCGCTTTCGCCAGGTCGCCCTCGGGCAGACGGACCGCGCGGTGGTACTTGCGGGTCGACACGTTCAGCACCATCAGGTTGAGCGCCCACTCGAGCAACAGGTTGCCGTCGCGCAGCACCTGCCAGCTCTCCAAACCCACCTCCTTGCCAGCATGGTCGCGAACCCGTGGCCGCTGCACTTTCACGCGGCCGCCGTGGTAGCCGATCTCGCTCTGCGTATGGCCCCAGCGATAACCCCGACGGTTCCCATGGCGACGATGTCGGGCCCCGCACACGGTCGTGGCGTCCTCCTCCATCATCTCGGCCAAGGCCTCGACCCCGGCCAGGAGACAGAACCGATCCACGCTGAGACGGACTGCGTCCATCGCGTCTGCCAGCGGCGGCATAGGAAACGAGGTGGCAAGGGCTTTCGGGCTACTGGAACTACGGATATTCTTTCCCATGGTGTCGTTCTCCCTCTTGGGTTTGCAGCACCCGGAGCCTAACGGCTCCAGGAGAGCGACACCTACCTCAACTTTTCAACATCGACCGGGACATCTCCCTCGCGGGCGCTAGCCCCGTGGCGGCGGCCGGCGCCAGCCACGCGCTCGCCAGCATCGTGGTCCAGCACCGGGGCACGATCATCCCCCGCGTCGCGATGCCGGCGTGCTCGTGTTGAGCGGCGATCGGCCGGCGCGGCGGCGAGGCCGTTCAGATCAGGCCCGTCGACCAGTTTTCGCATTTGCCCTGATGCCAGCTATTCAGCCGACGTAGGGGAATCTTAAGTCAGTTCGGTTGCAACGGTAGTGTGCCGTCGTGCCAGACTAGCGCCAGCTCATGTTGTTGGCGAGCGGCCGCCGATGAATGGCAGGGACTTTCGCGCCCTCGGCGGGATGGCCGGCGACCACGAGTAAGAAGGGCCGCTCATTCTTGGGGCGGGCCAGTATCTCGTTGAGAAAGCCCATGGGGCTCGGGGTGTGAGTCAGGGTCGCGAGGCCCGCATGGTGGAGCGCGGCGATCAAAAATCCGGTCGCGATCCCCACCGATTCGGCGACATAGTAGTGCTTGACCCGGCGCCCATCGGCGAGCCGCCCGAAACGCTCGGCGAAGATGGCGATGAGCACCGGAGCAGTCTCGATGAACGGCTTGCGCCAATCGGTGCCGAGCGGCTCGAGCGCCGCTAGCCACCCGGGCGAGGCGCGAGTTTCGTAAAAGGCGCGCTCCTCAATCTCGGCCGCCCGGCGGATACGGCGCTTGTGATCCGCGTCGGTCACGACCGCGAAGTGCCACGGCTGCATGTTCGCGCCCGAGGGTGCGCTGTTCGCCGCCGCGAGGCACGATTCGATCACCTCGCCTGGGATCGGCCGTACCGCGAAGTCGCGGAGGGAGCGCCGGCGCCTGATCTCGGCGCTGAAGGCGGCGGCGCGCTTGGTCATTTCGCCTTCGGGATAAACGCTATATCCCGTGTACGGCACCAAGCGTGCCTTGGTCATCAGCGGCGCATGCGGAAGTCGTTGCGACCCGACCGGTCGATGCCGCGCATGAGGTAGAGGGTGCGCTCCGCGTGATCGACCGCCAGGTTCTTTTCTTTGGTTTGCCGGGTCGAGAGTTCGCGGTCGAAGACCGAGGTGGTTGGCATCAAGCGCAGCGTCATGGCGCGCCGCGGTTGGTCGGAGCGATTGGCCTCGGAACCGTGGACCAGAAACACGTCGTGGAGCGATATCTGCCCCGATTCGAGCACCAGATCGACGGCCTCGCTCTCGTCGAACTCGGAGGCCGGCAGCTCTTGGTTCAGCGTGAACGAGCGGTCGTTGTTGGTGCGGTGTTGTAGCAACTCCTTCTCGCGGTGCGAGCCGCGAACAAAGCGCATGCAGCCATTGTCTGGCGTGGCATCGTCGATCGCCATCCACACCGTGCAGGTGGCGACCGGCCGGATCGGCCAGTACTCGCCGTCCTGATGCCACGGCGTTTTGCGCCCGGCGCGCGCTGGCTTGGCAAAGAAGCTCGAGTTCCACAGCGCGAAGTCGGGCCCCAGAACCTGCGCGACCATATCCAGGATCTCAGGGATCCGCGCGTAATTGAGGAAGCTGAGGTCGTAGGCGAGGAGGTTGGGGCAGTAGTCGAGAAACTCGGGGTGGCGCGCGACCAGCCGGTCGTAATCGGCGCGGATCGCAGCCACCGTGTCATCGGGGAGGCGGTAGTCGGGGACCACAAATCCGTCCTCGTGGTAGCGCGCGACTTGGTCATCGCTCAGCATGACGCCTCTCAGGTGGGCAACGGGGGGGGGGGGTGCGATAAAGGGTCTTGCCAGCCACCGTGATGTCAATATCGACGAGATAGCGCCCGATGGCGGCGTAGTCGAGATCGATGCCAAGGCCGGGCGCCTCCGACAGATGGAGGAGGCCGTCCTTGCCGGGCGCGAGTCGGTTGCGGCTCATCTCGGCGGCGACCGGCTTGGGGTTGACCGGGTATTCGCAGATATCGAGGTCGGCGAGCCCGGCGTACGCCTGTAGCGAGGCGCTCAGCGCGAGTTGCGAGGTGAACGTGTGATTGACCAACGTGACGCCGCGCGGGGCGGCGTAGTCGGCGACGCGCTTGGCCGGGCTGATGCCGCCGATGCGCCCGGCGTCGATCTGCACGTAACCGAGGCCGGCATGATCGATCATGTTCTTGGCCTGGAAATACTCGTGGCAGCCCTCCCCATCGGCGAGCCTCACCGCCCCCGATTGGGACGACAGCGCATGGTAGGCGTCGAGGGCGCCGGAGACGAACGGCTCCTCGAGCCAGGTCGTGGCAGCGGCCGCCAGCACCTCGACATCGTCGATCCACACCGTGCCGGCGTCGATCAGGAGGAGGCCGTCTGGCCCCAACCCGGCGCGCGCCGCCTCGAGCTGCGCGGTATCGTCGGCCACCGAGCCGGTCCCGAACGGCGCCCAGCCGAACTTGACGGCGCGAAAGCCCGCCGCTCGCGACTCACGGGCCTGCGCTTCGGTGGCGTCCGGCGTCGCGCCGAAAAGTTGCGAGGCGTAGGGCAGCTTGGAGAACGCGCGTGGGTAGCCGAGCAAGCGATAAACCGGTTCGCCCAGGCGCTTGCCCAACAGATCCCAGAGCGCGATGTCGATTCCCGACAGCGTGTGGTCGGCCTGCAGGAGGTCGAGGCTTTGCCGGCGTACGAGGTCGCCGATGCGGCCGATGTCGGCTATGTCATCGAGGCGCTGGTCGAGCACGGACTCGCGCAGCGGCCGGCAGGCGCCGTGGGAGCGCGGGCACACGAAGCTTGCGATAGAAACCAGCGGCGCCGCCTCGCACTCGCCCCAGCCGTCGTGGTCGCCGGCCTGGACCCGGACCAACAGCGCATCCTGGCTGCCGTCGAACTCCTCGGTCACCTCGGGCATCGCCAAGTAGTAGAAATCGACCGCCTCGATCTTCACGATTCCACCTCGTGCCGATGCCCAGCGCCGTGAACTTGATGGTAACCTATTGGGGCGCGCGACGCGCAATTGGAGGATGCGCCATGGCCAACCAACTGTTCACCAACGTGATGATCTTCGATGGCACCGGCAAGAAGTCGTTTCCCGGCGAGGTGCTGGTCCAGGGCAACCAGATCAAGGCGGTCGCCAAGGGCAACCAGAAAATTGCCGGCGATGGCGCCACGGTGATCGACGGTGGCGGGGCGACACTGATGCCGGGGCTGGTCAACTGCCACGGCCACCTGGCCTACACCGATTTCGCTTCGCCCGACGAGGCTGGCAACACGCCACCCGAGGAGAACATGCTGATCGCGACCTACAATGCGCGAACGGCCCTCGACCACGGGTTCACGGCGGTGGTGAGCGGCTCGACCCAGAAGCCGCGCATCGATATCGCGTTGCGCAACGAGATCAACGCGGGGCGCATCCCCGGTCCGCGAATGCGCGCGTGCTCGACCCAGTTCAATCCGACCGGAGGACCGTGGGATTCGCGCCAGATGCATATGGATCACGAATCGATCTTTGTCATTGCTGACGGGCCGATCGAGGTGCGGCGCGAAGTGCGCGAGTTCATTCGCGAGGGCGTCGACATCGTCAAGCTCACGATCTCGGGCGACGAGTTTGCCGAACACGCGGGCGAAGAAACCACGGTGATGGCTGAGGACGAGGTGGCGGCGGCGGCCGAGGTCGTGCACTCGCGCGGCAAGCGTATGGCTGCGCACGCGCGCAGTGATGGCTCGGTGCGGCTGTGCCTCAAATACGGCGTCACCTTCATCTATCACGCCACCTTCGCCACCGAGCGCACGCTCGACCTGCTGGAAAAGCACAAGGCGGATCACGTGGTGTGCCCGGCGATGGGGGCGATCTTCACGACGCTCTACGAAGCCGGCGAATGGGGCATGACCAGGGAGTGGGCGCTGGCCCATCGTTTTGACCGAGAACTCGAAACCGCCTGCGAGGTCACGCAAAAGCTGTTCAAGCGCGGCGTGCACGTGTTGCCGTTCGGCGACTACGGCTTCGCCTGGAACCCGCACGGGACGGACGCCCGCGACCTCGAGCATTTCGTCAATCTGATGGGCTTCACGCCGGCCCAGGTGCTGACCATGGCGACGAACTGGGGGGCGCAAGCCTTCGCCGGCGACGACCCGTTGGCGCTCGGCCAGGTCAAGGCGGGTTACCTCGCCGATCTGCTGCTGGTGGACGGTGACCCGTTGGCCGACGTCACCCTGCTTCAGGACAAGGACAACCTGCTGATGGTGATGAAGGACGGCAAGTACCATAGGGCGCCCCTCAAGCGCCGAACTCAGCGCCGCGTCCGCGCCGCAGAATAGGAGAAACGGCGACCCGCGCCCCCTGATCCTGGTCTCGACCTTGTTAGACTTGGGTCGGCGCCTTACCTAGAGTCGTGGGGGCGCGGGCGTGGGCGCCCGGTGGACTCGGTGGAGCGATGGAGCGGACGGGTGGTGAGCGCAGATTGGCGGCGATCGTAGCGGCTGATGGGCGTGGACGAGACCGGCACTCTGACCGCGCTGATGGCGCTGCGTGAGGGCCTGATCAATCCCAAGATTGGCGAGCATCACGGCCGCCTAGGTTCTGTACCCATAAAGGGGGTTCGCTTGAGAGGCGACTTGTGATTCAAGCTTCCAAACGACGGAGGCTTGAACGATGGCTCGATTTGACCTTGCGGATGCGGAGTGGGGGATCATGGCGCCTCTGTTGCCGAACAAGCCGCGCGGGGTGCCGCGCCAGGATGATCGGCGGGTTCTCAATGGCATCTTCTTCATTTTGCGCACGGGCTCGCCATGGGCGCGACCTGCCTGAGCGGTACGGGCCCTACACGACGGTCTATAACCGTTTCAACCGATGGGCCAAGAAAGGCGTGTGGCTGAGGATATTCGAGGCACTGGCGGAACAATCGCCGGCTTCGCTGCATCTGATTGACACCTCGATTGTCCGCGCCCACCAGCACGCCGCTGGCGGTAAAAAGGGGGCGCCGATAACGCCATCGGCCGTTCTCGTGGAGGATTGAGCACCGCCCATGGCCTGCCGGTCCGTCTCGTGCTGACGCCCGGCCAGGCTTCCGACAAAACGACGTTCCCGGCTCTCATCGAGGGGTTGCGTCTGGCGCGCGACGTGGTTGCCGACCGCGGCTTCTTCTCTCGCGCCATCATCGAGCTGATCGAGGCCAACGGCGCGACCGCCCACATCCCGAGCCCGAGCAACGTCCGGGTCCGCCGCGTCGTTGACCTGAAAATCTATCGCCACCGTAACCTGGTCGAGCGCTTCTTCAACAAACTCAAGCATTTCCGCCGTATCGCTACGCGCTTCGACAAACTCGCCAGGAACTATCTCGCCGCCGTAACCCTAGCTTCTGTCAGACTGTGGATGCGCCATTATGAGGCCACGATCTAGGCGTCGTCGATGTCCGGTGCGGGGCCGCCCGGGGCGATGAACTCATCGATATCCTTTTCACAGATCCGCCATATCTCGCCCTCACGGTAAGCGGCGAGCCGCCCGCTCTCGATCCAGCCATAGACCGAGCGCACCGAAACGCCCATCCGGTGGGCGACCTGTTCGGCGGTGCGTGTGACGTTCTTCTTGACCATCGTCCTCTCGGCGTCCTTAGCGTAACCCAACTTACCGCGCGGTTCACTCGGGCCGGCCGCGCGCCACCACATTTATCGCGCTTCAAGTCTGGCGTATAGTCGCGCCAACAACAGCGTCATCGCAAGGGAGGCCGGTCGTGCAACAGCTCACCCGAGACGAACTTCTCAAAGCATATCGCGGCATGCGGACGATCCGCGAGTTTGAGGAGCGGGTCCATATCGAGTTCGCGACCGGCGATATGCCGGGTTTCGTGCATCTCTACGCCGGCGAAGAGGCCTCGGCGATCGGCGTGTGCATGAACCTCGACGACAACGACACGATCATCAGCACCCACCGTGGCCACGGCCATTGCATCGCCAAGGGCTGCGACGTGACCGAGATGATGGCTGAGTTGCATGGCCGCGCCAGCGGCACCTGCCATGGCAAGGGCGGCTCGATGCACATCGCCGATCTGACCAAGGGGATGCTCGGGGCCAACGGCATCGTCGGCGGCGGCCCGCCGCTAATCTGCGGCGCCGCGCTGACCGCCAAGACGCTGAAGACCGGCGGCGTCGCCATCGCCTTCGTCGGCGATGGCGCCTCCAACCAGGGCACGACGCTCGAGTCCTACAACCTCGCGCGAGTCTGGGACCTGCCGGCGATCTTCGTCGTCGAGGACAACGGCTATGCCGAGTCGACCGGAAGCAGCTGGTCGGTCGGCGGCAGCCAAGTCAAGCGGGCGGAGGCCTTTGGTATGCCCGGCTACGAAGTCGACGGACACGACTTCTTCGCGGTCAATGAAGCCGCGAGCGAGGCCGTGGCGCACGCCCGCGGCGGCGGCGGACCGAGCCTGATCCATGTCAAGGTGGATCGCTACTACAACCACTTCGAGGGTGATGCCGGCACCTATCGCGGCGAGACCGAGGTCGCGGAGCTGCGCGAGAGCAGCGATTGCCTCAAGCGTTTCCGCGCGCGGGTGACGGAAATGGGGCTGTTGGAGGCGGGCCAGCTCGACGAGGTCGACGGCGAGATCGACGCACTGATCGAGGGCGCGGTGAGCGCCGCCAAGTCCGCGCCGCGGCCGACCGCCGATCAGGTCCTGACCGACGTCTACGTCACCTATTGAGGAGAATCGCGATGCCCCGCAAGACGTATCGGCAAGCGGTCCACGAGGCGTTGCTCCACGAGATGCGACGCGATCCCGCAGTCGTGGTGATGGGCGAGGATGTCGCCGGCGGGCTCGGCGCGCCGGGCGAGCAGGACGCATGGGGCGGCCCCCAAGGCGTGACCAAGGGACTCATGCCCGAATTTGGGCGCGAGCGGGTACTCGATACGCCGATCACCGAGAGCGCGTTCATCGGCGCGGCGGCGGGGGCGGCGGCGACCGGCCTGAGGCCGGTGGCGGAGCTCATGTTTGTCGATTTCATGGGCGTGTGCTTCGACCAGATTTTCAATCAGGCCGCCAAGTTCCGGTATATGTTCGGTGGCCAGGCCGTGACCCCGCTGGTGATCCGCACGATGTACGGCGCGGGCCTGCGGGCGGCGAGCCAGCACAGCCAGAGTCTTTATCCGATGTTCACCCATGTGCCGGGGCTGAAAGTCGTCCTCCCCTCCTCCCCCTACGACGCCAAGGGCCTGCTCATCGCCGCGATTCGCGACGACGACCCGGTCGTCTTTTTCGAGCACAAAGCTCTCTATGATTCCGAGGAGGACGTGCCCGACGAGGCCTACACGATCCCGTTTGGCGAGGCCAACCTGACCCGCGAGGGCGATGACGTGACGATCGTCGCGTTCGGACGCATGGTGCATTTCGCCAATCAGGCGGCGGACGATCTGGAAAAGGAAGGCGTGGGCTGCACGGTAATCGATCCGCGCACGACCTCGCCCTTGGACGAGGACACGATCATCGAGTCGGTGGAAGAGACCGGCCGGCTGGTGGTGGTCGACGAGGCTAGCCCGCGCTGCAGCATGGCGACCGACATCTCGGCACTGGTCGCGCAGAGCGCCTTCTCGGCGCTAAAGGGCCCGATCATGATGGTGCGCCCCCCGCACACGCCGGTGCCGTTCGCGCCCGAGCTTGAGGACGCCTACATCCCCAGCCCAGCCGACATCGCGCAGGCGGTGCGGACCGTCATGGGCCACGCCCAATGAGCGACGGGATCCGCGTCATCACAATGCCCAAGTGGGGGCTCTCGATGACCGAGGGCATGGTCGCCCAGTGGAACGTCGCCGAGGGCGCCGAGATCAAGGCGGGTGAGGAAGTCGTCGAGATCGAGACGACCAAGATCACCAATGTCTATGAGAGCCCGGTCGGCGGAACGCTGCGACGGCTGGTGGTGGCCGAGGGCGAGACGGTTCCAGTCCGCGGCCTGTTGGCCGTGGTCGCCGATGCGACCGCCACGGACGCCGATATCGATGCCTTCATCGCGAAGTATCAGGCCGAGCTCGGCGAGTGGCTGGCGAGCGGGGCCGACGATGGCCCGCAATACGAAACGGCACAAGTCGGCGGGCTAAGCCTGCGCTACCTCAAGCTTGGCGACGCGGAGGGGCGGCCGCTTCTCCTCCTGCACGGCTTCAGCGGCGATCTCAACAACTGGATGTTCAACCAGCCGGTCCTGGCCGAACGCGCCAGCGTCTACGCCCTCGACCTGCCCGGCCATGGGGCCTCGAGCAAGGCCATCGAAGCTGGCGACATCGGCGCCATGGCCACGGCTGTTCTGGGCTTCATGGACGCGGTGGGGATCGCCACGGCCCACCTGGTCGGCCACTCCATGGGCGGTGGCATCGCGCTCAAGCTGGCGTTGGATCATGCCGACCGGGTCTCGTCGTTGACGCTGATCGCCCCGATCGGGCTTGGCCTCGACATCAACGCGGGCTTTATCGACGGCTTCATCGCCGCGAGCCGGCGCAAGGACCTGAAGCCGGTACTGGCGCAACTGTTCGCCGATGAATCGCTGGTCAGTCGCGACATGATCAACGATGTCCTCAAATACAAGCGTCTCGATGGCGTCGAGTCGGCGCTGAAACGGGTCGCCGCGGCGGTTTTCTCCGACGACCGCCAGTCGTTGGTGCTGGTCGATCGCCTCGGCGAGCTGATACCGCCGGCCCAGTGCATCTGGGGCGCTGACGACCGGATCGTGCCAGCAGCGCACGGCGCGGGACTGCCGGCGAACATCACGGTCCACACTCTCGTCGCGACCGGCCATATGGCGCACATGGAGAAAGCGGGCGACGTCAACCGACTGATCGAGGAGTTCGTGGGTGGCGCTTGAGAACGAAACGGCACCCGATCACCCAGGTATCCGGCGCGATATCACGGGCGATATCATCGCCATCATCGCCGAGACCAAAGACATAGATCGGGACACGATCAAACTCGACACCAGTCTCACGGATCTGGGCTTCGACTCGTTCGACATCGTCGAGTTCGTGTTCGCCGTCGAGCAGCGCTTTGACATCGATGTGCCCTACCGCCCCAACGATACCGGCGCGCTCGAGTTCGAAACGGTGAGCCAGGTCGTCGCGGCCGTCGAAAAGGTGGTGGCCGAGCAGCGGGCGGCCGGCTGACCGGCGCTCCCCCTCCGCACCCCAAAGGGCCAAAACCGATCTTCGTCCTGAAGAGGCCGCACGGCCGTCTCGAAGGACCAGCCAGATACTGACATGACGACAGTGCCGAGACGGGTCGTGGTCACCGGGCTTGGCGTCATCTCGGCGCTCGGCCACGACGCGGAGGCGTTCGCGGCCGCGCTGTTCGCCGGCCGAGGCGGCATCGGACCGATCACGCGAATTCCGACCAACGGCCTTGGCGTACGGGTCGCGGCTGAGGTGCGCGGCTTCGATGCCAGCGCCCACTTCGCCAAGAATCACGTCGGCCTGCTCGACCGCTTTGCCCAGTTCGCCATGGTGGCCGCGCGCCAGGCGATCGCCCAGTCCGCGCCACCCTTCGCCCAGGGCTTGGGCGCGCGGACCGCTACACTGATCGGCACGGGCGTCGGCGGTCTCGGCACCCAGGACGACAACTTCCACAAGATCTACGCCGAGAACGCCAAGCGCGTGCATCCCTTCATCATCCCCCGCGCGATGGCCAGCGCGGCGGCGAGCCACATCAGCATGGAGTTCGGATTGACCGGGCCGGCCTACGCGATCTCGAGCGCGTGCGCCTCGGCCACCCACGCCATAGGCGAGGCCTTTCACATGGTCCGTTGGGGGCGGGTGGAGACCGCGGTCGCCGGCGGCGCCGAGGCCCCCATCACTTATGGCAGCATGAAGGCGTGGGAGGCGATGCGCGTGATGAGTCCCGACATCTGCCGGCCCTTCAGCCGCGATCGCGGCGGCTTGGTCCTGGGCGAAGGTGCTGGCGTCTTCGTGCTCGAAACCCTCGAACACGCGGCCCGCCGGGGCGCCCCGATCCTGGCCGAGATCGCCGGATTTGGCATGGGCGCCGACGCCCTCGATATCGTTCAACCCTCGGCTGACGGCGCGGCGCAAGCGATGCGCGCGGCGCTAGACGATGCCGGGCTGGCGGCGGACCAGGTCGACTACATCAACGCCCACGGCACTGGCACAGCCAGCAACGATGCGACCGAGACAGCGGCGATTCGGGCGGCGTTCGGCGATGCGGCGGAGCGCCTCGCGGTGTCATCCACCAAGGGCGCCCACGGCCACGCGCTAGGCGCCGCTGGGGGGCTGGAATTGGCGGCCACAATTCTCGCCATCGGCCGCGGTTTCCTGCCGCCGACGATCAACTACACGACGCCCGATCCCGACTGCGACCTCGACTATGTGCCGAACCAGGCGCGCGCCGCACGGATCGACGTGGCCCTGACCAATTCTTTCGCGTTTGGCGGACTCAACGCCGTGCTCGCCGTCCGCCGCGTCGCCTGAGCCGCCTCAGGCCCCCGGCTTGTCGCCGTAGGCGCGGGCCATGGCAATCTGGCGCTGGCACAAATCCAGACTATGGCGCGCGCGCTCCACTCGCTGCCCAGATCGAGCGCGAGGTAGCGTTCGAAACATCGCACCGCATAGCCATAAGCGCCGCGCCGCACGTGCGCCTCGGCGAGATTGAACACTGCATCGGCATACCCGGGATCGGCGGTGACCGCGCTTTCCAGCGCCGCCCGAGCGCCCGCCGCGTCACCGCCCGCATCCCTGAGATCGGCGAGGTTGTACCAGGCCTCGGTATAATCCGCATTGATGGCGAGCGCGCGCTCGAGATGAAGCCGCGCCTCCTGGGTTTCGGCCTTGTCGCGCAGCACGTTGGCGAGATTGAAGGAATCGTCGGGTCCGAGCGGTCAATATCGAGGCAGCGCCGATAGAGCACTTCGGCACGGTCGAGATCGCCCTCCTTCTCGGCGGTCTCGGCGGCAGCGAACAGATCGTCGATGCGCGGTTCCTCGCCCTCGCCCATCGGCAGCCTGAGCCGGCCGTCGAGGTCGGCGGCGGCGGCGCCGAGCTTCATCACCAGACCGCCGACCTCGGAGCGGGTGAGCTTGACGCGCGCGAGGTGCGGACCGGCCGCGCTATGATCGCGCAGCCACAACACATGAAGGCTGGCGAGTATATCTGCCAGCAATACCCCCTCGCCCCCGAGACGCGCCACCTCGCGTGCGGCGATTAGGTCGCGGAAGCCGCACGCGCCGTCGGCCGGCTCGATCACGTCGAGTAGCGCGAGCAGCCGGACGGTATTGATATCGAGACCAGCCTCGCCGGCCCGATCATCGGCATCACCAACGGCCTCCTCTTCGTGCACGAAGCATCGACGTTCGACTACTTCAACACCAACTTTTCATTGTCGTGGCGACCATTATCGGCCTGACCTATGCCGGGATGCTGGAGACGGCCGAGCGCCACGCGTTCGTCCTCGAAGGCGCCGAGCGTGAGGCCAAGCGCCGCACCGGCGCCATCCTGCGACGCCTGTTCCCCGCGCGCATCGCCGACAAGGTGCGCGAAGGCCAGGACAACATCGCCAAGTCCTTCAGCGAGGGCATCGTGATGGTCGCCGATATCGCTGGCTTCACCGACCTAAGCCAACACTTAGCGCCCGGCCACGCGGTCGAAATTCTCGGTGGCATCTTCGGTCGGCTCGACGAGATCGCCCGGCGCAAGGACGTCGAGAGCGTGCGCACCTTCGGCGAGCGCTACATCGCCATCGGCGGCGTCCAGAAGCCCTATGGGCGCGGGGTGGCGACCCTGGCCGAGTTCGCCATCGAGGCGCGGAGCGCTGCCGAGCGCTATCTCGAGGAGCGCGACCTGCCGTTGCGCATTCGCCTCGGTCTGGCGAGTGGACCGCCGATTTCAGGCGTCGTGCGCTCTTCGGTGCCGGTGTTCGAATCCTGGGGCGAAACGCTCGACACCTCGGCCCGTCTCGCCACCGAGGCGCCCGGGGGGACCATACAGGTCTCCGAAAGCGTGTACTGGCGGCTGCGTCAGAATTTCGAATTTAAGGAGCGCAAAAACATCACGCTGGGCGGCGAACGGACCGTCACCGTCTATGTCTTAACCGGCCGCAAGATCATCAGCCTGACAGACCGCCAAGCCCCACCCGGCTCCTAGCCAGCCGTCCGCTAGACCGGGCGTAGAATATCGAGATCGACGAAGAGGATAATCAGGCCATAGCCGGCGAGACCCCCGGCAAACAGAACGCCGAGCGCGAGCGGCTGCCACCAGCCATGGCGCTCGCGGCGCGTCATCTCCACCGGAGCTTCGGGCTCCAGTATCAACCCGTCTGCGCCAATCTCCCGGATCAAATTCGCTGTCTCGTCACGCATACAGGCACTGTAGAGAAGGGGCGGAGGGCTGGCAGTCACAGTCATCACTGTGGCGCCAACCAGCACGCGATCTTCATCACGCCGACCGCTGTTGGGCGGTCTCGCTACCCGTGGTAAGGTTATCGGTGCGACGAAACGGATCATCGTCCGCTCTTGGACGGCAGCGATAGGAGGCGACCCATGGGCAACAAGATCGACGAACAATGGATCAACGAACGCGTACGCCGGTACAAGAACCTCCACTTCGGTGTCGATCAGTATCTCGACACCAAGATCGAAGGCCATTCACGCTCGCAGGCTAACCTCGTGGGCCACATCTCCGGTTTCGTCACCGGCGATCCAGACTATGAGGGGTGGATCCCCGACGACGCCGAGTTCTGGTCGGTGATCATCAAGCTGCCGCCGGGACGGACTGGCGCGCTGCACGACCACGAGACGACCGAAATGTTCATGCCGCTCGACGGCGATCTCGTGCTGACCCTAGGCGACGAGGGCGAGCACGAGGTCACATTGGGCGCCCACGACGTGGCTTCGTTCCCGCCCGGCGTGATGCGCGGCTTCCGCAACCCCGGCGACAAGGAAGTGAATTTCCTGGTCTGCATCGGCGGACCGGAAATGGGCGCGATCAAATGGCCCCGCGACGTCATCGAGAGGGCCGAGAAGGTCGGCTGGGCCGAAGACGACCGCGGCAAGGTTGTGGCCCGCGAAATGGAGCCCGCCGAGTAGTGACCGCGGCCCGCCGCATCAACTCAAGTGTCCTGGCGCCGTCGCGGCCGGCGGCCTTTGGTACGGCCTTGCTGACCAGCATCAACCGCCCGTCGTGGTCGAGGCCCTAGCGCCGACGCAGGAGCAAGGCGAAGACGAGCCCGATGCGCCCCCCCCGCCAGCCCACGGCGTCGGCCGACGAAGACGGGCCGCGCGGCCAACCACAGTTGGCGGGCGGCGAGGAGGAACCAGCGGCGGACAACCCGCTCTCAGACGAGGCAAAAAAACAAGACCTGCAGTCTGGCGACAACGATGAACAAGTGTCCTGTCCGGCTGTCAGCAGCGAGCCCGAACCCGCCACTGGCGGCAGCGCAGAAGCCAAGCCGCGAGGTGCCCCCCCCGCCAGCCCACGGCGGCCGACGAGCCAGGGCGCGGAAGCCAGGGGCGGCGATGAGCCAGGGGCGGATGAGCCAGGGGCAAGATGAGCCAGGGGCGGATGAGCCAGGGGCGCGATGAGCCACTGGCGGCAGGCAGAAGCCAAGCCGCGGGGTGGGGATGAGCCAGGGGACGGATGAGCCAGAGGGTGGGAGCGGCGACCCTCCGCCATTGAGCGGGGGATCGAGCTCGTCGGAGCCACTCTCAACATCGCCGGACGGCGATGCCCCATCGTCCTCAGGTGGCGGTGGCGGGGACGGCGGCGGTGGCGATGGCGGCAAACCCGGACCCAGCGCGGCCAACCCGCCACCATCCGAGAAGGCGGAGCCACTCGCCGAGCCTTCTCCCCCAGTGGAGTCTGGCCCGAAGGAGCCCGGGCCGCCCGTGGAAGTAGCGAACGAATGTACGACCGGAAGCGCGGTGGAAGAGCGGGATCGACAGGCGCGGCTGCGTCGATTGCGTGCGGCGCTGGCGGATCTGCCCCGCCTCGATGACCCCTCCGCTCTGGCGGTCGTCGATGCCGCCACGATCGTCGCCGTCCTGACCACTCTGCCGCCGCTAGTCGAAGACAGTCCCGCTGCCGCTACGCCCGGGCGCCGGCTCGCCAAACCGAGCATCGATCTTGGCATTCGCTTCGAGCTCGACCTGGCGCACATTCGGAGCGCCGGGCGGTGAGCGTGTGCCAGACCCTGACTGAACCCTTCGCGATCCGGCCCGAGCGGCTAACGATCCGGGGGATGGGCGAAACCGCACGGGTCTACACCAATCAAACCCCTGAGGGCCGCCGTCACAATCGACGGGTGACCTTCATCAACTTGGGCGAGTGCCCGGTGAGCTAAGACGGCGGCGGAGACCGTTGCCCGAGCTTGCCAAGAGGCGAGGGGAATTAACGCCGGCGCGCCGGGCGTGTCGGACTTGCGAGCCTAAGGCGTGACGGCGTAGCCGTCGCGGCGGGGGTCGGCGCCGCCCTCCAGGACCCCGCTCGCGGGTTCGCGGCTGATCGCCTGGGCGCCGCCGACGAACCACGTATAGGGTTCCGCCGTCGTGATCTCGTGGCCGCGTTGGCGCAGGGCGGCAAGAGTGTCGTCTTCGATGCGCGACTCCACGACCACCCTAGCGCCGTTCATCAGCCGGCCGCGCGGCGCCTCGATGGCGGCTTGGATCGGCAATAC
Source organism: Alphaproteobacteria bacterium (assembly GCA_965226045.1). GTDB lineage: Bacteria > Pseudomonadota > Alphaproteobacteria > VGEJ01 > VGEJ01 > CBDDBU01. The sequence goes on from CBDDBU010000028.1 coordinate 420,644, forward strand.
GAAATCGACGTGCTTCACCAACACCTGGGTTTGGGTCTGGCAAATGCCGTAGCTGCCCGGGGTCCCCAACGCCAGCACCGGCTGCCCCTCGCGCGTGGCGATCGACGGCGCCAGCGGCAGCGCCAGGGCCGCACCGGGCGCGAGATGGTTGGGGCTGCCGGTGTTCAAATCGCCCCAGTTCAGGAAGTTGTTGAGGCAGACGCCATAGCCGGGGACAACCAGGCCCGAGCCGTAGACCGAGCCCAGGCTCTGGGTAATGCAGACCATGTTGCCGGCCGCATCGGCGACCGAGAACGAGGTGGTGTGCTCGCGCCCGGGCTCGGGCGTTCCATCGCCCCACTGCTCGACCCGGCCGAACACGGGCTCATGCAGACCGGCGCGGCGTCGCAATTCATCGACGCTGCGGTCGCTCAACACATCGGCGATCACGGCAGGGGCAGCATTGTTGTTTTGGATGCGCTGCTCGGCGGCAAGCCGAATAGCGCGATACGCAGCATCCAGGTGATCGACGCCATCGGGCGCCATGCGGCCAAGGTCGAGGCCATCGAGGATGCGCAGCGAGAGCAGAAATTGAAACCCCTCACAGGGCGGTGGCAACGTGTGGATGACGAGATCTCGGTACGGTGCTGACTGTGGCTCTAGCCACGATGGTTCGAACGCTTGCAAGTCGCCGAGCGTCAGACAACCGCCCCGCTTCTGAACGTGATCCACGAGATCGCGGCCCAGCGCCCCGCCGTAGAGATAGCCGGGGCCTTCGGCGACAATGGTTTCGTAGGTGCGGGCGAGTTCGGGCTGGCGCAGGACCCGACCTCGGCGCGAAGCGCTAAGGCCCGGCGACCGCGTATCGGGGCTGTCCGCATAAACCCGTGCCCACTCGTCATTGGCCTGGAGCTCAGCGGCGGCGTCCTTGGTCATACGCTGATGGCCGTTGGTCAGCGGAAAGCCCCCCGCAGCGAATTCGATGGCCGGCGCAAAGACCTCGGCCCGAGTCATGGTGCCGAGCTCGCCGAGCAGCGCACACCATCCGGCTAGATTGCCGGGGATGCCAATGCTGTGGGGGCCGCGCACGAGGTCCGCGCGGCAGCGTGCGGCGGGCTCAAACCGCGACGGCACACGGGTCACGAAATCGAGGGTGCGAACGCGCTTTTGAGCCGCGACATAGCAAGTCGCCATGCCCATGCCGGCGAGGCCGGACATGAACGGCTCGACGACATTGAGGGCCGCCGCCACAGCTACCGCCGCGTCGAACGCATTGCCGCCGTCGCGCAGTATCCGGGCGCCGGCCAATGCCGCAAGGGGGTGCGCCGCGGTCGCCATGCCGCGGAGGGACGAGACGTTGGGACGAATGCCCACTAGCCTGGCCGCCAGCCGATGGCGTAGCGGAAGCGCGGCATCACCTCGGTCGCCAGAAGTTCCATGTGGCGCCGCCACAATGTTTCATGAACCCAGTCGTGGTGGGAGCAAATCAGGGTCTCGAACGGGCCCACGTGGTCACGGAATTCGACCAGCTTCTCGACCACCGTCGTGGGGCTGCCGGCGATAACCAGGTTGTCGAGGCAGTAGTCAACGCTGAGTTCGTCATCGGGCATGTCGAGGTCGGCGTCGCTCTTCATGATCTGGGCGGCCTTGCCCGAAGTGACCGCGTCGAGCACCCACTCGAAGTACCAGCGCAGGGCGCAGTCGGGCCGGCGCAAGTAGGCGCGCGCGTCCTCGTCGGTGTCGGTAACCAACAAGGTGCGGCCCGCCCGCCACAATGACGAATCGGGCGCGCGGCCGAGCTTCTCGCACTCGGCCACTTGCTCGCGCCAATGCCCCTTGACCACATCGGCGGCGATGAAGTTGGCCGAGAGAATCTGCCAGCCGCGTTGCACCCCGGTCCGCACGCTGCCCGAGCCCCGGCTCAGCGCCGGGATCATGACCGGCGGGTGGGGCTTCTGATAAGGCTTGGCCATGCCGCCGATACCATAGTGCGGTTTGAGGTTATCCTTGACCTCGAAGTCCCAGTGTTTGCCGTGGAAGGCATAGGGCGGGTCGGACGCCCAGATGCCGTGGATCATCTCGATCGACTCGATGACCATCTCCATGCGGTCCTTGTCGGTGACGTTGAACAGCTCGAAGTCGGTGGGCGTGCCGCCGACGCCGATGCCCATATAGAACCGCCCCTGGGCAAGGTGATCGAATTGCGCCGCCCAGTTGGCGATCATCGCCGGGTGATAGTAGGGCAGGCAATGCACGGCGGTGCCGAACGTGATGCGCTCGGTCTCGGGGATCATGGTGGCGAACATCAGCAGCGCGGACTGCACCGGCTCGGACGGCACGGTGTGGTGCTCGCCCAGCCACACTTCGTCGAAGCCGAGCGCGTCGGCGCATTTGATGACCGCGCGATCCTCGTTCAGGAGCGTGTGGTAGCCGCGCTTAAAGTCATGGAGCGGGTGCATGAACATGCCGAGTCTCATCGCCGCCTCCCCTGGCCGTCGCCCCGATATCAGGCGGCCAAGTCCAGGTTAGCCGGCCCGTGCCCATCGCGCGAGCGCTTGCGCGGGATTTCGAAGCCCGCCTAGAGTCCCAGAACGTCTTCCAGAGGGATACCTCGCCAGAGCAAAGGAGCGGAACAGTGGCGCTGACACTCAATGAGGCCAATCGCATCGCCGGGGGCGCGTTGGCCAAGGCCGCGGAACTCAACATCCGCATCAATGTGGCGGTGTGCGACGCCGGGGGTCGGTTGGTCGTCTTTCAGCGCATGGATGGAGTGCCCTGGGCCGGCGTTTTCGGCAGCCAGGGCAAGGCGATAGCGTCGGCCGCGTTTGGGCGTCCAAGCGGCGATCTCACCGAGCGCGCCGGCCACCCGACGCTGCGCGGCATCGCCGCCGCCGAGGGCGGCCACATGATCATGGGCCAGGGCGCGGTGCCGATCATGCGCGATGGCGCTGTCGAGGGCGCGGTCGGCGTTGGCGGTGGCACCGGCGAGGAAGACGAAGTGTGCGCCCGCGCCGGTGCCGATCTCCTGTAGCAGGCTGTTGGGAAGCGAAGGAGCCCCCTCCCCATGGCCAGTGCCTTGCCCCCCTCCCGCGCTGGGGACGAGAGCCTTAGGTGCAGGCCAGGGCGTAGACGCCTTGGACGTTGGCGGGAAGTGGGTGCTCGCGCCAAGTCTCGCCGCCGTCCTCGGTGCCGAGGATTTGGCCCCGCCGTGCCGCCGCGTAGGCCCGCTGCGGATTGCGCGGGCTGAGGGCAATCTTCATCACCGTGCTGGCGATGTCGACGCCGTGGTCCCAGCGGCTCCAGGTCGCGCCGAGGTCCTCGCTTCGGTAGAGCGAGCCGGCATCGCCGGAGGCGGCGACGCTGAAGGCGCCGAACATGACGCTCGGGTCGTGCGGCGAGACCTGAATGTCGCGGGCGTAGGTGAGCGGGGAGTGGAGGCCGATATCCATGTCCTGCCAGGTCGCGCCCCGGTCGTCACTCTGAAAGAGCCCCATGCGGGTCGCGAGGTAGGGGGCGCCGGGCCGGGCGGCGCTGAACGCCAGCGCATGTGAATCCATAATTCCTTCGTTGTCGCTGTCGCTGAGGTCGCGGCTCTTGTAGCGATCGCGTTCGGCGAACGCGAGCAGCCCGGCGTTGCAGTCGACCCAGGTTCGGCCCCCATCGGGGCTGCGGGCCACGCCGCCGACCTCGAAGGCGGCGTAGAGCTCGTCGGGATCGGCAGGATCGACCGCCAGGCGAATGACCCGGGTCGGGATGCCGATATTGCACCTTCCCTGGGGCGCCACCACCGGCAGGCGGCGCCAGGTTGTGCCGGCATCGTCGCTGCGGTGGATCGACGTGCCCTCGGCGCCGACCAACAGGATGCGCGGATCGGCCGGGTGGATCAGAATCGACCACACCACCTCGGGCGGCCCGAGGGGCAATGCGGCCCAGCTGTCGCCAGCATCGGTGCTCTTGTAGGGGCCGACGTGGGTACCGGCGTAGAGCGTGGCCGGATCGTCGGGGTGGAGCACGATGGTCTGGACCTCGACCGCCTCGGGCAGACCAGCCGTGAGGGCCCCCCACTCTTCGGTTCCGGGGCTCAGCCGGTACAGTCCGTGAGTTCGCGCCCCCTCTGCGGCGGCGATCCACTGTCCGGCGCCCGCGAATACGTACGAGTCCATCCGCGAATCCTTCGTGCCTAGATCGCATTCGTGCGCATCTGTTCGGCGATGTAGTCCGCCTCGCGGAGCGCCAGCGCGACAATGGTCAGGGTTGGATTGCAGCCGCCAGCGGTCGCGAAGATGCTGCCGTCGGCCACAAACAAGTTGGCGATGTCGTGGGACTGGCCCCACGGGTTGACGACGCCGGCGCGCGGAGTCTCTCCCATCCGGCAGGTGCCCATGTTGTGGGAGCCCGGCATCGGCGGACTTTCCAACACCCGGCTGGCGCCCGCCGCCATCATCAGTTCCGAGCACTGCTTCAACGCGTGGTTGCGCATGGCGATGTCGTTGGGGTGGTCGTCGATGTTGATGTTTGGAATGGGCAGGCCGTGGGCGTCGCGCTCCGTCTCGTGCAGGCTCACGCCGTTGCTTTCGATGGGCATGTCCTCGCCATTGATGAAGATGCCAGCGACGTGGTTGTAGGCTGCGGCGTCGCGCGTGAACTCTCGGCCCCAGCCGCCGGGGCGGAGGAACGCCGCGAAGTTGGGCAGCCCGAGCGACATGGTGCCGAACAGATAGCCGCCGACGAAACCGCGCCCCTCGTCGTGGCGCCATTCGTCGCGCACCAGACCGGCGGCCACGGTGCCGCGATGGAAGTTCACCGGCCGGTCGAACACGCCATAGACGTACCCGGTCATGTGCCGGGTCCAGTTCTTGCCGACCAGGCCGGACGAGTTGGCGAGTCCGTCGGGATAAACGTTCGAGGCCGAGTTGAGTAGGAGGCGGGGGCTCTCGATGGCATTGCAGGCGACCACCACCACCCGCGCCTTCTGCAGGTGCTGGTGGTGGTCACGGTCGGCGTAGACCACGCCGGTCACGGTGCCGGCCGGGTCGTGTTCGATGCGCAGCGCCATGCAGCGCGCCCGCAGCTCGAAGTGGCCGGTGGCCTCGGCCTTGGGGATCTCGGCGTACAGCGTCGACCATTTTGCGCCCGAGCGGCAGCCCTGGATGCAAAAGCCGATTTGATCGCAGGCGTTGCGGCCGTCGCGCGGCTCGGAGTTGATGGCCATGTAGGAGGTGTTGACCTGGCGATAGCCGAGGCGCCGAGCGCCATGACTGAACACTTTGAAATTGTTGGTCTCGGGCAGGTGCGGGATGCCGTGGGTCCCGGTGATGCCCATGTTGTCTTCGGCCTTGGTGTAGTACGGCTCGAGGTCGGAGAGCGAGATCGGCCCAGTCGCGGGCGATATCGCCGCTGCCCGTCACCGTGCGCTTATCGGTCCAGGTGAACATGTCGTAGGCGTCGTATTCGTCGTTGACGACGTCGGTGAGCTTGAGGCGTGGGCCGGCCTCGAGACAGACAACGCCAATGCCCTTTTGACACAGCTCGTGGGCGACGGTGCCCCCGGACGCACCGGACCCAATGATGACGACGACCGACTCATCGTCGTGGGCAAAGGTCGCCGCCGCTACCTCGTCGTCATAGGTGGTGTCATCGTGCGGATCGTCGGCGTGGGTGGCCATGCCGATCTCCCTACCCTTGCCGGATCACGAGAGCATCGCGAATCGCAATCTTGCCCAAGAAAGCAGGTCCGACACAACGCCCACGTCCACGCGTCTCGTCGCAGAGAGACACTCACGAATTAGGTGTTGGCCATCTGTGGCAGGGCCTCCATATTAAATGACGTGGCGGGCCGGAGGACCGCATTCGTGGCCCAAGCCCTGCGACGCAAACTCACCACCATCCTCTCCGCCGACGTGGCCGGCTACAGCCGGCTCATGGACGAGGACGAAGTCGCCACCGTCGAGACGCTGATGGCGTACCGCGGAGCGATCGGCGGCTTCGTCGAGCGCCACCAGGGCCGCGTCGTGAGCACAGCGGGCGATGGCCTGCTGGCGGACTTCGACAGCGTCGTCGAGGCGGTGCCGTGCGCTGCCGAGATCCAAGGCGAGCTCAACGCCCGCAACACCGAGGTTGCCGAGGCGCGCCGGATGGTGTTCCGGATCGGCACCAACCTCGGCGACGTCATCGTCGAGGATGGCGATATTTATGGCGAGGGCGTCAACATCGCGGCGCGGCTGCAGAGCCTGGCCGAGCCCGGTGGTATCTGCATCTCGGGCACCGTGTTCGAGCAGGTGCGGAACAAACTTAGCCTCGGCTACGATTTTCTCGGCCCGCGGGCGGTCAAGAACATCGGCGAGCCGGTCCCCCACCTACCGCGTCCAGCTGAGCGGCGACTCGGCCACGGCAAAGCCCCGCGAGGCCCGCGACGAGGTCGCGGCCGAGCCGAAGAACAAGGGGCAACGGACCCGCGACCAGCGACTCGTCGCTGCGCTGGTGGAGGGTCTTGGCCGTCCCGGCGATCGCGTTGGCGCGCTGAGCGCGATCACGGGCGAGCGGTTCGGCTACGATCTCACCGCGTGGCGGGCGTGGTGGGCGGCCCAGGATAGGTGAGGTCCGCGCCGTTCGGCCCGCTGGCGCAGCGCATGCCGACCATGTCGAGCCTGATGTCGGCCGGGTTGCCGTGGCGGTAGCTGGTGCGTAGACAATAGGGATTGCTCCCCCAACCCCCGCCCCGCAGCGCCACCCATTCGGAGTGGCCCGGGAAGCGGCTGGAGGTCCATTCCCAGACGTTGCCGGCCATGTCGAGAAGGCCGAACGGCGAGGCGCCATCGGGGTAGCTACCGACCGCAGCCGTGCATCAATAGCCATCCGCGAGATCGACATCGCAGCACGCGATAGCGCCGAAATTGGCCCGTCGCGGCCGGCCCGCGGCCGGCGGATCGTCGCCCCACGGGAAACGCCGCCCGTCGTAGCCGCGCGCGGCGAATTCCCATTCCTGCTCGGTCGGCAGGCGCAGACCGTGGAAGCCGCAAAAGGCCGCCGCATCTCGCGCCGATACCTGCACCACCGGATGGTCCCAGCGCCGCTGCAAGCCGGTGCGCGGCCCGCTCGGGTGGCGCCAATCGGCGCCTTCGGTCAAGCGCCAACGGCGGCCCCAAACCCAGCCGGCGCCACGCGTCTCAGCATCGGAGCGATAGTCACTCGCGGCCACGAAGTCGGCGAACTGGCGGTTTGTGACTTCGTACCGCATGATGCGGAATGGTTCGACGGTTACCGTTTTCGGCGCTTCGTTGGCGTCGCTCCCAGCATCGCCCATGACGAAACGCCCGCCCGGGACCGACACAAGATCGAGGCCGGTCTCGGCCCTCGCGCCGCCCGCGCCGAGCACCGGGACCAGGCCCGCGACCAGGCCTGAGGTCAGTATGGCCCGCCGCCACATCGTCGGAGTCTACGCGGGGCGGCGATCCCTCACTGGCAGGTTGCCGGCGTGCGTTGGCTGATCGAGCCTGGGCGCTATGCGGTCATTCTGCTAGCGGCGGGCTTCGCCCTGCTGCCGGTCGTCTGGATGACGACGCTCGCCTTCAAGCCGATTTTGGAATGGAACGTCGCCGGGGGCGCCGCGACGTGGCTGCCGAAGACGCCGACGTTGACCAATTTCGTGGTTCTCTTCGCCGGTCCAGCCGGCGGCCGTGCCAGCCACGCGATCCTCGCGAGTCTTGTGACCGCCACGCTCGGCACGCTGCTCGCGGGCGGCGTCGGCACCCTCGCCGCCTACGCTGTCTCGCGTTTCAAGCTGTTGCCGTCCATCGGCCTGGCGGCGCTGATGCTGCGCCTGTTTCCGCCGCTGGTGTTCATCGTGCCGGTGATGGTCATGTGGACGCACCTCGATCTGATCGACACGTGGATGGGGATGGCGCTGATCTACGGCACGCTTAACGTCCCATTCTCGTACTGGCTCATGAAGACTTTTTTTGACGAAGTACCGGTCGAGATGGAAGAAGCCGCTCTGGTCGAGGGCTGTAGCCACTGGCGCGCGTTCGTGCGCATCACCCTGCCGATGGTCAGGGCGCCGTTGGCGACGACCGGGTTGTTCGTCTTCATCTTGTGCTGGAGCGACTACAGCGTCGCGCGGATCCTGACCAACCACCAATGGGTCACGGTGCCGGTTTTCCTGGACGGCTTGACCACCTACGGACCCAAGGCGGCGCTGGGCGTGATCGCGACCCTACCGCCGATCGTCCTCGGCCTATTGATTCAGCGCGATCTTGTGCGCGGCCTCACCTTCGGAGCGCTGAAGCAATGACGAGGGGTCCTGGCGACGGCGCCCAGGACCAATGGCTGGCGCGGCTGAGGGCGGCCGATGCGTACAACGGTTGGATCTTCGGGCAGATCGAGGCGCACCTGGGCGCCGACGTGCTCGAAGTCGGGTGCGGCGCGGGCGCATTCACGGCGCGGTTGGCGGCGCGCGCACGCCAGGTCCACGCCATCGACATCGATGCCGCCTCGGTCGCCAGCGTGCGGCGCGCCGTCGACCTCCCGAACGTCCAGGTCGAGCAGGCCGACATCACGCGCGTGAATTGGTCGGGGCGTTTCGACACCGTCGTCATGCTCGACGTGCTGGAGCACCTGGAGGATGACGTGGCGATGGCGACCCGGCTGCACCAAGCCCTGGCGCCGGGAGGACGACTCATCGTCAAGGTGCCTGCCATGCCATCGCTCCACGGGGCGCAAGACCGGGCGGTCGGTCACTACCGCCGCTACCCCGCACGCGGCCTCGAGGCGGTGCTGAAGGCGGCCGATTTCGCCGACATCCAGCGCCGGCACTTCAACGTCGCCGGAGTCGCCGCTTGGTGGCTGAACGGCCGGCTGCTGCGACGCGCGGGGCCGCCATCCGCGCAGATCAGCATTTTCGAGACGCTCGTCCCGGTGTTGCGCAGCCTCGACGTCCTGACCCGATTCGGCATCGGATTGTCACTGTTCGCTGTCGCGGTGAAGCCGCGCTAAGCGGCGCGCGTGTAGTGTGATGGAATCGGGTGTCGCCGGGGGAGTTTGGTTAGTTCAAGAACTGGCGGGATTGGCGGATTAATGGCTATCAAAGAGCACCCATCCCCCGGTGTGGAACGGCGTGCAAAGTTGACCCCTGTTGAGGGGTGATCGGCGTCCAAATTTGCCCCCCTGAGCCTGGCTAGTCCAAGTCACCTCGTTTTTGGGCGGACGAGGTGGTGGGGGATGTTGGTCGTGGAGACGATAGCGCGGATCCGGCGGGAGTATTTCGTCAAGGGGAAGCCGATCAAGGAGATCGTGCGGGACGTGAAGGTCTCGCGCAACACGGTGCGCAAGGTGATCCGTTCGCAGGCGACGGCGTTCACCTACGACCGGCGGGTCCAGCCGATGCCGAAGCTGGGGCCGTGGACGGCCGAGCTGGAGCGGATGCTGGAGGCCAACGAGACCAAGTCGAAGCGGGAGCGGCTGACGCTGCTACGGATCTCCGAAGCCCTCGAGGGTCTGGGCTATGGCGGCGGCTACGACGCGGTGCGGCGCTACGCCAAGGCGTGGCGGTGGCGCCGTTCGGCATCGACGGCGCAGACCTATGTGCCGTTGGTGTTCTCGCCGGGCGAGGCCTATCAGTTCGACTGGAGCCACGAGTACGTGGTGCTGGCGGGGGTGACGACCAAGGTCAAGGTCGCGCACGTCCGGCTGTGCCACAGCCGAATGTTCTTCGTCCGCGCTTATCCGCGCGAGAGCCAGGAGATGGTGTTCGACGCCCACGACCGGGCATTCCGGCTGTTCCAGGGTGCCTGCCGGCGAGGCATCTACGACAACATGAAGACGGCGGTGCAGACCGTCCTCATCGGCAAGGAGCGCGCGTTCAACCGGCGCTTCGTGCAGATGTGTGGCCACTACCTGGTCGAACCGACAGCATGCACGCCGGGAGCGGGATGGGAGAAGGGGCAGGTCGAGAACCAGGTCGGGATCATCCGCGGTCGGTTCTTCACCCCGCGGCTGCGCTTCAAGACCTACGACGAGCTCAACGCCTGGCTCTTGGACCAGTGCGTCGCCTACGCCCGGGGTCATCCCCACCCGGTGTTCAAGGACAGGACTGTCTGGCAGGTGTTCGAGGACGAGCGTCCGTCCCTGGTCGGCTATCGCGGGCCGTTCGACGGCTTCCACGCGGTCCCGGCGTCGGTGTCGAAGACCTGCCTGGTGCGCTTCGACAGCAACAAGTACAGCGTGGCGGCGCGCGCCGTCGGCCGTCCGGTCGAGGTCCATGCCTACGCCGATCGCATCGTCATCCGCCAGGACGGCGAGATCGTCGCCGAGCATGCCCGGCGCTTCGGCCGCGACCAGACCGTCTATGACCCGTGGCACTAGGTGCCCGTGCTGGCGAGGAAGCCCGGTGCGCTTCGTAACGGCGCGCCGTTCAAGGACTGGGCGCTGCCCGGCGCCCTGGGTCGCGTGCGCGTCCGGCTCGCCGGCCACGACGACGGCGACAGGCAGATGGTCGAGATCCTCACCGCCGTGCTGGCGGATGGGCTGGCGGCGGTGGAGGCCGCCTGTGCCGAGGCGCTCGCTGGCGGCGTGTGCAGCGCCGACGTCGTGCTCAACATCCTCAATCGTCGGCGCCAGCCGTCCGAGACGGCGCCGATCCCGACGCCCGCGAACCTGCGTCTTCGCTTTGAGCCGGTGGCCGATTGCACCCGCTACGACCGCTTGAGGGGGGTCGGCCATGGAGCGCCATGAGGTCCTGGAGATGATGGCCGCACTCAAGCTCGCCGGCATGCGCGACGCGTTCGACGAGGTGCTCGCCGACGGCCTCAAGCGCCAGCATCCGATGCAGCGAATCATCGGCGAGCTGTTGAAGGCCGAGATCGCCGACAAGCAGGCGCGATCCATCAAGTACCAGATGAGTGGCGCCAAGCTGCCGCTGGCCAAGGAGCTGGCCGACTTCGACTTCACCGACACCCCGGTCAACGAGCCGCTGGTCCGCGAGTTGGCGGTCGGCGGCTTCCTGGCCAACCAGCGCAACGCCGTGCTGATCGGCGGCACCGGCACCGGCAAGAGCCATCTCGCCGTCGCCATCGCGCGGGCCTGCATCCGCGATGGCGCCCGGGGCCGCTTCTTCAACGTCGTCGACCTGGTCAACCGGCTCGAGGCCGAAGCCCGCGCCGGCCGCCAGGGCCGGCTCGCCGATCAGCTGGCCCGGCGCGACCTCGTCATCCTCGACGAGCTCGGCTACCTGCCCTTCGCCCAAACCGGAGGCCAGCTGCTGTTCCACCTCGTCAGCCGGCTCTACGAGCGCACCTCGATCATCGTCACCACCAACCTGACCTTCGGCGAATGGCCGTCCGTCTTCGGCGACGCCAAGATGACCACCGCGCTCCTCGATCGTCTGACGCACCACTGCGAGATCATCGAGACCGGAAACGACTCCTGGCGCTTCAAGAATCGGTCCTAAAGGCAACCGATCCACCTGCGGCCCGGTCGCCCAGGTGGGCCCACAGGAACCTCCCACACGCGGTCCGCCGCCAGCCGCGTGGTGGGCGCGTCGGCCCGCGCGCGGGCCCCTCCTATGGACTACCTGTACGACCTCCGCCGTGCATCCCCAAAGGGGTCAACATTGCACGCCGATAGGGGGTCAATGTTCAACGCCGATTGACAGACTAGCGAAAGGGATTGCAAGTCTGGGAGGTGAACCGCCGCGCGATCCACACCTCGTTTCGGGTTGCCGGACCCGGTGGCTACGAGATCAGGATCACGTCATCACACGCGGGCGGGCGGGCGGGCTAAGCTCAGACGAGGGCCCACGCGGCAGCATCTCGCGGGCATAGAGGCGCAAGTCGCTCACGCGCTTCCCTGCGGCGGCCCACCCATAGCCTCGTCCTCGCCGATCGCTCGCTCAATGTCGTCGAGCAACGTGGTAAGCGCGGCCTCGATCTGCTCGCGAGCGATCCCTTCTTCCAACATGACGCCGAGCAGTTCGGCCGCCCCGTGAAGGGCCACTGAGAAGCGTGGAAGCCCCTCGCTCACCTCCCATGCCGCCGCCGCCGGGAGCAGAGCCCCTCTCACCATCTGTTGGGTGTGGCAGATCGGGCATTCGTCGGTCATGTCGTGCTGGGTCAGTTGCTGAAGGTCGACGGCCATCGTGTCACCTTGGAATTGCCCCGGGAGCCGTCACCGCGTGTCGGCGATCCCCGGCTGCTCGATGAAGGGGTTGCGCGTGCCTTGCAGGGTCTCGATAGCACCGTTGCGCCAACGCTCCCAGGCGCTGGGTGGAGTCCCGGTGTTCCAGGTCTTGAGGGTCGCCAGCATATCCGGCTCGATCGGCAGCCCGTAGTCCTGGTGCAGAAGACGGCTCGGACGACGACGGGAGATGTCCCGGTCGATGTTGAAAAGTTGAGGTAGGTGTCGCTCTCCTGGAGCCGTTAGGCTCCGGGTGCTGCAAACCCAAGAGGGAGAACGACACCATGGGAAAGAATATCCGTAGTTCCAGTAGCCCGAAAGCCCTTGCCACCTCGTTTCCTATGCCGCCGCTGGCAGACGCGATGGACGCAGTCCGTCTCAGCGTGGATCGGTTCTGTCTCCTGGCCGGGGTCGAGGCCTTGGCCGAGATGATGGAGGAGGACGCCACGACCGTGTGCGGGGCCCGACATCGTCGCCATGGGAACCGTCGGGGTTATCGCTGGGGCCATACGCAGAGCGAGATCGGCTACCACGGCGGCCGCGTGAAAGTGCAGCGGCCACGGGTTCGCGACCATGCTGGCAAGGAGGTGGGTTTGGAGAGCTGGCAGGTGCTGCGCGACGGCAACCTGTTGCTCGAGTGGGCGCTCAACCTGCAACCTGTTGCTCGAGTGGGCGCTCAACCTGATGGTGCTGAACGTGTCGACCCGCAAGTACCACCGCGCGGTCCGTCTGCCCGAGGGCGACCTGGCGAAAGCGCGTGGCGACGGCACCTCGAAGTCGGCCGTTTCCCGGCGCTTTGTGGCGCTGTCGCGCAAGAAGATGAAGGCCTGGCTTGCCTCGGACCTCTCGGAGCTCGACCTGCTGGTCATCCAGATCGACGGTCTGCATGTCGGCGACCATGTCTTGGTGGCGGCGATCGGCGTCGATGGCAACGGCGACAAGCATGTCCTGGCCGTGGTCGAGGGGGCGACGGAGAACACTGTCGTCGTCCAGGCCTTGCTCGACAATCTCCTCGCCAGGGGGCTCGATCCGACGCTGCCCCGGCTGTTCATCGTCGATGGCGCGAAGGCGCTCAGCAAAGCGATCCGCAACACCTTCGGTGTGGCCGCCGCCATCCAGCGCTGCCAGGTCCACAAGGGCCGTAACATCATCGAGCGCCTGCCCCTGCATTTGCATGCGAGCGTCAAGAAGGCGCTCCGTCAGGCCTGGGACCAGGACGACGCAGACAAGGCCGAACGGCTGCTGCGCAACCTGGCCCGGCGTCTGGAGCATGAGGAACCGGGCGTCTCGGGCAGCATCCTGGAGGGGCTGGACGAGATACTCACCGTCATCCGCCTCGGCCTGCCGCACGAACTCCGGCGCTCGCTCGCCTGCACCAACATCGTCGAGAACGCGCTCGGCACGGTGCGCCAGGTCACCCGCAACGTCAAACGCTGGAGACACGCCGAGATGGCGCTCAGATGGACCGCCGCCGGCCTGCTGGAGGCCCAGAAAACCTTCCGTCGCCTCAAGGCCTATCGTCAGCTGCCCATCCTCCGAAATGCTCTCCAGGAACACTTGAGAAAGGCTCAGGCCGACAGTGCCATTGAAACCATCATGAAGGCAGCATAGCATCATCAACCAGCGACGCCTGCCCCACGAATTTCAACAGAGATAGGGACATCGCCCAAAACTGCAAACCACTTTCTAATCTATAAAAGAGGGATTAACGGGTTTGACAGCGCTGCCATAGGGACATCGCCCAAAACTGCAAACCACTTTCTAAATAAAAGAGGGATTAACGGGTTTGGGCCCCTTCAGACTGAGCACCTTTTGCTGACTTAACTAGTACGCGAAACATGGTCGGATTTTGTGTGAAAGTCTCAATGTGGGGTAGTGTATGGAACTGAGGATTTCCAATGAGTTACTACTCATATACAATGGTCTATGCGGGGCAAACGTGTCATCACCTCTCCCTTGCGACCGACGAAATCTGGGTAGTTGGGAAGTGGTGCGCCCGACAGGATTCGAACCTGTGGCCTCGAGATTAGGAATCTCGCGCTCTATCCGACTGAGCTACGGGCGCCTGGGTTGTGGTGTAGGGCGCGTACGCCCGCGCGGTCAACTTGCGTGGTCAGCTCGTGGGGCCGGCCTGGCGCGCAAGCGCGGCGGCCCGCACCGCGCTCAAGCTGAGTCGGGTCGAGATCGCCTCCCGGTCGATCCTTAGATCGACGACAGCCGCGCCACCGGCGGCCAACGCGGCCTCGAGCGCGGGCGCGAACTCCGCGGTCCGCGCCACCGTCGCGCCGAAGGCGCCGAACGCCCGGGCCATCGCCGCGAAGTCTGGATTGCGGAGTTCGGTACCGGTGACGCGGGTCGGGTACTCGCGCTCCTGATGCATGCGGATGGTGCCGTAGAGCCCGTTGTTGACGATCAAGATCAGCGGCGCGAGGTCGTACTGAAGCGCGGTCGCGAGTTCCTGTCCCGTCATCAGGAAGCCGCCATCTCCGACCAAGCACACGGCTTGGCGTTCGGGCGCCGCCACCTGGGCCGCCAGGGCCGCCGGCACGCCGTAGCCCATGGCGCCGTTGGTCGGCCCGAGCTGCGAACGAAAGCGCCGGAAGCGGAAGAAGCGCTGCACCCAGCCCGAGAAATTGCCGGCGTCGGTGGCGATGATCGCGTCGTCGGGCAGGCGCGCCTCAAGGGTCTTGACGACCGCGTACATGTCGAGGTCGCCGGGACAGTCCACCGGCTCGAGCGCAAGCAAATAGTCGGCGCGGGCCGCCCCCGCCCAGTCCCGCCACGGCGCCTCCCGAAGCGGCGCGAGCTGGCGCGCGGCGGCGGCGAACGCCGCCATGCCGGCGTTGATCGCCAGCTCGGGCTGAAACACCCGACCCAACTCCTCGATGCCGGGATAAACGTGGATCAAGCCTTGCGCGCTGCGCGGCGGCGCGATGGCGCCATAGCCGCCGGTGGTGACCTCGCCGAGCCGCGTGCCGACGGCGAGGAGCAGATCGGCGGCGCGCAACCGGGCGCCGAGGGCCGGGTCGAGGGCGTAGCCGAGATCGCCGGCATACAGGCGATGGGTATTGTCGAAAAGGTCTTGGCAACGAAAGGTGCAACACGTCGGCAGCTCGAAGGCCTCGGCGAAGGCGACGATATCCTTGGTCGCCGCTTCGCTCCAGCCGCCGCCGCCGATGATCATCAAGGGCCGTCGCGCCGCCACTAGCCGCGACCGCAGCGCCTCGAGGTCAGCGGCTCCCGGGTGCGGCTGAACCGAGCGGTAACAGCCGACCTCGGCGGCGACGCCGGTCTCGGTCAGCATGTCCTCGGGCAGGGCGAGCACGACCGGGCCGGGGCGCCCCGAGGTGGCGAGGTGAAAGGCGCGGCTCACCAGTTCAGGAATGCGTTCGAGATCGCTGATCTCGCCCGCCCATTTGGTCGTCCAGCCAAACATGCGCTCGACGTCGACTTCTTGGAACGCCTCGCGCCCGCGGGTATCGCGCGGCGCTTGGCCGACGAACAGGATCATCGGCGTCGAATCCTGAAAAGCGGTGTGCACGGCGATACTGACGTTGCAGGCGCCGGGGCCGCGGGTCACGAACACAATGCCGGGGGCGCCAGTGAGCTTGCCCCAGGCCTCGGCCATGAAGCCCGCCCCCTCCTCGTGGCGACAGCTGATGAGGCGGATCGCGGTGGCGTCGTGGAACGCGTCGAGCGCGGCGAGATAGCTCTCGCCCGGCACACAGAACACCGCGCGGACGCCGTGGATGCCCAATTGGTCGATCAGGATCCGACCGCCGCTGCGTGTGTTCGAGGCCATGTGAGCGACCGGCGGGAGCTAGTGACCGAGGAAAACCGAGAACGGCACGGCGTAGGTGAGAACCAGCGCCTCGGTGCCCGGATTCTTGTCGTCGAGCCCGGCGTTCGAAAGGTGGTCCAGACTCAGGCTGAGCCGAGACCGATCGTTGAAGCGGAAGCCGACCTCGATCTGCGATCGGAACTCGATCGCGCTGCCGAGGTCCTTGCTAGCGCCCTCATGATAGCCGCCAACGGCGAGGCTTGGTGTGACCACCAAGCGCGGCCCCAGATAGAGGTCGAGCAAGAGGCCGCCATAGCCATAGACCGCGGAATCGTAGTTGACCATCACGCCGCTGAACGGCTTGAACCAGAGCAGCTTGAGGTCCGAGCGGTACTCGAGGCGAGCCTCAACCGAGTCCTCGTCGTCGTTCACATCGAAGCCACCGAGCGAAAAAGCGAGGAAGTCGGGATCGTCGGCCGCCGCCACACACGGCGCGGCGAGACCGACCAGCAGAATTACCAAGTGGAGTCGCAAGGGAGTGGGGCTCTGCATCGGCTGCGGCGCGCAGTGTAAGAGAAAAAGCGGGGGCCACCAAGGCTACCCGGCGGTGCTAGGTTTGTCGGCGATGACCCGCCTCGCCGCTGCGGCCGTCCTCGTGTGTGTCGCGACCTTGGCCGCACCGGCCGCAGCCATTGAGGGCCTGCGCGAGGGCCGGAGCGCGGTGGTCGCGGATGTCGTCGACGGTGATACGGTGGTCCCCGATGACGGCACCGAGGTTCGCCTGGTCGGCATTCAGGCGCCCAAGTTGCCGCTCGGCCGCGCGGGTTTCGAGACCCAGCCGCTCGCGCCCGAGGCCCAGCCGGCGATGCGCGAACTGGCGCTCGGCCAGCGCGTGACGCTCTACTACGGCGGCCAGCCGGTCGATCGCTGGAGCCGGACCCTGGCCCATCTGCGTGACGGGGCCGGCCGCTGGTTGCAAGGCCAGATGTTGAGCCGGGGTCTTGCCAGGGTCTATAGCTTTGCCGACAACGGAGCCAAGGTGGCCGAGATGCTCACCCTCGAGCGGGCAGCGCGAGTGGCTGGACGCGGCATCTGGGCGCATCCGTTCTATGCCGTCCGCCCGGCCCTTGAAACGCCACGATTCATCGATAGCTTCCAGATCATCGAGGGACGGGTGGTGAGCGCGAGCATCATCAAGGGCCGGGCCTACATGAACTTTGGCGAGGATTGGCGCGAGGACTTCACCGTGACGGTGGCGCCCCGAGATATGTCATTGTTTCGCGAGGCGAGGCTGGATATCGAAGCGTTGAGCGGCCAGCGCGTCCGCGTGCGCAGCTGGCTCAAGGACTTCAATGGCCCCCAGATCGAGGCCACCCACCCTGAACAGATAGAGGTGCTGGGACCGTGAGGGGCCGGCGACCGCGTGGGCGAGCGGCGCGGTGGACGCTGGTCGTTGCCCTCGGGGCCTTGGGCGCGGCCTGGGGCGCCACCGCGACGGGGAGTGAGGCGCGCGGCGAGTCGTCGTTCACGCCGTTCATGTCGCCGGCCCAGGAGACCCGGATCGGCGCTGAGGAGCACCCCAAGATCCTCACCCGCTTCGGCGGCGTCTATCGTGATCGGCGCGTTTCTGGCTATGTCGCGGAAATCGGCGGCCGTCTTGTTCACAACGCCGAGGTCGCCGACCGCCGCTTCACGTTTACGGTTCTCAACACCCCCGTCGTCAACGCGTTCGCGCTGCCGGGCGGCTATGTCTACGTCACGCGGGGGCTGATTGCTCTCGCCAACTCCGAGGCCGAACTCGCCGGCGTGATCGCCCACGAGATCGGCCATGTCGTCGCCCGGCACACCGCCGAGCGCTATAGTCGTTCCGTGGTCACCGGCCTCGGCGAAGCGATTCTCGGCGCCCTCACCAAGAGCAGCGATGTCGGGCGCCTGGCGCGATTCGGCAGCGAACTCTACCTGCGCGGCTTTTCACGCGAACAGGAATACGACGCCGACCTGCTGGGTGTACGCTACCTACGCCGCACCGGCTACGACCCCTATGCTCAGGCCGCCTTCCTTGAGAGCCTCGGCCGCCATAGCGCCTTGATGAACCAGATCGAGGGACGATCGGGCGCCGAGCGTGAGCTCGACTTCTTCGCGACCCATCCGCGCGCGGCGGATCGCGTCGAGCGCGCGATCGCGGCGGCGGGCGCGGGCGTCCCGACCGTTGACGCCCTGCGGCGGCGCGCGGCCTTTCTCGCGACCATCGAGGGCATGCTCTATGGCGATGATCCAGAGCAAGGCTTCGTGCGCGGCGAACGCTTCTCCCACCCGAGCCAGCGCTTCACCTTCACCGTGCCGCGCGGGTTTCGGCTGATCAACACAATGCAAGCGGTGTTCGCCAAAGGACCGGAGGATGCAACGCTCCGCTTCGACGCCGCGCCCGAGACCGTGGCGTACGATCCCCTGCGCTATCTCACGCTCGAGTGGGCGCGCGGCGCCGAAATAGCCGAGATCGAGCGGATTCGCGTCAACGGATTGGACGCGGCGACAGCGCGGGCGCGGGTGGTCGGGCGCAACGGCCCGGCCGATCTGCGGCTGGTCGCGATCCGCTTCGATGACGAGATCATGTTCCGCATGTTGTTCATGACGCCGCCGCGCCTCACCGCTCGCCTCGCGGCGGATTTCCGGCGCACCACCTTCAGCTTTCGCCGCCTGAGCGAGCGCGAGGCCGCCGCGCTGAAGCCGCTGCGCCTGTGGGTGGCCGTGGTGGACGCCGACGATACGCTCGATTCGTTCGCCGCCGAGGCGCCGTTCGAGCCCAATATGCGCGAGTGGTTGCGGGTGCTGAACGGCCTCGCGCCTGATCAGCCGATCGAGGTCGGCCGCCGCATTAAGTACGTCGCGGAGTAGCCGGCGCTCAGCCCGCGGCGAACGCGGCGCGGCGGCCCCGTTGGCCGCCCAATGGCCCGCCCGACGGTCCGCCGAGCGCCGCGCGCAGCTTGTTGAGCGCCTCGTTTTCGATCTGGCGCACCCGCTCCTTGCTAATGCCCAGGTCGCGGCCGAGCGCCGCCAGGGTGCGCCGGTCCTTGTCGAGCCGCCGCGCCCGGACGATCATCCGCTCGCGCGTCGTAAGCTGGGACAGCGCACGTTTGAGCAGGCCTCGGCGGCGGCGCATATCGCTGGCTTCGGCGACCCGCTCCTCGGGGCTTGGGGCGTCATCGGCGATAAGATCCTGCCACTCGGTGTCGCTGCCCTCGGCGAGCCCGACGTTGAGCGATGTGTCGCCCGCGAACAGACGCTGCTCCATCTCCTCGACCAGCCCGCAATCAACGCCGAAGGCCCGCGCCACCCGCTCGCGGGTCTGATGTATCGGCGCCTGGCCGCTGACCGCGTCGATGCGTGCGTAAGCCCGGCGCAGGTTGAAGAACATGGCCTTTTGCGCCGCCGTCGTGCCGGTTCGCACGATCGACCAGTTGCGCAGCACGAAATCCTGGATCGCCGAACGGACGTACCAGCGCGCGTAGGTGGAGAAGCGGACGCCGCGGTCGGGCTCGAACCGTGACGCCGCCTGCAACAGCCCGACATTGCCTTCCTGCACGAGATCGCCAAGCGGTACACCGTAGCCGCGGAACCGGGCGGCGATGCCGACCACCAGCCGCACGTATGCGGAGACGAGCTCGTGCAGCGCCGCCTCGTCGCCGCGATCGCGCCACCGTCGGGCCAATTCGCGCTCGTGTTCGCGCTCGAGATAGGGCTGACGCATCGCGATCCTGACGAAATCGCGATCGCCCTGACCAACATCCCGTGCATCGGCGCTTGCCATGCCCGCACCTCACGTGCCCGGCGCGACCGGCCGGGCCAATATTAGAACCATTCTGGACTGTTTCTACGAAACCGTACAAGTCACGGATCATCGGTCGCTCTTCAAAAAATCGTGTAGGCGACCGGCGGCTAAGCCTCGATCCAATCCACGGCGGCGCCGGCGGTATCGAAGCAGCCGGCGGTCAGCCGTCCGCCATAGCCGCAGCCGCCATCCACCGTGGCCGCGAATGTGCCGTCCACGACCCCGAGGTGGGCACGATCATAGCCCCGCACCACCTTGTGAAATTCATCGTAGGAATCGACAATATCGGCGAAGTGCCCGCTACCCCACCAGAACGTATCGCCCTGCTCGGTGAGCGGTCGGGCGGGGTCGATGCCGGCATGAACGAACAAGAGCTCGCCGCCGCTTGTGTAGGCGGCGCGGCGCAACGTCGCGATGAGCTCGTCATGCCCCAATCGGGCGTGCACCGCGTTGCGCAGCGTGCTGGTCCAGCGCGTGATCGCCACCGCGCCCTCGCGAAGTATGCCGCGCGCCGCCTCGGCGTCGCCGCCGTAGGCCTTGAGCGTCTCGCCAAGCCCCTGTTTCAGCATCCACTCCAGCACCGCCGCCGGATCGGCGGCGAACTGGAGCTGCAGCAGCTTGGTCCACATTTCCTCTTGGGCGCCCCGCAAGTACGCGATGTCCCAGGGCTCCATCCCGGCGCGGGTCATCAGCTCGCGGCGAAACAGCAACAGCTCGTCGACCGTGCCAATGACATCGGGGCCAGGTCCGTAGTAGTTGCCGAGATAGACCAGCCGGTCGCCGTGGCGAAAGCGCTGGGCGAGCGCGGCGTGCAGGGAGCGCAAAGCGTCCACATTGGCATGCACCGCGCCGACCGCCCAGACTCGCCGAGCGCCCGTCAACGGGGCGAAACGATCGGGATCGAGAACCTTCGCGTTCACGCGCGTCCTAACCTCACTCGGCGCGAGAGGTCGTGGACCGACGTAGCGTCATGCCGCCCGCAACACCTCCACGAGGCGCTCGGTCGCCGTCTCCTCGTCGGTCTTCTCGACCGCCGCCAGCTCGCGCGCCAGCCGCTCGAGGGCCGCCTCATAGATCTGTCGCTCGCTGTATGATTGATCGGGCTGGTCTTCGTTGCGGTACAAATCGCGAATGACCTCGGCGATCGCGACCGGATCGCCGGAATTGATCTTGCCCTCATACTCCTGGGCGCGCCGGCTCCACATGGTGCGACGCACCCGCGCCCGACCCTTTAGCATCTTTAGCGCCACCTTCATCTCGTTCGGCGTCGACAGCTCCCGCATACCGGTCGTCTCGGTCTTCCCCACCGGGACCTTCAGCGTCATCTTGTCCTTCTCGAACGAGATGACGAAAACCTTGAGCTTGGTGCCGACGATCTCTTGATTCTCGATCCCGACGATCTTGCCCACGCCATGGGTGGGGTACACGACGAAGTCGTTGAGTGAGAATTTATGGTTACGAGCCTTTGTCATCGCGTCCTTCTCGTCGAAGTTAATCGTTCCATGACACTGCTTGGCCGCGCCACTACCTGGCCGCGCCACCACGTGCGCCGCTGACAAGCCTGCCGGTTCGGTAATTGTGCGGCCCGAAGCGCGCCCGCCCAGGGGCCGCTTCGGCTACCAATGCTGGGCGACAGCCTACCACGAAATCGACGCCATTCCCACTAGATCCGCCTCGCCCACCGCCAATCCAGGCTCTCCGCCACACGCCGTCTGGCTTAGTGGCCAGCCCCGGCTAGGCTGATTGGCTAGCGGCCGTCAGGCGGGAGAGCACCCGCTTTCGCGCCGCGCCGCGATCGCGGTCGGAGACGTACAACAGCCCGCCGATTCGGCGCATCAAGTTGGCCTCGTAGTCGTGTAGTTCACCATCGGCGTAGACGACCTCCCATAGCATCTCGATCAGCTCGATGCGCTGCTCGGCCGAACAGCCGTCCTTGACGGCGCGGGTGAAGCGCAACAGGTGGTTAGCCTCGTCCTGCGCGCTCTCGGCCAGGACCATCAGGCTCGCGATCTCGTCGTTGTCGAGGCCGAACCGAGCGCCAAGCGCCGCCTCGATCGTGGCCCGCTCAGACTCATCGAAGTGGCCGTCCATGGCGGCCGCCTCGACCAACAGGACGGCGGCGGCCAGATGCTTATCCCCGCGTGGACCCGCCGCCGCGATCTCCGCCTGCTGGCTGCGGGCGAACAAACTACTGATTCGGTTGATCATTGGCCCTCTTCCCTTGTCGGTCCGCCGCCCGCCGAAGCCATGGCGCCAGGCGCTCGTGACCTGAAGTGCTCGATGGCGCGGCGATCCTGCTTGGTCGGGCGGGCGCCGCGCCGCGCCGCCACCTCGATCGTGCGCTCGCCATCGGGAGCGGCGGGCGGCGCGATATCCTCATACAGGAGCGCGGCCTCGGGGGCTGGCCCGCGCCGGCTCCCCACCGCCGCCACCTTGATGACGCGAATGCGCGCGCCCTGAGGAAACGTCAACACATCGTCGACCCGCACGACGGCGCTGGGCTTGCGCGCGATCACGCTGTTGATGCGCACTTTGCTGGCGCCGCACTGGCGGGCCGCGAGCGATCTGGTCTTGAAAAAGCGCGCGTGCCACAGCCACTTGTCGAGACGTTGCGGCTCGCTCATTCGACCTTGGTGTCAGCCGGCGACCACCCACCGAGCGCGGCGAACGGCGAGGCGCTCGGCCGTGTTCGTGGCGTGTCGCGCCGCTGCGTCGGTGGCGCGGCGGTGATCGCCCGGCCGTCGCCGCCGTCTTGGCTGCGGTACCCGAGGCTATCAAGGATCGCGGCGAAGTCATCGCGCCCGCACCCGACCAACGAGAGCAGTCGGTGATCGCCGAGCGGCGCTGGCGACGCGACCCGGCGGCGCAACTCGGCAGCGAGACGCTCCAGCATGTCGATACGCACGGCTCGCCGGCCGCACACCCGGAAGCCGGCCGCCTCGTAGTGCGCGCCCGCGACCCGCGGATCGACCTCTATCGACACCATGCCCGGTGGCGGCGGCGGGGCATGACGCGGAAGACCGGCATGAACGGCCCACAGCATCCAGCGCGCGGCGATCCGCTCGGGTTTCATCATCGCCGGCAAGAACACGCTGGTCGCCCCGAAACGAACGCCGCGCGCCCGCATGCGCGCCCGGGAATCGTGATCGAGCGCGGTGATCTCGGCGGCGATCGCGCGGCGCGGCAGGGAGCCGAGCGACTCCTGGAGCCGAAAAGCGAGCCCACGGCCCGCCGGCGATAGCTTGGCGGCGGCGCCGAGATCATGCAGGGGCGCCAGGAGTCGGCGCAAATGGCGATCCAGCCACGCGACGAGCCGCCGCCGCACGCCTTCACGATCGGGACCCGGCGGCAGATCGCCGGGCAGCAGGCGAACGCCGGGACCGAGCGCGGAGGCACCACGCACGAGGTTGGCCACCGCCGCCCCCTTCCAGCTGAGTTGGCCGTCGCTACCGAGCGCCATCTCCACGTCTGGCGCGCGCGCGAGTTCGACGGCCCGGGCGGTGATCTCGCGACCCAGCACCCGATTAGCGGCCGCGCGCAGCGTTCGTTCGCTGCCCCCACGCGCCAAAGGATCGGGGCGGTAACGCAAGCCCCGCAGCTCGCCCACTCGGTAACCCTCGACCAACACGTCGCCCTCGCCGGCGACGCTGACCAACGGTTCGACATTGTCCTTCAGGCGCTTGGTCAGAGTCGCGGCGCGGCGATCGACGAAACGCTGAGTCAGGCGTTGATGCAGGGCATCCGACAGGCGATCCTCAAGCGCGCGGACGCGTTCCTGCCAGGCGCGTGCATCACTGAGCCACTCGCCGCGGTGCGAGATGTAGCTCCAAGTCCTGACGTGCGCGATCCTGGTGGCGAGCGTGTCGACATCGCCCTCGATCCGGTCCAGCCGCGCGACCTGGTCGGCCACCCAATCGGCCGGCAGGCGCTCCCCCGCGCTCATCAAATGGCGGTAGATTTGGGCGAGCAGGCTAGTGTGCGCTTCCGCCATCGTTTTGCGAAAGTCGGGAATGCGGCACACCTCCCACAGCAGCCGCACCGCGGCCGGCGAGCGTGTCATGTCGGCGATCGATGTGGTGGCGGCCAGCGCGCGCAGCGCCCGTTCGTCGTCGGCGTCGCGGGAACGGACCAAACCAGGGTCGGGCGGCGGCGCCTGGAGGCTGCGCAGAAGCGCTTGCAGGGTCGAATAGTCGAGCATGGCGTTGCGGTAGTGCAGCAACCGGGGCGGCTCGAACCGATGGCCCTCGATGCGCTCGACCAGCTCAGGCGTGAGCGGGCGCGCGTCGGCCGTCACGCCAAAGCTGCCGTCGCTCATGTGGCGCCCGGCGCGCCCGGCGATCTGAGCCAGTTCGGCCGCCGACAGGTCGCGCACCGCCTGGCCGTCAAACTTCCGGGTTCCCGCGAAGGCGACGTGATCGAGATCGAGATTGAGGCCCATGCCGATCGCGTCCGTGGCGACGATGTAGTCGACCTCGCCGGCTTCGAACATGGCGACCTGGGCGTTGCGCGAGCGCGGGCTCAGCGCCCCCAGCACCACAGCGGCGCCGCCGCGCTGACGGCGGACCAGCTCGGCCAGCGCATAAACGTCGGCCGCCGAGAAGGCGATGATGGCGCTGCGCGGCGGCAAGCGACGCAGCTTGTGCGACCCGGTGTAGGACAGCGTCGAGAAGCGTGGGCGTGTCACGAACTCGATGCCGGGCGCCAATCGCCTGAGGTGCGGCGCGATGGTGCTGGCGCCGAGGAACAGGGTTTCCTCGCTGCCGCGCGCGCGCAGAATGCGATCGGTGAAGACGTGGCCGCGCTCGGAGTCCGCCGCCAACTGGATTTCGTCGACGGCCACGAAGGCGGGGCGACGATCGATCGGCATCGATTCCACGGTGCACACGACGTAGGCCGGCACGGCCGGCACGATGCGCTCCTCGCCCGTGATCAGCGCGACCGCGCGCGCGCCGCGCAGGCGCACCACCCGATCGTAGACCTCGCGCGCCAATAGCCGCAGCGGCAGGCCGATGGTGCCGCTGCGATGGCCGAGCATGCGCTCGACGGCGAGGTGGGTCTTGCCCGTGTTGGTGGGCCCGAGCACCGCGGTGACGCGGTCGCCTCGCGGCCCCGAACCCAGAGCGCTCATGTCCTCACCATCGACGTTCGCCCGCCACTTTTCAAGACATCTCCGCGCCCACTAGCCCGCCGGCCACTTCGGATGATGGAGGTCGATCACCTAGCAGCCTGTCGGACTGAGGTCCGCGAGAATGGGTGTGGACGGATCGCGATGTGGAGAGGTCATGGGATCGAGCGCCTTTCGTGAGGACACGGAGTGCGGTCGCTTGGCCGCGCGTACCGCAGGGTGAGTTTACTCTTATGCCCTCTCGTGAGGGCACGAAGTACGTTCGCTTGCTCGCGCGTGCCGCAAGGCGAGCATACTCTTATTCCTTTTCGCGAGGTACGGAGTCCGGCCGCCTGCTCAAGCGTATTGCAAGGTGAACATTCTCTTTATGTTCCAGGCCAGGGTCACCAGGTTCCATTCGCCCGTGACCTTGTCCAGGCCGCGTAGCGAGAACTGGCGGAAGCCCATGGCCGATTTGATGATGCCGAACACCGGTTCCGGCGTTTGCTTGCGCAGGGCGTAGAGTTGCCGGCCCTCGGGCGTCGCCAGTCGATGTGTCATCGCTTCCAGCGGCGTCGGGTTCTCCGGGGGCGGCGGCGCGCCGGCGAAGCGGTCCTTCCAGGAGAGATGATGGCGTTCCCGGCCGGGCGTGATCAACGGCGCGATCTCGGCCTCGGCGCAGGCGTTCACGTTGGCCTCGCTGAAGTAGCCGCTGTCCGCCAGCAGGGTCTCGGGCGCGCCCAGCGCCTCGGGAAGGCGGGCGAGCGCTTCCAGCGCCGGCTCGATTTGCCGCTTGTCGTTGGGGGCCTGGACCACGTCGTTGGTGACCACCAGCAGGCTGTCGGCCGCCACCAGGGCTTGGGCGTTGTAGGCCTGTTCGAAGCCGCCGCCGGCCACCGGCATGATGCGCGAGTCCGCGTCGGTCAGATTGACCTGGTCCTTCGGCCCGGGCCCGGCCACCGGCGGCTCGGGTGGACGGCCGCCCGGCTTGCGGCCCGTCTTCTCGGCCTTCTCCGCGCGCGCCTCGAGCTTCGCCTCGTACTCGGCCCGTTCCCGCTCAAGGCGTTCGCGCGCCCGCGCCTCGATCACCGCCTTAGCCTCGGCGATGCGGGCCAGACGATCCTCGCGCCGGGCCAGTTCCTCGGGCACCGACATCCCGTCGGGCACATCCGCCCCATCGGCCGCCTCCGCCAACGCCATCAACTCCGCCACCTCGGCCTTCAACCGGGCTTCGAGCTCGCAGGCGTGTTTCCACGACAGCGCGCTGTGCCGGCTCGCGTTGGCGTGCACCTTGGTGCCGTCCAGCGCCACCGTGCCGAGCTTCAGCACCCCGGCTTCCCGGGCCAGCAGCAGCACCTCGACGAACAGCCCTTCGATCCGGTCGAGAAAACGCCGCCGGAACGCGGCGATGGTATCGTGGTCGGGATGATCGTTGGCCGCGATGAAGCGGAAAGCGACAGAATCATAGGTCGCGCGCTCCAACTTGCGGCTCGAAAACACCCCCGTGGCGTAGCCGTAGACCAGAAGCCCCAGCAGCATGCTCGGGTGATAGGACGCCGAGCCCGAGCCGCGATAGGCCTTCACGAACGCCGAGAGGTCCAACTGCTCGATCACCTCGACCACGAAGCGCGCCAGATGCCGCTCGGGAAGCCATTCCTCCACCGACGGCGGCAGCAGAAACCCCGTCTCCCGGTCGACCGGTCGGAAATTGCTCATGACGGCCTCCATCACGCGCGGGCAAATCAACTGATACCATCGAATCCTATTTCGACTCCCGGCTCAAGTCCGACAGGCTGCTAGGCGTGTTTGTGTTTCAGCGCGCCGTGCCGGTGCGGCTCCGGCCCTTCCCAGCCCTCGTGGTGGTGCTGATGGTGCTCGTCGTGGATATGCAGGTGCTGATGTTCCATGGCCGTGTGCAGATGGTCCAGCTCGCCCGGATCGTGCGCCGGCCACAAGGTCAGCGCCACGAGCGTCGATGCCAATGCCACGGCGGCGAGTATCGCGAAGGCCGCCGTCAGACCCAGCGTGACGCCGAGGGTTCCAGCCAGCGGGTAGGCGACCAGCCAGCACAGGTGCGACAGCGCTAACTGCGCCGCGTAGATGGCCGGCCGGTCGCCGTCGTGGGCGGAGCGCCTGAGCAGACGCCCGGTCGGCGTTTGGATGAGCGATGAGCCGGCGCCGAGGACTAACCATACCGCGAGCAGCGCCAGCAGGCCGGGCGCTGTCAACCCGAGCACGAGGCCTGCCGTCAGGACCGCGCCACCGGCCAGCATGAGCGGGCGGTCGGGCCATCGCGCCAACAGACGCGGCAGCGCGAGGGCCAGCACCATCGAGCCGGCGCACGCCACCGCCAAGGAAAGGGCCAGCAGTCCGCGCAGCCGCAGCGTCTTGACATAGACCCGGATGCCGAAGCTGACATTGTGCCACCGGCCGGGCTCGCGCTCGCGAGCGGGGGGCGCGGGCAGTCGCACCGAAAAGACCAGTGCCGCCGAGATCAGGAAGGCGACCGCGTTGGCGGCGAACAGGGCGTCGTAGGTCAGCACGACGAGCGCGGCGGCCGCGAGCATCGGGCTCAACAGATTCTCCAGATCGTAGGCGAGCCGGGACAGCAAAAGCGCGCGCGTGTACGTGGCCTCGTCTGGCAGCACGTCGGGGATCGTCGCCTGGAAGGTCGGCGTGAAGCCGGCCGAGCAGGCGTTCATCACGAAGATCAACAACTAGATCTGCCACACCTCGGTGACGAACGGCAGGCACGCGACCGACACCGCTCGCCCGAGGTCGAGCCCGATCAACAGGGGACGGCGGGGCAGCCGATGCGCCAAGCCGCCGACGACCGGCGCGATGCCGACGTACGCCACCATCTTGAGGGCCAGCACGGTGCCGAGAACGACGCCGGTGTAGCCACCGACCAGATCGTAGGCCAGCAGAGCGCGCGCGATGGTCGATAGGCCGGTGCCGCCGAGCGCGGCAATCTGGGCCACGAAGGGCCGACGAAAGGTCCGATCCAGTAAGGGCGACGTCACGTTGCGAGGTTACCTTGCCTGACGTCGAATACCATCTCGCCGAGGGCGCCACTATCGACCCCGGCCCCGGCGAGGGTAGCAAGCTGGAAGCCGCTGACGACCCTGACCGACGCGGGGCGGGCGAGTTTGACTTCCCGTCTCTCGCCCGCCCATAGTCGATGACGATGAGCGGGTTTCGCAAACGCAGGCTCGCCGATTGGCGCGCGCTGGCTGGCGAGGAGTTGGCCGGCGCCGAGCCTGAATCGCTGACGTGGCCGACGCCCGAGGGCATCGCCATCAAGCCGCTCTATACCGCCGCCGATCTGGAGGGCATCGAGCTCGACGGGCTGCCAGGCTTCCCGCCGTTCCTGCGCGGCCCCCGCGCCACCATGTACGCGGGGCGGCCGTGGACGATCCGCCAGTACGCGGGCTTCTCGACCGCCGAGGAATCAAACGCCTTCTTCCGCCAGGCGCTTAGCGCCGGGCAGACCGGTTTGTCGGTCGCCTTCGATCTCGCCACCCACCGCGGCTACGACTCCGATCACCCGCGGGTCGTGGGCGACGTCGGCAACGCCGGCGTGCCGGTCGATTCGATCGAGGACATGAAAATTCTGTTCGATTCGATTCCGCTCGACCGCATGAGCGTGTCGATGACCATGAATGGCGCGGTGCTGCCGGTCCTGGCCGGCTACATCGTCGCCGCCGAGGAGCAGGGTGTGAGCCCCGAAAAGCTTGCCGGCACGATCCAGAACGACATCCTGAAGGAGTTCATGGTCCGCAACACCTACATCTATCCGCCCGCACCGAGCGTGCGCATCGTCGGCGACATTATCGCTTACACGGCGGCGCAGATGCCGCGCTTCAATTCGATCTCGATCTCCGGCTACCACATGCACGAAGCCGGCGCGACGGCGGTCCAAGAGCTTGGCTTCACCCTCGCCGACGGCCTCGAATATGTCCGTGTCGCACTCGCGCGCGGTCTCGAGATCGACGCCTTCGCGCCGCGGCTGTCGTTTTTCTTCGCCATCGGCATGAATTTCTTCATGGAGGTCGCCAAGCTGAGAGCCGCGCGTGTGTTGTGGGCGCGCCTGATGCGGCGCTTCGAGCCGGCTGACCCGCGCTCGCTGATGCTGCGCACCCATTGCCAGACCTCGGGCGTCTCGCTGACCGAGCAAGACCCCTACAACAACGTCGTGCGCACCGCCTACGAGGCGATGGCGGCGACGCTCGGCGGCACCCAATCGTTGCACACCAACGCCTTCGACGAGGCGATGGCGCTGCCGAGCGAGGCCTCGGCGCGGATCGCCCGCAACACCCAGTTGATCCTCGCCACCGAAACCGGCATCGCCCGCGTCATCGATCCGCTCGGCGGCAGCTACTACGTCGAGGCGCTGACCCACGGCCTGGTCGAGGCGGCCGGGGCGCTGATCGAGGAAGTCGAAGCGCTCGGCGGGATGACGCGGGCGGTCGAGGAGGGTATCCCCAAATTTCGCATCGAGGAGAGCGCGGCCCGCCGCCAGGCGCGGATCGATCGCGATGAGGAGGCGATCGTCGGGGTCAACCGCTATCGCCTGGCCGACGGCGAGACGGGAGATGTCGACATCCGCTCGATCGACAACGAAGCCGTGCGTGAACGCCAGATCGCACGGCTGGCCGAGCTGCGTCGCGGTCGCGACGAGATTGCCTGCCGGACCACCCTCGCGGCGCTTGTCGAGGGTGCACAGGGCGACGCCAACCTGCTCGCCCTGGCGATCGAGGCGGTGCGCGCCCGGGCCTCCGTCGGCGAGATATCGGACGCGCTGGAATCGGTCTTCACCCGCCATCGCGCGGTGATCCGCAGCGTCTCGGGTATCTACGGGTCCGCGCTCGCCGGCGAAGAGGCCTTCGACCGCGTCCGCGCCGAGGTTGCCGCGTTCGCCGAGAGCGAGGGTCGCCGACCCCGCATTCTGGTGGTCAAGCTGGGCCAGGACGGCCACGATCGCGGCGCCAAGGTGATCGCCTCGGCCTTCGCCGATATCGGCTTCGACGTGGATGTCGGGCCGTTGTTCCAGACCCCGGAGGAGGCTGGTCGCCAGGCGATCGAAAACGATGTCCACGTGGTCGGCGTGTCGAGCCAGGCAGCCGCCCACAAGACCCTGGTGCCGCAGCTCATGGAACAGCTCCGGCGCGAGGGCGGCGGCGACATTCTCGTGGTCTGCGGCGGCGTGGTGCCGCCCCAAGATTATGAATTCCTGCTCAACCTCGGCGTCAGCGCCATCTACGGTCCGGGCTCGAACATCCCCCAGGCGGCGGCTGAGATCATCACCCTGCTGCGCGATCGCCGCCAGGCGGCGTGAGGCCAAGCCGCTCGCACACCTTGTCGGAACCCAATTCGCGCAGCGCGTCCTTGCCGACCCAGCGGGCCGCGCGCGCCTCACGTTGGGCGAGGCGCTGGGCGCACGCCACGGCGGCGGCGTTCAGCGCGCGATTGCGTTTGCCGATCTGGCGCAGCGCCCAGCTGACGGCCTTCTTCACGAAGTTGCGCTCATCGTCGGCGTTGGCCTCGATCAGCCGCAGGAAGCCGACAAAGTCGGCATCGCCCGCCTTTTTTGTCATGGACCGCCAGCCACGCGATCAACGCGAATCCGGCGCGGCGCACGAACTCTGGCTCGCGCGCCGTCCATTCGACCACCTTGCCGCGGGCATGGGGCGTGCGCCAGAACAGCTTGCCGCAGGCGCCATCGCACAGGTCCCACGAATCGAAGTCAGCGACCCACGCGTCCATCTGCGCCGCGCTCACCTTGGCGGGTTCATCGATGAGCGTCGCCAGCATGCGCGCTTCGTGGATGCCCGAAGCCCACAGGCGCCCGGCCAGGGCGTGGTCGCGGCCCACGTCCTTGGCGACGGCCTTGAGCTCGGGGGCCGAGATGCCGAAGGCGCGCGCGGTGTTGTTGCCGTAGCGCGCCATCCCGGTCGGGTTGGGCGCGCTGCCGAGCCCTTCGAGCCGGACCATCAGGGCATCGTAGTCCATGGGCCGATCGTAGCCGATGTGGCGCGCCGCGGTCTTCCGTCCCATAATGGGCGTCGCCCCGAGATGCATCGCCGAGATGACCACGTATGAACAAACGGCTGATCAGCGGCACCGATAGTTTGTTCCTGGCCCAGGCCGAGGACTCCGAACAATCCGCCGAGGCTGCGCCGCGCTCGCCGGCCCACCAGGCGTATCGATCGCACACGGCGCTGGCGCGGGAGATCGCCGGGCCGGCGCCCGAGCTGCCGATGACGCCCGAGCGCCGCGTCCTGATCGATGGCCTGATGCAAGCTCGTCAGGCCATACTGGAAAAGGTTGATCCCATCCTCCGTGAGAAGCTGCGCGCCGTCGTTGAGGGAGTCATGGATCGGCCGTCGCCCCCCGCGACCGGTTCCCCCGGCGAGCCCAAGCCAAACGCCGCCGACACGGACGGCCGCGCGAGCGCGCCAGCCCGTGATCGCCGACACGCCGGCGACTGACGATCTCGACATCGCGGCGCTAGCGCCGCGGGTGCGCGTGGGCGACCGTCGGGCGCTCGCCCGCGCCATCACGTTGATCGAATCTCGGCGCGCCGATCATCAGGCCCGTGCCGACGCGCTGCTTGGGGATCTGCTCGGTGACTCCGGCCGGGCCTTGCGCCTCGCCATCACCGGCGCCCCAGGGGTCGGCAAGTCGACCTTCATCGAAGCGCTCGGCCTTCACCTCGTGGCGGCCGGCCATCGCCCCGCCGTATTGGCCATCGATCCCAGCTCGGCCCGTTCAGGTGGGTCGCTGTTGGGTGACAAGACACGCATGGAGGAGCTCTCGCGCCACGACCGCGCCTTCATCCGGCCCTCGCCGTCCAGTGGCACCCTCGGCGGCGTCGCCAGGCGCACGCGCGAAGCCATATTGCTGTGTGAGGCGGCCGGCTTCGATCCCGTGATCGTCGAGACGGTCGGGGTCGGGCAATCCGAGACGACCGCCGCCTCGCTGACCGACATGTTCGTCCTGTTGTTGGCGCCGGGCGGCGGCGATGAGCTCCAGGGCCTGAAGCGCGGCATCGTCGAACTCGCCGATCTGGTGCTGATTAACAAGGCCGATGGCGCCTTGGTGGCGAGTGCGCGGGCGCTTGCCGCCGATTACCGCTCCGCCCTCGACATCCTCCGGCCGCGGCGTGACAACTGGCGGCCCGAGGTCCAGCTGTGCTCGGCGCTGGAGCGCTGCGGCATCGCCGAGGCGTGGGCGGTGGCGCAACGATATCGCGCCGAACTCGGTAGCAGTGGGGAAATCGAGCGGGGCCGTGCCGAACAGGCCCGGGAATGGCTGTGGCGCGAGGTCCGCGAGCAGCTGATCGCGGATCTGGCCGACGATCCCGGATTTGCGAGGGCGATCGCGGCCCTAGAGGCCGACGTCGTCGTCGGGCGTATTCTACCGACGGTGGCCGCGCGCCGGCTGCTCGACCAGTATCGCGCGCGCCGGCGCGCCGGTTGACAGCGAACCATCCGCTGCCCTACAAGCGCGGCTTCGCCACCAGGACCGCGAACAAGAGAGGACCAGCATGTCGCGCCGCTGTGAATTGACCGGCAAGGGCGTTCTCGCCGGCAACAACGTAAGCCACGCCCACAACCGGACGCGGCGGCGTTTTCTGCCCAACCTGCAGCAGGCTACGCTGATGAGCGAAGCGCTCGGCCGGGCGGTCCGCTTGCGCGTGACCACGAAAGCGTTGCGCACCGTTGAACACCGTGGCGGCCTCGATGCCTATCTCGCCAAGGCCGACGAGGCAGTGCTGTCGTTGAACGCGCGGCGCCTCAAACGCGCGATCGCGAAGTCGATCGAGGCCAAGGCCGCCACACCCGCTGCCTAGGGCGCCAGGCGGAACATCAGCAGTATGGTGTTCTGCAGCGGGTTGAAGTTGTCGTCTGACACCAAATAGATCAGCGCGCCGCCGTCGGCTCCGCGCACGGCCGCGATGCCCTCCATACTGTCGCCTGTGAACGGGCGTGCGAGGCGGCGATTTCGCGGCCGTCCAGGGTCGCGCCCGGACCAATCGCGCGCGCTGGGATAATCCATAGACGCGCGGCGATGCTGAACGGCGGAATGAATCGGCGTTCGAGCGCGATCACATCGCCCGAGGGCAGGACGGCGAAATCGGTCGGCTTGAATCGGCCGCTCCGCACGTAGCTGAGCGCCATGGCCCGGTCGCGGTCGACCAGCCAACCCCGCACCCGCGTCGCGCCGAGTTTCGCGTCCTCCGTCACCGCCAGGAGCGCGCCGCCCGCCAACACCGCCACCGCCTCGATCCCGCCGTTGGCCGGCACCGTCGAAAGGCCTAGGATCGGCCGTGTCGTGAAGGGCCGGGCCGGGCCGATCGGCCGTATTTTCAGGCGCTGGCGTGGCCGGCGGGGCTTCAGGCAGCTCGACCTCGCGCTCGCCGCCGGCTACGCCCCGCTCTATCGCGAGACCCCGCTCGAGGACCGCGCGATGGCCCAGGTCAACCGCGCCCTCGACCACATGCTGTCGCACCATGAGCCCTATACGGCGCTGGTAACGAACAGCTATTGGGAAATCCTGCGCGCCAATCCCGCCGCCCGCCGGCTCATGGCCTTCGTCCTCGACCCGCCGGCGACCGCGCCCACTGAGCCGCCCAACATGCTGCGACTGCTGTTTCATCCCGATCTCCTGCGCCCCTGGATCGAAGACTGGGAGACGGCCGCCCAAGTGCTGATCGCGCGGGCCCAGCGCGAAGGGCCGAACGGCGCCCCTGACGAGCGCATGGCGGCGCTGATCGCTGAGGTTCTTGCCTACCCCGGTGTTCCCGGCCACGCCGTGGCGCAGATCGATGAGGATCCGCCGCCGGTTCTCGCCCTAAGCTTCGTCAAAAACGGTGTCCGCAGCTCGTGGTTCACCACCATCACGACCTTCGGGACGGCGCAGGACATCACGCTGCAGGATCTCCGCATCGAGAGCTTCTTTCCGGCCGACGACGAGACCGAGGCGTTGGCCGGCGCGCTCGCGGACTGAGCCGTCACTGCCGGGCGGTGCTGGCTCGGAGGTGGCCGCGGGCGGTCTTGCCGGCGGGCTGCGACGCCTTCGGGCTGTGCCCCTGGTCCTCTTCGAACAGTTCGGCGAGCTGATCGATCATGGCCCCCCCAAGCTGCTCGACATCGACGATGGTCACGGCGCGGCGGTAGTAGCGGGCGACGTCGTGGCCGATGCCGACCGCGATCAGTTCGACTTCCGAACGAGTCTCGATCCAGTGGATGACGGCGTGCAGGTGACGGTCGAGATAGTTGCCGCGATTGACCGACAGCGTGCTGTCATCGACCGGCGCACCGTCCGAAATGACCATCATGATGCGCCGCTGCTCACGCCGGGCGAGCAGGCGCTGATGGGCCCACAACAACGCCTCGCCGTCGATGTTTTCCTTGAGCAGGCCCTCGCGCATCATCAGGCTGAGGCTTCTGCGGGTGCGCCGCCATGGCGCGTCGGCGGTCTTGTAAATGATATGGCGGAGGTCGTTGAGGCGGCCGGGATTGGCGGGTTTGCCGGCGGCGATCCATTTCTCGCGTGATTGTCCGCCCTTCCAGGCCCGCGTGGTAAAGCCGAGAATTTCGACCCGCACGCCGCAGCGTTCGAGGGTGCGGGCGAGAATATCGGCACACATGGCGGCGACGCTGATCGGCCGCCCGCGCATCGAGCCGGAGTTGTCGAGGAGCAACGTGACGACGGTGTCACGGTACTCGATCTCCTGTTCGATCTTGTAGGAGAGCGGCTGCAACGGATTGGTGACGATGCGCGAGAGTCGTCCCGCGTCGAGGATGCCCTCATCGAGGTCGAACTCCCACGATCGGCTTTGGCGGGCGAGCAGGCGGCGCTGCAGACGGTTGGCGAGCCGCGCGACCACACCATGCAGATGCTGGATCTGCTGGTCGAGATGATTGCGCAGCTGGGCCAACTCATCGGCGTCGCACAGGTCGCTCGCCTCCACGACTTCGTCGAAATCGGCGGTGAAGGCGCGGTAGGGCGGCTCGCCGGAAGCGCCGTCGGACAACCCGTCGGGCCACCACGGACGTTTGGCCCCGCCGGGCTCATCCTCATCGCCAGAGCCGAGCGGCTGCTGGTCGCTGTCGAGGCCATCTTGGGACGTGGCGTCCTCATCGGAGAGCGACTCGGCGAGATCCTGATCGTCGTCTGCCTCCATCTCGGCGCCGGCATCGGCGCCGTCCTGCGACGAACCGTCGCCATCGTCCTCGGCGGCATCCTGGTCGTCGTCGCCAGTCTCCATATCGGGCGAGTCGCCGTCGTCTTCCCAAATATCGAGGCTCGCGATCAGTTGCCGCGCACGCCGGCCGAACTGTTCCTGATCGTCGACACTCCCGACCAGCGCATCAATGTCAGCGCCCGCCTTGTCCTGTACCGATTTGCGCCACATGTCGACCATGGACCGCGCCGATTCAGGCGTTGGCGCGCCGGTTAAGCGCTCGCGCAGGATCAGCCGGATGACTTCGGCGATGGGCGCATCGGACATGGCTTTGACGCGGGCATAGCCGCGCCGATCGCAGTAGTCCTCAAGGGCGGCATCGAGATTCATCGCCATGCCGGCCATGCGTAGCGCGCCGAGGGCCTCCACGCGCACTTGTTCGGCGGCTTCGTACACCGCGCGGGCCGGGCCGCCGCCGGGCATCAGCGCGCTGTGGATGTGTTGGTCGTGGTGGCGCAGGCGCAAGGCAAAGCCGTCGGCGGCCCCCCGCGCGCGCGCGACCGCCTGGACGGGCAGCTCGCGCGCCGGCAGCGGCAAGCGCACGCGCCCGGCCTGCATCGTCGGCACGTCGGCGTCGAAGGTGATGCTCAAGTCCTTGTCATGTGCGACCGCGCGCGACGCCGCCGTCAGCGCCCGCTTGAAGGCGTCGACGGGGCTTTCCTTGTCGACCATGGCGGCCTCAGGTCATGTCGAGTTCGACTGCCGATTCCGGAAGCTCGTCACCAAAACAGCGCTGGTAGAGCTCCGCGACGCTGGCCCGCTCGAATTCGTCGCATTTGTTGAGGAAGGTGAGGCGGAACGCGAAACCGACCTCGTCGAAGATGCGCGCGTTCTCCGCCCAGGTGATGACCGTGCGCGGCGACATGACGGTCGAAAGATCACCGGCAACGAAGGCCGAACGCGTCAGGTTGGCGAGCTCGACCATGGCGTTGACCGTCTTACGGCCCGCTTTGTTCTCCATCGTCGGCACCTTCGCCAGAACGATGCCGACCTCGTCGGCGTGCGGCAGGTAGTTGAGGGTGGCGACGATGTTCCAGCGGTCCATCTGGCCCTGATTGAGCTGCTGGGTGCCGTGGTAGAGGCCCGTGGTATCGCCCAGGCCGACTGTGTTGGTGGTCGCGAACAGGCGAAAAGCCGGATGGGGATGAATCACGCGGTTCTGGTCGAGCAGGGTGAGCTTACCCTCCGATTCCAGAACCCGCTGGATCACGAACATGACGTCGGGTCGCCCGACATCGTACTCGTCGAACACCAGCGCTGTCGGCGTCTGCAGCGCCCACGGCAAGATCCCCTCGCGAAACTCGGTGATCTGGTGGCCGTCCCTGATGACGATGGCATCCTTGCCGATGAGATCGATGCGGCTGATATGGCTGTCGAGATTGACCCGCACGCAGGGCCAGTTCAGCCGCGCGGCGATCTGCTCGATGTGGGTGGATTTTCCGGTGCCGTGGTAGCCCTGGATGATGACGCGCCGGTTGTAGGCAAACCCCGAGAGGATAGCGAGGGTCGTATTGCGGTCGAACTGGTAGGCCTCGTCGACGTCGGGCACCAGCTCGCTGGCTTGCGAAAAGGCCGGGACCTGAAGTTCGCTGTCGATGCCAAAAAGCTGATGTACCGACACCTTGATGTCCGGACCGGTGTCGGCGAGGGCCGCGCCATCGCGGGGATTTGTCGCAGTCATGAACGAATTTCCGGCACTGGTCGCGGCAAACGGCGCGCCCTCACGCGTAGCCGCTGGTGAGCAGAAGAGTGTAGGCTTGGTTGACGGTCTTGAGCCGTTCCTCGGAATCGCGGCGACCGCCATTGGCGTCAGGATGCAGGCGTTTGGCCAGCGTCTTATACCGACTCTTCACCTCCTGCAAGCTTGCCGCCGGTTCGAGATCGAGCACCGCGAGCGCGTTGCGGACCGGCCCGCTCACGGGGCGCACCCGTGGCCCCTCCGGCTCAGGCGCGCCGCCGCCAAGAAAGTTGAACTCGTCGGCGAAGAAGGTGGACCCCTGCTTCACCCCGTTCGTGTTCATCCGCCACGTCGGTCGGTGCCAGGTCGTCGCGCTCTGTTGGTAGGCTTCGATGTCATGCTGGCTCATGCCCTCGAAAAAATTCCACGACGCGTTGTAGTCGCGGACGTGGTCGAGGCAGAACCAATAGTGGCCGGCGTGACTGTCGCGCGACCGTGGCGCGCGGTGGAGTCCGGGGGCCGCGCACGCTGGGTGGTCGCAACCCCGTGGCGCCGGTTCCGGCTCGAGAGGAGGGGGAATCACCCGGCGCATGGCGAAGATTATGAGAGCAGAAGAGATGGCCACGCAAGCCCGGCCCCTGGCGCGGCCCTGGCGCGCGGTGAGACTTGCCTGGTTACACGCGTATGCCACGCATGAGAGTAATATACTGACTTGTAAGCCATGTGCTGCATCTATGGGTAATTCTTAAAGGGAGACTTCTCCTCCCTAAGGAAATGGATGTAGAGATGAGCACCCTGATTAGTCGCAACGTTCGAATCGAGGGTCGGCGGGTCCAGTTTCACCTCCACCTTGCGGGTGTTCATCATCGAGTACTACCGCACGGCCCTGGCGGCGCTGCGGCCGAGCATGCAGATCGGCGTCAGATATGAGCCGGCGGTGGCGCCACGTGCGGTCACAGCACAACGAACAAGAGCGCCGGCAGTGTTAAGAACGAGATGATGGTGGACATCACCACCAGCCCGGCGATCTCGTCCGGTCGACGCCCGTCGCGCTGGGCGAACAAATAGTTGAAGATCGCCACCGGCATGGCGCTCTGGATGATGAGGACACCCCGCGCCGCGCCCTCGAATCCCATTAGCGTCGCGAGGCCGTAGCCGACCGCGAAGCCCATCCCCAGCCGCAGCAGCGACAGCGACAGCGCCCGGCCGATACCGGCGACGCGCAAGCGGGCCAGGGAGACGCCGAGGGTGATGAGCATCAGCGGTACCGTCAGCTGGCCGATCAGTTGCAGCGGGTTGGCTATCCACGGCGGAATCTCGACGCCGCCGATCATGAAGATGATCGATAGCAAGACCGCGTAGTTCAATGGCGCGGTCAGCAGTTCGCGACGCCCAACCCGGCCCGACGAAATGCCGCTGCCGATCGTGAAGTTGGCCAAGGCGGCGACCGTGAAGAAGGCGATGGCGAGGCTGAGCCCGACCTCTCCGAACGCGAACAGGCTGAGCGGCAGGCCCATGTTGCCGCAGTTGCCGAACATGAGCGAAGGCAGATAGGCGCGCGGCGGCAGGCCGGTGAACCGAAGAGCAATCACCCCGATCGCCGCGAAGCACGCGATGGCAATCCCGGAGGCGAGCGCCATTTTGCCGAACGTCGCGACATCGATTTCGTACTTCGTCAGCGTCACGAGGATGAGGCACGGCGTGCCGACGTTGACGACAAGCCCGGTGACGAACCGGGTTTCGTAGGGCGGCCCCCAACGCGACCAACCGACCCCGACCGCGGCGCAGGCGAAGACCGGCGCGATGACGGCGAACAGCTCGCCCATCATGGCGGGTAGTGGTGGTCCAAGTACGTGGGCCTAGACGTCGGCGCTTTGTACGGGCCGTGGCGCGGTCGTGGCCGCGTTGAGCGATTGTTCGATCACCTCGGCCAGCGGCGCGGGCTCGATATCCTCGCACATGAAGGCATCGCCGAGCGCGCGCGCCAGCACCAGCCGCAAACGGCCGCGCCGGGTCTTCTTGTCCTGGCCCATGTGCGCGATCAGGCCGCGCGCCGACCACTCTGGCCCCGCGACCTCGCCAATCGCGACGGGCAGGCCGACGGCCGAGAGATGGCGCTTGAGGCGCGCGTGCTCGTCGGATGCGCAATGGCCGAGCCGGACGGAAAGGTCGAAGGCCAAGACCTGGCCTATGGCGACCGCCTCGCCGTGCCGCAAGCGATCGCCGTAACCGGCGGCGGCCTCCAACGCGTGGGCGAAGGTGTGTCCGAGGTTGAGGAGCTCGCGCTCGCCAGCCTCGCGCTCATCGCGGGCGACGATCCTCGCCTTGGCGCGGACGCTCTCGACCACCGCCCGTTCGAGCGCGACGGCATCGCCGCCGACGATTTCGTCGCCGTGGCGTTCGAGCCAGTCGAAAAAGTCCCGGTCGCCGAGCGCGCCGTACTTCACCACTTCGGCGTAGCCCGCCTTGAGGTCGCGCCGCGTCAGGGTCGCCAGCACCGCGACATCGGCTAGCACCAGGCGCGGCTGGTGAAAGCTGCCGACCAGGTTCTTGCCGTGCCGGGTATTGATGCCGGTCTTGCCGCCAACCGCGCTGTCGACCTGGGCGAGCAGCGTGGTGGGGAGCTGAATGATGCCGACGCCTCGGCGCAGGATGCTCGCGGCAAAGCCGGCGAGATCGCCGATGACGCCGCCGCCGAGCGCGATGATGGTCTCGCCGCGCTCGACCCGCGCGTCCAACAGCCGGTCTAGCAGCTCCGCCAGATGCGCGAAATCCTTGGTCCCCTCCCCCGCCGGCAGGGTGATGGCGTGGTGGTCGATACCCGCGTGATCGAGGGCCTCGGCGAGAGTCTGGCCGTGCAGCGCGGCCACGGTCTCGTCGCTAACCACGACCGTGCGCGGGCGGCCCAGATGTGACATGAGTCGAACGCCCGCCTCGGCCAGCAGCCCGCCGCCGACAACGACATCGTAGGCGCCGCGGGCGAGCTGGACCCGGACCGTCGTCGTCCCGGCGCGCCCGGCGTTCACGAGTCCCGCTTCGGGTCGTGGTGACCCGGCGGCGCCAGTTCGTCCAGCCGGCGACAGACGTCATCTACCACGCGGAGGTGCGGCGCGGCTCCGGTCATCACCGTCACATCCGCCTCGGCATACACCGGATAGCGCTCATGGATCAGGCGTCCGAGGGTTTCGCGCGGATCGCCCGCCTTGAGGAGCGGCCTGTTGTCGCGCCGGGCGACTCGCGCGAGCAGGACATCGAGATCCGCCCGCAACCAAATTGATATTCCCTTCGCGCGAATCCGCGCGCGCGTACAAGGATCCATGAAGGCGCCGCCGCCGGTCGCCAGGACGTGCGGTGGCTCCTCGAGCAGGCGGGCGATGACGCGCCGCTCGCCGTCGCGGAACGCGGCTTCGCCACGGCTTGAGAAAATATCCTCGATCGAGCACCCGGCCGCTTTCTCGATCTCGCCGTCGGCGTCCTTGAAGGGCCGCCCAAGCCGTGCCGCGAGGCGGCGCCCGACGGTACTCTTGCCGGCGCCCATTAGGCCGATCAGGACCACCGTCTTGTCGGCGATGGCGCCGTGAGGTTCAGACATCCAGGTCGGCGGTGCCCGC
Organism: Alphaproteobacteria bacterium; assembly: GCA_965226045.1. Classification (GTDB taxonomy): domain Bacteria; phylum Pseudomonadota; class Alphaproteobacteria; order VGEJ01; family VGEJ01; genus CBDDBU01. The sequence goes on from CBDDBU010000028.1 coordinate 461,046, forward strand.
CCCCGCGCCCCGGCTCGGACCAGCGCCGAAGCTACGTTGATGGCCCGGTCGCCAAGGGATAAACTGCCGCATCTTCGCCATAATCGCAGCCTATCATACGTGGCTGAGACCTGTCCCAGCGCCCCTCTGTCTCAGTGGCCCCAAGACCGGAGCGGCTAGCCGCCACAGATGTCGAGATTGACGGTCGTCGTGTTGCTGATCGTGGTGGTTGCCATCGCGGGCGGCGCCGTATTCCTGCTCACCTGGGACATCCCGCCACCCACCCGCACCATCGAGAAGATCGTTCCGAATGACCGTTTCCAGGACTAGCTCGGGACTTTCGCTGGTGCTCCTCGGGCTGCTGCTTGCCGTGGGCCCGGCGCGGGCCCAGGAGGATGCGGCGACGGGGCCACCCGTCAAGCTATTCGACGAAGAGCAGGCCGACGGGTCGGGCGATGTCTCGGGCGAGGATCCGGCGGCGGCGCTCGAGGTCGAGGTGACACCGGCCCCCGCGCCCGTCACCCTCGAGCCGCCACCCGCGGCGAACGCTCCGGCCGAGACGGGCATCGTCGTCGACACGCTCAACCGCATCGATCCGGGCTCGATCGGCCTGCTCGCCGCCAGCGAGGGCGGTTTTGGCCTCGACATGTGGCGAGGGTCGAGCCGCGCGGTCGTCGCCACGCTGATATCGCGCTTGCCGATGGGCACCTCATCGCGGGTCATGCAGGACCTGTCGCGCCGTCTGCTGTTGTCGGAAGCTCGGGTTCCGCTGGGTGAGGACGACGCGATCGACTTGTTGTGGCGGCGGGTCGAAAGACTAGCGGCCGGCGGCCAGATCGAGGCCATCAGTGAGCTGCTGCGGATCGCGCCCGTCGATGCCGTCGGGGCGCGCCTCGCCCGCATCGAAGTCGACGCGCTTTATCTGAGGGGCGATTACGCGGGCGCCTGCGCGCGCGCCGAGGGCATGGTGGGCGGCAGCGACGATCCCTACTGGCTGAAAGCGGTCGCGCTCTGCCGTGCACTGCGTGGCGAAGAGGCCAAGGCGATGCTGGCGGTCAGTCTTTTGCACGAACTTGAAGCGGCCGGAGACCCGTCGTTCTACCGGTTGTTCTCGATCCTTACGGGGGGCCAAGCCGAGCCGATCGAGAGCCTGCCCGAACCGACCGCGCTTCACCTCGCGATGATGCGGGCGGCGAACCTCGGCATTCCACCCGATGCGCTTGAGGGGGCGCCGCCCGCCATTCTGCGCGGCATCGCGACCGCTCCCAGTACGCCCGGGCCGGTGCGCGTGACCGCCGCGACTCGGGCCGAGGCGGTCGGGGTGCTCGACGCCGGGGCGCTTGGCCGGATCTACGCCAGCCTCATCTTCGAGGCCGACGAACGCGGCGCGCCCGAGGCGACGATTGACGCCGACGGCGGTCCGCGGACCCAAGCGCTGCTCTATCAACTTAGTCAGATGAAGACCGTAGCGCGCGCCCGCGCCCGCGCGCTCGAATTGGGGCTTGGTCTGGGTCGCGCCCAGCACCGCTATGCGACGGCCGCCCGGGTCAGCTTGCCGGCCATGTTGAATCTTCCCCCCAGTCCGGGGCGGAGCGCGCTGGCGCCCGAACTGGTCCGCGCGCTACTGACCGCAGGCGCGACGACCGAGGCCGTCGCCTGGTTCAAGGTCCTCGCCGAGACCGACGCGGTCGCCGCCGATGCCCTGCGGCCGCTGATCCACATCGCCGCCGAGGACGTGATCGCGTGGGAACCCGCGATGATCGGTCGTTGGTGGCGCGCGTGGGCGCCTGCCACCGAACCGGTGCGCCAAGCCCGGGGCGGGGTCTTGTTGACGGTACTCGAGGCGCTGGGCGACGAGGTGCCGGCGGCGGACTGGGACGCGCTCCTGACGGTTGGCGGCGTGGAAACCGAGGCCATGCCGGCCGCCGCTGTCTGGCGCGGTCTCGCCCAGGCGTCCGCCGACGAACGCACCGGCGCAACCGTCGCGCTGGCGCTGATCGCACTCGGCGAGGGGGGGCCGGCGGGCGTCCACTCGGCCGCGCTCGGCGCGGTTATCACCGCCCTCCGGCGCATCGGCCTTGAGTCCGAGGCCCGCGCCCTCGCCTTGGAAGCGGCCCTCGCCAAAGGACTCTAGCGGCGGTGGCCCGGCACGCGCACCATCACATCGAGGCGTTTATCGAGATGCTGGCGGCCGAGCGCGGCGCGGCGGCGGCGACTCTAGAGGCCTATGGCCGCGACCTGAATGATCTCGCGGACTATCTCGCCGCCCGTGGCGTCGCCGTGGAGGGGGCTGACGCCAAGCGCTTGCGCGGCTACCTAGCGCGTCTGAGCGGTCGCGGTTTCACCGGCTCGACGTTGGCGCGACGGCGATCGGCGCTGCGCCAATTCTATCGCTTTCTCCAGGCCGAGGGCGTGCGCGCCGACGACCCGACCGTCGATCTCGTGGCCCCGCGTCGCACCCGCGCGTTGCCCCGGATTCTCGGCGAGGCCGATGTCGGGGCGTTGCTGGACGCCGCGCGTGACCGGCCGGGCGCGGAGGGCGTGCGGCTGCGCGCCATCGTCGAGGTACTCTACGCCACCGGCCTCCGGGTCTCCGAGCTGGTTGGACTGCCGCGCACCGCCATCGACCCGACGGTTGCGTTCCTGGCCGTCACCGGCAAGGGCGGTCGCGAGAGGATCGTCCCGATGGGCGAGTTCGCGCGCCAGGCGCTGGGCGATTATCTCGAGGTTCGGGCCGAGTTTCTGGCCGCCGGTATCGAGAGCAAGTGGCTGTTCCCGGGCGCCCGGGTCGGTGGGCATCTCACCCGCCAACGCCTGGGCCAACTGTTGAAGGTGTTGGCCGGCGCGGCCGGCCTCGACGCGGCGCGGGTTTCACCCCACGTCCTGCGCCATGCGTTCGCCACCCACCTGCTCGCCCACGGCGCCGATCTCCGCGCCGTACAGGCGATGCTCGGCCACGCCGACATCTCGACCACCCAGATTTACACCCATGTGCTCGACGAGCGCCTCAAGCGTCTGGTCCACGACCATCACCCGCTGGCGACCCGGCCAGCGCCGGGCGCCGCCCCGACCGAGCGCTGACATTGACAGGACCCGACCCCATTGCCATGTTCGCCGGCGGCCGGGAGGGACCACGGTCGACGACCCAGGAGACGACACCACCATGAGCTTCAAGATCATCGAACAGGCGCGCGCGCGCCTGAACCGCTCGGAACTTGCCGTGCCCGGAAGCGAGCCGCGTTTCTTCGAGCGTGCCGCGAGTTCGGACGCCGACGTTGTCTTCCTCGATCTTGAGGACGCGGTCGCGCCCGACGACAAGGAGCAGGCCCGCAAGAACGTCATCAAAGCGCTCAACGAGATCGATTGGGGCGACAAGACGATGTCGGTGCGCATCAACGGGCTCGATACCCATTTCATGTACCGAGACGTTGTCGATGTCGTCGAGCAGGCCGGCGAGCGCCTGGACATGATCATGATTCCCAAGGTCGGCACCGCCGCCGATATCTATGCCGTCGACATGATGGTCACCCAAATCGAAGACGCGAAGAGCTACAAGAAGCGCATCGGCTTCGAGCACATCATCGAGACCGCGCTTGGCATGCAGAATGTGCACGAGATCGCGGCGGCCAGCCCGCGCAACGAATCGCTGCACTTTGGCGTTGCCGACTACGCCGCCTCGACCCGGGCGCGCACCACCAACATCGGCGGCGTCAACCCCGACTACTCGGTCCTCACCGATCCCGACGGGGCTGGCGAGCGCGAGGTTCATTGGGGCGACATGTGGCACTACGCGATCGCCCGCATGGTCGTCGCGGCACGCGCCAACGGCCTCAGGCCGATCGATGGTCCGTTCGGCGATTTCTCCGATCCCGACGGCTACCGCGCCGCGGCGCGGCGGGCGGCGGCGCTCGGGATCGAAGGCAAATGGGCAATCCATCCCAACCAGGTCAGCCTCGCCAACGAAGTCTTCACGCCCACCAAGGAGGAGACCACCAAGGCCAAGCGCATCATCGCCGCGATGAAGCAGGCGCTGCGCGAGGGCAAGGGCGCGGTCGCGCTCGACGGGCGGCTGATCGACATCGCTTCGGTGCGCCAGGCCGAGGTGATGGTGACCAAGGCGAAGCTGATCTCGGGTCGCGGCGGGAAGAGCAAAGGGGCCGCCCCGCGCAAGTAGCCCACCCAGCGCAAGCAGGCCGCCAAACAGGCGCGCGAGGCTAGGCGCGCGCCCGGAGAACGACCACAAGGAATGGACCACTTCCTCGACTTCGAAAAGCCGATCGCCGAACTCGAGGGGAAGATCAAGGAGTTGCGGCATGTCGCCGACAGCGGCGATGTCAACATCGCCGAGGAAGTCGTGCGCCTCGAGGCCAAGGCCGAGCAACTGCTGCGCCAGACCTACGGCAAGCTCAGCGCGTGGCAAAAGGCGCAGGTCGCTCGCCACCCCGAGCGCCCGCATTTCAGCGACTACGCGCGCACCCTGTTGACGGATTTCACGCCGCTCGCCGGCGATCGGGCGTTCGCCGACGATCACGCCATCATCGGCGGCCTCGGCCGCTTTCGCGGGCGCACGGTGGTGGCGATCGGCACCGAGAAGGGCGCCGGCACCGAGGGTCGCGTCGAGCGCAACTTCGGCATGGCCCACCCCGAAGGGTATCGCAAGGCGGTCCGCCTGTTCGAACTTGCCGACCGCTTTGGCGCGCCGGTGCTCACCTTCATCGACACGCCCGGCGCCTATCCCGGCATCGAGGCAGAGGAGCGCGGTCAGGCCGAGGCTATCGCCCGCTCGATTCAAACCTGCCTCGACCTTCGGGTGCCGGTGATCAGCGTCATTATCGGCGAGGGCGGCTCGGGCGGCGCGATCGCGCTCGGCGTCGGCGACCGAATCTTGATGCTGGAATACGCGATCTATTCGGTTATCTCGCCCGAGGGTTGCGCGTCGATCCTGTGGCGCAGCTCGGAGCGCACCCGCGATGCCGCCGAGATGCTGCGCATGACCGCCCAGGACATGCTTGAGCTCAAGATCATCGACGAGGCGGTGGCCGAGCCGGTCGGCGGCGCCCATCGATTTCCCACCGAGACCATCGCTGCGGCCGGCGACTCGATCGGCCGCCACCTCACTGCACTGGAGGACGAGGGCGCAACCATCGATCACCGCGCTGGGCGCCGCCAAAAATTTCTCAACATGGGCACGGGCCTATAGCCACCTGCTTCGAGACGGCGCTTCGCGCCTCCTCAGCATGAGGTTAAGTATTTGATAATGTGGAACTCTTCCTCATCCTGAGGAGCGGCCCGAAGGGCCGCGTCTCGAACGATCGGAGCGGGCCCTGGCCTATGCGGCCCCGTGGCAGTGTTTGTACTTCTTGCCGGTTCCGCACGGGCAGGGGGCGTTGCGCGGCACCTTGCCCCAGGTCACGGGGTCCTTGGGATCGAGCGTCGCCGCGGCGCGGCGGCCGGGCGATCGCGCTGGCACGAGCGGCGCCGCGTTATTCTCGCCGGTCAGCGGATCGACGTGGGATTCGCGCATCGGCTGCGCCGGCGCGCGCGGCAGCTCCTGTGGCGGTCCCCGGTCGACTTGCAGCTGCAGGTGGCACAGCACGTTCGTCACCTGCTCGCGCAGCGACACGAGCATCGTCTCGAACATGGTGAAGGCCTCGATCTGATACTCGCGCAGCGGGTCGCGCTGGCCATAGGCCCTGAGCCCGATGCCGGACCGCAGGTGGTCGAGCTGCAGCAGATGGTCCTTCCAATGCTGATCGAGGAGCTGCAGCAGCAAGCTCTTTTCGACCAGACGCAGGACCTCGGGGCCGTAGTTGGCGGCCTTCTCCGCCATCTTGCGATCGCCCGCGTCGCGCAGGCGCTGGCGCACTTCCTCGTCGGCGATGCCCTCTTCCCTGGCCCAGTCGGCGATCGGCAGTTCGAGACCGAGCACGCGCTGGACCTCGGTTTTCAATCCGTCCGTATCCCACTGCTCGGCATAGGCTTTTTCTGGCATGTGGCGGCCGACCAGTTCGTCGATGATCTCGTAGCGCATGTCGGTGATAGTCTCCGACACATCCTCGACGCTCATCAGCTCGATGCGCTGGGCATAGATCACCTTGCGCTGATCGTTCATCACGTTGTCGAACTTCAGCAGGTTCTTGCGAATCTCGAAGTTGCGCGCCTCGACCTTCGACTGGGCCTTCTCGATCGCTTTGTTGATCCAGGTGTGGACGATCGCCTCGCCGTCCTGCAGGCCGAGCTTGCGCAGCATCGTGTCCATGCGCTCGGAGCCGAAGATGCGCATCAGATCATCCTCGAGCGAGAGGAAGAACTTCGACGCGCCGGGATCGCCCTGGCGGCCTGAGCGGCCGCGCAGCTGGTTGTCGATGCGCCGGCTCTCGTGGCGTTCGGTGCCAACGATGTAGAGGCCGCCGGCGCCGACCACCTTGGCCTTCTCCGCCGCCACCTCGGCCTCGATCTCGGCCGTGCGTTGGGCGCGAATGCGCTCATCGGTGACGTCCTCGAGCTCGACCCGGGCCCGCATCTCGGCGTTGCCGCCGAGCTGGATGTCGGTGCCGCGTCCCGCCATGTTGGTGGCGATGGTCACCCCGCCGAGCCGCCCGGCCTGGGCGATGATCGACGCTTCCTGCTCGTGATAGCGGGCATTGAGCACGTTGTGCGGGACCTTGCCCTTCTTGAGCAGCGCGGCCAGATCCTCGGACTTCTCGATGCTGACGGTGCCGACCAGCACCGGCTGCCCGCGCTCCCGGCAATCGCGGATCTCGGTCATGATCGCGTCGTATTTCTCGCGCTTGGTCCGATAGACCTCATCGTCGTTGTCGGCCCGGATCATCGGCAGGTTGGTCGGGACGTCGGTGACTTCGAGCCCGTAGGTGTCGATGAACTCGGACGCCTCGGTCGCGGCCGTGCCGGTCATCCCGGCGAGCTTGGGGTAGAGCCGGAAATAGTTCTGGAAGGTGATCGAGGCGAGCGTCTGGTTCTCGTTCTGGACGGTCACGCCTTCCTTCGCCTCGAGCGCCTGGTGCAGGCCCTCGGAATAACGCCGGCCCTCCATCATCCGACCCGTGAACTCATCGATGATGACGACCTTGTCGTCCTTGACAATGTAGTCGACGTCGGCGGTAAACATGAAATGAGCGCGCAGCGCCTGGTTGATGTGGTGGACCAGCGAGACGTTGTCGATGTCGTAGAGGCTCTCGCTCGTCAGCAGCCCCGCCTCGCGCAACCGCGTCTCGATGGTCTCGACGCCGGTATCGGTCAAAGCCACCGTCCGGCTCTTCTCGTCCCTTTCGTAGTCGCTCGCGGCAAGCTTCGGGATGAACTGGTTGCAGGTCTTATAGAGCTCGGATTTATCTTCGGTCGGGCCGGAGATGATGAGCGGCGTGCGCGCCTCGTCGACCAGGATCGAATCGACCTCATCGACGATAGCGTAGTTAAATGGCCGCTGCACCATCGCGTCGAGCCGGTACTTCATGTTGTCGCGTAGGTAATCGAAGCCGAGTTCGTTGTTGGTGGCGTAGGTCACGTCCTTGGCGTAGGCCGCGCGCCGCTCGTCGTCGCTGAGGCCATGCACGATGCAACTGGATCCGAGGCCGAGAAAACCGTAGATCGCACCCATCCACTCGGCGTCGCGCCGGGCCAGATAGTCGTTGACCGTGACAACGTGAACGCCATTGCCTTCGAGCGCGTGGAGGTACACCGGCAGGGTCGCCGCCAGGGTCTTGCCCTCGCCGGTCTTCATTTCCGCGATGTTGCCCTGGTGGAGGACGATGCCGCCCACCAACTGCACATCGAAGTGGCGTTGGCCGAGGGTACGTTTGCCGGCCTCGCGCACGGTCGCGAAGGCTTCGGGCAGGATATCGTCGAGGGTTTCGCCTTTGCTCAGCCGGTCGCGGAGCTGGCCGGTGCGCGCCCTGATCTCGCTGTCGGCGAGGCGTTCGAGGTCCGGCTCAAGGTCGTTGATCGCCTTGAGCGTCTTCTCCATGCCCTTGAGAACGCGCTGGTTCGTGGTGCCTAACAAGCGCTTGGCGATCTGTTGCAACATGCGCTGAGGTGGGGCTCGCGACCGATTGCGGGGGACAACTCGATGTAAGACGCGACGGCGGGTCTGTCAACGCGCCCCGCGCGGCGGGCGGCTTCGGTTCTGGCGAGACTCGGCGCGCATCGTTGCGTGCCCGCGAGTGCGGTGCCATATTTTTGGCGGAGGGATGGCACGATGGCGTCAAGGCGAGTGCTTTGCTATGCGGAAGGGCGCGAGGGCCAGTGGGAAGCCGCCTGCCTCGACTTTGATATCGCCGTCCAGGGCGAGAGCTTCGGCGATGTTCACCGCGCCCTGCGCGAGGCGGTCACCACATACGTGGAGGACGTTGACGCGCTGCCGGCGGCCGACCGCGCTCGGCTATTGGCGCGCCGCGTTCCGTGGTTGGTCCGGCTTGGATTCGCGGCCCGCTTGGTCTGGTCGCTGCTGGGGCAAGGTCGGGACGATCAAGGGCCGCGAGAACGAGGCCAGTTCGAGATGTCCTGCCCCGCCTAGCGGCGGAACAACTTCTTCGGCAGGCCAGACTGGCGGATCATCGGCGCCAAGGTGCCGGGCCGGAGATCGTCGCCGCCCCGTGTATAGGGCACGGTCACCAGCCGAATCCGCCCATCAACGCTCCTCGTACCGATGGTGGCTGCTTTCCTGCCTGATGAGCACAAACCCGTGCTCCCGCAGGATCGACACGAACTCTCTGGCCTTCACGCTCGTCCTCTCGGCCAAACGAGCCGGGCAGCGATGGTGGAGCGCCATTGCTCTGCCAGTCAAGCTCGGAGGGGATTGAGACGTTGAGGCCACCTCCGCGCGGCGTGTAACATCCGCCCGCCTTGGCGGCTCGGCCGCGTCGCCCCGAACTCACGAGTGATCGCCATGCCTGATGCCCGCGTTTCGCCGTTTGCTCCGGCCGCGTTCCCGGCGCTCGCACCGATCGCTGGGGTTCGCGTGGCGACCGCAGCCGTGGGCGTCCACTATCGCGGGCGGACCGATGTGATGATGGCCGCGCTCGATCCCGGCACCAGCGTCGCTGGGGTTTTCACCACCTCGCGGACCTCGGCGGCGCCGGTTGCCTGGTGTCGGCGCATACTCGGCGGCGGCGGCGCGCGCGGACTGGTGGTCAACGCCGGCAACGCCAACGTCTTTACGGGGCGCGACGGGGCGGTGGCCGTGGGCGCGACCGCCGAGGCTGGCGCCCACGCGCTCGGCTGTGCGCCCCATGAGGTGTTCGTGGCCTCGACCGGGGTCATCGGGGTCAAGCTGCCCTACGAGCGCGTCACCGGGGCGCTCCCCGATATGGCCAGGGACCTTGCGCCGGGCCGTTGGCGGGAGGCGGCCGAGGCCATCCGCACCACCGATACCTACGCCAAGGGCGCGGGCGCCGTGGCCGACATCGCTGGCGTCCCCGTGGTCATCAGCGGCATCTGCAAGGGTTCGGGCATGATCGCGCCGGACATGGCGACGATGCATGCCTACGTGTTCACCGATGCACGGCTGCCGGCGGCGGTCCTCCAGCCGCTGCTGGCCACAGCCAACGCGACCAGTTTCAACTGCATCACGGTCGACAGCGACACCTCGACCAGCGACACCGTGCTGCTGTTCTCGACCGGACGTGGGCCGGAACACGCGCCGATCGCCGCGCACACCGATCGCCGGCTGGCCGATTTCAAGGCCAAACTCGGCGCCGTCATGACCGACCTCGCCCATCAGATGGTGCGCGATGGTGAGGGCGCGAGTAAGTTCATCGCGATTCACGTCGGCGGCGCGGCCAGCCGGCGCGCGGCCCGTAAGATCGGGCTCTCGATCGCCAACTCGCCCTTGGTCAAGACCGCGATCGGCGGCTCGGACCCGAACTGGGGACGCATTATCGCGGCCATCGGCAAGGCTGGCGAAAATGCCGACCGCGACCGCATCCGCATCTGTTTCGGCGACACCGTCGTCGCCACCGACGGCGGGCCGGCCGATCACGACGAACCGGCGTTGATCGCCTACATGCGGGGCACCGAGGTCGCGATCGCCATCGATGTCGGCGTCGGGCGTGGCCGCGCGACGGTGTGGACCTGCGATCTCACCAAGGGCTACATCGACATCAACACCGACTACCGGAGCTGATGTCCGGCCGGCCCGTCGTCGTCGTCGCGGCGGCGGCGTTGATCGACGTCGATGGCCGGGTGCTGATCGCTGAGCGCCCGCCGGGCAAGTCGTTGGCCGGCCTGTGGGAGTTCCCCGGCGGCAAGGTCGGCGTCGGCGAGACCCCCGAGCAGGCGCTGATCCGCGAGCTCAAGGAAGAGCTGGCGATCGATGTGACGGCGAGCTGCCTCGCGCCGTTCACGTTCGCGTCCCACGGCTATGAGAATTTCCACCTGCTGATGCCGCTCTATGTCTGTCGCGTTTGGGACGGCACGGCGAGCCCGTGCGAGGGTCAGCGGCTGACCTGGGCACGGCCGGCGCGCCTCGCCGACTATCCGATGCCGCCCGCCGACCGGCCGCTGGTGGCGATGTTGCGGGACCTCCTGTGAGCCCTCAGTGCGGGCGCGCCTTGTCGCCGGCGGGCTGCTCGGTGGTGTCGAGCGCCTCCGCCAAACGCACCGTGGCGCTGCCGGGCGCGAGCGGTTTTTGCTGCGAGGCGTGGGGCGCCCACGCGGTCAGATATATGACCTGAAAGGTGGCCGGCACCCTGCCGTCGGCGGTCCCGAACCGCTCGCCGTAGATGGCCGCCGCGCGGGCCAGCGTGTCGCGCCGCGAGAACGACTTGCGCCGCGCGCCCACCGCGTTGGCCTCGCCCATGCCGCGCAGTTCGCGCATCAGCGCCAGCGCGTCCGGGTAGGTGACGGTCAGATTGTCGATATCCGCCACCGGCAGGGCGAAGCCCGCGCGCTGCAGCAGCGCGCCGGCCTGGGCGACATCGACGAACGGCGAGACGCGGGGGCTGGCGGCGCCCTCGATTTCGCTTTCCGCCGACAACAGGGCCTCGCGCAGTTCGCCGAGCGTCTCGCGGCCCCACAACGCCGCCATGAACAGGCCATCGGGCTTGAGGGCGCGGCGAATCTGATTCAGGGCGCCCGGCAGATCGTTGACCCAATGAAGGCCGAGCACGCTGACCACGAGATCGGCGCGGCCTGCGGCGAACGGCAGCCATTCCTCATCGGCGACCAGGCCCAGCCCATCGTCATCCGGTCCGCCCGGCGGCTCCGCGCCCCTGGGGGCGCCACGGGCGCTGATCCAGGTGCCCACCTGCGCCAGTTGGCCGAGGACGCGCGAGGCGGCCAGGGCGCGGCCGCCGAGTTCGATCGCCAGCGGAAAATGCCGATTGACGTCGCCAATTCGCTCGGCCACCCGGGTGGCGACCTCGCGAAACAGAAAATCGTGCTCGGCCAGACGCGTCGCCGCGCGCGCTTGGTGCCGGCGCACCGCACCGCGATCGAACACCTGCTCCGGGGCCGCCATCCCCAACTATATGCCATGCGCCTCACATCGGGCTAAGGTTTGACTCGCTTCGCGCGCGATCCTTCAATCTCGCGATGGAGGTTGGCGAGACCCTAGCGCTTGGAGCGCGGCTGCGGGCCGGGCGGGATCTCGTGGTCAACGCGTTGCTGCCGCCGCGCTGCCTCGGCTGCCAGGCGGCCGTCGCGCACCATGGCCAGCTATGTGCCGCGTGCTGGCGCGCGCTCGACTTTATCGAAGGGCCACAGTGCGCGGCGTGCGGCCTGCCGTTCGAATTCGACCTCGGGGCGGGGGCGTTGTGCGGCGGCTGCGCCCGCGCGCGCCCGGTATACTCCGGCGCGCGCGGTACTGCGCTATGACGACCACTCGCGCGATCTCATCCTCGGCTTCAAGCACGCCGACCGCACCAAACTCGCACCGACCCTCGCCGGATGGATGGCGCGGGCCGGCGCGGCACTGATCGAGCATGCCGATATCATCGCGCCGGTGCCGCTGCACCGCCTCAGGCTGCTGCGGCGGCGTTACAACCAGGCGGCGCTGCCCGACCTCTTGATTCGCCGCCGCGCCACCCCTTCCCAAGCCGGCCTGAGCCCGGCCGGGCGGCTCGCCAACGTGAGCGGCGCCTTTGCCGTGAACCCCGCCCGTCGCGACCGCGCGCGGGGCCAGCGGGTGGTGTTGATCGACGACGTGATGACCACCGGCGCGACCGTGGCGTCGTGCGCCCGCAGACTCCTGCGCGCCGGCATCGCCGAGGTGAGCGTGCTAACCCTGGCCTGAGTTGTGAGGCCGGCGATCGAGCCTATATAGTTTCGATGACCCCTGCCGCTCACGTGAGAACGATGCCCGAAGTCACGGTCTACACCACGATGTTCTGCGGATACTGCGCGCGGGCCAAGCGGCTGCTGAGCGCCAAGAACGTCGCCTTCAACGAGATCGACGTGAGCATGGACCCGGTCGGGCGGCGCGAGATGGAGCAGCGCTCCAACGGTGGTGGGACGGTGCCGCAGATTTTCATCGGCGACTCCCATATTGGCGGCTCCGACGAGCTCGCCGCGCTCGAACGTGCCGGCAAGCTCGATGCCCTGTTGGCCGGCGCATGACCATAATTCAACCATGACCGGCGCGTTCACCGCCGCTTGCGTCCAGGTCAGCGCCAGTGACGATATGGATGCCAACATCGCGCGGGCGAGCGCGCTGGTTCGCGAGGCCCGGGCCCGGGGCGCCGACTTCATCCTGATGCCCGAGAACGTCGCGATGATGGCCGGGCGCGCCGCCGCCGTCCACGCCAACGCCATGCCCGAGGACGGACATCGCGCCCTGGCCGCGTTTCGGGCGCTCGCCGCCGAGCTCGGCGCCTGGTTGCTGGTCGGTTCGCTGACGGTTCGCATTTCCGGCGAGCCGCGGGTCGCCAACCGCTCGTTGTTGCTCGACCCGGCGGGCGAGATCGTCGCCCGATACGACAAGATTCACATGTACGACGTCGATGTGCCGGGCGGCGAGAGCCATCGCGAATCGAAGAATTTCCGCCCCGGTGCCGAGGCCGTGGTGGTGCCGACCCCATGGGGCCGGCTCGGCATAACGGTGTGCTACGACCTGCGCTTCGCGCAGCTTTACCGTGTGCTGGCCCAGGCCGGCGCCATTTTTCTCACCATCCCCTCGGCCTTCACCAAGGTCACCGGCGCGGCGCACTGGCACGTCTTGATGCGCGCACGGGCCATCGAGACCGGCTCGTTCGTCCTGGCGCCGGCCCAGACCGGCCACCATCCCGGCCAGCGCCAGACCTTCGGTCATTCCATGATCGTCGACCCCTGGGGGCGCGTCCTCGCCGAGGGCGGCGAAGAGCCCGGCGTTATCACGGCGCGCATCGATCCGGCGGCGGTGACACGGGCGCGGACGGCGATTCCGGCGCTTGTTCAGGATCGTGACTTCGCGCTGGCGGTCGAGCACGAGGAAACCGTCGCGATCAGGGCGTCGGCCTGACCTCAACCACGGAGCCGATAGGCCGGTGACGTTCGGTCGTCCGTCGAGCGCGCCGCGCAAATGCGTTGAACGACCGCGCGCCGGGGCGCACTCACCTCGCCATGCTGGTAGGCGATGACATGCAGGTGTCCCGCGACCATGCGCAACAATTCACCCTCGACCAGGAGATGGTCTGGGTTGCGCGGGCGGCCGAAGCGCTCATTGCCACAGGCGAATGTTTCGTACATAAGGACGCCGCCCGGCGCCAACGTCGCGACGATGGCGGGGAAAAGCGGTCGGTGGAGGTAGTTGGTGACGACGATACCGGCGAACCACGGGCCTGGAAATGGCCAGGCCGATCCGTCTTCGAGATCCACGGCGCGGGCCGTCAGATTCTCGTGCCCCGACAGATCGGCCAGCCGCCCGATATCGCGGTCGATGGCGGTCATGGGATGGCCGCGCTCAAGGAGCAGCCGGGTATGGCGGCCCGAGCCGCAGGCGAGATCGAGGACGGCGCCGCCCTTCGCGATCAAGCCCGTGTGTTCGACAATCCAGGCGCTCGGTGCGGTTGCCATGGCGGCGAGCACGCTAGCACAAGCCCAGCGGTACAGGCGCGGTGGCGGCGGGACTTCGGCTATACTTATGATGTCATGTTCATAGCCATTTTCGCACTATGATGCCGGGCGCCCTGGCTTGGAGTAGAGGATCGCGCGGATGATCGCGTTCGATCTCAAGTGTGGAGACGACCACGAATTCGAGGCGTGGTTCCGCGACGGCGCGGCCTATGACTCGCTGCGCAAGTCCCGTCGGGTGACCTGTCCGGAATGCGGCAGCGACAAGATCGAGAAGGCGTTGATGACGCCCAACGTCGCGGGCCGTCGCGATCACAGCCAGATGCGGCACCGCGCCGCCCAGCAGGCGCACCAGCACCTCAAGAAGTTGCGCCAATTCGTCGAGAAGAACGCCGACAATGTCGGTGATGGCTTCGCCGAGGAGGCGCGCAAGATTCACTATGGCGAGACCGACGCGCGCAACATCTACGGCAACGCGACGAAGGAAGAATCCGTCGCGCTGACAGACGAGGGGATTCAAATCCAGAAAGTGCCGTGGGTGCCGGGTGACTCTTGATCGACAATCACGGTCTCATGCAGCGGCGGCGCAAGACGCCGTCTCCAAGCCGGCGAGCGCCGAGGCCTTTAGGACCGCTCGCTAATCCTTGATCGCGAACGCCAGGTAGTTGACGCCGACGTCGGTGCTCAAGCGCCATTCGCCACCGGCGTAGTCAAGACCGGCGAGATCGCGAACCCGCATCCCGGCGCCGCGCACATAGCGCGCGAGCTCCGAGGGCCGCACGAAGCGATCCCAGCGGTGGGTGCCGCGCGGCAGCCAGCCAAGCACGTACTCGGCGACCACGATGGCCGACAGGAACGAGCGCGGATTGCGGTTGAGGGTCGAGAGCACCAGCGCGCCGCCGGGTGCGACCAGATCGGCGCACGCCATCGTCAGATGTTCGGGATCCGGTACGTGCTCGATCACCTCGAGATTGAGCACCACATCGAAGCGCATGCCGGTGCCGCCCAGCTCGTCGGCGGTCGTCGTCCGGTAGTCGATGACCAGGCCCGATTGCGCCGCGTGCGCGCGCGCCACCTCGATGCTCACGGCCGCCGGGTCGATGCCCACGACCTCGGCCCCGAGGCGGGTCAGCGGCTCGCACAACAAGCCGCCACCGCAGCCCACGTCGAGCGCGCGCAGGCCGGCGAGCGGGCGTTTGGCGCGCGGGTCGCGCTGGAAATGGGCGCAACAACGATCGCGGATGTAGGCCAGCCGCGTCGGGTTCAGGCGATGGAGCGTCGCCGCCTCGCCGTCGGGGTCCCACCAGTGGTTGGCCATGGCGGCAAAGCGCCCGATCTCAACCGGGTCGACGGCCGCGCGCGTTGTGTTGCCGGGTGCCATGGCGGCGAGTATGAATACGCGCCCGCGTCGGGACAAGAACACGCCGCGCCGCCAAACGCCTAGCCACCCCTTGGCCTGGCCACTCCTGGGGGAGTCACCGTTTGACCCGTTTGGTCATGAAGTTCGGCGGCACCTCGGTCGGCGATACCGATCGCATCAAGGCGATTGCCGTCCATGTCGCCGCCGCCGTGGCGACCGGCGATCAGATCGCGGTCGTGGTATCGGCCATGGCCGGCCAGACTGACGACCTCGTGGGCCTGACCCGCGCCGCCGCCGTAGCGCCCGACGCCCGCGAGCACGACGCGGTGGTCGCGAGCGGAGAGCAGGTCAGCGCGGCGCTCCTGGCGCTGGCGCTTCAGGACGCCGGCGTGACGGCGCGCTCGTGGCTGGGTTGGCAGCTCCCCATCCGCACCGACGGGCGGCACGGCCGCGCACACATCGAGCACATCGACACCGGCGAGATCGACGCGGGTCTGAAGCGCGGCGAGGTCGCCGTGGTGGCGGGATTCCAGGGCGTAGGGCCGGGCGGCCGCGTCACCACCCTGGGTCGCGGCGGTTCGGACCTGACCGCCGTCGCCTTAGCGGCCGCGCTCAAGGCCGATCGTTGCGACATCCACACCGACGTGAGCGGGGTCTTCACGGCCGATCCGCGCATCGTGGCGCGGGCGCGGCGGCTTGACAAGATCGCCTTCGAGGAAATGATGGAGATGGCATCGTCGGGCGCCAAGGTCCTGCAGCTTCGCTCGGTGGAAATCGCGCTGAATCACGGGGTTCGTCTGCGGGTTCTTTCGAGTTTTGGCGATGATCCCGGGACGCTGATCGTTGCCGAGGACGAGGTCGTGGAAAAACGAGTTGTCAGCGCCATCGCATCGTCGCGTGACGAGGCGAGAATTACCCTGCTCGGACTTGCCGACGGTGTCGCCGCCGCCGCGCGCGTCTTCGGCCCGCTCGCCGCCGCCAACATCAACGTCGACATGATCGTTCAGAATCTCGCCGCCGACGGCCAGGCCGCGAACGTGACCTTCACGGTGCCCCGGAGCGAGCTCGTACCCGCCCTCACCATCCTCGAGGCGGCGAAACCGGAGATCGACTATCGCTCGCTGGTCCACGATTCGGCGATCGCCAAGGTCTCGGCGATCGGGGTTGGCATGCGCAGCCACGCTGGCGTCGCCCAGCAGATGTTCGCCGCCCTGACCGACAAGGGCATCGACATCGAGGCCATCTCGACCTCGGAAATCAAGATCAGCGTCTTGATCCCCGAGGAATACACTGAACTCGCGGTCCTCACTCTCCACACCGCCTATGGGCTCGATGTTGAAGACTAGGGCCATCGAGCGCGCGCCCCTGGATGGGCTGTGGCGCCGCGGTCGGGAGTTTCTCGGCTGCGAGCTCGCCATCCTCGGCGGCGCCATGACCTGGGTGTCGGAACGTAATCTCGTCGCCGCGCTGTCCAACGCGGGCGCCTTTGGCGTCATCGCGTGTGGCGCCATGCAGCCCGATCAGCTCGAGGCCGAGATCGCCGCTACTCAGGCGCTGACCGACCGGCCCTTCGGCGTCAACTTGATCTTGATGCATCCGGCCCTAGATGAGCTGATCGCTGTGTGCGCCGCGCGCCGGGTGAGCCACGTCTTCCTCGCTGGCGGCTTACCCAAGCGTCAGGCCGTGGCCCAGGTGCGCGATTCTGGCGCCAAGGTCGCCGCCTTCGCGCCATCGCTGTCGATCGCCAAGAAGTTCGTGCGCTCCGGTATCGATGCGATCGTCATCGAGGGGATGGAGGCCGGCGGGCACACTGGACCTGTGTCGACCAGCGTTCTGGCGCAGGAAATACTGCCCCATGTGCGCGAGGTGCCGGTGTTCGTGGCCGGCGGCATCGGCCGGGGCGAGGCGATCGCCGCCTACCTCGAGATGGGCGCGGCGGGCTGTCAGATGGGGACCCGATTCGTCTGTACCCATGAATCGATCGCGCACCCTAACTTCAAGGCGGCGTTCATTCGCGCCGCCGCGCGTGATGCGCGGCTCTCGGTGCAGCTCGACCCGGAGTTTCCGGTGATCCCGGTGCGGGCGCTGGCCAATGCCGCGACCCAACGATTCATGGCGGCTCAACGCGACGTCATCGCTCGGTACCGCGGTGGCGCGATCGAGCAGACGGCGGCGCAACTCGAGATCGAGCACTTCTGGGCCGGGGCGCTGCGCCGGGCGGTCGTTGACGGCGATGTCGAGACCGGCTCGCTAATGGCCGGGCAAAGCGTTGGTCTCGTCAGCGCCGAGTGTTCGGTCGCCGAAGTGCTCGATGAACTGGTCGGCCAAGCTCTCACCCATCTCGACCAGGCGCGCGACCAAGCGAGACAGGCTGGCGAACAGCGCGACGAGCGCGCGGTCAGCTAGTTTATCTCGGACTGTTGCCAAACGGACAATCGCCACCGCCACCGGCAGTTTCAGGTGGCTGGGTGACGCACTTCGGGTAAACTTGATGAACACTCATTCAACCAATTGCACGCGTTGGAGTTTTCGCGTTAGCATGAGATTGATATAGTGTCTCCCCTTGCTATTGGCCGTTGCGGGGCGGGACGGTGTTGCGTTGCGTGGTCTCAATGGGGGGCCGTCGGCGGCGAAGACGAGCATGGCACTGCGACAACCGCGCGAGCGACGCGATGATCCGCCGCTGACCCAACGGGGTCTCCATCTCAGGGCGGTCGGGCAGGCGGTCGACGACGAGACCTACGGCGGCATCGGCGCGGAGCTGCGGCACGCGCGTGAACGCGCCGGTGGCGATCTCGGCGACATCGCAGGGCGACTGCGCATTCGGGTTGAGCTCCTTGAGGCCATCGAGGACGGCCGCGTCGACGATCTGCCCGACGCCGTCTATGCGCTCGGTTTCCTGCGCACCTACGCGAGCTATCTCGGCTTCGACGGTGAGGCCGCCGTCACCACCTTCAAGGACGAGACGCAGCGTTATGCGGGTCGATCCAAGCTCGTCTTTCCGCTGCCGGGGCCTGGGGGTCGGCTGCCGGGGGGGTGGCTGATCGCCACCTCCGTGGTGCTATCGGCGCTCGCCTACGGCGGCTGGTACTACATCTCGGAGCAAGATCGCATTGGCGTCGAGTTGATCCCGGAGGTGCCCGAACGGCTCGCGGAACTCGCGCGCGACGAGACGGCCTGGGGACCGCAGGGGGCGCCGGCGGCGGCCCTGATCGAAGAGGAGCCGCCCGCTCTCGCCGAGCAAACGGCGCCGACGAGCGAAGCGGGTCCAACGGTTCCAGCGCCCGAGATCGAGACTGCTAATATCGAGCTGGAGGCGCTCACGAGCGACGCGCCGGTGGCGCCTCTGGAACCGCTTGTCCATCCGCGCTCGGGCTCTCGTTCGCCGATCGCCGAGGCTCAGGCGGCGCCGGCGACCGACGCGCCGTCCGTGCAAGCCGCGATCGTGCCCGAGGAGCAGCCCACGCCGGCGCCGGTCGAGCCAGGACCTGCGCCGCTCCAAGAGGTCGCCAGCCTAGCCGATCCGGCGAACCAGCCCCCACCGGTTCTCAAAGCCAGCCGCGATGATGCGGGCACGGCCAGCGCGGCCTACGTGCCGCTGACCTATGGGGCTGGCAACACCGACGCCCGGGTCGTCGTACACGCCCGCGCCGAGAGCTGGGTTCAGGTGCGCGGCCCCGGCGGCGAGCTTCTTCTCACCCGCGTGATGCGTCCCGGCGATCGTTTTTTGGCGCCGAATCGCGGCAATCTGCGGCTCATGACCGGCAATGCGGGCGCCCTTGAAGTGGTGGTCGATGGCCAGGTGCTGCCGCCGCTCGGCAAGGAGGGGGAAGTCCTGCGCGACCTCACACTCGATGCCGATCGGCTTCTGACCAACATCGCCGTCGCGCCCTGATCGGGAACGCCCCGCCCCTGATCCGCAACGCCGTCTTGACTTGCGGGAGCTTGGACGCATCCTAGGCGAGTAGCCGGCGCGTCGGCCGTGCGATGATCCGGCGCCGGCCACGCGATGCGCCGCGCGGCGATAGGGAAACGTAAACACCCGATGAGCCTCCGCCCTTATCGAGACATCGACCGCCGCGCGCGGCGGCGGATCATGGTTGGCGATGTTCCGGTCGGCGGCGATGCGCCGATCACGGTGCAGTCGATGACCAACACGCTGACCAGCGATGCCCAGGCGACCATCGCCCAGGTTCGCGCCCTTGAGGCGGCGGGCGCCGACATCGTCAGGGTCTCATGTCCCGACCAGGACTCGTGCCAGGCCCTGCATGAGATCGTTCGCGCCGCCGAGGTGCCGATCGTCGCCGACATCCACTTCCACTACAAACGGGCGATCGCGGCGGCCGAGGCGGGCGCCGCGTGCCTGCGCATCAACCCCGGCAACATCGGGTCGCAAAGCCGCGTGCGCGAGGTGATCGCCGCCGCCAAGGACCACGGCTGCTCGATGCGCATCGGCGTCAACGCCGGCTCGCTCGAGCGCCGCCTCTTGGAGAAGTACGGCGAGCCATGTCCCGAAGCGATGGTCGAAAGCGCGCTTAGCCACGCGCGCCTACTCGAGGACAACGACTTCACCGAGTTCAAGATCAGCGTCAAGGCCTCCGACGTGTTCCTAGCCGTCGCGGCCTATCACCAGCTCGCCGAGGCGTGCGACTACCCGCTGCATCTCGGCATTACCGAGGCGGGCGGGCTGCGCGCGGGGACCGTGAAATCGGCGGTTGGCATGGGCGGCCTGTTGTGGGCCGGCATCGGCGATACAATCCGCGTCTCGCTGGCCGCCGACCCGGTCGAGGAGGTCAAGGCCGGCTACGAAATCCTCAAGTCGCTGGGGCTGCGCCATCGCGGCGTGACGATCATCTCGTGTCCATCATGCGCGCGCCAGGGCTTCGCGGTGATCGAGACCGTGCGTCTGCTCGAACAAAGGCTCGCGCATATCACCACGCCCATGACCCTGTCCGTGATCGGCTGCGTCGTCAACGGACCAGGCGAGGCGCGCGAGACCGACATCGGTCTCACCGGCGGCGGCAACGGCGCCCACATGGTCTATCTCAACGGCATCACCGATCACAAGATCATGGACGCCGATATCGTCGATCACCTGGTCTCCTTGGTCGAGGACAAGGCCGCGGAAATCGACGCCGCCCACACGGAGGCCGCCCAGGTCGAGCCGGCTAAGACCGGGGCCGACTCGCTTCCGGCCTGAGAACCGGCCCGCGCCGTGAGATCGTTGCAGCCGGTTCGCGGCACCCACGACATTCCGCCGCTCGATGTCCGTCGCCATCGCCATGTCGTCGAGGTCGCCCGATCGACCGCCGGGCGCTATGGATTCGAGGAGATCGCGACGCCGATCTTCGAGTTCAGCGAAGTGTTCAGGCGCACCCTGGGCGAGACCTCCGACATTGTCGCCAAGGAGATGTACACGTTTCAGGATCGCGGCGGCGAGGAGGTGACCTTGCGTCCCGAGTACACCGCCGGCATCGCCCGCGCCTTCATCTCCGGCGGCATGGCCCAGGACCTGCCGCTGAAGTTCTTCGCCTCCGGCCCCATGTTCCGCTACGAGCGGCCGCAGAAGGGGCGTTTGCGCCAGTTTCATCAGATCGATGTCGAAATCCTCGGCGTCGCGACGCCGCACGCCGACATCGAGGTGGTCGCGCTGGGCGCGCATATCCTGAGCGAGCTGGGCGTCGCCGACCGAGTCGAGCTTGAGATCAACAGCCTGGGCGACGCGGCGAGCCGGGCCGCCTACCGCGACGAGCTGGTGGCCTATCTGCGCGACCATGAGGGGTCATTGTCCGAAGACAGCCTCGCCCGTTTGACGCGCAACCCTCTCCGCATTCTGGATTCGAAGGACGAGGGCGATCGTCGCGTCGTCGCCGGCGCGCCGCCGATGTCGGCGTCGCTCAACGAGGCGTCGGCCGCCTTCTACGCCGCCGTCCGCGACGGCCTGGACGCGCTCGACATTCAATACCGCCACAACGAGCGCTTGGTGCGCGGCCTTGACTACTACACCCACACCGCCTTCGAGTTCGTCACCGACGCGCTCGGCGCCCAGGGCGCGGTCATCGCGGGGGGCCGCTACGATCGCTTGATCGAGACCATGGGCGGCCCACCGACGCCGGGCATCGGCTGGGCCGGGGGCATCGAACGGCTGGCCATGCTGGCCGACACCGCGCCGCCAGCGCCGCGCCCGATCGCGGTCGTTCCGGTCAGCGCCGACGAAGAGGCCGCCGCGTCCAAGCTCGCCCACGATCTCCGCCATGCCGGGTTCACCATCGAGTTCGGCTACCGTGGCAACCTCTCGCGGCGCTTGAAGCGGGCCAACAAGCGGGAAGCCCGCGTCGCGCTCCTGATCGGCGGTGACGAGCTCGCGCGTGCGGTGGTGACGCTACGCGACCTCGACAGCGGCGATCAGTCCGAGGTCGCCCTGGCCGCGTTGCCCGAACGCCTGGCGCTCTACCGATGACGGCGGTGCCCCAGGCGCGGCTGGACGCGCTGGTCGCGCATTTCAAAACGCTGGAGGGCGCCCTGGCCGACGGCGGTGCGTTCGACCGCGAGGAGTTCGCCCGTTTGGCCAAGGAGCACGCCGATCTCGCGCCGGTGGTCGAGGCGGCGCGTCAATTCGAGCGTGTCCGCGACGAAGTCGCCGAGTTGACGGTGATGGCCGACGACGTTTCCGCCGACCAGGAAATGCGCGCGCTCGCGCGTGAGGAGATGGAGGTCTTGCGCGACCGTCTGCCGGAACTCGAACATAAGCTGGGGACGTTGCTGCTGCCGCCCGACGAAGCCGACGCCAAGAACGTGATCGTCGAGATCCGCGCCGGCACCGGCGGCGACGAGGCGGCGCTGTTCGCCGCCGATCTGTGCCGGATGTATCAACGCTATGCCGAATATCAGGGGTGGAAATTCGCGCTCCTCAATCTCAGCGAGACCGGCATGGGCGGCTTCAAGGAAGCCATCTGTGAGATCAGCGGCAAGGGCGCGTTCGCGCGCCTCAAGTTCGAATCCGGCGTCCACCGAGTGCAGCGGGTTCCCATCACCGAATCGAGCGGCCGCATTCATACCTCGGCGGCGACCGTCGCCGTCCTGCCCGAGGCCGAGGACGTCGATATCGAAATCGACGAAAAAGACCTGCGCATCGACGTGTTTCGGGCCAGCGGGCCGGGCGGGCAGTCGGTCAACACGACCGACAGCGCGGTACGCATCACCCACCTGCCGACCGGGGTCATCGTCCAGCAACAGGACGAGAAATCGCAGCACAAGAATCGCGCCAAGGCCATGAAAGTCCTGCGGGCGCGGCTGTACGATCGGATGCGGCGCGAGAGCGAGGCCGAACGGGCGGCGACGCGGCGCACCCAGGTGGGAACCGGCGACCGGTCCGAGCGGATTCGCACCTACAACTTTCCCCAGGGCCGGGTTTCCGATCACCGCATCAATTTGACCCTCCACAAACTCGACCAAGTTCTCGCCGGCGAGGCGCTGAACGAGATCGTCGACGCGCTTGTCGCCGACGAGCAAGCAAGCCGCTTGGCCGAACTGGAGACCGGACATGTCTGAGTCGCCACCGCCTGAGGCCAAGGCGCCCCCTGAGGCTGGCACCCGCCTATGGCCGGTCGAGGTGACGTTGCCCTCGCTTGACGGTATCCGCGACGCCGCGCGCCGCATACGCGCCGACCACACGGTCACGCCGCTGGTTCGCTCAGAGCTGCTGTCGAGCGCTTTCGAGGCGGATATCTGGCTCAAGAACGAAACCGTAAGTCCGGTGGCCTCGTTCAAGCTCCGTGGCGCGCTTACCGCTCTGTTGCGCGCGCGCGAGCGGGGTCCGGTGGCCGGCGCGGTCAGCTCCTCGACCGGCAACCACGGTCAAGGCGTGGCCTATGCCGCGCGACTCCTCGACCTGCCGTGCACCGTTTTTCTGCCGGACAACGCCAATCCGGTGAAGCGCGCGATGATCGCCGCGCTCGGCGCCGCCGTGCACGAGGTCGGCCACGATATCGATGCGGCCAAGGCCCAAGCGCTCGCCTTCTGCGAGGCCCAGGGCCACGTCTTCGTCGACGATGGCGAGAACGTCGATGTCATCGAGGGCGCGGGCACCGTCGGCCTCGAGGTCGCCGAGGCGCTCGCGGACATCGACCGGCTGATCGTGCCGATGGGCGCGGCGACATTCGTGGCCGGCTGCGGCGCGGCCATGCGCGAGCTTCAGCCCAAGGCCAAGGTTATCGCGGTGCAGGCCAAGGGCTCGGCCGCCCTCCACGACAGCTTTCATGCCGGTCGCCCGATCGCCCGCGACATCGACACGATCGCCGAAGGTCTGACCACGCGGATTCCGCCAACCCATGCGCTCACCGCGATGCTCGCGTTCGTCGACGATTCGTGGCTCACCGACGATGGGGCCATGCTGTCGGCCATTCGCACCCTGGCCGAGTGCGCCCACGTCCTGGTCGAGCCGGCGGGCGCGGCGACGATGGCGGCGGCCTGGTCCCGTCGCGCCGAGCTGGTGGGCCGACGGGTGGTGCTCGTGCTATCGGGCGCCAATATCGCGCCTGAGCATCTCCGCGCGGCGGTCAACGCGGAGCCGACCTTCTCCCTCAAAACGGCGAGCCGGCGCGGATGAACGCCGCGCTCCCCGCGCCCATCACCGGTGCGCCCATCGCCGCCGCGCGTGGCACGCCTATTACCATCGCCGTCGCACTCGACCGGGCAGCCGCACGGCTGCGGGCAGCCGGCATCGAGGGCCCACGGCGCGATGCGCGAGTCCTGCTGGGCGAGAGCCTGGGGATCGGTCGCGAAACGATCGTTGGCCGTCCCGAACAGCCGGTTCCGCCGGATCGCCTGGTCCGCTTTAACGCCGCGCTCGCGCGCCGCTGTCGCCACGAGCCCGTCTCGCGCATCATCGGGCGGCGCGAGTTCCAAAGCTTGTCCTTGAGGATCGACCCGGCGGTCCTAGATCCGCGGCCTGATAGCGAAACGGTCGTCGACACCGCGCTTGAGCTGATCGGCGCGCGCGGCCAGGCGGCGCTCCGCGTTCTCGATCTCGGCACCGGCTCCGGCTGCCTCATGCTCGCCCTGTTGTCGGCGCTGCCGAACGCCACGGGGGTGGCCACCGATGTGAGCCCGGCCGCGCTTCTGACCGCGCGCGAGAACGCCCGAGCCCTTGGCCTCGCGGCGCGCTGCCGGTTCGTTGCCGCGCACTGGGCCGCCGGTCTCGGCGGTCGTTTCGACATCGTGATCGCCAACCCACCATATGTGCGGCGCGGCGACATAGCGCGGCTCGCGCGCGAGGTCGTCGATTACGAGCCGCGCGTGGCCCTCGATGGTGGCGGCGATGGTCTTGCCGCCTATCGCGCGCTGGCGCCGACGCTGGCGGACCTGCTCGCCCAGAACGGACTCGTGCTCCTGGAGATTGGCGCCGAGCAAACCGCTCCGGTGAGCGATCTTCTGCACGCGAATCGGCTTGCCGTGACCACGATTCGCCAGGACCTCGGTGGGTATGACCGGTGCATCGTCGCCAAAGCCGCGACCGACCGCGAAAAAAAGGGGTTGGAATGAGGCAGCGGGCGGACTACGTTCTGTGCGGGGTTAGGCCGCGCCGCTGGCGTAAGGTGCGCGTGGGCCAGGTCTCCTCCGCCATCGCCGCCGTATCCAAGCCTGTCTCCCGCGGCGTGAGGCATGAACAGACGGAATCCAGAACGGGGCATAGTGACCGACGTGGATAGACCAATGAAACAGGGTCAGAACAACAGACGGCAGCGCTCGGGGCGTGGCAGCGGTGGTGGTGGAGGCGCTGGAGGCCGTAGGCCGTATAACGCCGGTCACAGCAACCGCAGTCTCGAAAGTTCCGGTCCGCACATCAAATTGCGTGGCTCCGCCAATCAAATTTGGGACAAATATCTTGCCCTTGCTCGCGACGCCAGCAGCTCGGGCGATCGGATCGCGGCGGAGAATTACTATCAGCACGCCGAGCACTACTATCGGCTCATGACGGCCGACACGCAGAACAGCAACAAGCCCGAACAAGGGTCGAGCGATCCACTGGTCGTCGCGACGCCGGGTGAGAGTGGCAACGGCGCGCGCCCGCGGGAGGGCGCTAACGGCGCACCGGCGCCGGACCGCGGCAATGACACGCCGCTAGAGGCCACCGAGCCACGACCCGTGGAAAGCGACCGCGAGGACGGGGAGACCCCACCCTCCTAAACGCGTCGGGCGCGCATCCCCCCCCTACCGTTCGGGCCCCACTGTTTCTGGCCCGCTGTTTTTGGCGTTGTGTTGCCGACCGGCAACACTATATGCCTCAGTGTCGTCGCGCCCCGGTGTGAAGGCCGGATCGGGCCAGACACGTCTGGGCTGGGCATGCCATCGTGACGGGTGCCCCAGACGACGGGCCAGCCTGTTGAAAGGGGGCAAGCGATGGACTTCGAGAAATACACCGAGCGCTCGCGCGGCTTCGTCCAGGGCGCGCAGAGCCTGGCGTTGCGCTCCGGTCATCCGCAGTTGGCGCCCGAGCATCTCCTTAAGGTGCTGCTCGACGACGAGGGAGGTCTTGCCGCGAACCTGATTCAGGCGGCCGGCGGCGACGCCAAGGCGGCGCTCGCCGGGGTCGAACGCCAGCTCGCCAAGCTGCCTCGGGCCGAGGGCGAAGGCGCCGCCCAGCCGCACCTCGCGCCAAGCCTAGCGCGCGTGCTCGAGGGCGCCGAGCAGATTGCCAAGCGGGCCGGCGACAGCTTCGTCACGGCTGAGCGCTTGCTGCTCACCCTGGCGCTCTCGGCGGGAACGCCGCCCGCCGATATCCTGGAGGATGCGGGCGTCACGCCCCAAGCGTTGACCGCCGCCATCAACGATTTGCGCAAGGGCCGTACCGCCGATAGTGCCGGTGCCGAGGACGCCTACGACGCGCTGAAGAAATACGCCCGCGATCTCACCCAGGCGGCGCGCGACGGCAAACTCGACCCGGTCATCGGGCGCGACGAGGAGATCCGCCGCACCGTCCAGGTGCTGTCGCGCCGCACCAAGAACAACCCCGTGCTGATCGGCGAACCGGGCGTCGGTAAGACGGCGATCGTCGAGGGCTTGGCCCTGCGCATCGTCAACGGCGATGTTCCCGAGAGCTTGCGCGACAAGCGGCTGATGGCGCTCGACCTCGGCGCCCTGGTGGCGGGCGCTAAGTTCCGCGGCGAGTTCGAGGAGCGCTTAAAGGCGGTTCTCAGCGAGATCACCGCCACCGAAGGCGAGGTCGTTCTCTTCATTGACGAACTGCACACCCTGGTCGGCGCGGGCGCGGCCGAAGGCTCGATGGACGCCTCCAATCTCCTCAAGCCAGCGCTGGCGCGCGGCGAATTGCATTGTGTCGGCGCCACCACCCTCGATGAGTATCGCAAGCGGATCGAGAAAGACGCGGCGTTGGCCCGCCGTTTTCAGTCCGTATTCGTGGCCGAGCCCAGCGTCGAGGACACGATCTCCATCCTGCGCGGCCTTAAGGAGAAGTACGAACTTCACCACGGCGTCCGCATCGCCGACTCGGCGATCGTCGCGGCGGCGACGCTCTCGAATCGCTACATCGCCGATCGCTTCCTGCCCGACAAGGCGATCGACCTCATCGATGAAGCCGCGAGCCGGCTTAGGATCGAGGTCGATTCGAAGCCCGAGGAGATCGATGAGCTCGACCGCCGCATCATGCAGCTCAAGATCGAACGCGAGGCGCTCAAGCGCGAAAGCGACGCGGCGTCCCAAGAGCGGCTGGCGGCGCTCGAAGCCGAACTGACCGGCATGGAACAGCGCTCCGCCGACCTGACGGCGGTTTGGCGGGCGGAGAAGCGGCAACTCGCCGATGCCCACAAGATCAAGGAACAGCTCGACGCCGCGCGCAACGAACTCGCCAACGTGCAACGCCAGGGCGATCTCGCCCGCGCCGGCGAGCTGACCTATGGCGATATCCCCGATCTCGAGCGCCGTCTCGCGGCGGCCGAGGCGGCCGGCGAGCAGCGGATGCTGCAAGAGGTCGTGAGCGAGCACGACATCGCCATGGGAATCTCGCGCTGGACCGGCATCCCGGTCGAGAAAATGCTGGCCGGCGAACGCGAGAAACTCCTTCATATGGAGGACAATCTGCGCACGCGGGTGGTTGGCCAGGACGACGCGCTCCAGGCCGTCTCGAACGCGGTCAGGCGCGCCCGCGCCGGCCTTCAAGACGACACCCAGCCGCTCGGATCATTCCTGCTACTGGGCCCGACCGGCGTCGGTAAGACCGAGCTGTCCAAGGCGCTCGCCGCCTTCCTCTTCGACGACGAGACGGCGATGGCGCGCATCGACATGTCGGAGTACATGGAGAAGCACTCGGTGGCGCGACTGATCGGGGCGCCGCCGGGCTACGTCGGCCATGAGGAGGGTGGCGCCCTGACCGAAACCGTGCGCCGCCGGCCCTATCAGATCGTGCTGTTCGACGAGATCGAGAAGGCCCACCCCGACGTCTTCAACGTGCTGCTACAAGTGCTCGACGACGGTCGCCTGACCGACGGCCAGGGTCGCACCGTCGATTTTCGCAACACCATGATTATCCTGACCTCGAACCTCGGCTCCGATATTCTCGCCAACCAGCCCAAGGGCGAGGACGCGGCCGCCGTGCGCGGCCCGGTCATGGAGGTGGTGCGCGCCGCCTTTCGCCCGGAGTTCCTGAACCGCCTCGACGAGATCATCCTGTTCCACCGGCTGACCCGAACCAACATGGACGGCATCGTCGAAATCCAACTCGCGCGTCTGCGCGAACGTTTGGCGCGCAACCAGGTCGAGATCGAACTCGACGAGGCGGCGCGGGCATGGCTCGCCAACGCCGGCTACGACCCGGTCTACGGCGCGCGGCCGCTCAGGCGGGTCCTCCAGCGCCATGTCCAGAACCCGCTCGCCACCATGATCCTCGAGGGCTCGGTGGCGCCGGGCGACGTGGTCGCCGTGTCGGCCGGAGAGTCCGGCCTGGTCGTCAACGGCGTAATGGTCGAAGCGGCCTGAGTTCCATCCCCACCCTGAGATCCGTCCCCACCCCGCCTATCCCCAGATGGCGGGGTGGCGGTCGGCCCACGGGCGCGCTGCCTCCAGTTGCGCGGCCAGCCGGAACAGCATCGCCTCGTCGCCGAAGCGGGCGGCGAAGTGCAGGCCGATGGGCAGGTTCTCGTCGTTGTGGACGAGCGGCAGCGAGATCGCTGGCTGCCCGGTGACGTTGCCCAGCGGGGTGAACGGCGCGAAGCCGAAGACGTTTTCGATGTGCTCGGCGAGGTTGGGGTTGTGCGGCGCCAGCATGCCGCCCACCGGAATCGGCGGCGAGGCCAACGACGGCGAGAGCAATATGTCGTAGTTCTCCTGGAACGTGGCGACGACCCGACCGATCTTGTGCATCCGGTTGACCGCCTGAATGAGGTCGATGGCCGACAGGGTCTGGCCGTACTCGATACAGGCGCGGCTCGATATTTCCACGTCCTCGATACGTGACGGACGCCCGGTCAACTCCTCGTAGTCGATCATGCCGGCGGCGTTGAGCGCCGATGCGAGCAGCATGAACAGCTCGTTGCCGGCCTTGCGGTCCTCCGGCTCGAAGTGGGGCCACGCCTCCTCGACATGGTGGCCGAGATCCTCGAGCAGTTTAGCGGTCTCCTCGACCGCCGCGACGCAGTCCGGGTGTACCGGCGCGCCGGAGGTCGCCGAGGTGGTGAAGGCCACGCGCAGCTTGCCCGGATCGGCGTCAACCTCCTCGGTATAGGGCCGCGCCTTCGCCGGGGACGCATAGGGGGCGCCAATCTCGGTACCGGCGGTGGCATCGAGGACGGTGGCGCTGTCGCGAACGCTGCGCGTCACCACATGCTCGACAGCGAGGCCGAACCCGACATCGCCGAGATCGGGCCCCCACGGATTGCGCATACGGGTTGGTTTAAGGCCGACCAGGCCGCAGGCGGCGGCTGGGATGCGGATCGAACCGCCGCCGTCGTTGGCGTGGGCGATCGGGACGATGCCGGCGGCCACGGCCGCAGCCGAGCCGCCGCTCGACCCCCCGGTCGTGCGCTCGGTGTTCCAGGGGTTGCGGCTAGGGCCGAACAGATCGGGCTCGGTGCTGGAATCGAAGCCGAACTCCGGGGTGTTGGTCTTGCCGCAGATGATCAGCCCGGCGCGCTTGAAGCGCACGGTCAGCTCCGTGTCGTGGTCGGGGACGTAGCCCTGCAGCACCTTGCTGCCGGCGTTGTAGGGAGCGCCGGCGCAGAACGCGCCGATGTCCTTGAGCAGGAACGGCACGCCCGTCAGCGGCCCTTCGGGCACGGTGGCGGCGGCCTCGCGCGCCATGTCGTCGATCCGGTGGATGACGGCATTGAGCGCGCCGTTGTGCTTGTCAATGAGCCCAAGCGCGGTCTCGACCAGCTCGGCCGGGCTCACCTCTTTGCGCCGCACCAGATTGGCCAGACCCACGCCGTCGTGCTCGACATATTCCTTGAACGCCATCATTTCCTCCCTGTCGGCCGTTGTCGGCCGCGAAGACCGCGTTGCGGCCACGGCTCGACGTTATCAGAAAATGTGGCGGTGGGAGGAGCCGCGCCATGACCGTCGGTCGGTCGGGGGCGCGGTCAGTCGCGGGCGGCGATGGTCGTGGCGATCGGCGTCTGGGCGATCCGCTCCTCGATGCCCGCGCGATAGGATTGGAAGGCCACCAGCTGTTGGCCGGCGAGCTTCATTCCGGTCGGCAGCTTGACACTCATGGGGTTGGTTTGCCGCCCGTCCCGGTGGACCTCGTAGTGCAAGTGCGGCCCGGTCGAACGGCCGGTCGAGCCGACGTAGCCGACGATGTCGCCCTGGCGCACCCGGCGGCCCTGCCTGATTCCCTTCCGGAACGCCCTCAGGTGAGCGTAGGCGGTCTTGTACTCCTGGTTGTGGCGGATGCGCACGTACTTGCCGTAGGCGCCGTTGCGCCCGGCGACCTCGATCACGCCGTCGCCGGCGGCCATGATCGGCGTCCCGCTGGGCGCCGCGAAATCGACGCCGCGATGCATCTTGGTGTAGCCGAGCACCGGATGCTTGCGCTTGCCGTAGCCCGACGACAGCCGCGCCCCGTCGACCGGTGTGCGCAGCAGGGCCTTGCGGACGCTCTGACCCTTCTCATCGAAGTAATCGATGGTGCCATCGTCGAGTTCGTAGCGGTAGAGCCGCAGTTCGGCGCCGCTCAGGGTCATCGCGGCCTGGACGATCTCGCCTTCCTTCACCGCCGCGCCGGCGCTGTTATAGAGCCGCTCGAAGAAAATCTCGAAGCCATCACCGGGCTGAATGTCGCGCTGAAAATCGACATCCCAGCTGTAGAGGCGAATGAGCCCCATGATGATGCCGACCGGCACGCCGCTTCGTTCGGCGGCGCCATAAAGGCTGCTGTCGATGGTGCCGCGCACCCGCTCGAAATCCCGCCGCAACGCCTTCTTGATCTCAAGCGGGAAGAAGCTGCCATCAGCGCTTCGACGCGCCACCACGTCATGCTCGACGCTGGCGTTGACGGCCACGGCCAGCAGTCGCGGCGGGCCGTCCTCGCCATCGCCCCGCGTCAGGGTCAGCGTGATCTCCTGCCCGGGCATCAAACGGCGTGGATCATAGAACGTGCGCAGCGACGTGATGGCCTCGTGGGCTTCGCCGCGATCGGCGCCTGCCTTGACGAGCGTCGCCATCAGCGTGCCGCCGCGCGCGACCGCGACCGTCTTGATGACCGTCGCGTCGGGTATCTCGTGGGGGCCGATCGTTTGCCAGGAGCGCGCCAACGCCCGGTCGGCGAGCGCCGGATCGCTCCCGGTCGGGATGGCGTGCGAGCGCGGCCCGGCGATCAGGATTGGCCCGAATGCGCTATAGGCGGCGCTGTCGATGAAACTCACCGCCACGACGGCGGCCACCGCCACGGCAGCTCCGGCGAGGACCAGCGTGCGGGCGGCGAACGGCCGCGCGATCGCCGCCGCGCTTGTTTCTGGGCGCTGCTGGCCGCGCCCGACCCTAGATCGATTGAAGCTGGACAATGAGACGCCGTCCCCCGAAATCGACGCGCGCCACCATGCGGGCGTGCGCCGAATCTGTCAATCTTTTTGACGCTATATCAATACCTTGAGGTCGTTCGGCCACTCGAGGTCAACCGACCGAGAGGGCAAGCAAACGGCTGAGCTGGCACAGTGGCAGGCCGGTCTCCTCCCTATCGGCGGCGCCCTAGCGCTGCGCCGCCTCATGCTGGGCCTGGCGCTGGGCCTTGCGTTCGTTGAAGGCGGCGATGACCTGTTGGCGTCGGATCGCGGCGGCGCGGCGGCGTTCGAGCCGCCACAGCTTGTACACCTTGATCCGATGCAACCGGCGCAGGAAATCCGCGCCGTAGGCGATGTTGTCCATCGGATCGAAGGCCGCATCGAGGCTCGCGAAGGCATCGGGATGATGGAACAGATTGATTTGCATGCAACCCACGTCGATGTTGTGGATGCCCTGCTCGCGCAGCTTGTGGACCTCGAGGATGGCCGCCTCCTTGGTGTCGAGATAGCGGCTCGCGCCGCCGGCCGTTACCGTCCACCGCCAGGCAAAACTTTCCCAGTGCTCGGCATTCCAACGCCCCGTTTCGGCGAGCGCCAGCGCCGCCAGCAGTTGCGGCGGAATATCGAAGCGCGCTTCCATCTCGGCCGCCGCCGTCTGGCAGACACTACGCTCGGCGTCCGCCGCTGGCGCGACCGCGGCGGACGCCGGGCCGTATGACCCGCCCACCCACAGCGCCAAGCCCACAACCCAAATCACGGTGCGCGCGGCGGATGCCGGACCAGGAAGCCACTTCTCGCCCATTGCACGGTCTCCTCGACGTCGCCTCTTCGCCATCGTGCCGCAAGGAGCGTGCCACAGACGCATGCCACGGACGCCGGGCCATGGACGCGGCTATGGGTATTGGCCCTCGATTGGACTTCGGGCCGTTTCGGGCGCCGTCGGCGCGCCTTCGTATCATTTCACCGAAATCGGGCTTTATCGCTTTCGGCCATTGGCTATGGAGGGTTAGTTCGGGTCGGTCCTTCAAGTTGCCGACTAAGGTGGTGAAAAAAATCAATAAAAAAATATTGCGCTTGGCACGGCCGTAGAAGTGTGGCATATCTAGTAGCATGGCATCGTTGGTTGTCTATCGACGGTGCTGCCTACCATACCCGTCCTGGGTATTTCCTCCCTGAACTCGGGCCATGCGGCACAATCGCATGGCCCATTTTTCATGGCCCGTTTTGGTGGGGCCCATTGCTTATGGGCATGGGGCCTTCAGGCGACGCCCTCGACCTCGGCCAGGCGCTCGATCAGGGTCGTCATGCAACGGGTTGTGCCGGCCATCCCACGGTGTCGGCGCAGGCGCCGCTGGTCCATATAGAGCGCGCGATTGATTTCGATCTGCAGCGCGTGGACGCCGTCGTCGGGACAGCCGTAGTGCTGGGTGGTGAAACCGCCCGCGTAGGGAACGTTGCGAACAACCCGGTAGCCGAGCCCCGACAGCGTCGCTTCAACGGCGTCGGTCAGGGCCGGCGCGCAACTGGTGCCGAAGCGGTCGCCGAGCACGATGTCGGCACGCTCGCGGCCTTGGTCGCGGTCGCGCGGGCCGCCGATCGAGGGCATCGAATGACAATCGATCAGGACGGCGTGTCCGAAGCGCTTTTTGGTGGTGTCGAGGAGCCCTTTGAGAGCGCCGTGAAACGGCTGATAGAACGCGGCGATCCGGTGCTCGGCCTCGGCCACCCGCAGCTTGCGGCGATAGATCGCGGCGCCGGTCGTGGTCACCCGGGCGATGGTTCCAAACCCGCCGGAAACCCGGAACGAGGTCGTGTTGGCATGCTCGGGCAGCGGCCCGTCGAACATCTCGGGATCGAGTTCATAGGGCTCGCGGTTGGGATCGATGAAGGCGCGCGGAAACAGCGCGCACAGCAACGGCGCCCCGCGCTCGGGCGCCGCCGCGAACAGTTCATCGACGAAGCTGTCCTCAAGCTGACGCAGGCTGACGAGGTCGGCCTTGACGGCGGTGAGGAAGGCCGGGGTATAGCCGCTGCCGCTGTGCGGCGAACAGAACACGACCGGCATCGACTGACGCTCGGGCGCCCGAATCTCGTAGGCGGGCGCGGAGGCGCCGAATTCGGATCCGAGCGAGAACGGCATCAACCAGGGACAGGAACGAGGGACCACCGAACGGGCGCGAAGGCGCGGGCGCCGATCATAACAGCCGCGCGCCGGCACGGTCGAGCGCCGCCCCGCCGCCCTCTGGCCGGCCGGCTGGGCATTCTTGCAAAGCGCATTGGTTGCGCTATAACCGGGCCGATCGGGCGCGTAGCTCAGCGGGAGAGCACTGCGTTGACATCGCAGGGGTCGCTGGTTCAATCCCAGCCGCGCCCACCACCTACACCTTTGAAATTGCGGAGAGTTTATCCCGCACCCGCCCTTCTGTGGCTGACCTCGTCGTGCCCGAACGTGCCGCGAACATGCCGACCGTACCCTCAAACACGCGGGCAACGCATGGGCAATTCGTCGAGCGTTGTGCTGTCGACCCTTGGCCCCTCACTGTATGCTCAGATGGGTATGCTCAGGTTATGGCGCAGCAGACCCGAGAGCGGATTGATCGAGGTGAGTGCGTGCGCACGGCGCGGCACCCGGCTCATCACCGGCGGGCCCTAGCCCGTCGGGCGGCCGCCTCCTCTGCACGAGCGAGACGCCGCGGGTTAGTCTGGCGCTTCGCCAAAGTATGCGAGCATCGCCGCGCCTGTGATGACGAGGCCGACGCCGAGCCATTGTCGCGGACCGATGCGCTCGCGCAGGAATCCCCACGCCAGCAGCAGCGTGACCATGGTGAAGGCCGCGCTGGTGACAGCCGCGAGCGGCGCCCCGCGGCCGACCGACCCGAACAGCAACGCCAAGTAGGCGCAAACGTCGAGCATGCCCATGACGGCGATGACCGGCCACCAGGCGAAGGGTATTCGCGCACTTGAGCGCGTCAGCACGACATACGGAACGAGAATGACCACAGCGACGGCGCGCGCGAGCCACACCGTCTGGGTCTGACCCAGCACGACCACCGCTTCCCGCGCGGCAAGTACCGTCACGCCGAACAACATGGCTGACAGCAGGCCGAGGAGCACGGTCATGGTGATGGGCGTCCCGCCACGCGCGTCGGCGGCGCCCGCGCGGCAGATGACCCCCACCCCCACCATGGTGACCACAATGGCGAGCCATTGGATCGGCGTCGGCAGGATGCCCAGAAACGCGGCGCCGACGATGACAAAGGCCGGATAGCTCGCGATCAGCGGTGAGGCGACCGAGACCGGGCCGCGCGTCAGCGCCGCGTAAAACATCAGGGTCGCCGCCATCACCCCGCTTCCCGCGATAAGCACGTAGATCCCGGCCTCAAGGTCCCAGACCAGTGGCGTCCCGGAGTACCAAATCCATAGCGTCAGCAGCAGTGTGCTCGATCCGAGCATGCCTAAAGTGGTCGCCACGGCGCCGACCCGCCGGCCCGCGAGTCGCGCGAGAAAGTCGGCCGAGCCCCAGCTCAGTGCGCTCACCAGGCCCCACAGTGCGGGATTCATCCCCAGGGAACCGTCTTCATCGGCAAGGTGTATGGGCTGGTGCGCGACGGCAAGCGCCTCGATGAGGGGCCGCTTCGAGTCATGCTCTACATCCGCAAGGACGCGGCGTCACAGGCGACGGGCGGCTGGGCGTACGCGCTGTTCGGCCCGGACCGACAGCAAATTGATGTCCACGTGAAGGCCGGCTGCTTCGCCTGTCACGACAAGGGCGCACGGCAGGCCGACTACATCTACTCGACGCCGCTCGACTAGCTCGCCCCCCGCGCCCGATCAGCCGCAAGTCGCGGCCGCCGCGCCGCCAGCGCGCGCTTCTTGGACCGGCGGACACGGCACATCGCCATAGGAGCAGAACACGCAGCAATCACCCCGCAGTGGCTTCGAGAGCACGCCACAGCCCTCGCACTCATAGAAGTACTGGCAGGCGTCGGTCGGCATCGTCTCGAGCTTGGCGTGCGCGCATTCCGGACAGATCAGCGTCGATGTGGCTCTCGGCGATGTCCCTATCTCTGTTGAAATTCGTGGGGCAGGCGTCGCTGGTTGATGATGCTATGCTGCCTTCATGATGGTTTCAATGGCACTGTCGGCCTGAGCCTTTCTCAAGTGTTCCTGGAGAGCATTTCGGAGGATGGGCAGCTGACGATAGGCCTTGAGGCGACGGAAGGTTTTCTGGGCCTCCAGCAGGCCGGCGGCGGTCCATCTGAGCGCCATCTCGGCGTGTCTCCAGCGTTTGACGTTGCGGGTGACCTGGCGCACCGTGCCGAGCGCGTTCTCGACGATGTTGGTGCAGGCGAGCGAGCGCCGGAGTTCGTGCGGCAGGCCGAGGCGGATGACGGTGAGTATCTCGTCCAGCCCCTCCAGGATGCTGCCCGAGACGCCCGGTTCCTCATGCTCCAGACGCCGGGCCAGGTTGCGCAGCAGCCGTTCGGCCTTGTCTGCGTCGTCCTGGTCCCAGGCCTGACGGAGCGCCTTCTTGACGCTCGCATGCAAATGCAGGGGCAGGCGCTCGATGATGTTACGGCCCTTGTGGACCTGGCAGCGCTGGATGGCGGCGGCCACACCGAAGGTGTTGCGGATCGCTTTGCTGAGCGCCTTCGCGCCATCGACGATGAACAGCCGGGGCAGCGTCGGATCGAGCCCCCTGGCGAGGAGATTGTCGAGCAAGGCCTGGACGACGACAGTGTTCTCCGTCGCCCCCTCGACCACGGCCAGGACATGCTTGTCGCCGTTGCCATCGACGCCGATCGCCGCCACCAAGACATGGTCGCCGACATGCAGACCGTCGATCTGGATGACCAGCAGGTCGAGCTCCGAGAGGTCCGAGGCAAGCCAGGCCTTCATCTTCTTGCGCGACAGCGCCACAAAGCGCCGGGAAACGGCCGACTTCGAGGTGCCGTCGCCACGCGCTTTCGCCAGGTCGCCCTCGGGCAGACGGACCGCGCGGTGGTACTTGCGGGTCGACACGTTCAGCACCATCAGGTTGAGCGCCCACTCGAGCAACAGGTTGCCGTCGCGCAGCACCTGCCAGCTCTCCAAACCCACCTCCTTGCCAGCATGGTCGCGAACCCGTGGCCGCTGCACTTTCACGCGGCCGCCGTGGTAGCCGATCTCGCTCTGCGTATGGCCCCAGCGATAACCCCGACGGTTCCCATGGCGACGATGTCGGGCCCCGCACACGGTCGTGGCGTCCTCCTCCATCATCTCGGCCAAGGCCTCGACCCCGGCCAGGAGACAGAACCGATCCACGCTGAGACGGACTGCGTCCATCGCGTCTGCCAGCGGCGGCATAGGAAACGAGGTGGCAAGGGCTTTCGGGCTACTGGAACTACGGATATTCTTTCCCATGGTGTCGTTCTCCCTCTTGGGTTTGCAGCACCCGGAGCCTAACGGCTCCAGGAGAGCGACACCTACCTCAACTTTTCAACATCGACCGGGAC
The DNA here is from genome assembly GCA_965226045.1 of Alphaproteobacteria bacterium. Taxonomy (GTDB): domain Bacteria; phylum Pseudomonadota; class Alphaproteobacteria; order VGEJ01; family VGEJ01; genus CBDDBU01. Next base: position 497,894 of record CBDDBU010000028.1, read on the forward strand.
ATCTCCTGGCTCTCGTAGTCATTCCCATGGGCTTGGACCGCTACCGTTGTGATTGGTCTGTTACTTCCATCTACAGGCGCCAGCATACGCCCTGTGGTAGCTATTGGTTCAACCCGAGGCTGAATCACGGATGCGTCATCGGGTGAGGCTGGCGCGGGCGACCGTGAGGTGTGAGGATGGCGACGGGACGGGCGCGATGATGAAGTCGATTCTGGTGGTGTTCCACGACGATGAGACCGCCGAGGCGGCGCTCGCGACGGCGGTGGCCATCGCCGGTCGCTGCGCCGGCCATATCACCGGGTTCTTCGTGCGCGAGCCGCCACGGATCGTGGCCGCCGGGGAGATGGCGATCCCGCCCGACTACGTCGCCTGGCAAGACGATGAGGACGAGCGCCGCGCCGACCACGCGCGCGCCCGCTTTCATGCCGCGATCAAGCGGCTCGGCCTGCCCCTCGACGCGGCGGGGCCCGCGGCGGGAGCCACCACCACGGGACCCAGCGCGAGGTGGCGGGAGGCCGATGGCCTGGAGCGAGAACTCGTCGCCGAGCGCGGGCGGGTCTTCGATCTCATCGCCATGGGGCGCTCGGCGGTCCCGGGCCCAGACCGATGGATGATCACCTGCGAGGCGGCGCTGTTCGAGAGCGGCCGCCCGGTCCTGTTGACGGCAGGCGCCCCGCCGGGCGAGGTCGGCCGCTCGATCGTCATCGCCTGGAATGGCAGCACCGAGACAGCGCGCACCATCGCGCTCTCCATGTCTCTGCTGGAAACCGCCAAGGCCGTCGAGGTTCTGTCGGTCGAGGGGGGAATGGTGCCGGGACCGAGCGGCGGCGAGGTCGTCACGCATCTGGTCCAGCACGGCATTCACGCCTCAGCCCGGCATGTGACGCCCGCCAGGGGCACAAGCGCCGGTGAAACGGTTCTCGCCGAGGCGAGGGCGACCGGGGCCGATCTCCTGATCAAAGGCGCCTACACCCACAGCCGGTTTCGCCAGATGATCTTCGGCGGCGCGACGCAACACATCCTGTCGGCCGCCACGCTGCCGGTGCTACTGGCTCACTAGGCCTCGTCGCGGCGAGAGCGGCCACCGGGTGATCGAGTTGACCAGGAGGGAACGATGATGGTCGAGTGGAATGGCGTGCTGCCGGCCTTGATGACGGAATTCAAGGGCGATGAACACCTCGACTTGGAGGCGACCGCGCGCCACATCGAGGCCTGTGTGGAGGCCGGAGTGCGCGGCTTTATCATGCTCGGCACACTGGGCGAGAACAGCTCGCTCCGCCCTGACGAAAAAGAGGAGGTGTTGCGGACCGCCGTCGAGACCGTCGATGGCCGCGTGCCCGTCATCGCCGGCGTCGCGGAATACACCACCGATCTCGCCGTCGAGTTCGCTCGCACGGCTGGACGCGCGGGTTGCGCGGGGCTCATGGCCTTGCCGTGTATGGTCTACAAGCAGGATTCGCGCGAGGCGACGACGCATTTCCGCACGCTTGCCGCCGCCGTCGACCTGCCGATCATGATTTACAACAACCCGATCGGCTACAAGGTCGATCTCACGCCCGAGGACTTCGCCGGGCTCGCCGATTGCGAGACCGTGGTCGCGGTCAAGGAATCCTCGCACGACAGCCGCCGCGTCACCGACATGTTCAACGCCTGCGGCGACCGCTATCGCATCCTGTGCGGCGTCGATGATCTGGTGCTGGAGAACGTGCTGTTCGGGGCGGTCGGCTGGGTGGCGGGGCTCGCCAATCCGTTCCCGCGCGAATCGGTCCGCCTGTTCGAGCTTGCCCAAGCCGGCCGGATCGAGGAAGCGGTCGCGCTCTACCGCTGGTTCATGCCCCTTTTGCATTTGGACGTCGATGTGAAGCTGGTCCAGTACATCAAGCTTGCCAACCAGATGACCGGCATGGGCACCGAGATGGTGCGCCGGCCCCGTTTGACCCTGATCGGCGAGGAACGCACCCGCATCGAAACCATCATCAAGACCGCCCTCGAGACCCGACCCAACGTGTGAACGTCGGCGACGGCGTCGCTCACATGATCCTGAGCGACAGGCCCGTCGCGAGAGGCGGCGGATGAATGATTGACGTCATCTCCACGGCCGAGTGCACGCACTTTATGCGGGACTGCGGAATTCCGCACGGCCTTGCAAGAACAACAGTCAACAACCGCCACAGTGGCCTCATTGCCGAGGGTTTCGACCGGATCGCAGCCGCCCATTGGTTAAGTGAGGACGAGCTAGTAGTCGTCGAAACCATTGTCACCAAGAAGGAATAGAGCCCGAGCACAAGCGCGTCCTTGTTGTCGAGGTCAAGGTTAAGTCTCGCGCTAGGACTTCGCGCGGCTTTACCCGCCGGGACCGTGACGCGAGACATGACGATGGAGGAGATCCTGGCGGTCGTCGCCGAGAGCTTCGGGTATCCCGTTTCGTGCCACCCTGACCAACCAGCGTCCCACCTATACACCGGCCCCTGGGATGGTCAGCACATGGGCATCCAGTTCGGCGGTGCCAATGGCCCCCACCATCTCGTCGGCACATTTGATCCAGAGAGGCGCTGCTGCGAACTCGTCTGGGCGTTTAACGAAGGAAAATACCGAGCGTGGCTGACCGAAACCCAATTTCTACGCTCACCCCCCCCCCCGCCAAGGAGAACGGCAAACACGAAGCTGTTGAAAGAGCTGTCAGATCTCGCGCGAGGGCTGCTCGAGAATTTCTCAGTTTGGTACCCTGATGTGCAACAGACGCCAGAGGCCGTGGTCGTGTCCCAGGACGTGGTGTAGGAGTTGTTGGAGCCTCTGGTAGCTGTGGGTAGGCGGCTTGCCGTAGGAGCTATTGTCGAAAGTTGTGTATGGGCTGATCATGCGGCGGCGCGATCCTGGCGTTCTCCATCTACGGGTTTGACGCCGCGAATGATCTCGGCGAGATGGTTCGATCCATCGAGTTTTCTCCATTTTCTCTGAGCGCACTGGCATAGTTTGAAGACCATGGCCATCGCCGTCTTGCGCGACAGGCAGCCCTTGGTCCGGTAGGTGCGCAGACGAACCGTGGCGAACGTGCTCTCGATGGGGTTGGTCGTGCGTACATGCTTCCAGTGCTCGGCGGGGAAGTCGTAGAACGTCAGCAGGACGTCGCGGTCCCTGGCCAGGCAGGCCGCGGCCTTGTCGTACTTCGGCCCGTAGGCTTCCAGGAAGAAGTCGAAGGCGCTCTCGGCATCCTTCCTGGTTTCGGCCATCCAGATGTCTTGCAGGCGCCCCTTGGCTTTCTTTTGCAGACCCTTGGGCAGCTTGTTCAAGACGTTGCCCGTCTTGTGAACCCAGCAGCGTTGCTCGCGGGCGCCTGGGTAGACTTGGCGGAGCGCCTTCCAGAAGCCGAGCGCGCCGTCGCCGAGCGCCAGTTGCGGACCCATTTCAAGGCCGCGCCGCTTGAGATCGAGCAGAACTTCGAGCCAGGACTGCTCACTTTCGCGATAGCCGTCGGCGATGGCGATCAGTTCCTTCTGTCCCTTGTCCGTGGCCCCGACGATCACCCAATGCACTGCTTCTCTTCCTCCATGCGGGCGCTGAAATAGATGCCGTCCACCCAGAAATAGACGTAGCGCTTGGCCGTGAGGTCGCGCCGTTGCCAGCGCTCCGCCTCAACCCCCCAGACCTCTTTCAGCCGGGTGATCGTGGAGGCCGAAAGCCCCGGCGCGGAGCTCCCCAGGAGCGCCGCCAAGGCTTCCCCGAAGTCGCCGGTGGAAATGCCCTTCAGATACAGCCATGGCAAAAGGTCTTCCAGGCTCTTGGCGCGGCGCAGATAGCGCGGCAGGATCGCCGACGTGAAGCGGATGGCGCCGTCCCCCCGGTCCCGCACACGGGGTTGGCGCACGCTCACCGGGCCGATCCCGGTCTGGATGAAGCGTTCCGGCAGATATCCATTGCGGACAACCCGGCGGCGGCCGGCGGCGTCAACAAGCGCCGCATGGCTACCCAAAAACACGGAGACCTCGGCCTCAACGGCTTGGGCCAACAACTCGCGAGCTCCAGCTTGTAGGACTTCCGTCAACGGATCTTTCTGAAAATCAGATGGGTTTTGAAAGAGCAACAACGGTATCTCTTTCATGGCCTATCCTTCCTTGGCTTAGCTCAAGTGGTGACATCAACAATCACCAGGATACGCCGCCTTCATTTCAACGCCGTACACAAGATTCGGTTATAGCTCTTGCCGTAGCGACCGCCGAGAGTCTGGCGTAGGCAAGCCGGCTATCCACAGCGGAGGCCATCGCGGTTCCGGTTTAGGGTTGGGCTAGTGCGAACCAACCTGACCCGAAGGAGAACCACGATGACCCAGGACATGATGACCCTACGCGCGCTTTTGGAGAAGAGCTCCGATGCCGATCTGCTTCGCGAGATGATCGGCTTCACGGCCGAGCGGCTGATGGCACTGGAGGTCGAGGGCCTGACCGGCGCCGCTCACGGCGAGCGCTCGGCGGATCGTATCACCCACCGCAACGGCTACCGCGACCGGTCCTGGGAGACCCGGGCCGGCACGGTCGAGTTGAAGATCCCGAAGCTGAGGAAGGGGAGCTACTTCCCCGGCTTCCTGGAGCCGCGGCGGATGGCCGAGAAGGCGCTGGCTGCGGTGATCCAGGAGGCCTACATCCAGGGCGTGTCGACCCGCTCGGTCGACGATCTGGTTCAGGCGATGGGGATGTCGGGCGTCTCCAAGAGCCAGGTCTCCAGGCTGTGCGGCGAGATCGACGATAAGGTCAACGGCTTCCTCGATCGACCGCTGGAGGGCGACTGGCCCTATCTGTGGCTGGATGCGACTTATGTGAAGGTGCGCCAGACCGGACGCATCGTCTCGGTCGCGGTGACCGTGGCTGTGGCCGTCAACGACCAAGGCCGGCGTGAGATCCTGGGCATGGCGATCGGCGCGTCGGAGGCCGAGACCTTCTGGACCGAGTTCCTGCGCTCGCTGGCCCGGCGCGGGCTGCGCGGCGTGAAGCTGGTGATCTCCGACGACCACAAGGGCCTGAAGGCCGCCGCGACCCGGATCCTCGGCGCCACCTGGCAAAGATGCCGCGTGCACTTCGCCCGCAACCTGCTGGCCCATGCCGGCCGCCAGGGTCGGCGCGTCGTCTCCGCCTTCGTCGCCACCGCCTTCGCCCAGGAGGACGCCGACAGCGCGAAGGTCCAGTGGCGTCAGGTCGCCGACCAGCTCAGGCCCAAGGTCCCCAAGCTGGCAGTTCTCATGGACGAAGCCGAGCACGACGTCCTCGCCTACATGAGCTTCCCCAAGGAGCACCGCCAGAAGTTGCATTCGACCAACCCGATCGAACGGCTCCATGCCGAGGTCAAGCGCCGCACCAACGTCGTCGGCATCTTTCCCAACGAAGACGCCATCACACGGCTCGTCGGCGCCATCCTTCTCGAGCAGAACGACGAGTGGGCCGTCTCAAGGAGATACATGACGCTGGAATCAATCGCTCCGCTGGGCGATGGTGTCCCCATCACGCTGCCCACCGTGGCAGCCTGAACGTCCCGGCCCTACCCGCCGGGAGCCGCGTAGAGCGCAACGCTCTTACACCACCTGCCGGGACACGATCGAGGCCGTCCAGTTTGCCCTCGCCATGAACGTCTTACGCCCAGCTTTAGGCGACGATTGGTGTCAGAAGAACTTGTTTGACGCGTCTACGGCACAAAGCGGACTCCAGCTTAGCAGACTCGGTGCACTGGATACTATGAAGGCGCAAGTCAATACGGTGATGTTGCGGGAGTTGATATTTAACCTTCAGGTGGTCCCGGGATTTCTCGAGTGGTCGAGAGGCTGGGCAAGCCGTGACTTGGATTCAGCTCTCGCTGAAATCGAAGCCGCGAAGCTCTTGGCGAAAAGCAATCTGCCCATTTTAATTTGCACCGTTGCACGGAAAGAGAGGTTCCGACTATGAGATCGACATTGAGCTGCCATCCAGCGACATCGCCTCGTGCGAGGTGAAAAACCAAACGCGACACGACGAGGCTTTCTGCCAACACACTTCTGGCAAGTTTCAAGAAGGCCGCTCGGCAGATACCTGCGACTCGTCCTGGCATCATCTTTCTCAGGATTCCCGAACCCTGGATCGTGGACGAAGGGTTGAGAGCCGCCGTCGATTCGGCGTTGGATAAGCTATTCCGCAATAACCGACGTGTGATCGCGGTCGTGTTCTTTTGGCAGGAGTGGTACGAGTTGCCACGGGCGCTCTCGCACATTTCTGGAAGTTTTGCGAAGAGATCAATCAGAACTCCCGTTTCTACACCGAGGAGAACGCCGCCTCAGTCGGAGCATCATGATTCGACCGGATGCGGAGCAGTGGATTCATTTCGCCGATCTGGCGGCTCCCGCTTAGAAGTCTTCAGCGGTGTGCACAGCCGTAGCGCGTCACGCCGGCGTTCGGACACGGAGCGGCCAGATGGGCTTGCCCACGCCGGCCGCTGCTGAGCCGAATGGACTCCAGTGGGAGCAGATGGTGTGATCCGAGGCCGACAATGGACGCCGACCTCGGATCGCAATCTGACAAGCGATAGAATTTTGCCCGCACGGCTCAAGAGACAGACACTCGTCATAGGCGGGGGCATCGTCGGCCTGTGTTGCGCCTATCACCTGCTCAAGTCGGGCCACGCGGTGACGGTGGTCGACCGGGGCCCACGGTTCGACGGCGCCTCGTGCGGCAATGCCGGCGGCATCGCCAAGGCCGAGGTCATACCACTCGCCGCTCCGGGGGTCATCTTTCAGGTGCCGGGCTGGCTCTTGGACCCGCTCGGGCCCCTCAGCATTCGCTGGTCCTATCTGCCCCGCCTCGCGCCGTGGCTCTACCTGTTCCTGCGGTCGAGTCCGCGCGCGCGCATGGAAGCCGGCGCGATGGCGCTCGCGCGTCTCCTGGAACCGGCGCTCGACGACCACCGGAGCCTTCTCAAGGAGGCGGGCCTGACTGGACTTTTGCGCGAGCAAGGTTCGCTCTACGTCTATCGCTCGGCGCGGAACCTGACGGCCGATCAGGACGGCTGGGCGCTCCGCCGTCGCCTCGGGGTCAGGTTCACGAAGCTCGATCGGGCAGACATCGAGGACCGCGAACCCTGTCTCGGACCGCGCGCCCAGGTCGGTTACCACGTCGAGGATTGGGCCCACTACACCGATCCCCGCGCTCTGGTGATGGGTATCGCCGATCTGGTCGAGCGCAGCGGCGCTCGGTTCGTGGCGGCAACGATAGACGACCTTGAGGCGGCCGGCGGCCGGGCGCGGAGCGCTCGCACCGACCGGGGCGAGGCGATTACGTTCGACAATTTGGTCATCGCCGCCGGCGCCTGGTCGAGCATCTTGTCGAAGAAGCTCGGCGAGCCGTTTCCGCTGGAATCGGAGCGTGGCTACAACACCACCATCCCGGACCCCGGCGTCAGGATCAATAACTACGTGGCCTTCGCCGACGACCAATTCGTGATGACGCCGCTGTCGGTGGGCCTGCGCGTCGGCGGCGCCGTGGAACTCGCCGGCTTGGAGACCCCGCCCAACTACGACCGCGCCAAGGCGCTAGCCAAGCGCGCCCAGCAATATGTCCCCGACTTGAACACCGAGGGCGGCCGCGAATGGATGGGACACCGACCGTCCCCCCCCGACTCGCTGCCGGTGATCGGCCGATCGGCGCGTTTCGGCAACGTGTTCCATGCCTTCGGCCACGGCCACCTGGGACTGACCATGAGCGCCACCACCGGGCGTGTCATCGCGGACCTGGTCTCGGGCCGTGCGCCCGACATCGATGTGGCGCCGTTCCGCATCGACCGGTTCACGTGAAACAATGCACATGGCGAACCACACCTATTTCTGCATCGATGCCCACACCTGCGGCAACCCGGTCCGAGTCGTGGCGGCGGGCGGCCCGGCGCTGGCGGGCGCGACGATGCTGGAACGGCGCCAGCATTTCATCGATGAGTTCGACTGGGTTCGGACCGGGCTGATGTTCGAGCCGCGCGGCCACGACATCATGTCAGGAAGCATCCTCTACCCGCCGACGCGGGCAGACTGCGACATCGCCATCCTGTTCATCGAAACCAGCGGCTGCCTGCCGATGTGCGGACACGGTGCTATCGGCACTGTGACCGTGGCCATCGAGCGCGGGTTGGTGGCGCCTAGGACGCCGGGGCTATTGAGGCTCGACACGCCGGCCGGCGTGGTCGAGGCGCACTACGACCAGGTCGGCGATCATGTCGAGACGGTGCGCATCTTGAACGTGCCGTCGTTCGTGCATTCGCGGGGGCTGGAGATCGACGTCCCTGGGCGCGGCGAGCTCTCGGTGGACGTGGCCTACGGCGGCAATTTCTACGCCATCATCGAGCCGCAGCCCGGCTACCGCGACCTGGCGGACTTGACGCCTGGCGATATTCAGAGGCTGAGCCCGGTGGTGCGGCGGATGCTCAACGAGGCCTGGGCGTTCGTGCATCCGGAGAACCCGGAGATCGCCGGCCTGAGCCATGTGCTGTGGACCGGCGCGCCTCGCGACCGCCGCGCCGACGCCCGCAACGCGGTGTTTTACGGCGACAAGGCCATCGATCGCTCGCCGTGCGGCACCGGCACCTCGGCGCGCATGGCACAACTGGCGGCGCGCGGCGAACTCGCGGTCGGCGAGTCGTTTGTCCACGAAAGCATCATCGGCACGCTGTTCACCGGACGGGTCGAGGCGACCGCGCGGCTCGGCGACATCGAAGCCATCGTCCCGAGCATCGAGGGCTGGGCCCGAGTCACTGGCCTCAACACCATCTTCATCGACGATCGCGACCCCTGCGCGCGTGGTTTCGTGGTGACCTGAGAGCGGCTCTACGTCACCTGTTCGGCGGGCAGCACCATCAGGCGCGGAATGCGGACGTGGGCGGGTTGCTCGAGAATGAAGCGGACACAGCGCGCGATGTCCTCCGGCCGCAGGGGCTCCTCTATACCGCGCGATTTGCTCGGGTGGATCGGCCAATCGTCGTAGAGCTCGCTCATGACCAGCCCTGGCTGGACACAGCTCACGCCGACGCCGGTGCCCGCGAGTTCGAGCCGCAAGGCCTCCGACAGCGCCTCGATGGCGGATTTGGTTCCGGCATAAGCGCCGAACGGCTCGCGAACCCGCGTGGCCAGCACGCTGCTCGTGTTCACGACCTGCCCCCCGCCATGGGCGAGGAAATGCTTGCAGGCGGTGTAGATGACGCGAAAGGCGGCCTCGGTATTGAGCCTCACCATGGCGCAGACGCGCTCGATGTCGATCGCCGCGACCTCGCCAAGCTCGATCATGCCGGCGTTGTTGACCATCACATCGCAGCGGCCGAAGTGCGCCACGGCGGTCTCGATCAGCGTTCCGGCGAGCGCCGGCTCGACGATGTCGCCGGCGACGTAGGGCGTACCGCCAAGCGCCTCGCTCAGCGCCCGCAACCGTTCCTCGCGCCGGCCGGTGACCACGAGCCGCATACCGGCCCGGCGCAGGTCCTCGGCCACCGCCCAGCCGATGCCGCTGGTGGCGCCGGTGACCACCGCCACCTTGTCGCGCAGCTCCATCGAAGCCCTCCTGAACGCCGCCCCAAACGCCGCCCCAGTGCGGCCCGCCACCGCATCGACCAGTTTAGCGCCGCCGGTTCACGGTCGGAAGCCTGCCATGGTCGATCCCATCGCGGGCCTCGCGTGCGTGCTATGGTCGGCCCCCGTCGCCCCCACCCTCACCCATCGGCGCGCCTTCGCGACGGTGCGCGAAGTGCTCCCCACGTGCCACCTCGTGCTCGCGGGGCGGGGCGGCTATCAGGCCGAGCGAATCTTCGCCGAAGCGGAGAGACTCGACCTCGGCGTGTACCGCGAGCTCCTCGACACCAAGCCGTAACCGCGCGCGACGCCGCTAAGCCAGCGCCGCCTCCAGCACGCGGGCGGCGTGTTGGGCGGTGCGTGGCGTGGTGTGGGCGATCTGTTGGCGGCAGCTCACGCCGTCGGCGACGATCAGGCATTCGGGCGCTGCCGCTCGTACGGCCGGTAGCGGTCCCAACTCGCCGATCCGGAGCGACATCTCGTAGTGCTCGCGCTCGTAGCCGAAGGCGCCGGCCATGCCGCAGCAGCCAGCCTCGATGACCTCGACCTCGAGGTCGGGAACCAGCCCCAGCGTCCGGGTGACCGCCGCCATTGCGCCGAACGCCTTTTGGTGGCAGTGGCCGTGCACCAGCGCCCGACGTTCCGCGAGCGGCTTGAGGCGCAGATCGAGACGGCCGCCATCGGCCTCGGCGGCGAGGAACTCCTCGAACAGGACCGCCTGAGCCGCGAGCTTCTCGGTCCCTGGGCCGGGCAAGAGCGCGGTGAACTCATCGCGCAGCGTCAGAAGGCAAGCCGGCTCGATCCCGATCACCGGCACGTCGCGCGCGATGAAGGGTTCGAGCGCGGCCAGGGTGCGTCGCGCCTCGGTGCGCGCCCTCTCGATCAGGCCAGCCGCCAGATAGGTGCGGCCACAACAGAGCGGGCGGTCGCCGCCGTCGCCGGCGATGGCGACCCGGTAGCCGCCGGCCTCCAGCACGGCCAGCGCCGCGCGCACGTTCTCGGGCTCGAAATAGCGGTCGAAGGTGTCGACCAACAGAACCACATCGGCGGTCGCGGGGTCGCCCCCCCCGCGCCACTCCGCGCCGTTCCCACGCCACTTCGGCAGCGGCCGCCGCGCCGTCAGATCGAATAGCGACTGGCTCAACGCTGCCAACCCCGGCACCCGGTCGCGCAAACCCAGCAGCGGGCCGAAGCGCGCCACCCACGGTGCGTAGGCCGGCAGGTAGGCGATCAGCCGCTCGCGCCACGGCACCCCATGGCGGTGGCGGTAGTGGTGCAGAAACTCGGTCTTCATCCGCGTCATGTCGACGCCGGTCGGGCACTCGCGCCGGCAACCCTTGCAGCCGATGCACAAATCCAAGGTCTCGTACAGCGCCTCCGAGGTCAGGGCATCGGGCCCGAGCTGTCCCGAGATCGCCAGGCGCAGCGCGTTGGCCCGCCCTCGCGTCAGATGCTTCTCGTCTCGAGTCGCCTTAAACGAGGGGCACATGACCCCGCTGGTTTTGCGGCAGGCGCCGTTGTTGTTGCACATCTCGACGGCGCCAGCGAAACCGCCCCACGCCGACCAATCGAGCGCGGTGTCCGGCAGGCGCGCCGCGTAGCCGGGGCGATAGCGGAACAGAGAGCGGTCGTCCATGCGCGGCGGCCGCACGATCTTGCCCGGATTGAGCAGCCCGGTCGGGTCGAAGGCCGCCTTGACCTCCTCGAAGGCCTGGACCACGCGCGGGCCGAACATCACCTGGTGAAACTCCGAGCGCACCAGGCCATCGCCGTGCTCGCCCGAATGCGAGCCTTTGTAGGCGCGCACGATGGCGAACGTCTCCTCGGCGATCGCGCGCATTTTGTGGACGTCGGCCTCGTCCTTCATGTTGAGGACCGGGCGCACGTGCAGGCACCCGACCGAGGCGTGGGCATACCAGGTGCCCTGGGTGCCGTGGCGGGCAAACACCTCGTTGAGGCGCTGGGTGTACTCGGGCAGATCGTCGAGCGCGACCGCGCAGTCCTCGATGAACGAGACCGGCTTGCCGTCGCCCTTCATCGACATCATGATGTTGAGGCCGGCCTTGCGGACCTCCCACACCTCGGCGATGAAGGCCGGATCGGTCGCCTCGACCAGCGGACCGGCGTCGGCAAGCGAGCCCAGAAGCGCGGCCAGTTCGACCAGGCGCCGGGCCAGCGGCGCCGCCTCGTCGCCCGCGAACTCCACCAGCAAGATGGCTTGCGGCGCGCCGCGAATCATCCGGTCGATGGTCGGGCGGTAGGTCGGGATGTCGCGCGCCAGATCGATCATCGTCTGGTCGACCAGCTCGACGGCGTCGGGATTGAGAGCGACGATGTGCTTGGCCGCGACCATCGCCGCGTAAAGGCTAGGGAAGTGCGCGATCCCCAGCACTCGGTGGGCGGGCAGCGGCTGGAGCCCCAGCGTCAGCCGGCGGAACACCGCAAGGGTACCCTCGGAGCCCACCAGCATGTGCGCCATGTTGTGGCCAGCCGGATCGATGCCGTCGAGGTTGTAGCCGCCGACGCGCCGCAACAACTTGGGGAAGCGGCCGGCGATCTCGTCTTGGTCGCGCGCCGCCACCGCGCGCAGTCGAGCCACCAGATCGCGGTAGCGGCCCGCCGGCAGCGCGGCGGTGTCGCCCGGCACCTCGGCAAGGTGCGCCTCGGTGCCGTCGGCGAGGATGGCGTCGATGGCGCGGACGTTGTGCACCATGTTGCCATAGCGGATCGAGCGCGAGCCGCAGCTGTTGTTGCCGGCCATGCCGCCGATGGTGGCGCGACTCGCGGTCGAGGGGTCGACCGGAAAGAACAGGCCGTGCGGCTTGAGCCGCGCGTTGAGGCGGTCGAGCACAATGCCGGGTTCTACCTTGACCGTGCGCGCGTGCGTGTCGAGCTCGACGACACGGTCGAGATGCTTGGTGAAGTCGAGGATGAGCGCGGCGCCGACGGCCTGGCCGCCCTGGGAGGTGCCGGCGCCGCGGGCGAGCACCGGAACCCCGGCCTCGGCGGCGATGGCGATGGCGGCGCGCACGTCTTCGTCGCTGCGCGGCACCACCACGCCGATCGGCTCGATCTGGTAAATCGAGGCGTCGGTGCTATAGAGGCCGCGACTCAGGGGGTCGAACAGCACCTCGCCCGCGACCTCGCGGCGCAGGCGGGCGGCCAGGCCCGGATCGCCGGGCGCGCTCACGTGACAGCCGGCGCGGCGCGCGCCTCGGGCAGCACCACCGTCGCGATGGCGGCTACGATCAGCACCAGTGCGCTCAGCTCAGGCCAGCCGACCGGCTCGCCGAGCATCGCCGCGCCGCTGGCGACGCCGATCACCGGCACCAGCAGCAGGCCATAGGCGGCGACCCCGGCCGGCAGCCACGTCAGCACCTTGAACCACCCCCAATAACAGAGCACGAAGCAGACCACGATCATGTAGACAAGTGCGAGCGATGGCCACAGGCTTGGCATCCGGACCTCGCCGGCTTCGAGGCCGAGGGCGCCGAGATAGATCGGCACGCCGCCGAGCAGGAGCTGCCAGCCCGCCAGCACGATGCTCGGTTGCGAGAAGCGATAGTACTTAACCAGCACCGTGCCGAGTCCCCACGAGGTCGCGGCGAGCAGCATGAACAGCGCCCCGACCGGCGCCGACCGCAGCGCCAGAACGTCCTCACCCAGCAGCGCCACCAGGCCGGCGAGGCCGATGACCAGCCCGGCCGCCTTGGCGCGAGTGATGCGCTCATCGAGGAGAAGCGCGCCGAACACCACGGCCCACAACGGCATGGTGAAGCCGATGATCGCGGCCCGGCCCGAGGGCAGCAGGGTAACGCCGTAGACCGATAGCAGGTTCCAGCCCGTCACATTGAATAGCGATAGGACGACAAGCGGCCCGATCTCGGCCCGCCCAACCCGCAGCGACGCCCCCGACAGCCGCGCGATGACCAGCAACGCGAGGCCCCCCACGCCGACGCAAAGCGCGCGAAACGTCCACGGCGGCACCTCGGCGAGAACGATCTTGAAGATCGGCCAGCTCACGCCCCAGCCCACGCTCACGGTGAGCAGCATCACGATGCCGACAGTCGAAACGCTGCGCGTCATGGGTCTGACCTCGACCCGGCAAGAGCGACAGCGCCACGCCGATGGATTTCCGTCGCCGGCCCAGGGATACTCCGGTTGGAGCGAACATCAACCAGGGATCGCGAGCGCCCGATGGAACTAGGCTTTTTCACGATGCCACTGCACCCGCCCGGGCGCGACTACCGCGAGACGCTGGCCGAGGATCGCGAGGCGATACTGCTCGCCGAAAAGCTCGGCTTCACGGAGGCGTTCGTCGGCGAGCATGTGACCGACCGCGCCGAAACCGTCACCTCGAGCCTCATGTTCCTCGCCAGCCTGGTCCACGACACCAGCACCATCAAGCTTGGCTCGGGCACCGTCAACCTGCCGAACTGTCATCCGGCCCACGTGGCGGCGCAGGTGGCGATGATCGACACCCTGCTCGAGGGGCGGTTCCTGTTCGGGATCAGCCCCGGCGGCCTGCCCTCGGACTGGGAGGCGTTCGGCACCCTGGACAAGGATCGCCGGGCGATGTTCGCCGAGGCCATCGAGATGATCATCGCCCTGTGGACGACGCCCGCGCCCTACAATCTCGAAGGCCAGTTCTGGACCATCTCGACCGCGCGTACGCTGTGGGAGGAGATCGGCCAGGGCGTCATGCTGACGCCGTTTCAGAAACCCCACCCGCCGATCGTGGTGACGGCGGTCGAGCCCTACTCCAAGAGCGTGACGGCCGCGGCCGCGCGCGGGTGGTCGACCATCTCGGCCAACTTCCTGCTGCCGAAATGGGTGGCGACCCATGGGCTCCACCGTGTAGAGGGCTGTGCGCGGGCCGGGCGGACGGCGGCAAGCGCCGACTGGCGCGTGGCCAAGAGCGTGTTCGTGGCCGATGACGACGCGGTCGCGCGCGACTACGGCACGGGACCGGACGGTCCCTACCATTTCTATTACTCGCAGATCTCGCGCAAGCTCATCCGCGCCGGTCGCGCCAATCTGTTCAAGGAAGACCCCGACGCGCCCGACGAATCGGTCACGGTGGAGGGCATCGTCGATGCGGTGGTGATCCATGGCACCGTCAATCACGTGGTCGATCAGCTCCTCGCCTTCCGCGAAGAGACGGGCGATTTCGGCGCTCTCATGTACGCCGGGCACGATTGGGTCGATCCCGCCCTCGCGCGCCGTTCGATGGCGTTGATGGCGCACGAGGTGCTGCCGCGCGTCAATGCCGCGATTCGCTGACTGTTGAGCCGGCTTAGCCGCCGATCGGGCCACCGTCGTCTCGGGTGATCGCGATCACCGAGGGGCGCGGCGGCACGGCCGGATCGAAGTCGGGCCAGCGCGTCGCCGGGTCCTCGAAGGTCGAGGCGCGTCCGAAGCCGGCGTAGTTCTCGACGCCGTCCATCGCCACGTGCTGCACGGCGACGAACAGGGCGCGGTCGTCGGGCGTGAAGCACGGCCCGTACATCTCCGCCCCTACCGGGGCGCGAAAGAACATCCGGCCCGCGCCGCGCGACGGGCACTCGGTCTCGACCGCCCAAACGCCGTCGGCGGTGCCGAGCAGGGCCTTGAGCGCTCCCCGGCAGCCAAAGCATCGGTCGATGACATCGCCGATGGTCGCGACCACCTCGGCGCGCGGGTTGGTGGGCACATCGTCGGCCGCCGCCAGGCCATGCGCCGCCGAGCGTTTCGCGTCATCGTCCATGGGTCCCTCCCGAAGAACATGTTCGGCTTGTCTGACGGCGGCGTCTTACCACGCCGCTGACACCCCCAGCGCGGTTGACTTCGCCGGGGGCGGCGGTATCGTGCCGGCGGCCCGAGCAGGGCTCGGAGAGCCAAGATGGCCAAACGCACGGTAGTGAAGATCAAACTGGTGAGCAGCGCGGGCACCGGATTCTATTACGTCACCAAGAAAAACCCACGCACCCAGACCGACAAGCTGAGCTTCCGCAAGTACGACCCGGTGGTGCGCAAGCACGTCGAGTTCCAAGAAGCCCGCATCAAGTAGCCGGCGGCCGTGGACAAGGTCGCCATCGTCACCGGCGCGGGCAGCGGCATCGGCCGAGCCGTCGCGCTCGCGCTTAGTGATGACGGCTACGCGGTCGCTCTGGCGGGCCGTCGCGCCGAAGCGCTTGAGGCCACCCGAGCTGAAGCAAGCGCCGAGGCGCGCGTGCTGCTGGTGCCGACCGACGTGCGCGATCCGGACTCGGTGCGCGCGCTGTTCGACCGCACCCAGGGCGAGTTCGGCCGCCTCGATGTCGTGTTCAACAACGCCGGCACCTTCACGCCCGCCGTGGCGCTCGAGGAGCTGACGCACGAGCAGTGGTCGGCGGTCGTCGACACCAATCTGACCGGCGTCTTTCTGTGCATCCAGCAGGCGTTTCGGATCATGAAAAGCCAGGAGCCGAGGGGCGGGCGGATCATCAACAACGGCTCGATCTCGGCCCATGTGCCAAGGCCCAACTCGGCGCCCTACACCGCCACCAAGCACGCGATCACCGGCCTGACACGATCCGCCGCGCTCGATGGCCGCGCCTTTGACATAGCCTGCGGCCAGATCGACATCGGCAACGCCGAGTCGCCGATGACGGCGCGCATGAAGGACGGCGTGCCCCAGGCCGATGGGTCGATGGCGCCGGAGCCGACCATGGCGGTCGCCAACGTGGCGCGCGCGGTGGTCTACATGGCGAGCCTGCCGCTCGACGCCAATGTCCCGTTCATGACCGTGATGGCGACTAAAATGCCCTTCATCGGCCGCGGCTAGAGGCGCCACTGCCACACCCCGCCGACGCCGATCCGCGGCTCGTGACCTGGCCGGCCCTCGCGCGTCGACCGGCTCTCGCGCTCCTTTTCGGGGCGATACTGGCAACAATCCCGGCCGGCGGGCAGGACACAAACCCCGCGCTTGAAAACCTGCCGCCCAACCGGTAGGTCGAGATCCACCGCGCGCCCGATCGGGCGGGGTGGCTGCAACGCCACGCTGGCGCGGTCTACGACAGTCGGCGCGGCACCGTGCTCGTGTTCGGCTCCGACACGCACGACCGGCCGGTCGCGCTCACCTGGCGGACCCACGAGGCGCCCGCGCCGGTCGCGAGCTATCGCGCCGATGGCGCGGAAAATCGGGTGGCCGGCACGGCGGGGCTGATACCGTGGGCGATACATGTGTTGGACGCGATTATTTACGATCCCTCGCGCGAGGCCCTGCTGATGCTCGCCTCGACCAACCATAGCCCGATGCGGCAACGGCGGCCCGAGGCCCGCAAAGACGTGATATGGCGCTATGACCTCGCGCCGCGCTCGTGGCGATTCGAGGACAGCACGGACGCACCGCCGGCCCACTTCCTGAGCGCCGCCGCCTACGATTCAGGCCGCGACACCATCGTCGTATATGGCCAGGGCGTGTGGAAACTGGGCCCCGACCGGCGCCGCTGGGCCAAGGTCGACGAGGGACGCCACCACGGCTGGGGCTTCGTTATGGCCTACGATTCGCGCAACCGAGCGTTGGCCGTGTTCGGCGATCGCCCGCGGCCAAGTCGGCGGGTGTGGGTCTATGCGCCGGGGTCCTCGCGCGGCGTACCCGGGCTCAGGCCAATTCCCCGTCACGTTCGACCCGGCCGAGGGCGTGTTCGTGCTGGTCCCGCACGATATCGAGGCAGGCGAAAGCGTCACCTGCATCTATGATCTGGCGGGCAACCAATACCGCCGCGTCGACGGCGCGGAGCTCGCGCTCCTGGGCCATGACGAGAATATGGCGGCGATGAACCACACCATGGTTTACGACCAGCGCCACGGCGTCCACCTGCTCATCGCCGGCTATCGCGAGGCGGCGACCCGGGTGCTGGCGCTGCGGCTTGATCGCGCGCGCCTCGAACCCTGAGCCGCGCGCGTCCTACGCGCTTTCGAAGCGGCGATAAAAGTGACCGGTGAGACCACCGAGTAGAAGCCAGAACAAGCCGCTGACGACCAACGTCGCGACGGCGAATTCCCTGGCCAGCTCGACCGGAACGGCACCCGATCCAAGTTCGTGCCCCGCCGGGGCGCCAATCACATGGGGCAGCACGATCAGGACAGCTCCGAGGACCTTGAGCACGGGGCGCTCGTCCAGGAAAACCAGTGCCAAGCCGCCGGCCGTCGTCGCTGCGGTTCCGAGCCACCACACTTGGCGGTTTTGCAAATCCGCCGCTTGCATCCCCGGAAGTTCCGGCGCGAGTCCCAGAGCCGGGGCAACCGAAACGGCCGCGAACCCACAAAGTCCCCAAATCAACCCGCGACGCCAGTCGACTTCTCGGCCGCTCAACGCGATCGCGCCCACCAATACAAACGCGAACCCGATGGACGTCAGTATATCGGCCAGCAAAGTGTAGGCGCCGCGTTCCCAGCCCTCTAGCAGCCTGTCGGACTTGAGCCGGGAGTCGAAATAGGATTCGATGGTATCAGTTGATTTGCCCGCGCGTGATGGAGGCCGTCATGAGCAATTTCCGACCGGTCGACCGGGAGACGGGGTTTCTGCTGCCGCCGTCGGTGGAGGAATGGCTTCCCGAGCGGCATCTGGCGCGCTTCGTGGTCGAGGTGATCGAGCAGTTGGACCTCTCGGCGTTCGTGAAGGCCTATCGCGGCTCGGGCTCGGCGTCCTATCACCCGAGCATGCTGCTGGGGCTTCTGGTCTACGGCTACGCCACGGGGGTGTTTTCGAGCCGCAAGTTGGAGCGCGCGACCTATGATTCTGTCGCTTTCCGCTTCATCGCGGCCAACGATCATCCCGACCACGATACCATCGCCGCGTTCCGGCGGCGTTTTCTCGACCGGATCGAAGGGCTGTTCGTCGAGGTGCTGCTGCTGGCCCGGGAAGCCGGGGTGCTGAAGCTCGGCACGGTGGCGCTGGACGGCACCAAGGTGCACGCCAACGCGAGCCGGCACAGCGCGCTGTCGTGGAAACACGCCTGCGAGCTCGAAGCCCGGTTGAAGGCCGAGGTGGCGGAGTTGATGGCGTTGGCGGAGGCGGCCGATGGGGCGGATGTGCCCGACGGGATGTCGGTGCCCGAGGAACTGGCCCGGCGCGAGGATCGTCTGGCCCGCATCGCCGAGGCTAAGGCGGTGATCGAGGCGCGGGCGCGCGAACGCCTTGAGCGGGAACGGGCCGAGTACGAGGCGAAGCTCGAGGCGCGCGCGGAGAAGGCCGAGAAGACGGGCCGCAAGCCGGGCGGCCGTCCACCCGAGCCGCCGGTGGCCGGGCCCGGGCCGAAGGACCAGGTCAATCTGACCGACGCGGACTCGCGCATCATGCCGGTGGCCGGCGGCGGCTTCGAACAGGCCTACAACGCCCAAGCCCTGGTGGCGGCCGACAGCCTGCTGGTGGTCACCAACGACGTGGTCCAGGCCCCCAACGACAAGCGGCAAATCGAGCCGGCGCTGGAAGCGCTCGCCCGCCTTCCCGAGGCGCTGGGCGCGCCCGAGACCCTGCTGGCGGACAGCGGCTACTTCAGCGAGGCCAACGTGAACGCCTGCGCCGAGGCCGAGATCGCGCCGTTGATCACGCCCGGCCGGGAACGCCATCATCTCTCCTGGAAGGACCGCTTCGCCGGCGCGCCGCCGCCCCCGGAGAACCCGACGCCGCTGGAAGCGATGACACATCGACTGGCGACGCCCGAGGGCCGGCAACTCTACGCCCTGCGCAAGCAAACGCCGGAACCGGTGTTCGGCATCATCAAATCGGCCATGGGCTTCCGCCAGTTCTCGCTACGCGGCCTGGACAAGGTCACGGGCGAAT
The DNA here is from genome assembly GCA_965226045.1 of Alphaproteobacteria bacterium. GTDB lineage: Bacteria > Pseudomonadota > Alphaproteobacteria > VGEJ01 > VGEJ01 > CBDDBU01. The sequence continues at coordinate 517,261 of CBDDBU010000028.1, forward strand.
GGAACCTGGTGACCCTGGCCTGGAACATAAAGAGAATGTTCACCTTGCAATACGCTTGAGCAGGCGGCCGGACTCCGTACCTCGCGAAAAGGAATAAGAGTATGCTCGCCTTGCGGCACGCGCGAGCAAGCGAACGTACTTCGTGCCCTCACGAGAGGGCATAAGAGTAAACTCACCCTGCGGTACGCGCGGCCAAGCGACCGCACTCCGTGTCCTCACGAAAGGCGCTCGATCCCATGACCTCTCCACATCGCGATCCGTCCACACCCATTCTCGCGGACCTCAGTCCGACAGGCTGCTAGCGCCGCCTCGGCGTTGGCTGTGACGTCGCTGGCAGCCGCCGTCGATCCATCGCTAGGCGCCGGCGCGGTCTCGTAGACTTCGGCCGCGAGAATCAATGGCGATGTCGTCATCATATGGGCGGCGAATACCAACACGCCCGCCAGCGCGCCGGCGCCCAGCGCCGTCAACACGATCCGACGAAATATGGTGGGTCGCCTCAGTGGCAGGGGAAGGTAAAGGCGTGGCGCGTGTCGTGCGCGGCATCGTGGATGGTCGAGGAATGAACGAACCCCGTCCCCAAGATCATGAAGAGGCCGAAGATCAAGGCCAGGATCGCCGGCAACTTCGCAGCGCTTCGTTGCGCCGCGGCGAACTGTTCGGTTGCCGCGAGGCCACTAGCGGTGGTCGGTCCGCTGTGCATTCAATACCCCTCCGCTGGTCATGGCGGACGGCCTAGGTTAGCCGCCCCCGCGCCGCGCGTCAGGATATCAGAAAAGCCAGCACGACGACGGCCGTGAGCGTTACCAAGGCGGCGACGATGGCCCCGTTGGCGATGTTGGTCTTGTTTGGCGTTGATCGGCTCCAGACTGGAAGGGTTTGGCTAACCAGGTGCCAGGTCGCGGGAAACCTCGCGGAAGGTTGCCATTCGGGCGCGCTCCTCGTCCCACAGCGCCGCCGTCGGTGCGCGCAAACCCGCCCTGAGCGACATGGCGGGGACCTCGCTCAGCGCGGGGATCGCGCCCTGGCACTCGGGGAGGCGGTAGTTCGGCACCCGTGGGTTCAGGTGGTGGATGTGGTGGAATCCAATGTTGCCGGTGATCCAGCGCAGGATCGGCGGCAGGCTCAGGTAGGACGCCCCCCGCAGCGCCGCGGTCGAAGCGTCCCACCGGTCGCGGCGCATCCATACCGCGTTCTCGAACCGGTGCTGCACGGTGAACAGCCAGACGCCGATGATGGAGGCGGCCCCGATCACCGGGAGCTGAACCGCCGCGACCCGTCCGAAACCGATCGACAACCCCAGCCCGACAACTACGCCAGCGATCGCGACGTTGGTCAGATGCACGCTCCAGCGCTCGCGACGCCATGCCTTCGGCGCATCGAACGGCCAGCGATAGAACACCAAGAACACGAACGGCGGCAACAATACGTTCGCGACCACCGGATGAACGACCAGTCGGCGCCAACGCTGACGCCAAGGCGACAGCGCACGATACTCGGCCACCGTGAAACAGGTCGAGTAGATGTCGGCCGGGCTCGGCCGGCGGTCGAGGTTGTTCCAAATGCCATGATGACGGGCGTGTTGACGGCGCCAGTTGAGATAGGGCGTCAGCGTGAGCAGGCTGCATACCGCCCCGAGTACATCGTTGGCGGCGCGCGACTTGAAGAATGCCCCGTGGCCACAGTCGTGTTGGACAATGAAGGTCCGCACCAAGAACACCGCCGCCAGGGGCGTCAGGGCTAGCGCGAGCCAGACCGATACATCGAAAGACAGGTAGGCCGCCGCGCACACGGCGAGGTAACAACCGAGCGATGTCGCGATTTGGCCCAGGCTCTTGGTCAGGATCGGCGCCTGAAACCGGGCCACGGCGGCCCGCACATCACGCGGACCGTCGTCGAACGCCGGTAAGGCGTCGCTGTTCATCGATGGCTTCGCGCTTCGTGATTCGACCTGCGGTTCACCGTCAGGGGCTGCCTCGTTAGTTTTTCGATGTCGCGCAGGTAGCCGCGCTCGGCCGGGTCGCAGAACGAGAACGCGATCCCACCGGCGCCGGCCCGTGCCGTCCGCCCGATGCGATGGATATAGCTCTCGGGTTCGTTGGGCAACTCGTAGTTGATGACATGGGTGACGCCGTCGACGTCGATGCCCCGGGCCACGATATCGGTCGCGACCAGAACCCGCGCGTCACCGGCGCGGAAGCGCTCGAGGGCGCGCTGGCGGGCGCCCTGGGATTTGTTGCCGTGGATGGCCTCGACATCGACGCCGCATTTGCCAAGCCGCGCCGCGACACGGTTGGCGCGATGCTTGGTGCGCGTGAAGACGATCACCCGCGACATCGCGGGATCGTTCAGGATGCTGGCGAGCAAGGCGCCCTTACCGGCGGTGGCGACGTGGTAGATGCTCTGCTCGATGCGCTCGACCGGCGTTGCCTGCCGCGTCACCGCGACGCGGACCGGATCCGTCAGGATCTCGCTCGAAAGGCGCGCGACCTCGTGCGGCATGGTGGCCGAAAACAGCAACGATTGCCGTTCCTTGGGGAGGGCCGCGACGATTTTCCGAACATCGCGGACAAAGCCCATGTCGAGCATCCGATCGCCCTCGTCGAGGACGAAGAACTCGACCTTGCTGAGTCCAAGCTGCCGCTGGGTCATAAGGTCGAGCAGGCGGCCCGGTGTGGCGACCAGGATTTCGACGCCCCGCGTCAGGGCGGCAACCTGTGGCTTCTGGCTGACGCCACCGCAAATCACGGTTTGCCGCAGATTCAGGTATTTGCCGTAGGCGCGGAACTCCTCGGCGATCTGGATCGCGAGTTCGCGGGTCGGCGCGAGGACCAGAGCGCGCGGACTGCGCGGCTGGTTGGGTCCGCGCTTCTGGCAAAGCCGGTGGAGAATGGGCAACGCGAAGGCCGCCGTTTTGCCGGTGCCGGTCTGGGCGACGCCCACCATATCCTTGCCGGCGAGAAGGAGGGGGATGGCCTGCGCCTGGATCGGCGTCGGAATGAGATGGTTTCTGTCGTTCAACGCACGCTGGATCGGGTCGGCCAATGCGAGTTCCGAGAAACAACTATCGGTCACGTATGTATCCTTATTCGCTCGGTGGCGCGCACCGCGTCTTCAACGCGGCCGGCCCCCCAGCGTTTCACCCTGCCCCGAGCGCGGCCGGGACGGGAAGTTCCTTGATTACTGTTCTCGGAATATGGTGCCGCTGGTTAGCGGCGCTTCGCGCCATCGCGAGACAATGCACCAACTAGAGATGGGCCCCATTGTTCGATATGTCAAGCGCATCTCCGCTATCAAGAGAAACGCATGCGCTGAACGCACTGCTCGTGTTGATCGGCCGCTTTGGTGACACAACAAAGGCTCCCTACCTAGGCGGCGGCGGAGGCATCTCAAGCGCCGCCGGAGCCACCATCACGGAGTAGAATTCGAACCCAACGGGAGCGATGTCTGACATCGAGATGTCCCGAGACGCTATCGATCTACAGCTACCACCTACGCGCGTTCGCGTGCTCATTCCTTAACTTGGGTTAATCTTAAGACCTGTCAACGCCCAGGGCGCCTCGACCCGTGCAAGGTGTTCAACGTCGGCACAAATCCCGGCACAGGGCACGCGGACGACAACCGCGCCCAATCGTCTATGCGACTGATAACACTGGCAAAAAATGGTAGCGGGGGAGGGACTTGAACCCCCGACACGCGGATTATGATTCCGCTGCTCTAAACCAGCTGAGCTACCCCGCCCCACGGCCTCGGTGGCCTATAAAGCACCGTGGCGAGGCGCGTCAAGCGGCCGCCTGGACTCCGGTGATCGGGCCGTCGTCCCGCCCCCTGTCGATCGCCGGCGCACCGCCTACAACGCGATAAGGGTGGTTGAAGAGCCAGCGGTTGTAGCCGCCGCGGTCCTCTTCGCTGACCCAGGCCTCGACCGCGACCCGATCGAGCGGTCCCCGGCCGAGCAGAAAATCGCATTGTCGCCGATGGGTGAGATCGACCTGAAACATCTCGTCCGAGCCTGCTGGCAGGTAGATCTCGCTCCAGTCCGGCACCGCCAAGCCGCAAAAGTCAAGGTCGATGTTCTCGAACTCGCTCGCGTGGCGGCGCGGATGCACCATCAGCGGCGGCACATGGTAGCCGCGCACGACGAGGTCGCGGCCGTCGAGATCGATGGTGTTGGCGGGCCAGATCGTGAAGTTAGGCGCATCGCGAAACGACTGGAGGGTGAGCGGGTGCCAGGCGGCGGCCGCAGTCGCGGCGAGCCAACCAGGAGAGACCGCGCCGTGCGCGACGAGGTGGCGTCGTGCCAGCGCCTCGATCTCCTCTTTGATTGCCCGCGGACGCGGCACGACCACCGCGCGCCAGCCTTCTCCCAGCCGTTGCGCGGCGCTCCAGATCGTGCCGTCGGCCAGCAGCGCGTCGGGGGGCAGGAACAGCAGCGCGGCATCGGCGTCCCACGCCTCGCTCACGGCAAGACGGTACAAGCGCCACATGCCGGCATAGCCGCTCTCGACGTGCCCGACCTTCGCGAAGTCCTCGAACGAGGGTCGCGCCAGCGGCTCGATGCGCGGATACAACCTATGGCGGGTGACGGTGTTCCAATCGGCCGCCGTCGTAAAGAACCGCCATTGCGCCGGTGGACTCTCGCCGAGATTGCCAGGGCTCAACAGGCTCGGCAGCACCGTCTCGAGGAAGGTCTCGGTGCAGGAGGCTCCCCACAGGAACGTTATCGCGACGGCGCGCCGCCTTGGCGTCTCTTCAGGCGGCCGAGCGGAGCGGCTCCGCACGCGCGATCCAGCCGCCGCCGAGGACCCGGTCGCCCTGGTACATGACGCAAGCCTGGCCCGGCGCGATGCCGGGCTCGGGCGCCTCCAACCGCACGGTGCCGCCGCCGGGCCGAGCCCGAAACGTAGCCGCCGCACCGGCATGGGTAGAGCGCAGCCGCACCGTCACGGCGAGATCGACAGCTGGCGGCGCGGCCCCGATCCAGTTGACGTCGCGAAGCTCGAGGGTAGGGCAATCTACGGCCTCGCGCGGCCCCACCACGACCCGCGCGGCGGCCGCGTCCAGTCGCACGACATAGAGCGGTGGCCCGCCGCCGATTCTCAAGCCCCGGCGTTGTCCGACGGTGTAGTGAACGACGCCGTCGTGGCGACCGACGATTCGTCCCTCGAGATCGACGATGTCGCCAGGCTCGCTCGCGCCGGGCCGCAGCCGTTCGATGACGGCGGCGTAGTCGCCGCCGGGCACAAAGCAGATGTCCTGGCTGTCGGGCTTGTCGGCCACCGGCAGAGCGAAACGCCCCGCGAGCTCGCGGGTCTCGGCCTTGGTCAGCGCGCCGAGCGGGAAGCGGAGATCAGCGAGTTCGTCGGGCCGCGTCGCGAACAAGAAATAGCTCTGATCGCGCCTGGCCTCGCGGGCGCGGTGGAGAGTGGGCCCGGCCTTGCCCGACATCCGCCGCACGTAGTGGCCGGTGGCGAGCGCCGCCGCGCCGAGGTCGCGGGCGACCCCCAGCAAGTCGCCGAACTTGATGGTTTGATTGCAGCGCACGCAAGGAATAGGCGTCTCGCCGGCGCGATAGCCGGCGACGAAATCATCCATCACCGCCTCGCGGAAGCGCTGCTCGTAGTCCAGCACATAGTGCGGCATGTCGAGGGACGCCGCGACCGCACGCGCATCATAGATGTCGGCGCCGGCGCAGCAGGCGCCGGGGCGCCGCAGCGCCTCACCGTGGTCATAGAGCTGGAGCGTAATGCCGATCGCCTCGAAGCCACGCTCCTTGAGCAGCGCGGCGACCACCGAGGAATCGACACCGCCCGACATGGCGACCACCACCCGCGCTCCCGGTGCCAGATCGAGGTCATGATCGAGATCGAGATGGCTATCGCAGGTCGAGAACTCAGTCATGGCGAGCCAATATAGGCGCCCGCCCCTGTCTCGCAAGCGCACGGAGGAGGTTTACGAGTCGGCGAGGTGGGCGAACCAGACACGGGTCGCCTCGGCGATCGACTCCGGTGTCCACACCGGCGCGTCGCGCCAGTACTCGATATTGTCGAGGAGGACACGGACGCCTGCCCCGATGCCCACTTGTGGCCGCCAGCCGGTCGCCGTCCCGATTCAGGTGGGTAGGAGCGAGGACGCACCGGTATGCGGTTGTGCGAGGGGCCGTGCTTTTGCAAGATGGCGGCCGCCAATCAGCGTGCCTTTCAGGAGATCGGTTAGTCGATGAAGAACAAGATGCGCCATCCCGGAGCGGGCCGCGGCAAGGCGCGTACTCACACGCGCGGCCGTCAGGTCGACCCCGAGGCGGCGTCCCAGATCGCGGCCCTCCTCGGCGATCAGCCGCCCCGGCGCGACGAACTGATCGAGTACTTCCATCTCATTCAGGATCGCTACAACCAGCTGTCGGCGGCACATCTCGCGGCCCTCGCCGAGGCGCTCAACATCCCCATGGCCGAGGCCTTCGAGGTGGCGACCTTTTACGCCCACTGGGACGTGGTTAAGGAGGGTGAGGCCGCGCCGCCGCCGCTCACCGTGCGGGTATGCGACAGCCTGACCTGCGAACTCTTGGGCGCCAATTCGCTCTTGGGGGCCCTGGCCGAGAGCGCGGGCGATGGTGTGCGGATCGTGCGCGGCCCGTGCATGGGCCGTTGCGAGGGCGCGCCGGTGGTCTGCGTTGGTCACAATCATCTCACGCACTGCACCGCCGCAAGCGTGACCGCGGCGATCACGGCCGACGCCACCCACGAACCCATTCCGCCCCATATCGACTATGACGCCTATGCCGCCGGCGGTGGCTACCAGCTCCTAAACGCGTGCCGGGCCGGCGAGCGGACGGTCGACGAACTGATCGAAACGATCGAGGCGAGCGGCCTGCGCGGCCTGGGCGGCGCCGGCTTCCCGACCGGGCGCAAATGGCGTTTCGTGCGCCAGGAGGCGGGGCCACGCCTGATGGCGGTGAACGCCGACGAGGGCGAGCCCGGCACCTTCAAGGACCGCCACTTCATGGAAACCGATCCCCATCGATTCCTGGAGGGAACGCTGATCGCCGCCTGGGTGGTCGAAGCGGAGGCGGTCTACATATACCTGCGCGACGAGTACCCGGCAATTCGCGCAATTCTCACGGCCGAGATCGCGCGAATCGAGGCCGAGGGCCTGGTGCGCGACATACGCTTGATCCTGCGCAGGGGGGCCGGCGCCTATATCTGCGGTGAGGAATCCGCGATGCTCGAAAGCCTTGAGGGCAAGCGTGGGCTGCCGCGGCACAAGCCGCCGTTCCCCTCCCAGGTCGGCCTGTTCGGGCGCCCCACCTTGATCAACAACGTCGAGACGCTGCACTGGATACGCGACATCGTCGAGCGCGGGCCGGAGTGGTTCAGCGGCCAGGGGCGCGAGGGCCACAAGGGACCGCACTCGTTCTCGGTCTCGGGCCGGGTCAAGGAGCCGGGCGTCAAGATTGCGCCTGCCGGCATCACGGTGCGCGAGCTGATCGACGCGTATTGCGGTGGCATGGCCGAGGGGCATCGCTTCAAGGCCTATCTGCCGGGCGGCGCCTCGGGCGGCATCCTGCCAGCCGCGATGGCCGACCTGCCGCTCGATTTCGGCACCCTTGAGGCCCATGGCGCCTTCATCGGTTCGGCGGCGGTGGTCGTCCTCTCCGATCAGGACAGCACGGCGGCGGCGGCCCTCAACCTGATGCGGTTTTTCGAAGACGAGAGCTGCGGGCAATGCACGCCCTGCCGCATCGGCACCGAGAAGGCGGTCAAGCTCATGGACCAGCCGGCATGGGACGCCGCGCTGCTCGGTGAACTCGGGCAGTGCATGGCGGACGCCTCGATCTGTGGCCTCGGCCAGGCGGCTCCCAATCCGATAAAACACGTCATGACCCACTTCCCGGAGGAAGTCAGATGAGCGATCAGGTCAGCTTCACCCTCGACGGGAAGGAGGTCACGGCCGGCCCCGACGAGACGATCTGGCAGGTCGCGCACCGGGTCGGCGCCGAGATCCCCCATCTCTGCTGGTCAACCGCCGCCACCTATCGCCCCGACGGCAATTGCCGGGTCTGCATGGTCGAGATCGAGGGCGAGCGCGTGCTCGCCGCCTCCTGCATCCGCAAGCCGAGCGCCGGCATGAAGGTGATCTCCGACAACCAGCGCGCGGTCACGGCCCGCAAGATGGTGATGGAATTGCTGCTGGCCGACCAACCGCCGCGGGCGACCGCCCACGACCCCGAGTCGCGCCTGTGGCGGTGGGCCGAGGCCCAACATCAGATGGTGAGTCGCTTTCCCGCGCGCCTCACGCCCGAAGCCGACCCCAGCCATCCCGCGATGGCCGTCAATCTCGATGCCTGCATCCATTGCAATCTGTGCGTTCGCGCCTGCCGCGAGGTCCAGGTCAACGATGTGATCGGCCTCGCCTATCGCGGCCACGACTCGAAGATCGTTTTCGACTTCGACGATCCGATGGGCGACTCGACGTGCGTGGCTTGCGGTGAATGCGTCCAGGCGTGCCCAACCGGCGCCCTGATGCCGGCCGGAGAGGTCGGCAAGATGGCGCCCGACCGGCAAGTCGACAGCGTCTGCCCCTATTGCGGCGTCGGCTGCCAGATCACCTTCAACATCAAGGATGACAAGATCCTCCACGTCGGCGGGCGCGAAGGGCCCGCCAACGCCGGCCGGCTGTGCGTCAAGGGCCGCTACGGCTTCGACTACATCTCCCACCCCGGCCGCCTCACCACGCCGCTGATTCGTAGGGAGGGGGTGGCCAAGGACGCCGCCTTCGAGATCGATCCGATGAACCCGCTGACCCATTTCCGCGAGGCGAGCTGGGAAGAGGCGCTCGATGTCGCCGGCGGCGGCCTCGCGCGGATCCGCGATCAGCACGGCGGCAAGGGGCTCGCCGGCTTCGGCTCGGCCAAGGGCTCGAACGAAGAGGCCTACCTGTTCCAAAAGCTGGTCCGTACCGGATTCGGCACCAACAACGTGGATCACTGCACCCGGCTTTGCCATGCCTCGTCGGTGGCGGCGCTGATGGAGACGATCGGCTCGGGCGCCGTCACCGCGCCGTTCACCGCCGCCGAGGATGCCGACGTGATTCTGATCACCGGCGCCAATCCGACGGAGAACCACCCGGTCGCCGCCACCTTCATCAAAAACGCGGTCAAGCGCGGCGCCAAGCTCATCGTCATGGACCCGCGCGGCCAGGCGCTGAGGAAACAGGCGACGCACATGCTGCGCTTCAAGGGCGGCAGCGATGTCGCGCTGCTGAACGCGATCATGCACGTGATCGTCGCCGAGGATTTGATCGATCACCAGTATGTCGCGGGCTATACCGAGGATTTCGCGGCGCTCAAGACCCACCTCGAAGCCTTTACGCCCGAAGCGATGGCACCGATCTGCGGCATCGCGCCTGAGCGCATCCGCGAGGTCGGCCGTGTGTTCGGCGCCGCGCGCTCGGCGATCATCTTCTGGGGCATGGGCATTTCCCAGCATGTCCATGGCACGGACAATGCGCGCTGCCTGATTTCGCTGGCGTTGATGACCGGTCAGGTGGGACGTCCCGGCACCGGGCTGCACCCGCTGCGCGGCCAGAACAACGTCCAGGGCGCCTCCGACGCCGGCCTGATCCCGATGGTCTTTCCCGACTACCAGAGCGTGGAGGATCCAGCGATCAGAGGTTGGTTCGAAAACTACTGGGACGCCAAGCTCGACCCCAAGAGCGGCCTGACCGTGGTGGAGATCACCGAGGCCATCCACGACGACATCATTCGCGGCGTTTACATCATGGGCGAGAATCCAGCCATGTCGGACCCCGACGTGAGCCACGCGCGGGCGGCATTGGCCAAGCTCGAGCACCTCGTGGTCCAGGACATCTTCCTGACCGAGACCGCCGCCTTCGCCGATGTCATCCTGCCGGCCTCGGCGTGGCCGGAAAAGGACGGCACCGTCACCAACACCAATCGCCAGGTCCAGATGGGTCGAACGGCGGTGCCGCTGCCGGGCGACGCGCGCCAGGACTGGTGGTTGATCCAGGAAATCGCCCGTCGCCTCGGGCTCGGCTGGCGCTATTCAGGGCCAGCCGAGGTGTTCGAGGAAATGCGCGGCTGCATGGACTCGATCAAGGGCATCAGCTGGGAGCGGCTCGAGCGCGAAAGCGCCGTGACCTATCCGTGCGATCGCGAGGACCAGCCCGGCCGCGAGATAATGTTCGGCGAGGGCTACCCGACCGCCTCGGGGCGCGGCAAGTTCGTGCCCGCCGGCATCGTGCCACCCGACGAGGTGCCGGACGACGACTACCCGATGATCCTGACCACCGGCCGCCTGCTCGAGCACTGGCACACCGGCGCCATCACCCGCCGTGCCTCGATCCTCGACGCACTGGAGCCGGAGGCGGTGGCCAGTTTGTCCACCCACGACCTGCGCCGGCTCGGCGTGGCGCCCGGCGAGTTCGTCTCGGTCCGTACCCGGCGTGGCGAGATTCGCGTCAAGGCGCGCGCCGACAACGCGGTCAGCCCGGGCACGGTGTTCGTCCCGTTCGCGTTCGTCGAGGCGGCGGCCAACCTGCTGACCAACGCGGCGCTCGACCCGTTCGGCAAGATCCCGGAGTTCAAGTACTGCGCCGCCCAGGTCGAAAAGGCCGAGCCCGAGGCCCAGGCCGCCGCCGAATAATGCCCGACACCCTACATCGGACCCGGCGCGGCGGAACGGATTTGGCCATGTGCGCCGGGCAGTTTCCATTGACGCAGACAAATGTTCTTAGCCCTTGCTCGGTAGGGTCCGGTGGAGGCGCCGATGGAATGGTTGATGATCGTCGTTTTGATGTACGTGAACGACGAGCGGCACGTGGAAAAGAGCTTCGCGTCCAGGGCCGAGTGCGTCGCGGCGGCCGAGGCGTATGTCGCCAGGTATCCGGAACTCGAATGGCACGAGCCGTCCGACGACGCTTCGATTATCCGTCCGGTGGTTCGCTCCACCATCCAGTGAATCCCCGCCGGCGACGAATAGACCAGTTCTAGACTAGCCCCGGCTCAAGGCCGGGGTGACAAGATGCTGAGCGGTAGCCACCTCACAAATGTCACGCGGGACTTGAGCCGGCACCCATGGGACCGGCCCGCCAAAGAAAACGGGCGGCGTGGATGCGCCGCCCGTCGCCGTTGGCTTAGGTGGTCGTGAGGCGCCGCCTCACGTGGGCATCTTGTCGATAATGGTCGGCCACCCCTTGCGATCGGCGGCAATCGCGTCGACCATCTTGGTCTCGCCCTTCTTGCGGACGATGCGTCGCCACGCCTCGCCGGTATCCTTCATCGCCTCCTTTGGCGTCTTGGTGCCCGCGAAACACTGCTGGAGATTCTCATCGAGAATCTGGTGCATCGCACCCGTCCCCGACAACTTCAGCATCGGCGCCGCCCGCGGGATCGTGTGCGGGAGGATATCGGTGACGTACTTCTTGTAGGCGTCCTGCACCAGAGGATCCTCCAAAGTGGACGTCATGAAGGGATCCATGTAGCCGGCGGGGTTGGAGCAGAGCCACGGATAGAGCGTGGTCGAGCTCGCCCACTGACCGAACAGGTAGGCAGCCTCGGGATACTCGCTCTGGGTCGAGATGCCCATCGTGGCGCTGCCGAAGAGACAGGACCGCCGCACCAGGTCGTCGCCGAACTGACGGCCGATCGGCAGGTGGACATCGATTTTGCCGCCGACCTTTGTCGGCAACCAGGACACCGATTCGTCCGGCGGAAGATCGGTGAATTTGGCAACGTTGGGCGGCGAATCCATCATCGCCGAGGTGCCCCCGGCCATGCTGCCAAAGGATTCGAACCAGCTCCAGGTATAGGAGGCGCCGTTGCCCGCGTACTGACCATACTGGATGTGTTTCTCAGTGACCTCGATGCCGATATCACTATCGATCTGCGGGTTCCCCTCCAAGTCGAACAGATACATGTTCGGCTTTTCCATGGTGATGAAGCGCTTGAACCACGTCGATATTCCCCAGACCTTGCCCATGTACTGGGTGTGGCCATCGATGCCGGTGCTGTGGAAGTACTGGGCGACGTCGTCCGCCTGGTCCCACGTGTCCGGCGGATGCAAGGCATAGCCATACTTGTCGCCGAAGGCCTTCTGGTGCTGGGGATCGGCGAACAGGTCCTTGCGGTGGAACCAAGTGTAGAAATCGCCGTCGAACGACAGGCCGACGATCTTGTCGTCGTATTTGTACAGTACGTCGAAGACTTTGTCGTTCGACACGCCTCTCTCGGGATCGCGCCAATCAGGATGGTGCTTGGCCACGTAGTCGTCGAGCACAACCAGGCCGCCGGCGTCGTAGAAGTCGCCGTAGTAGTTCACGAGCAGGGCATAGATGTCGTATTGGCCGGCCCCGGTCGTCACGTCCTGCAGCATTTTAACGTAGGCATCTCCGAGCGAAACGCCGATCACCTCGACCGGGACGCCGGTTTCCTGCTCCCACAGGTCGAGCGTGGTCGGCGCGCCGACCGGGTGCGCGTTGATGAAGTGGCCGACCGCGCCGTCGAGGCACGCCATGACGATCTTGTCCGGCGCCTTGCCTTCGGCCTTGAGCTTCTTCATGGCCTCGACCGCTCTACTCGCAGCGTTCGCCGCGTCGTATTGATAACGCTCGGCCCCCTCGAAGCCGGTCGGACCGCCGACCATTCCCGGCGCCAAACCAGCAGCTCGGGCACGCGGGAACAAGTATTTCGGTGCAATGCCGATGGCCGACGTGAGCGCTAAGCCGGCGGCGCCGGCCTTAAGTACCTTGCGACGCGAGGTGCTGATGCCGCGTTTGCGTTCTGTCATTGAGCCCCTCCCTGGGCGGCGCGGGCGTGACCCCCGCGCCCTCATGATGCATGCGTGCGCAACTATTTGGCAGCGCGACAGGAGAGTCAACCGCTGACGCCGGCCGACCAGAATCGACAACGAGATTTTGACGATATTTGCGCGGCGGCGAGGCATGAGGCACGATATTCGGTGCCATAGGGAGACGGTGCCATGAACTACCCCCGGGTCACAGCCGAGGAAGCTGCGCGCTTCAACGCCGATGGTTTTCTCATCAAGCCGGCCTTTTTCGACGCGGAAGAGGCCGAGTTGATGGCCCGCGCGCTGATCGAGGACGAGGGCATTGGCGACGACGCCAACAACATGGTTATCCTCGACGGCCAAGGGCACACCACCGACACCATCCTGTGGACCGAGCCGGGCGATGACCTGTTCGGGGCGATTGCCCGCTGCGCGCGCATGGTCGAGGGCGTCGAGCTGGCGCTGGGCGGCGAGGTCTACCACTACCACTCGAAGCTCACGCTGAAGGCGCCGCGCACCGGCGGGGCCTGGAACTGGCACCAGGACTACGGCTACTGGTACTTCAACGGCAACCTGTTCCCGCACATGCTGAGCGTGATGATCGCGATCAGCGAATCCGACCGCGAGAATGGCTGCCTCAAGGTGCTCAAGGGCTCGCACCACATGGGCCGGCTCGACCACATGCTGGTCGAGGGCCAGACCACCGCCGACCCCGAGCGGGTCGAGCACGCGCTCGGGGTTCTCGATGTCGTCGAGGGCGAGCTGGCGCCGGGCGATGCCCTATTCCTGCATTGCAACACCCTGCATGGTTCCAGTCAAAATCGCTCGGACCGCAACCGGAACGTGCTGCTGTGCTGCTACAACGCGGCCCGCAACAACCCCTACATGGAGCATCACTTTCCGCGCTACACGCCGCTCAACAAGCTGCCCGACAACGCCGTCAAGGCGCGCGGTCGGGTTCATGCCGGCGGCGCCCGCGTCTTCATGCACCCCGATCGCATCCCCGACGAGCAGGTCAGCCTGACCGCGAAGTCCGAGGTCGAACTGGCGCCATGAACTACCCCCGGGTCACAGCCGAGGAAGCTGCGCGCTTCAACGCCGATGGTTTTCTCATCAAGCCGGCCTTTTTCGACGCGGAAGAGGCCGAGTTGATGGCCTGATCGAGGACGAGGGCATTGGCGACGACGCCAACAACATGGTTATCCTCGACGGCCAAGGGCACACCACCGACACCATCCTGTGGACCGAGCCGGGCGATGACCTGTTCGGGGCGATTGCCCGCTGCGCGCGCATGGTCGAGGGCGTCGAGCTGGCGCTGGGCGGCGAGGTCTACCACTACCACTCGAAGCTCACGCTGAAGGCGCCGCGCACCGGCGGGGCCTGGAACTGGCACCAGGACTACGGCTACTGGTACTTCAACGGCAACCTGTTCCCGCACATGCTGAGCGTGATGATCGCGATCAGCGAATCCGACCGCGAGAATGGCTGCCTCAAGGTGCTCAAGGGCTCGCACCACATGGGCCGGCTCGACCACATGCTGGTCGAGGGCCAGACCACCGCCGACCCCGAGCGGGTCGAGCACGCGCTCGGGGTTCTCGATGTCGTCGAGGGCGAGCTGGCGCCGGGCGATGCCCTATTCCTGCATTGCAACACCCTGCATGGTTCCAGTCAAAATCGCTCGGACCGCAACCGGAACGTGCTGCTGTGCTGCTACAACGCGGCCCGCAACAACCCCTACAAAGAACACCACATGCCGCGCTACACGCCGCTCGACCGGCTGCCCGACGCCGAGGTCAAGGCGCGCGGCCACCTGCATGCTGGCGCCGCCCGGCGCTTCATGCACCCTGCGGACCACCCGGCCGATCAGGTCAGCCTGGCCGCCAAGTCCAAGGTTGAGCTCGGCGCCTGAGCCGCCGCCGGCCCTATTCCTGACGTCCGATGGCGCCGTCGCGGCGCAGCTCGGCGATCTCGTCCGTCGCGAAGCCCCAAGCGACCAGCGCCTGGTCGGTGTGGGCGCCCGGGTCCGGCGGCGGGCCCTGGATGGCCGAGGGCGTACGGCTGAAACGCGGCGCCGGGGCTGGCTGCACGACCCCGCCGACCACCGCGAAGGTGTCGCGCGCGCGGTTGTGGGGATGTCGGGGCGCCTCCTCGAAGCTCAGCACCGGCGCGACGCAGGCATCGCCGCCGGCGAAGATCTCCGCCCATTGATCGCGGCTACGCCCAGCGACCGCCGCGGCGATGCGGGCGCACTGGGCCGGCCAGGTCTCGCGCCGCATCTGATCGGCTGGCGCGATATCGGCGATGCCGAGCCCCGCCAGCAACGCCGCGAAGAACTTGGGCTCGATCGCGCCGACCGCCAGATGGCGCCCGTCGGCGGTCTCGTAGACGCCGTAGAACGGCGCGCCGCCGTCGAGCGGATTGGCCGCACGCTCAGGCGCCCAAGTTCCGGCCGCGCGCATGCCGAAGAACATCGTGGCGAGGGAGGCCGCGCCATCGACCATGGCGGCGTCGACGATCTGGCCCCGACCTGAGCGCTGGCGCTCCCACAGCGCGGCCAGAAGACCGACGACGAGATAGAGCCCGCCGCCGCCAAAATCGCCGATCAGGTTGAGCGGCGGCAGCGACCGCTCGGCGGGGCCGATGGCGTCGAGCACGCCGGTCAGCGCGATGTAGTCGATGTCGTGGCCAGCGGTGTGCGCCAGCGGGCCATCCTGGCCCCAGCCGGTGATGCGCCCGTAGACCAGACGCGGATTGCGCGCCAGGCAATCGGCCGGGCCGATCCCGAGCCGCTCGGCAACGCCGGGGCGAAATGGCTCGATCAGTGCGTCGGCGCGCCCGACCAGGCGGCGCACCACCTCGGCCCCGCCGCGATGCTTGAGGTCAACGGCGAGCGAGCGCCGGCCGCGGCGCATGGTCTCGTGGCGCGGCTCCTGGGGCAGGCCAAGATTGCTTGGCCGCGGCCGGTCGATGGTAAGCACTTCGGCCCCCATGTCCGAGAGCAGCATGGCGGCCAACGGCCCCGGTCCGATGCCGGCAAGCTCGATCACCTTAAGGCCGACCAGCGGGCCCGACGCATTGGCGGTGGCGTGCGCTTGGGCCATGGCCCATTTCACGCCGCCGTCGGGGGCCACGCAAGCCGGCTGCTTTCCTCCGCCTGACCGTGCCCGTAGACTTCGGCGCAAGAGCGAGGGGAGAAAACAACCATGCCGATTCGCAACAGCATCGCCGCCAACCATGACCAGCTGACCGCGTGGCGGCGCGATATCCACGCCCACCCCGAACTGGCTTTCGAGGAGACGCGCACCGCCGACGTGGTGGCGGCCAAGCTCGAATCATTCGGCGTCGAGATTCACCGGGGGTTGGGCGGCACCGGCGTCGTCGGCACGCTCAAGGTTGGTCAATCGCGGAGAACCATCGGCCTGCGCGCCGATATGGACGCGTTGCCGCTGCGCGAACTGAACGAGGTGGCGCACCGTTCGCACCACGATGGCAAGATGCACGCCTGCGGCCATGACGGCCACACGACCATGCTGCTTGGCGCCGCCAAGCATCTGGCCGAGACGCGGGCCTTCGACGGCACCGTCCACTTCATCTTCCAGCCCGCCGAGGAGCTGGCCGGCGGCGCCAAGGTGATGATCGACGACGGTCTGTTCGAGCGCTTTCGGGTCGATGCGGTGTATGGCATGCACAACTTCCCCGAACTGGCGCCCGGCGAGTTCGGCGTGCGCGGCGGCCCCATCATGGCCTCGGTCGACACCTTTCGGATCGTCGTCAAGGGTAAGGGCACCCACGGCGCGATGCCCCATCTTGGCGTCGATCCGGTGGTGATCGGCGCGCAGATCGTGATCGCCCTGCAAACCATCACCAGCCGCGGCCTCGATCCCCTCGACGCGGCGGTCGTGAGCGTGACCCAGTTCCACGGCGGCGCGATCGACAACATCATCCCGGCCGAGGTCGAATTGCGGGGCGGGGTGCGCGCCTTCACACCGGCGCTTCAGGACCAGGTCGAACGGCGCATGCGCGAGATCGCCGAGGGCATCGCCACCGCCCACGGCGCGCGTGCCGAGGTCGCCTACACCCGCGTCTATCCGGCCACCATCAACAGCGAGGCCGAGACCTCGATCGCCGTCAAGGCTGCCCAGTCGGTGGCCGGCGTCAACAAGGTCGATGCCGAGATCAAGCCGTGCATGGGCTCGGAGGATTTCGCCTTCATGCTCCAGGAGAAACCCGGCTGCTACATCATGATTGGCAACGGCGGGGCGGCGGGCGGCTGTCTCCTGCACAACCCGCACTACGATTTCAACGACGACATCCTGCCGCTCGGCGCAAGCTATTGGACCCAGCTGGTCGAGGACGTGTTGGCGCCGGCCGGGGCGTAAGAGAGGGACAGCCATGACCTGGTCGATCACCGCCAAGGACCCCGCGACCGGCGCTTTCGGAGTCGCCGTCACGACGAAGTTTTTTGGGGTTGGCGCCATTTGCCCCTTTGCGGCCGCAGGCATCGGCGCGATCTCAACCCAGGCCTTCGTCAATCCGACTTTCGGGCCACGCGGGCTGAGGCTGCTGGCCGAAGGGCTGTCGGCCGAGCAGGTGTTGAACTGCCTGATCGAGTCCGACGAGGGCCGCGAGCACCGCCAGCTTCATCTCATCGACAGCCAAGGCCGGGTCGCCGCGCGGACCGGCGACGAGTGCATCGATTGGAACGGGCATCGGTTGGGCGAGGGCTTTTCCGTGGCTGGCAACATGCTGGCCGGCGAGGCGGTGGTCGCCGACACCTTCGATAGCTTCGCCGCCGGATCGAACCAACCGCTGGCCGAGCGCTTCCTCGATGCGCTCGATGCCGGCCAGGCCGCCGGTGGCGATTATCGCGGCAAGCAATCGGCCGCGCTGCTGATCTACACGACCGAGGACTATCCGTGCCTGAGCCTCAGGGTCGATGATCATCCCGAACCGCTGGTGGAACTGCGCCGCTTGTATGAGGAAAGCCAGAAGGAGTTCACGCCCTTCATGGACATCATGCCAAGTCGCGCCCGACCCGCCGGCGTCTACGACCCGCAAGCCGTCAACGCGGTGCTGGAACGCCAGCGGAATCTGGCCGAAAGCAGGTAGGCGATGGGCGCGTGGCAAACGCTTGGAGATCGCGGAGCAGCCCACAGGGCTGCTTCTCGAGGCATCGTAGTATAGCTGACAGATATATCTACCAGCTATATGTGAGATGACCGGGGAGGACGGCATGGGGACGTTGTATAGCGGTGGTTTGGTATTCGACGGCGAGGCGCTGGTCGAGGGTCACGGCGTTCTGGTCGAGCACGGGCGCATCAGCCGCCTCGCCGCCGCTGCCGAGTTCGACGGCTTCGCCGGTGCGCGTGTCGATACCGCCGGGCAAACGCTGATGCCGGGCCTGATCGACTGCCACGTTCACGTCTGCATTGGCGCCGAAGCCGATCTCCTGACGGTCCTCGGCCAGTTGTCGGAGCCCGAACTCGTGGTCCGCGCGCTTGAGAACGCCCAGGCCACGCTGCGTGGCGGGACCACGGCGGCGCGCGATGTCGGCGGCAAGGAGTTCATCGAGATCACCGTGCGTGACGCCATCAACGCCGGCCGACACCTCGGCCCGACGCTGCTGTGCGCCGGCAAGCTCATCTGCATCACCGGCGGCCACGGCTGGTGGCTTGGCACCGAGATCGACGGCGCCAACGAGATGGTTCACGCGGTGCGCGCCAACATCAAGGCCGGCGCCGACGTGATCAAGCTGGTCGCGACCGGCGGCGTGCTGACTCCTAACGTCGATCCGATGCAGGCGCAGCTCAGTCTCGACGAGGTCCGCGCCGCGGTCAACGAGGCGCACCGCTTCGATCGTAAGATCACGGCCCACGCCCTGGGCGCGCCCGGCATTCGCAACGCCGTCGACGCCGGCATCGACTCGATCGAACACGGATTCCAGATCACCGAGGACCTGATCGCCAAGATGACCGCCCAGGGCGTCAACCTGGTGCCGACGATCTCGGCCCTGATGGGCATCGTCAACAACGCCAAGGCCGGCATCCCTCAATACGCCGTCGAGAAAGCGGAGCGCTTCGCCGAGATGCACCGCGCCTCGGTGCGCGCCTTTCACGAGGCGGGCGGGATCATCGCCATGGGGACCGACGCCGGGACCCCGTTCAACCACCACGGCGAGAACGCCCAGGAACTCGGCCACATGGTCGCCTACGGCCTGAGCACGCGCGATGCGCTCACGGCCGCCACGGTCAACGCTGGCGCGCTCTGCGATTTCGCCGATCGCGGGCGGGTGCGCGAGGGCTATTGGGCCGATCTGTTGATCGTCGCGGGCAACCCGATCGAGAACATCGACGCGGTGGCCGATCGCGGCAATCACGTCTGGGTGCTCAAAGAGGGCTTCGACGTCCTCGCCCACCTCGGCCCGCCGATCTCGGGCGCGGCGGCCCGGCGCTTCTTGCATGACGAGCCGGCGTTCTAAGGCCGCGGCTCGTTGACCGCCCGGCTTCCCGCTTCTGTCATCACCGGCTTTCTCGGCAGCGGCAAGACGACGCTGCTCTCGCATCTGCTGCGCCAACCGGGCGGCGAACGCATCGCCGTTATCGTCAACGAGTTCGGCGAGGTCGGTGTCGACCATCAGCTGGTCGAGCACGTGGCCGAGGACATCGTGCTGCTCAACACCGGGTGCTTGTGCTGCGTCTTGCGCAACGATCTGATCGAGACCGTCGAGCGTTTGCTCGACCGGCGCGCGGCGGCGGCGGTGCCGCCGTTCGAGCGCATCGTCGTCGAAACCAGCGGCCTGGCCGAGCCGGGCCCGGTTCTGCTGAGCTTCATGTCCGAGGTGGGCATCGTGTCGCGCCTGCGCCTCGATGGCGTCATTACCACGGTCGATACGGTCAACGTGCAGCGCCAGATCGCCGCCCACGACGAACCCGCGAAACAGATCGCGCTGGCCGACCGCTTGCTGTTGACCAAGACCGACCTTGGCACCGAGGCCGAGGTGGCCAGCGCCCACGCCGTGCTCCGCAGGCTCAATCCTGGTGCGCCGATCATCGAGGCGGTCAACGGCGAGGTCGCCAGCGAGCGCCTATTCGGCGCCGGCCTCTACGACCCGACCACGAAGACCGCCGATGTCGAAGGCTGGCTACGGGCCGACGCTCACACGGTCCCTCATGGGGCACCGCAGGGGGCACCGCAGGGGGCACCGCACGGAGCATCTCATGGGCACGACAGCGGCATCCACTCGTTCTGTTTGCGCCTGGACGGGCCGGTGGCGCTCGCCGCCCTGACCCGCTGGCTCAGCCTGATCACCACGCTTCAGGGCGAGGACATCCTGCGCATCAAGGGCATCGTCGAGGTGATGGACGAGCCGCGCCCACTGGTCGTGCACGGCGTCCACCACCTGTTCCATCCGCCCGCCTACTTGCCGACATGGCCACCGGGGCCGCGCGGCGGGCGCATCGTCTTCATCACCCGCCACCTCTCCGAAGACGACGTGCGTGCCAGCATGACCACCATGGCGGCCTAAACTAGAGCAAGCCGTCGGCGCGTAGCCGCGCCACCGTTCGTCCACTCGCGGTACCGAGGAGTTCTTTGAGGTGGGCCCCGCGCGCCCCCGCACCTGCCCCTCGGCCTTCCATATCTCGGTCGCCGACGCGACGTCGATCAGGCTGGCCTGAAAGCGCGCCACGGGCCGGTACTCGGTGCCGCCGCTGGCGGTGAGGTCCGGGACGTCGAGGCGGCGCGGCGCGCCGTCAGAAGACGCCTTTGCCGTAGGTCACATCCGCAACGACGCTCCCATGGCGCACGTACAAATCGAGGATATGCGGGAACACGCCGTCATTCCCGTCCGTACTTGCACTTAATACCAGATCGTTTGTGGCGTTGCCGTTGCGGACCCTGCGCTTCTCCGAGCCTTTCAGACCCACATCAGGGAACGCTTGAGCCGTTCGCATCACGCAAGCAAATCCCTGTACCGCAGCCGCTTCCCGACCATGCCGCGCGCCCGCGGGTAATATTGTCGGTCTTAAGGCCGAACCGCGGCTGCGGCGGTCGCTGGGTCCAGGGGACCGGCGGCCGGCGCGATGTCGCCAAGCCGCACCATTTCGTCTTCGATCATCTCGCCATCCGGGCTCATCATCGCCATGCCATCAGCGGTCGCCGCGCCGACTCCATGGTCGGGTTCATCATGTCCATCGTGCCCCAGACCGCGCTCGCGCGCTCGACCGTGACGGTGGTCGAATCGACCATCATCGACTCGTGCATCATCTCGCCAGCCCCAGCGGGGAGCACGAACAGCGCCAGAATGGGCAGGGCCAGGATTCGGGCCAGAGTCAGCATCATCGATCGGGCCATGAAATTCTCTCCTTCGTCGTCAGGTATGCACCGCGATATTGACCCAGGGGTGCTAGCGGCGATGAAAACACAGAGTTAGAGGAAACCCGATTTTGGCCGGCCGCCGCCGGGGGGCGCCAAGCGAAGTTGTCAGCCGGCCCGCGACTGGCTGTCAACCGCCCAGGTTGTCGCGCGCCCACACCTCCTGCGGCGGCGTCTCGCGCGGCGCATAGCCGCGCAGGCGATAGTACGGCAGGTAGGGCTTATAAAGTCCGTGCACCCGCCGCAGCTCGTCGACCGCGTGTTCGTGGGCATCCACGCGCAGGTCGATCTCGGGATAGGGGTCGTGGGCGTAGACGGTGACCACCGCCGAGCGCTCGTCGAGATGGCCATCGCCGCCCTCTTGCCCGCCGGCGTCGCGGCCCGCCTCCAACGCGCCGAGCAGCCGTTCGTCGAGGTCGCGCTCGGGTGCTGCGTCGAAGGCGTCGGCCATCGCTTCGGTCACCTCGGGCCCGGCGAGCGCGTTGCCCATGGCGACCAGATCGGAACGCTGGATGTCGCCCGACCACGCGCGGATCCTGGAGCCCGAATGGACGGCGACGACGCCATCGCCATCGACCATGCCGACCTGGCGATACTCGATGTCGGCATCCTCGCTGGCCAGCTCCTCGACCACCCGTCGCGGCGAGAACCCCAGTCCCAGTAATCTCATCGCCAGGACCCCGAGCCGCGGATTGACGTAGGCCTGGGTCGAGATCGCGGCGCGCCCAGGCTCGATGAACGGGCAGTAGCCGCCAACCCCGAGCGAGAAGGTGGCGATGCCGATACCGAGGCGCCGCGAGCGCGCGCAGCGGCCGATGATGGTGTAGGTCATGGCGCCCTCCGAGGTCGCTGATGTCCGATCCTAGTCAGGCCCAGCGCCGCGAACAACGACGCTCAAACGGACCGATGGGCGGCGGCGAAGCGCCGCAGGTCGTCGAGCAGGCCGGGATCGGTCATGACGCGGGGCACCTTGTACTAGCCACCGAGCTTGCCGCGCTGTTTCATGCACGCGGCGAAGGCGCCGCGCGCGACCGCCTCGACGCGCGGCGGCTTGAGGCCGTAGCCGCCCGCGCGGTGGGCGGCGTAATCGGCGTTGGTCGCGGCGAGCGCGGCATCGAGGGCGGCGGCGAAGGCCCCGATCCGCTCCGCCCCGACCGCAGCCTCGGCGAACTCGACAATGAACAGGTAACCGCCGAGTGTTTCAGTCCATTCGGGGTATAGCGGGCCGACGCTGTAGTCGCTGACGTCGGCATCGATGGAGCGCGCCGCTTGGGCCACCGCCGCCTCGATCTCGGCGTCGATCAGGTGCTCGCCGAACGCCGAGCGCATGTTGGTGCCGCCCCAGCCAATGTCGGGATTGCGTCCAACGGCGATGAATGGCACGCCCGGGATCATCATTCCGACGGCGTGGTAGGACGGCGATTTGTAGCCGACCAGCAACCATATGTTGGGCGCCGAGACGCCGCGGTGGGGATCGCTCGCGATCAGCGCGCCGCCGCTCGCGCTCTTGCTCGCGGCGACGGCGAGCGAGTTGCTGCCTGATCGGCTCATGCCGCCGAGGATGTCGGTCAGGGCGTTGAGGGCGCCGGAGTCGGCGGCCGCGAAACTCGGCAGCGAGGCCGTGCCTTCCGCGACCAGGCGCGCCCACAGGACCGGCCAGTCAGGCCGCTGGCGTAGCTTCAGAAGGCGGAACCAGACCAGCCAGTTAACATCGACCGAACCCACCCGGCCGATCGTAACCACGTCCTCGGCCGTCCACGGCTCGCGCTCGAGCCCAAGCAGAGCGCACTCGTGGGGCAGGGAGGCAGTGCGCGCGAGGTGAAAGTTGATGCCGGCGATGAAGGAATCGAGCCAGCGCCGGTTGGCGGCCGGCATCGCGGCGACGATCTCAGGCGCAACCCGGCCGACATCGAGAATACGCAGGGAATGGTCGATATCGGTGGCGAGCGGGCCGCCCATCTCGGCGATTCGACCCTGAGATATGCGCCGCATCATCTCCATCTGGCCAAGCCGCAGGTGAGCGTGGACGAGCCCGAGCGTGAAGGCTAGATCGTCGTCGTTCTCAACTTCGATGAACGAGACCTGGTGGTCGTTCCAGTGGATGACGACCGGGCCCGCGAGGGGCAGCTCGGTGCGCGAGAACGTGGCCAGGCGCTGGTCGAGCGTGGTCCGCTGCGGCAGCGGCGTCAGCAGGGCGCATGACGACGGCGGCGATCGCGGCGCCGGCCGCACGATATGCTGTTAGGGTTGCCACCTTGCGAGGATACCGCCGGACAACGGTTGGGAGTCTTCCTAACATGGTGCTGGCCCGCCGCCAACGCCACCCCGTCGTGCCTCTACATGAGGGGCGGGACATGAGGGGCGGGACATGAGGGTGCTGGTGCTCGGCGCCGGCGTGATCGGCGTTATTTACTTCCGCCTATCGCCTGGCCACTGCGGGCCACGAGGTGGTGGTCGTGGACCGCCAGGACGGTGCGGCGCGCGAAACGAGTTTCGCCAACTCGGGCCAGATTGCCGCCTACAACGCGCAGCCGTGGGCCGCGCCGGGCGTGCCGAGGATGGTGATCGAGGAGTTCGGCCGCGCCGAGGCGCCGTTTCTGTTCCGTCTGCGCTTCGACCCGGCGATGTGGCGTTGGGCGACCCGCTTCCTGCGCCTGTGCACGCCGGAGGCGTTCCAGCGCACGCTCGCCGACATGAACCGGCTGTCGAGCTACAGCCTCGAGGCGCTCACGGCGCTGCGCGAGGCCGAGGCGATCGAGTACGATCGGCGCGCGGAGGGCACCCTCAATCTTTACCGAACGCCGGCCGGCTTCGAGAAAGCTGCGGCGATGGCCGCCCGCGAGGATGACGCGCGGTTTCGACCCCAGGCGCTCGACATGGACGCCTGCGTTGGTGTCGAGCCAGCGCTCCAACAGAGCCGCCACCTCTTTGCTGGCGCGCTTCACATGGTCGGCGACGAGACCGGCGATGCCCATGAGTTCACCGTCCAGCTGGCCGAGCACGCGGCCATGCGTGGGGTCGATTTCCGCTACGGCACCCGTGTCACCAGCCTCGCATGGGCCGGCGATCGCGTCCAGGGCGCTAACACTGACCACGGCGCCATCGTCGCCGACGCCACGGTGGTAAGCCTGGGGAGCTACTCGCCGCTGATCCTGCGCCCGCTCGGCATCCGCGTGCCGATCTACCCGGTCAAGGGCTACTCCGTGACGGTGCCGACCGCCGGCGACAATGGCGCGCCGACCCACGGCATCTATGATCGGGGTCGCAAATTGTCGATGAGCCGGCTGGGCGCGCGCCTGCGCTCGGGGGGGACGGCGGAGTTCGCCGGCTATAACACCCATCTCGACGCGCGCCGCGCCCAGGCCATCCTCGACATGACGATGGCCGTCTTCCCAAGCGCCGGCGATGCGACCCAGGCCCAATTGTGGACCGGGTTGCGGCCGATGACGCCCGACTGCGCCCCGGTGCTCGGGCGGACGCCGTATCGCGGCCTCTATCTCAACACCGGCCACGGCAGCCTCGGCTGGACCCTGTCGTGCGGCTCGGCGCGGATCATCGCCGACATCGTCTCGGGCCGCCCGCCCGAGATCGACCTCACCGGCCTCACCCTCGACCGCTTCTAGGCCCTCCCGCACTATTGGGGGAGGGCCGCCGGCGCACTCCAACCCACCGTTGCACGCCGCCGCCGAGCGCCTGCGGCGGTTGTTCGATCTCGGCGCCGACCCGGCCACGATCGCCGCTCATCTCGGCGCCGATCCTCGCCTCGGGCCGAGCGTGGTGGTGCGGCCAGGCCTGCGTGTGCCAGGCGCCTGGGACCCGTTCGAACTTGCTGTCCGCGCGATCCTCGGCCAGTAGGTCAGTGTCGCGGCGGCCGTCAAACTCGCCGGGCGCCTTACCTCGATCCATGGCGAGCCGGTCGACTGCGAAGATCACGCCGCGCTGGGGCTCACGCGTTTGTTTCCTCTGCCCGGGGCTCTGGTCGAGGCCGACCCGGCCCGCCTCGGAATGCCGGCGGCGCGAGGCGCGGCGATCGCGGCGCTCGCCCGGGCGACTGTCGCGACGCTCGAGGCGCTGCCGGGCGTGGGGCCGTGGACCGGGCAAATACATCGCGATGCGCGGCCTGAGTGATCCGGACGCCTTTCCGAGCGGCGACCTCGTTTTGCGCCAGGTACTCGCCGACGACACCACGCGGACTCCGGGCGCGACGACGGCCCCAGCACGGGCGGTCGCGGAGCTGGCCGAAGCCTGGCGGCCGTGGCGCGCGTACGCCGCGCTTCACCTGTGGACCGAAGGGAGTGAGGACGATAAAACTGCTGATCGATCGAATTGAGAGTTCGCTAGGTGCGATCACGCTGGCGGTCGCCGACGGCGCCCTGTACGCGCTCGATTTCGGCGGCTGCGGCGACGCTATTCCAATCACGCGCAACACTGGCCCCACCACGCGCCACACTGGCCCCACCACGCGCCACACTGGCCCCACCACGCGCCACACTGGCCCCACCACGCGCCACACTGGCCCCACCACGCGCCACACTGGCCCCACCACGCGCCACACTGGCCCCACCACGCGCCACACTGGCCCAACCACACGCCACACTGGCCCAACCACACGCCACACTGGCCCAACCACACGCCACACTGGCCCAACCACACGCATGACTGGGGCGACGGTGCGCAAGACTGGAACGACGGTGCGCGATGAGACCGATCCGGCTGGCGTGACGAGCCGACTTCGCGCCCATCTGGAAGATGATCTCGCGGCACTCGCCGACATCGAGGTCGCCCCTCAAGGGACACCGTTCCAACGCTCGGTGTGGACGGCGCTGCGCCGGATCGCGCCGGGCGCCACCCTCTCGTACGGACGGCTCGCCGCCGAACTCGGGCGGCCGGGATCGGCGCGTGCGGTCGGCGCCGCCAACGCCCGCAACCCCATCGCCATCGTCATACCGTGCCACCGCGTGATCGGCGCCGATGGCGCCCTCACCGGCTACGCCGGCGGCATCGAGCGCAAACGCTGGCTGCTGCGCCACGAGGGCGCGCTCACCTAGCGGCCGCCGAGGCCTCTCCACAGCCGGCGAATCGGCCACGCCACCCCCTCCCCCCGCCCCCCCCCACGCTGGGGAGGGGGAGAAGTATCGTGAAGGCCGACGCCCATTTGTTCCCGCCACCCTCGGCTGGGGAAGGGGAGCCGCGCACGGCGGAGTCCCGCCGGCGGTGGTAGCATCGCGGTATGAGCGCGGCGAGTTTCTTGCGGCGGCTGCGGCGGCCACTCGGGTTCGGATTCATCGGCCTGGCCGGGGTGCTGTCAATCGCGCTCGTCGTGGCGCCGTTCCTCGAACTCTCGTGGGGCGCGCTGGCCAGCGCGATGGGCGTACTGTTCGTTGCCGGCGAGGTCTGCTTTTTCGTCGGCGTGCTGTTGCTTGGCAAGGACGTCCTGAAATGGCTCAAGGACCTCGTCGTCAAACTCAAGGAGAGCTAAGGCGCGCGCTGGCCTGGTTTAGCGGATGTGCCAGGGCTCGGTGAGCGGCTTGGCGCCATTGAGCTCGCCATAGCCGGCGCCGGTCGCGCCGCCCGGGTTGGGCCCGAAATAGCGCGGGTCCTGGGGCGCGCCGACCGGCTGGAAGCGAACATCCGTGGACAGGCGCACGCGGCCGCGCGCGGAGTGGTTGTCGAGCGCGCCGTGCCAGGTGAACATGCCGAAGATGACGATGTCGCCGGGCCCGAAGTCGGCGCTCAGCAGGCGCGCGCCGCGCGCGTGGGCGAAGCTGACATGGTCCTCGGCGCGGGCCGCCTCGCGGGCGCTATCGCGCGCGACATCGAAACCGCGCGTCGCCTCGACCAGATCGGCGAAGCGATGCGAGCCCTCGACCACGACCAGCGGGCCATCGCTGATCGGCACCGGCCCGAACGCCGTCCACACGGTGAACACCGCCTCGGTGGCGCGGGCAAAGAACGGATAGCCGCAATGCGGCCCGGTCGAGCGACCGACCGGGGCCGGGCGCAGGAACATATAGTCTTGGGCATGCATTGGCTGGCCGACGACCGTCCCCATGATCTCCCGGATGCGCGGACCGTGGCTTACCGCGCGCAGACGCGGACCCTCCGAAACCGATCGCCAGAACGCCCCGAGGTCCGCCACCGCCTCCTTGCGGCGGCTAGCGCCCGTGGCGACCCCGTCGACCGCCGGCGGCGCGATCTCGCCCACCGCCTCCAGGCGGCCGAGGACCTCGGCACGGGCGGCGAGAACCTGGTTGATGTCGTGAAGGCCGCGCAAGAACAGATAGCCGTCGGCCGCGAGCCGGGTCGCCAGCCCCTCGGCATCCGGGAATAACGCGCTCGAATCGGTAAGCCCGCCCATCATCCCCGGCGGGATGGACGCTGGCCTCGGGTGAGACGTCGATCAAGACGAATTGAGGCGCCACACTGGTTCCGCGCGGCCAACGCCCGCGCGATTGACTCCTACCCGGCCAGCACATAGCGTCGAATCGTGCCAACAGAGGACGAAATGCCTAACCACAAGATCGCCATCATTGGCTCTGGTCCCGCCGGCCTAAGCGCCGCCGGGCGGGCGGCCGAGCACGACATCGACTACGTGCTGCTCGAGAAAGCCGACCACCTTTCCGACACCATTTTCAAGTACCAGAAGGGCAAGCACGTCATGTCGACGCCCGATGTGCTGCCGTTGCGCTCGAGCTTCGAGTTCGGGGCGGGGCAGCGCGAGGACGTGCTCGAACGCTGGGACAAACGAGCCGAAGAACTCAAGGTCAAGGTCCGCCGCAACGCCGAGGTCACGGCGATCACCGGCGAGCAGGGTAATTTCGAGATCGCCTTGCAAGGCGGTGAGACCGTCAGCGCGGAGAACGTGGTCCTGTCGATCGGTCTGCAGGGCAATCTGCGCAAGATGGGGGTGCCGGGCTCCGAGCAGAGCTGGGTCCAGTACCAGCTCGACGATCCCGACGAGTACGACGGCGAGACGATCGTGGTGGTCGGCGCGGGCGACGCCGCGATCGAGAACGCGGTCGCGCTAGCCGGGCAAAACAACGTCATCATCGTCAACCGGCGCGACGAGTTCGCCCGCGTCAAACAGGGCAACCTCAACCTCATCCTCGCGGCGATCGAGAACGGCGACATCGAGTGCTACTACAACTCGAGCGCCAAGGAGGTGCGCGACGACGAGAACGGCAAGGTCCTGGTGCTGAAGACGGCGGACGGCGAGGCCGATGTCAAATGCGACCGGGTGATCGCGCGCCTCGGCGCGATCCCGCCACGTAAGTGCGTCGAAAGCTGCGACATCGAGTTCTCGAGCCCCGATCCGGGCGCCCTGCCAGAGGTGAGCGCGACCTACGAATCGAACGTGCCCGGTCTCTACATCATCGGCGCGCTCGGCGGCTATCCGCTGATCAAGCAGGCCATGAACCAGGGCTATGAGGTCGTCGAATTCATTCTCGGCAACGACGTCAAGCCCGCCGATGAGCCGCTGCTCGAAGCCAAGTTCAAGAACCTCGGTATCGAGGTCGGCGCCGCGCTGGAACTGTTTCGCGGCAACGTACCCCTGCTCTCGGGATTGACGACGCTGCAGCTCAGGGAGTTCCTGATCGACTGCAATATTCATACGCCCAAGCCCGGCAAACTCATTTTCAAGCGGAACGACTTCACCAACAGCTTCTATTCGATCGTCTCAGGCCGGTGGGAATCGCGATCGACCCAGACGATCCGTCCGCGATCATCAATCTCAGCCAGGGCCAGTTCTTCGGCGAGATGGGTCTGATCTCGGGCCGGCGGCGCTCGGCCACGGTGACGGCGATCGAGAATTGCGTGCTGATCGAGACGCCTAGGCGGTCGATGATCAAGCTGATGAACTCAGTCGAGTCGGTCAAGCGGGAGATGGATCAGGAGGCGATGCGCCGCCAGATCAAGATGTACATCGCCCCCCACATCGGGCAGGAGGACCTCAACACGATCGTCGAATCGACGACGCTGGAGAGCTTCGGGGCCGGCGAGATTCTCTTCCGCGAGGGCGACGACGGCGATTCGGTCTATTTGATCAGGCGCGGCTCGGTGACGGTCTCGCGCGGCATTGGCGGCCGCGAGATCGTGCTCTCGTACGTCCCGGCCGGTCACTACGTCGGCGAGATGGCCTTGCTCACCAATGCCAAGCGCTCGGCGACGCTGCGGGCCGCCGTCGCGACCGAGGCGCTGCGCATGGAAGGCAGCGAGTTCAAGTCGGTGCTGGAGCGCAATCCGGAGCTGCGGTCGAGCGTGGAAGCCAAGTTCCAGGACCGGCTGGCGCAGAACGTCACCATGGAGAACGCGCCCGAGGTCGGTGGCATCATCGAGTTCCTGGTCAGCCAGGGCGCCGGCGAGGCGACCGACATCTTGCTGATCGACGAGTCGCTCTGTGTGCGCTGTACATAAAGAGAATGATAACTGCGAGGTCGCCTGCGCCGAGACCCATGGCGGCATTTCGCGCCTCGACCGCGAAGCGGGCCCGACCTTCGCCAACGTCCACGTGCCGACCTCGTGTCGCCACTGCGAGCATCCGCACTGTATGTCGGAATGCCCATCGAACTCGATCCACCGCGCCCCCAATGGCGAGGTGTTCATGGACGAATCGTGCATCGGCTGCGGCAATTGCGAGCGCAACTGCCCCTATGGCGTGATCCACATGTCGAGCAAGCCGCCGGCCAAGCCGCCGCTGTGGCAGTGGCTGTTGTTGGGCGCGGGGCCCGGCCCGGGCGAGCACGAGTGGCCCGGCAAGAACGACGGCGGCCAAAAAAAGACCGCTGTCAAATGCGACATGTGCAAGGACATCGCGGGCGGTCCCGCCTGTGTTCGAGCCTGCCCGACCGGCGCCGCGCTGCGCGTCAATCCCGAAGAGTTTTTCTCGTTGACGCTGCGCCAAGACTGAGTCCTGGGCGGAGCGGCGGGCGACAAGACCGAGCCTCCTGAGCCCCTGGGCGCCAAGACAAAGCGGCCGCCCGCGGCCGCTCGCCAGGGGACGCGCTCGGGCGTTAGGATAGTCCCTGGCGAGGCCTTCTCGGAGCGAGTTCATGGCTTTTTACGACGGTCCGATGATCGACGCCCATCATCACCTGTGGGACCTGAGCATGGGAATGCACCCGTGGCTCGCGGGCAGCGACGACGAAGAAGGGCCGATCAACTTGAGGCCGCTCAAGCGCAACTACCTCGTCGAGGATCTGGTGCGCGACGCCGCCAACCAGAATCTCGTCAAATCGGTGCACATCCAGGCGGGCTGGGATCGCTCGGACCCGCTCGCCGAGACGCGCTGGATCCAAGGCCTCGCCGACTGCCACGGCTTCCCCCATGGCATCGTCGGCGACGCGCCGCTGCGTGAGCCGGGCGTCGAGGCGGTTCTAGAGGCGCACGCGCGCCACGCCAACATGCGCCGCATTCGCTACATCCTGAGCTGGCACGAAGACCCGGCCAAGCGTTTTGATCAGTTCGTCGACCGCGCCGACAACCTGACAGATCCAGACTGGCGCCGTGACTACGCGTTGCTCGCCAAGTTCAACATGAGTTTCGACGTGATGATCTATCCCGACCAGCTTGCCGATACACTCGATCTCGTCCGCGCTTATCCCGGCATCCAGAACACCATCAACCACCTCGGCAGCCCGATTGATCGCGACGAAGCGGGCATGGCACGGTGGCGCGAGGGCATGAAGAACGTGGCCAGCGCGCCCAACGTCGCGGTGAAGATCTCCGACATTTGCGCCTATGACCCCGACTGGACGGTCGATAGCTATCGGCCGATCGTGCTCTCGCTGATCGATTGGTTCGGCGTCGATCGCTGCGTGTTCGCGAGCGATTTTCCGGTCGCCACGCTGCACGGCGATTTCGACGCCCACTACAACGCGTTCAAGGAAATCGTGCGCGACTTCTCGGCCACCGAGCAGCGCCAACTGTTCCACGACAACGCGGCCAGGCTCTACCGGCTAGGATGAGGGCGGAGATGAAACCAGTCGTGTACGCGGACGGCGAATGGCTGTCGGGTGACGCAAAGCTCACCGGGCCGATGAACCATGCGTTCTGGAAGGCCTCGGCGGTGTTCGATGGCGGCCGCTCGCTCGGCGGTTTGGCGCCTGATCTCGATCTTCACTGTGCCCGCGCGGTCGCATCGGCCCGGGCGATCCGGCTCAAACCGCCGCTTACCGGCCCCGAGATCCACGAGATTTGCGTCGAGGCGATCGCCCGCTTCCCGCCCGATGCCGAGCTCTATGTCAGACCGATGTTCTACGCCGCCGAAGGGTCGGTGGCGCCGGACCCCGACAGCACCCGATTCACCCTCGCGGCGTACGAGGCGGCCCTGCCGCGGCAGGGCTTCAGCGCCTGCTTGTCATCGAAGCGGCGACCGGCCCGCGACATGGCGCCCACCGACGCCAAGGCGATTTGCCTCTATCCCAACTCCTACCTCGCGATCATGGAAGCTCAGGACCGCGGTTTCGACAACGCGGTGGTGCTGGATTGCAACGGCAACGTGGCCGAGTTCACGAACGCCAATCTGTGGATTGGCAAGGATGGTGTGGCGATGACGCCGGCCATCAACGGCACCTTCCTCAACGGCATCACCCGCCAGCGCGTGATCGCGTTGCTGCGGGCCGATGGGATCAAGGTGATCGAGAAGGCGATCACCTTCGCCGAGGTGTTGGCCGCCGATGAGGTGTTCAATACCGGCAACTTCGCGAAGCTCACGCCGGTGACGCGGTTGGAGGATCGGGAGCTACAGCCGGGCCCGATCTACCAGCGCGCACGCGAACTCTATTTCGAATACGCCAAGGGGTTCAGGGTCCTCTAGCACGGCCGACCTCGCCGCCCCATCGACCGCGGCTTCAGTCAGGATCGCGACGCTCACCGCCCAGATACTCGCGGATCTTGCGTTCCTCCCACTCCTTGCCGAAATAATCGACCCAGTGCATGACGCTGTTGCCATGCGCGGCCACGCCGATGCCCCAGCCGAGCGCGGGCCAAAAGGCCCAGTACCCGCCCGAGGCGAACAGATTGACCAAGTGCAGAAGCGCATTGACGGCGAGGTAAATGCCCAGGTGCGTGTAGAAGCCCTTGAGTTTCTGAACGTAGTCTCGCGCCTCCTCGCGGCGCTGCCGATCAACGTCGAGCTCCGTTCTTCTTCAGACACGCGCGATCTCCCCGGCGGGCGGCGGTGGCTGCCCCATGCTAGCACATCGGCGCGGTCGATCCCCGTGCGCCCGGCGCTCGCCGCCCAGCACGCCGCGCCGAGCCGCCCCCAAGTCTAGAAAATGGCCCCTAGAAGCAGGTCGTCGCGGCTTGCTCAGCGCCGGGGCGGGGCCGGCGGCCGGTGCGATCTCGGTCAGCTGCGTGATCGTCATCATCGGCTCGAAATCGGCCGCCGCCTGCTCGGCGCTGGCGATCTCCTCGCGACTCAGCACGACGCGCAGCCGCTCCAGGAACGGCGCGGCGGCCTCACGCTCGTCGGCCAGGGCCATTTGGAACCAGACGAACGATTTCACCGCGCTCCGCGCGATACCCTCGCCGCGGTAATACATGCGCCCGAGAAAGACCTGGGCGCGGGCGTGACCAGCCTCGGCGGCGTTGTGGAAGTGGCACGACGCGGCGTCGAGGTTCCGCTCGACGCCGCGGCCGCGATACTACAGCCGGCCGAGATCGAACTCGGCGCCGCTCGATCCGGCCGCCGCCGCGGTCGTGAACAGCTGGGCGGCGATCTCGACATCCCGCGGTACGCCGGTGCCGAAGTAGTACATGTAGGTGAGATCGCGATGCGCTTCCAGGTCGTCCTGGGCGCTCGCCTTGGCGTAGAGATCGACCGCGAGCGCCGGATCGGCGTCGACGCCGCGGCCGTCCTGGTAGAGCCGCCCCAGTTCGCGCTGAGCGATGGGGTCGCCCTGTTCGGCGGCCTTGGCGTACCACTCGGCGGCCACCCCCAAATCCTGAAGCACACCGCCACGGCCCTGGGCGTGGTACGCGCCGATCATCCGTTGCGCCGCCTCATGGCCCTGCTCGGCCACCTTGAGGAGCCAGACACTAGCGTGCTCGGGATCCTCTTCACCGCAGTATGCGCCGTCGAGCAAATGGCCCATCCAGTATTGGGCCTCCACATCGCCTGCTCGAACCAAAGGATCATAGGCGCGGTAGGCGGTCCCATAGTCCTCCGCCTCGAATGCGCGGCCCGCCGTCGCGAGGTCGGCGCGCGCATCCGCGATCATCAACAACATCAGGAGGGCCGGTACGAACAAACGCACAACCATGCAAACCTCAACCTTCCGCCACCTGGGCAGCGGTACGGCCCCCGACGGCATGAGTCTAACCCACTTCAAATCTGATAATGAAAGGCCCCCCCGGCAGAGGTGGCGGGCCGGCCGAACCGCCTTGTCATTGAGTCGACCACGGCGCGATCAAATGCTAAGAGTCGAACGCGCCGCCGGTTCACGCTGGCGGCGCGGTTTGTTGTGGCCGGCGGCGACCAAACGGCGGTGGCGCGAGCAGCGGCCGGCCGGGGTCGGACACCGTTGAAAAGGACGGACCATGGCTCATTCTGATGTCGTCAGCCGATTGTCTGATGTCTTCACCCCATTGGCGAGCGATCGCGCGGCGGGGCCAAGCTTGGTCATGGCGCCATCGAGCGCGCTCTCGCGGATCTGCGACGATGCGGCGGCATCGGAGCGCCGCGATTACTTCATCGTGCGGGATGGAATCGAGTACGCGGGCACCAATCTCATCGTCGATCTGATCGGCGCCAGCGGCATCGAGGATTGCGACCTGATCGACGCGACGCTGCGGCGGTGCGCGGCGGCGGCCGGGGCGGCGCTCCTACATCTACATTTGCACCGTTTCACGCCCAACGGTGGCGTCTCCGGCGTCGCGATACTCGCCGAATCCCACATCAGTTTCCACAGCTGGCCCGAACGCGGCTATGCCGCTCTTGATATATTCATGTGCGGCGCCGCCGACCCGCACCGCGCTATCCCGGTGCTCGAGCTCGCCTTCCAACCGCATCGGGTCGAGATCGTGGAGCACTTGCGTGGCCGCGGGGTATGACCCGGTGGATCGAGGAGGTGCTGCACGGCGATTTCCGCGTCAAGCTCGAGGCGGCGGCGATCCTGTACGAGGGTAAGAGCGCCCATCAGCGCATCGTCGTGTTCGACAATCGAACCTTCGGGCGGACCCTGGCGCTCGATGACATCGTGCAGACCACCGAAGCCGATGAGTTCATTTATCACGAGATGCTCGTCCATGTGCCGGTGCTCGCCCATGGCGCGGTGCGATCGGTCCTGATCGTCGGTGGCGGCGATGGCGGCGCCCTTGAGGAACTGCTGAAACACCAGGCCATCGACCGCGTCGCGATGGTCGAGATCGACGCGGCGGTGGTCGAGGTGAGCCAGCGTTGGCTGAGCTCGATCTGTGGCGAGGCCTTCGCCGACCCGCGGCTCGAATTGGTGATTGGCGACGGCGTCGAGTTCGTGGCCAATCGAGACGAGACCTTCGACCTGATCATCGTTGACTCAACCGACCCGGTGGGGCCGGGTACGGCGCTGTTCACGGGCGCCTTCTACGAAAGTTGCAAGCGCCGGCTGCGACCGGGCGGCGTCCTGGTGACCCAGAGCGGGGTGCCATTCCTGCAGGGCGAGGGGCTCACCCACACCGCCGCCCTGCTCAAGCCGATTTTCGCCGACGTCGCCTGCTATCTGACCACCGTACCCACCTATACCGGCGGGGTGATGGCGCTCGGTTGGGCGAGCGACGATACCACGTTGAGCGCGCTCTCCGTGACGACACTTGCGGCGCGCTACCGAACGGCCGGCATCGAGACGCGGCAGTACCGCCCCGAGGTGCACATGGCCGCTTTCGTGCTTCCCCCCTACCTCCGCACGCTATTGGACCGCCCGCCGTTGGCTTAGTCTTCTCGCGCCGCTTTGCGGCGGGGCTTCTCCTATGGCCTCGCGAAGGACTATTGTCGGGGGCTGGCGTAGAGTGATGCGTGGCGCATGAGGACCCACAGCGGCGACTGGCGGCGATCCTGGCCGCCGATGTCGTCGCCTATAGCCGTCTCGTCGAGCTGGAAGAGGAGGGCACGGTCGCGCGCCTGAGAGCGATGCGAAAGGGCCTCATCGCCAAGCACCATGGCCGCATCGTCAAGACGACCGGCGATGGCATCCTGGTGGAGTTCGGCAGCGTCGTCGGTGCGCTGCGCCAGGCCGTGGAACTCCAGCGCGCGATCACCGAGCACAATGTTGGCGTGATTGAGGCCCGACGCATCGAGTTCCGCAGCGGCATCCATCTCGGCGACATCATCGTCGAGGACGGCGACATCTTCGGTGACGGCGTCAATGTCGCGGCGCGTCTCGAAACGATGGCGCCGATCGCAGGCATCTGTATCTCCTACTCGGTGCGCGATCAGGTCCGCGACAATGTCGATGTCGGGTTCGAGGCGGGCGAGGACACGGCCGCCAAAACCGTGGCTCGGCAAGTGTTAGACGGACAGCCAAGTTTCTCGACCGAAGAGGACCTGACGACGCTGCACTACAAGCACGACGATGATCGCGAGCACCACCGCGAGGGCTTATTGAAGGCGGGTATGCCCGCGTAGTCGTTGCGGTAAGCCTCACCCCCGCTTGAGTTTGTCGCGTATCATCCGCCGGCGTGTCAGCTTGGTGCGCGCGGCTTCAGGAAAATCAGGCAGCCCGATCACGTCCTTGTCGATGAGTATATCGATGAGGTAGTCGAGGACACGCAGCATGTTGGAGTCGCTCGTGGCGAGGTGGGTGCGAAAGGCCTCTTCCGGGTCGCCTTCGGTGATAAAGTCGAGAAACTCGGGGTGTTCGAGGGACACCACCTCGGTGGCCTCGCCGTGCGCAGCGCCGTAAACGGCGACGATGTCGCCGCTGGTGTTTCGTCGGGCATAGAGCATGATATTTCTCCGTCGTGGTGCCATGACGCATCGGTGACCCTTGGTAGACCGCCTCACGGTCCGCCGACAACCCCTCGCCGGGATGCCGGCAACGGGCTGGTCGTCTCTTACATGATTTCGCGGCATGGACCGACCTCGCCAACGCTGATACGATCGAGACAATGGCCAGGGAGGACGCGATGAGGCCAGGAAGGACGCGATGACGGCGCTGCTGTTCGCGGGTTTGGCTGGCGGTGAGGTGGGTATCGAGGCCGGGGCCGCTGCGGCGTTTACTGCCGGTTTGCGCGGCCCCGCGCTGTCGCCCGGACAACCCGAGTACGAGGCCGCGCGCGAGCTCTACAACGGCATGTTCGACCGGCGACCGGCGCTGATCGTGCGGTGCACCGGGGTGAGCGACGTCATGCGCGCGGTAAACTTCGCCCGCGATCATCGGGTGCTGCTCTCGGTGCGCGGTGGCGGCCACAACGTCGCTGGTTATGCGCTCTGCGACGGCGGGCTGACGATCGACCTTTCGCATATGCGCTCGGTCGTGGTCGATCCGGTGGCGCGCATCGCACGCGTGGAGGGCGGCGCGACCTGGCTTGAGTTCGATGCCGAGACCCAAGCCTTCGGGCTCGCCACCACCGGCGGACTGGTCTCGACCACCGGGGTCGCCGGGCTCACCCTGGGCGGCGGCATCGGCTGGCTGACGCGTGCCCACGGCCTCAGCTGCGACAACCTGATCGCGGTCGATATCGTCACCGGAACGGGGGAGTTCCTACACGCGAGCGAGGACGAGAACGCCGAGCTGCTGTGGGGCGTGCGCGGTGGCGGCGGCAACTTCGGCGTCGTCACCAACCTCGTCTTCCGCCTGCATCCGGTCGGACCGATCCATGGCGGCTTGGTGGTGCATCCGTTCGCGACCGCCGGCGCCCTCTTCCGCTTCTACCGCGACCACTACGACGCGGCGCCGCCGGAACTCGGGCTCGACGCGGCGCTGGGGATTTCGCCCGACGACGGCAACCCGTTCGCCGCCTTCATCCTCGTCTACAACGGGCCGGCCGAGGACGGCGAGCGGGCCTGCAAGCCGTTCCGCGAATTCGGCACGCCCCTCATGGACACCTGCGGCCCGACCACGTACGCCGCCGTGCAGACGCAGTTCGACGCGACCGTCCCGAGCGGCATCCCGAACTACTGGAAATCGGCCTTCCTCGAGGAACTCGCGGACGGGGCGATCGACGCCATGATCGAGCATTTCGAGCGGGCGCCAACCTGCCATGCCCAGATGCTCATCGAGGGCGTGGGCGGGGCGATGAACCGGATCGCCCGCGACGCCACCGCGTTCGACCACCGCGAGGCCAAGTTCAACTTCCTCACCGTCGCGGCGTGGGAGGACCGGGCCCGGGACGAGGAGAATATCAGCTGGGCGCGCGGCGCGTGGGGAGCGGTGAGCAAATACGCCAGCGGCGTCTACGCCAACTATCTCGACGAGGGACAGGACAAGATCGAGCAGGCCTTCGGCCCGGGCAAGTACGAGCGCCTGGTCAGGCTCAAGGACCGCTACGACCCGATGAACCTCCTGCGCCTCAACCAGAACATCAAGCCCAGTCCCTCCTGAGCGCCTTCCTTTCCCCGCACGTGACCGGAAGGGCAAGCCATGAAGCCAGTTTCGATGTCACCCGCCGTTCGACGCTTTTGGGTCGAGTTTCTTCGCCACGTCGACGATCCGGCGGACGCCGAAGCGCTCCTCTATGACGCGGACAGCAGGGTCGGTGATACCAAGGCCTCCGCCGATGAAGGGGCGGCGCTGTTCGTCTCGGGCCGCAAGACTTCCACCTCCTCGCTGCTGTAGGAGTACGAAACAACGGGACGGCAGCCGCCCGAGAAAGGCGAGCTCAGCATCCTGGTCGACGGCGACGGGGAGCCGGTCTGCATTTATGAAACCATTTGGGCTCACGTCCAGCCATTCAGCCACATGGACGAACAATTCGCGTTGACTATGGGGAATGGGACGGCACGCTTGAGACCTGGCGAAAGGAGTGCTGGGCGTATTACTCCAGCCCGCAGTTGTAGCGTCGCCACCAACCGCAAGGTTGACCAGCGCTCCCTCAACGGGTCGCCATCAGCACTCGTGTCAGCGGCCAACTCGGCCTCCTCAAGCCCCGAGCCGCAATCGACCAGGTCGAGGGGCGTCAGCGTGGTTGGCCGCCCACGGGCCCGCCCCGCATCGTCAAGTTCGATCATGAGGGTGGCAAGATCGGCGGCATAGAGGCGTCCCGCCTCCTCGATCACCTCGACCAACGCGAACACTTGGGCGCTGCCGGCGTGTTCTGGAAAGGCGCCGTCGCCGCCGCTAAAGGCGGCCCACCGCTGCAAGTCGATGTCGACCCAGCCCCCCCCCCTCGGGGGCCAGGCGATAGCACAAACTCTGGGGATGGGTCATGGCGGCCACAATACGGACATCGGTGCACACCGCTGTGACCAGGATCACACGTACGCGCTTGAGGTGGGCAAAGTGGACGATGTCGGGCCGACGCTGCGTTGGGCGGGCTTCTGTCGCGTCCTCTACGGTGTGGCGTTCGCTATCGAGCCGACTGGGCGGCGGGTCGGGCGGGCCCGTGGGCGTCGCGCCAGGCCCGCCATGGGTTGCGGCGGTCGAGACCCTCGGATACCGCGTTTATGACATGAACAGAGCCGCGCAAGCGCGGCCCCCACGACATCAAATCGCCCACCGGCCGCCGGCACTCTTGAGTTGCCGGCCCCTCGAGTTGCCGGCCCCTCGGGTTGCCGGCCCCTGGGGTTCAGGCCGGCCCGGTGGCCAGGCGCTCAAGTTCGCCTTTGTTGCGGATCTCGATGCTGGAGCGCTTGCGCTCGACGACGCCGGCCCGCTCGAGCGCCGACAGGATGCGGCTCACGGTCTCGCGGTTGGTCCCTCTGAAGCTCGCGATCTCGGCCTGGGTCCGCTTCGGATAGATGTGCCGCGAACGATTGTCGACCGGGCTTAGCTTGGCCAGACGAAGCAGGCCCAAGCAGACCCGGCCTTTGGCGTCACGTGTGTAGAATTCCTGGATGCGCTCATAGCCGCGACGAATCACCGCCGAATAGACATGCAGCACCCCGACCGCGAAGCCCGGGTAGCGTTGCGGCAGGCTCATGAACACGGCGTGAGGAATGGCCGCGACCAAACATTCCTCGATCGCGACGAATGCGTTGATATTGGGCTCGCGACCGAAGATGGCATCCTCGCCCATGAAGTCCCCCGACGTCAGCAACGCGCACGTCACCTCATCGCCCGCGGCCGTGTGACTGACGGCCCGCACCATCCCCTCGGCGAGGATCAACACATCACCTTGGCGATCGTGTACGCCGATCACATGCTCGGCCAGCGCATAGTGGCGCCACCGACATTGCTGCTCGACGGTTTTGAGCACATTGTCGGGGAAGTGATCGGAAGATGGGGACGGTCCGTAGGCCGGGGCCACGCGCGCCCTCGCGGCCGCCCACCGTCGATTCTTGTGCGAGTCCCGCCACCTTGTTTTCCTCGCCCAATAACCACGGCCCTGCCTTAACGACAGTTAGATTGCAGCCGTAGCACGGAAGCGGGAGCAATCATGTGACAATGTCACATTCGTGTGCGTTTGGGATGGCGGCGTACGGGTGGCTTGCGAAAACCATCGGGTTTAGCCGTAGGCGAGGCTCGTCATCCACCCACCCCTCGGGTAGCAGATCGAACAGGCGCCAGACCGGTGTGAACAGGTCGAGTGCGCGGTACCGATCGGCGCCGAACAAGGCTGAAGACCAAGTTCGGCCGCCACCAGCTCTTCGCCGCCACCGCGGAGCTCGGCCCCTGACCGCGACAAACCCGAACGAGCAGCCCGCATCCGCACCCCTGAGGAGGTCCGAGACGCTCTAGCAGCCTGTCGGACTTGAGCCGGGAGTCGAAATAGGATTCGATGGTATCAGTTGATTTGCCCGCGCGTGATGGAGGCCGTCATGAGCAATTTCCGACCGGTCGACCGGGAGACGGGGTTTCTGCTGCCGCCGTCGGTGGAGGAATGGCTTCCCGAGCGGCATCTGGCGCGCTTCGTGGTCGAGGTGATCGAGCAGTTGGACCTCTCGGCGTTCGTGAAGGCCTATCGCGGCTCGGGCTCGGCGTCCTATCACCCGAGCATGCTGCTGGGGCTTCTGGTCTACGGCTACGCCACGGGGGTGTTTTCGAGCCGCAAGTTGGAGCGCGCGACCTATGATTCTGTCGCTTTCCGCTTCATCGCGGCCAACGATCATCCCGACCACGATACCATCGCCGCGTTCCGGCGGCGTTTTCTCGACCGGATCGAAGGGCTGTTCGTCGAGGTGCTGCTGCTGGCCCGGGAAGCCGGGGTGCTGAAGCTCGGCACGGTGGCGCTGGACGGCACCAAGGTGCACGCCAACGCGAGCCGGCACAGCGCGCTGTCGTGGAAACACGCCTGCGAGCTCGAAGCCCGGTTGAAGGCCGAGGTGGCGGAGTTGATGGCGTTGGCGGAGGCGGCCGATGGGGCGGATGTGCCCGACGGGATGTCGGTGCCCGAGGAACTGGCCCGGCGCGAGGATCGTCTGGCCCGCATCGCCGAGGCTAAGGCGGTGATCGAGGCGCGGGCGCGCGAACGCCTTGAGCGGGAACGGGCCGAGTACGAGGCGAAGCTCGAGGCGCGCGCGGAGAAGGCCGAGAAGACGGGCCGCAAGCCGGGCGGCCGTCCACCCGAGCCGCCGGTGGCCGGGCCCGGGCCGAAGGACCAGGTCAATCTGACCGACGCGGACTCGCGCATCATGCCGGTGGCCGGCGGCGGCTTCGAACAGGCCTACAACGCCCAAGCCCTGGTGGCGGCCGACAGCCTGCTGGTGGTCACCAACGACGTGGTCCAGGCCCCCAACGAC
Source organism: Alphaproteobacteria bacterium (assembly GCA_965226045.1). GTDB lineage: Bacteria > Pseudomonadota > Alphaproteobacteria > VGEJ01 > VGEJ01 > CBDDBU01. The sequence goes on from CBDDBU010000028.1 coordinate 558,253, forward strand.
AAGCGGCAAATCGAGCCGGCGCTGGAAGCGCTCGCCCGCCTTCCCGAGGCGCTGGGCGCGCCCGAGACCCTGCTGGCGGACAGCGGCTACTTCAGCGAGGCCAACGTGAACGCCTGCGCCGAGGCCGAGATCGCGCCGTTGATCACGCCCGGCCGGGAACGCCATCATCTCTCCTGGAAGGACCGCTTCGCCGGCGCGCCGCCGCCCCCGGAGAACCCGACGCCGCTGGAAGCGATGACACATCGACTGGCGACGCCCGAGGGCCGGCAACTCTACGCCCTGCGCAAGCAAACGCCGGAACCGGTGTTCGGCATCATCAAATCGGCCATGGGCTTCCGCCAGTTCTCGCTACGCGGCCTGGACAAGGTCACGGGCGAATGGAACCTGGTGACCCTGGCCTGGAACATAAAGAGAATGTTCACCTTGCAATACGCTTGAGCAGGCGGCCGGACTCCGTACCTCGCGAAAAGGAATAAGAGTATGCTCGCCTTGCGGCACGCGCGAGCAAGCGAACGTACTTCGTGCCCTCACGAGAGGGCATAAGAGTATACTCACCCTGCGGTACGCGCGGCCAAGCGACCGCACTCCGTGTCCTCACGAAAGGCGCTCGATCCCATGACCTCTCCACATCGCGATCCGTCCACACCCATTCTCGCGGACCTCAGTCCGACAGGCTGCTAGCCGGCCAACTCGCTTTGATCGAACATCAGTCCGGCGGGATCGAAGCCACCGTCGATGTTCAGTACATGGCCGGTGACGAAACGGCACTCGTCGGACGCGAGGAACAGCGCGGCCGCGGCGATGTCCTCGACCTCGCCATAGCGCCCCATGGGAATGCGCTCGACATAGCGCCGCGTCTCGTCGCCGCCGAGCTGCTGGGTGAGCTCGGTGTGGATCGGCCCCGGCGCGATCGCGTTCACGACGATGCCGGCCGCTGCAAGCTCGACCGCCATCACCTTCGTCATCAGGATCATGCCGGCCTTGGAGGCACCATAGGCGGTGCGACCAACGCCGCCGGTCTGGCCCGAGATCGACGCGATGTTGATGATGCGGCCTCCGTCGCTCGCGCTCATATGCCGCGCCGCGGCCTGGCCAACTAGGAAGGCGCTCGTGAGGTTGACACGCAGGACCCGCTCCCAGTCCTCGACATTGAGGTCGAGGAACAGCTTGTAGAAGCCGATGCCGGCATTGTTGACGAGCACGTCGAGGCTGCCGAGCGTTTCAACGCAGGCCGCGACCGCGCGCGCGCAGTCCGTGGGCACGCTCACATCAGCGATCACGGATTCAGCCCGCCCGCCGTGGTGGACGAGGGATCGCGCCGTCGCGGCGGCCGTCGCGCCGTCCTTGTCGGCGATCATGACGGCCGCGCCTTGGGCCGCGAATGCGGTCGCGATGCCGGCGCCAATGCCTCGCGCACCTCCGGTTACCAGTGCTGTCTTGCCCTTTAGCCGCATGGTTCCTCCTGGCGCGGTCGTGACCCCAGCACGCGCGCGCTCATCCAAGGCGCTCGAGCGCGGCGGGCAACGCGGCGAACGAATCGATGACGGCATCGGCGCCCAGCGCGGCCGCTGGCGCATCGCGATAGCCGTAGCTCACGACGATCACCGGGACGCCGGCGTTGCGGGCCGTGGCGACATCGGTGGCGCTGTCGCCGATCATTACGGTCTCGCCGCAGCCTGCGCCGAGCGCATCAATGGTCGCCCATAGGTGCTCCGGGTCGGGCTTGCGCACGGCCAGGCTGTCGCCGCCCAGGACCGCGCCGAAAAATCGGGTCAGATCAAGGGCGTCGAACAGGCACCGGCTCAGGCTTTCGGGCTTGTTGGTGCAAACGCCGAGAGGTCCGGCGCTGGTGGCCAGCGTCGCCAAGGTCTCGCGCACCCCGGGAAAGGGGCGGCTCTGAGTGGCCAGATTGGCCCCGTAGTAGTCGAGGAAGGCGGCGCGTGCGGCCGCCATCTCCGTTTCTCCGAGGGCGGCGCCGGTTAGCTCAAAGCCACGCCGGATCAGCGCCAGCGCACCTTGGGTCATGAGCGGCCGCAATTCGCCGAGGTCCAGGGTCGCTCGCCCCGCCGCGGCAAGCACGGCGTTCAGCGCGCCGGCAAGATCGGGCGCGGTGTCAACCAGGGTCCCATCGAGGTCGAAGACAAGGGCCTTTGCCATGGCGTTAGGTTCGTGCGCTGGTCATGGCGCGACTATCGTCGAAACAAGCTGAAATACAAAGTGTGCGACAGTCACTTGGCGGCCTCCGGGCCTTGTGGCAAGGTCGGTCCGCGAACGTCGGAGGCTCGTTCGCCGCCACGCTAGTCAGAAATGGAAACGCGCAAGCCCGCCGTCCTCATCCTTGCCGCCGGCATGGGCACCCGTATGCGGTCGGCCCGGCCCAAGGTCATGCACGAGATCGCGGGCCGGTCGATGATCGACCATGTCCTGGCTGCCGCGCGAGCGCTTGCACCCGAGCGCATTGTCGTCGTGATCGGTCCCGACATGCCCGAACTCGCCGCCGCCGTGGCGCCCGTCGAGACCGTGGTTCAAGGCGAACGACTGGGGACCGGCCATGCGGTGATGGCCGCGAGGGAGGCGCTCGCCGGCGCCGATGGCGATGTGTTGGTGCTGTTCGGCGATACCCCGCGACTGCGGCCCGAGACCCTGGCGGCTATGCTCGCCGCCCGCCGCCACGATCCGGCGCCCGCAGTGGTGGTGCTCGGCATGAGACCAGAAGATCCGGGCGAATACGGCCGCCTAGTCACCGACTCGGCTGGGGAACTGCGCGCGATCGTGGAATACCGCGACGCCAATCCGGACCAACGCGCGATTGGACTGGTCAATTCGGGGGTCGTCGCGGTCGAGTCCGCCCTGTTGCCGGACCTGCTGAGCGATCTCACCAACGACAACGCCAAGGGCGAGTACTATCTGACCGATATTGTTGCCGCGGCACGGAGGCGTGGTCGAGGCGCGGGCTACGTCAAGGCGCCAGCCGACGAGCTGGTCGGGATTAACTCCCGGGCCGAGCTGGCGGGGGTCGAGGCCCAGGTTCAAGTGGAGTTGCGCGCCCGCGCCATGGCCGGTGGCGCTACGTTGATCGCTCCGGAGACCGTGTTTCTTTCGGCCGACACCGAGCTCGGTCGCGACGTGGTCGTCGAACCGAACGTGGTGTTTGGTCCGGGTGTGCATGTCGCCAACGAGGCAAGGATTCGCGCGTTCTCCCACATCGAGGGCGCGCGCATCGCGGCGGGCGCGGTGATCGGCCCGTTCGCGCGGTTGCGCCCCGGCGCCGACATCGGTGAGCGCGCCCATGTCGGCAATTTTGTCGAGATCAAGAACGCGACCCTGGGCGAGGGCGCCAAGGCCAACCACCTGAGTTACCTCGGCGATGCGACGATCGGGGCCGGCGCCAATATCGGCGCCGGGACCATCACCTGCAACTACGATGGCTTCGCCAAATGGCGTACCGAGATCGGCGCGGGCGCCTTCATCGGCACCAACACCGCGCTGGTCGCGCCGGTCAAGGTTGGTGACGGCGCCGTCACGGGCGCTGGCAGCGTGATCGCCGCGGACGTGCCGGCCGACGCGTTGGGGCTGACCCGCCCGTCGCGCAAAACGGTCGCGGACTGGGCGGCGCGCAATCGGGCCCGCAAGACGGCGGCCAAGCCGAAACCCGAAACGGGCTGAATTATGTGTGGAATCATTGGCGCGCTCGGACACGCGGACGTCGCGGTGGTCCTGCTCGAGGGACTAAAGCGGCTGGAATACCGGGGTTATGACTCGGCGGGAATCGCTACCCTGACCAACGGCTCGATTCAGCGGCGGCGTGCCGAGGGTAAGCTCGTCAATCTCGGCACTGTTCTTGAGAGCGAGCCACTGGCGGGCGATGTTGGCATTGGCCACACACGGTGGGCGACCCACGGTGTTCCGAGCGAGCGCAACGCCCACCCTCACGCCACCGACCGCGTGGCCGTGGTCCACAATGGCATCATCGAGAACTTTCGTGCGTTGCGCCAAGAGCTCGAGGCAAGCGGGCGGCGCTTCGACACCGATACCGACACCGAGGTCATCGGCCACCTGATCCACCACTATCTCGACCTGGGTCTCGACCCAGAGTCGGCGACCGCCACGGCCCTCGCACGACTCGAGGGCGCGTTCGCGCTGGCCATCGTCTTTGCCGGCGAGCATGACCTCATGATTGGCGCCCGTCGGGGCAGCCCGCTGTGCATCGGCTGGGGCGATGGCGAGATGTATCTAGGCTCGGACGCGCTCGCGCTGGCCAACCTGAGCAGCCGCATTTCTTATCTAGAGGACGGTGATTGGGCGATTATCAATCGCGGCGGCGCCGCCGTCCGCGATGCCGCAGGCGATGTGGTCGCGCGCCCGATCCGCACCACCGCGCTGTCGGGCGCCTTGATCGGCAAGGGCAACTACCGCCATTTCATGGCCAAGGAGATCCACGAGCAGCCGACGGTGATCGGCGAGACCCTGAATACCTTTTTCAATCCGCTCGACCGCTCGATCCACCTGCCCGACTTGCCGTTCGACGTAGCCGACGTTAGCCGCATCACGTTGATCGCCTGCGGGACCTCGTTTTATGCCGCCATGGTCGCCAAGTACTGGTTCGAGCAGATCGCCAAGCTCCCGGTCGATGTCGATATCGCCTCGGAATTCCGCTATCGCGGGGCGCCGATGACCGAGGGGGGGCTCGCGCTGTTCATCTCGCAATCGGGCGAGACGGCCGACACCTTGGCGGCGCTTCGCTTTTGCCGAGCGCACGGTCAGCATATCGCCGGCATCGTCAACGTGCCCGAGAGCACCATGGACCGTGAGGCCGACGTCGTCTTCCAGACTCACGCCGGGCCCGAGATCGGTGTCGCCTCGACCAAGGCGTTCACCTGCCAATTGGTGACGCTCGCCTGCATCGTCATCGCTACCGCCCGCGCCCGCGGCGCGATCTCGCGCGACGATGAGCAAGGACTTTCGAGCGCCATCACCGAGGTGCCCGCCCGCGCGGCGGAGGTTTTAAACCACGATGAGGCGCTGCGGGCGCTCTCCCACGAACTCGCCGATGCCCAGGACGTGCTGTACATCGGGCGCGGGGCCAATTACCCGATCGCGCTCGAGGGCGCGCTCAAGCTCAAGGAAATCTCGTACATTCACGCCGAGGGATTCGCCGCCGGCGAACTCAAGCACGGGCCCATCGCTCTGATCGACGAGACGGTGCCGGTCATCGTGATCGCGCCATCGGACGATCTGTTCGAAAAAACCGCCTCCAACATGGAGGAGGTGATCGCGCGCGGCGCCCGCGTCATCTTTCTGTCCGATGGTCGGGGCATCGCCGCACTAGGTGAGCTGGCGCGAGCCTCGATCGAGCTGCCGTCCGTGCATCCCTTCGTCGCGCCGATCCTCTACGCGATTCCGGTCCAGCTCCTCGCCTATCACACCGCCGTCTTGAAAGGCACCGACGTCGATCAGCCCCGCAATCTCGCTAAGTCCGTCACTGTCGAATAGTTTCCAACGGGTGCGTTATACCGTCTGAAAATGACGTAGATATCTATTTCTGTTTCGAAATAGTCCTAAGGTTAAATTCCTCTCCCGTTAGACCTTATTCTGAATACCAACAGTTTCTTGTTGCAACCATTCAAGACCTTCGCGATGAGGGATTGGGTTATAGGAAGATTGCTCAGTGGTTAAGAGAGAAGGGATATAAAACCCCTAGAGGTAAGCGGTTTTATGGCAACCACGTTTATTCCACTTTGAAACGGAAACAGCAGCGAGATGCCCGTTTGGAACAAGAGTTTACTAGGGAATACCGTAACTTTGATTTGTGGTTCATAGAGAGGAGGTTGATTTCCTCGGACCAACGGTCAATACAACAGACCCCTCATCCAGACTCCCCATTTTCTCCATTTTCTGTCAGACTTTCCCTATGAGAAATCTGATCGCCACCTTCTGCCTGACTCTTGCCATGTTACTTGGAGGTCTGATTTGACTCCTAATGAAGTTCTTGATTTTAGGTCAGAAGTACTCAAAGAGAGATCTTGCGGACCTTCTGGATCAACCAACCCTCTCTAAGGTCAAAGACGGTGTATATATCTGTACAAATTCTGCTTCTTATTTTTTGTTTGTTGATTTAGAGAAAAAAGACAAAGGAGAGAGGTTCCATTTCGACGATTTCTATGAGGAGGACTTCTTCCATTGGGACTCACAAACCACACAACACATTAATAGCTCACAAATTGAAGACATAACAATGGCGTTTTGACACCACATTTATTCGTTCGCTTAACCCAAAAAGTAAGAAATGTGACTCAACCTTTTATCTTTCGTGGAATACTTACTTACTCAACACATGAAGACCAAACATCAAAACCGGTGCACATCGTTTTTCAGAGCATTGATGACGATGACTTTACAGAAACTGAAGACCTGGTTGAAATTTATCTATGGAGACCATAGAAAGTGGGAAAAACAACAAAATCTAAAATAATTAAAAGGGAAACAATTCATCCAGCAGACGGGGCAACTATAGGCGACCAAATATGACAGAGAGGCAAGGTTTGGTTACATCCCGGGTCGGACAAGGTTATTTCAGACAACAGATTATTGAAAAATGGGGTGGGCGATGCCCAATATCGGGCATTGATATAATTGCTATTTTGATATCGTCACATATAATTCCCTGGTCAGAATCTAACGACCAAGAGCGACTTGACGTTGAAAAAGGGGATTTTGCTGTCCCCCCTTGATGATGCTCTATTCGATGGACATCTCATTTCCTTTGAAGACGACGGGAGAGTCATAACTTCAGAGCGAATCAAAAGTGAAAATATAAAACGAATTGGGATATCCGAAGACATAGGAATTCATGTTACTAAGGGACTGATAAAGGATCTTGAGAGGCATAGAAGGACCCTAGAGAAAATGACTAGAGCGTAAGGGTGTTGAGTTTATGTTTTAAAGGGATAAACCCGGCAAGTTAGAAATGCCCGTGAGCGTTGATTAATCAATTGATATAATTGAGAAAATAATTGAGATCTATAAAATGTATATAGCGATGAACCGAGTGAAAATTGCTCCCGGTCGGGAAAAAGATTTCGAGAAAATGTGGAAGGAACGCGAAACTCATTTGGATAAGGTGCCAGGGTTTATAGAATTTCACTTGGTAAAAGGTGGTAGAGAGGAGACCCATACCCTCTATGCATCTCATAGCACATGGAAATCAGAGGATAATTGTTCAAATTGGACCAAATCTGATGCGTTCGGTCAGGCACAGAAGGGAGCGGGTGAACAGAGTGAAGTATATTTGGGACATCCAGTATTTGAGGGCTTTGAGGGAATCATTTGATATAGATCGTTTAAGACGTTTTTAGGATCAAGCCCACAACCTAGGAATAAGTGTGACTGTAGAGTGGTTTGAAATAGTGACTATGCTGAGTATAGAAACTATCTGTGTTTCACTGTAACGAAGCAATTAAATAACCCTCATCAGCTTCAGACTACTCGCATAGACAGAAAGACACGCACGATTTAATGAAATCGTTGCATAGCAAAGATCTTGGTTATCGTAACATTTCTCAATAGCCCAATAGGCAGGACTTCAAGACGGTGCGCGGAAATATTTGGAAAATACAAATGTCTATTCTGTGCTGGAACGATTCAAACAAAGAGAATCTCGAATTAATGATGTTCGAGATATGACTCATGAAGCAGATGTTTCTAGGATGCGAGTGGAATATCTCTAAAAGAAACAAGAAGAACTGAGCATGAAAGGGTCTCAAATCGAGACTCTCGCTTTTTTTTCTTAAACTCCGTTTATAAATTTAAAGACGTTATAAATACCACGTGTCCAATTGATGATGAGCAACCTGCGCTCTGGTGATAATCGTTATGTGACATAATGTAATGCATTTACTCGAACTTTGGGGATAGCATGCATAATAATATTGTAACTACCCAGGTACCCCGCTCCTGACCGCGAGAGGATGATGTAGGTGGTCGCCGGGGCCGGGTTTCCGCCGCCGCGTCGTTGATCGTCTCTTGACTCCATAGAATCGGGCGTCTATGGGTTGCGCTCTCGTGTGACGGGAGCGGCGCGTGGGATATTTCGGGTCGAAGGCGACGAGCGGTCTGTGCCAGGCGCTGATTGCGCTGATGCCGCCGCACAGCGTTTACATCGAGAGCCACCTGGGGGGCGGTGCGCTGATGAAGCGCAAGCCAACGGGCGTGCGCTCGATCGGCATCGACCGCGATGCGCAGGCGCTCGAGGCCTTTGCCTGTGACTACCCGGTCGAGTTGGTGCATGGCTGTGCCCATGCCTTTTTGGCCTCGTTCCCGTTTCTGGGCCCGGAGCTGGTCTACAGCGATCCCCCCTATCTGCACGCGACCCGCCGTTCGGCACGGCGCTATCGCTTCGACTACGAGGAGGTCGACCATGTCGCGCTCCTGGACCTGCTCAAGGATCTGCCCTGCCAGGTGATGGTCTCGGGCCATCCCTCGGCGCTCTATGACGAGATGCTGGCGGGCTGGCGCAGTCTGGCGCTGCAGGTGACGACCCAGGCCCAGGTGCGGACCGAGGTCGTGTGGTTCAACTTCGCGCCCGACCGGGTGCATTGGGCGAGCTACGCAGGCCGGAACTTCACCGACCGCCAGCGCATCAAGCGTAAGGCGGCCAACTGGGGCCGGCGTTACAAGGCCTTGCCGGCGGGCGAACGCCTCGCGGTGCTGGCCGCCATGATGGCCGTCGATGCCGAGGACCCGTGACGCTGTCGCGCTGGCACGAGGACCTCGCCGCCCATGACGAGGCCTTCGCGTGCCTGCAAGATCTTCTTGACCCCTCATCCTTCGCAACCACAGTCGTCAAGGCCTTCCGGGAATGGGGCCAGGGGCTGTTGCGCCTGGCCACGGCGCTCGTCCGGGAGAATGCCGCGCTCGAGCGGGAGAACGCGACCCTGCGGGACCGCATCGCCGAGCTCGAGCGGAGCGCGGCGCTTGACAGCACCACCAGCAGCAAGCCGCCCGCCAGCGACGGCCTGCGCAAGAAGAGCGGAACCCAGAGGCGCACCCGAAGCCAGCGCGGCAAGTCCGGCAGGCCAAGCGGCGGCCAGCCGGGCCACAAGGGAACGACGCTGGCGCGGACCGAGAGCCCGGACCATGTTGTGGATCATGACCCCTCCGCCTGTTCGGGCTGCGGCGCACCGCTGTCGGACGCCGACCGTCACCGCGCGCCCGTCTGTCGACAGGTCTTCGATGTGCCCGAGCCACGCCCCCTGGAGGTCACCGAACACCGCGCCCATCGCTGCCTCTGCGGCGCCTGCGCCACCGTGACAGGAGCCGTCTTCCCGGACGGCGTGACCGCCCCGGTCCAGTACGGGCCACGCATCACCGCCTGGGTGAGCTACCTGCTGTACGCCCAGTTCGTTCCCGAGAAGCGCTTGGCCGAACTCATGAGCGACCTCTTCGCAGTGTCCATCTCCACAGCCACGATCACCGCCATGGGCCGGCGAACCGCCAGGCGCTTCGAGCCCTTCCTCGCCCATGTCGCAGACGTGATCCGCACAGCGGTCCCGGTCAAGCACCTCGACGAAACCGGCCTGCGGATCGCCGCCCGTACCCGCTGGCTCCACGTGCTGTGCACCCCATTCCTGACCGTCCTGCGCATCGGCGCGGGACGCGGCGATGTCGAAAAGGACCTCGAAGGCATCCTCATCCATGACGATTACGCCGCCTACTTCACCCTCAAGGGCGTGCGCCACGGCGCCTGCAACGCCCATCACCTGCGCGAACTCCAGGCCCTGATCGACATCGAGAAGGAAGACTGGGCAAAGAGCATGCACCGCCTCCTTGAGCGCGCACACAGGGCTACCCGCTTCTCCCGTGAGAACGGCCGCGACGTGCCCGCCTCCCTGGTGGCCCGGATCTCGCGGGCCTGGGCCCGCATCCTCGACCACGCCATCGCCTTCCACGAGGCGCAGCCGCCGCTCCGGACCGGCAAGCGCGGACGAAAGAAACACCGCATCGGTCATAACCTCGCGCTCCGCCTCCGCAAGCACAAGGAGGGATGCCTGCGATTCCTCACCGACCCGCGCACGCCGTTTACGAACAATGAGGCCGAACGTGACCTCCGAATGGCCAAGCTGCGCCAGAAAATCTCCGGTGGCTTCCGCTCCGAGAGGGGTGCCTACAACTTCGCCAGAATGCGTGCCGTCATCGCCACCGCCCGAAAGCAAGGCTGGAACGTCCTCCAGACCCTGGTGCATCCCGATCCGATGCAACTAATCCCCCAACTGCGCCTCTGAGAACACCGGCACCGCTACCAGCCCGGACCCCCACGATCCCTCACATACAAACGCTCGGGCCAATCAGACCTGGGTAGTTACATAATATTATTGATTTCCTGTATAGACGTGGGTTGTCTACAGAGGACAGCCTGAAAGTTTTCATCCAAAGGTTAGAAATAAGGAGAACTTGAACGTACTCAACTGTGGCAAATCAGGAATGATGATTTTAGAGGAGATTCTAACGAATCAGTTCTATTATGAGTCGAATGTCAATTCGACCCAATCCAGCAAGGTTGAGTTAGTCAATGAGGTGATTGCAACGGAACCTCTTGACGATCATATTAGAAGGTTTGAATCTTTCGAATCTCTTATTGCGGATTCTGATATTGGAGATTTTGGTTGTGGAAGAGGGGGTACCTACAGTTAACTCAAAAAATATCAGGGAAGTCAGTACGCATAGAACTAAATGAAGTAACTAGAAAGGACATTAATGGTCAGGGAATTGACTGTGTGGCGTCTATCTCTCAATTATCAGACGGTGACAGTTTTAAGGTAATAACTTTACGTCATGTTTTTGAGCATCGGCGATGTCCCTATCTCTGTTGAAATTCGTGGGGCAGGCGTCGCTGGTTGATGATGCTATGCTGCCTTCATGATGGTTTCAATGGCACTGTCGGCCTGAGCCTTTCTCAAGTGTTCCTGGAGAGCATTTCGGAGGATGGGCAGCTGACGATAGGCCTTGAGGCGACGGAAGGTTTTCTGGGCCTCCAGCAGGCCGGCGGCGGTCCATCTGAGCGCCATCTCGGCGTGTCTCCAGCGTTTGACGTTGCGGGTGACCTGGCGCACCGTGCCGAGCGCGTTCTCGACGATGTTGGTGCAGGCGAGCGAGCGCCGGAGTTCGTGCGGCAGGCCGAGGCGGATGACGGTGAGTATCTCGTCCAGCCCCTCCAGGATGCTGCCCGAGACGCCCGGTTCCTCATGCTCCAGACGCCGGGCCAGGTTGCGCAGCAGCCGTTCGGCCTTGTCTGCGTCGTCCTGGTCCCAGGCCTGACGGAGCGCCTTCTTGACGCTCGCATGCAAATGCAGGGGCAGGCGCTCGATGATGTTACGGCCCTTGTGGACCTGGCAGCGCTGGATGGCGGCGGCCACACCGAAGGTGTTGCGGATCGCTTTGCTGAGCGCCTTCGCGCCATCGACGATGAACAGCCGGGGCAGCGTCGGATCGAGCCCCCTGGCGAGGAGATTGTCGAGCAAGGCCTGGACGACGACAGTGTTCTCCGTCGCCCCCTCGACCACGGCCAGGACATGCTTGTCGCCGTTGCCATCGACGCCGATCGCCGCCACCAAGACATGGTCGCCGACATGCAGACCGTCGATCTGGATGACCAGCAGGTCGAGCTCCGAGAGGTCCGAGGCAAGCCAGGCCTTCATCTTCTTGCGCGACAGCGCCACAAAGCGCCGGGAAACGGCCGACTTCGAGGTGCCGTCGCCACGCGCTTTCGCCAGGTCGCCCTCGGGCAGACGGACCGCGCGGTGGTACTTGCGGGTCGACACGTTCAGCACCATCAGGTTGAGCGCCCACTCGAGCAGCAGGTTGCCATCGCGCAGCGCCTGCCAGCTCTCCAAGCCCACCTCCTTGCCCGCATGGTCGCGAACCCGTGGCCGGGCACTTTCACGCGGCCGCCGTGGTAGCCGATCTCGCTCTGTGTATGGCCCCAGCGATAACCTCGACGGTCCCCATGGCGGCGATGTCGGGCCCCGCACACGGTCGTGGCGTCCTCCTCCATCATCTCGGCCAAGGCCTCGACCCCGGCCAGGAGACAGAACCGATCCACGCTGAGATGGACTGCGTCCATCGCGTCTGCCAGCGGCGGCATAGGAAACGAGGTGGCAAGGGCTTTCGGGCTACTGGAACTACGGATATTCTTTCCCATGGTGTCGTTCTCCCTCTTGGGTTTGCAGCACCCGGAGCCTAACGGCTCCAGGAGAGCGACACCTACCTCAACTCTTCAACATCGACCGGGACATCTCCTTGAGCATCTAATTGTTCCCATTGGTGTATTAAACGAGTTACAGAAACGTCTAAAGGGTGATGGTGTGGTAATTGTCGAAGTTCCTCATGTTCGAGATTTATGATTAGAGACGTTTAATCTTAAGTCGTTTAAATATTTCACATTTTGGAGGGAACATGTGATACTACATACACAAGAGTCATTGGCGACTTGTGCGAGGGGGAGCGGGTTAGTGGTAAAAGAGATAAAAGGTTTTCAGAGGTAGCCGGTTTCAAATCATTTTAACTGGTTATTGAATGGCGAACCATCTGGTCACGATTTATCTTCCCATTTAGATGATTCGGAATTTCATAAGAAGTATGAAAGATTGTTGGAGAATGTTGGTCAAACGGGTACAATAATTGGATACTTTGGTAAATAGAATATGGCTTGCCTATCCGGTTAACGCCCATGACCGCTACATGTAGGGTGCCGCCACTCTCCCGAGTAAAGCTCGGCATAGGTTGGAGTAGAGGTGTCGCCCGCGATGCCGAGCAATGAGCGGAAGGCCTTGAACGGGTAGAACCGCCTGTTGAAGCGGAAGGTGAACTCGTTGAGGTAGGCTTGTAGGTGCTGGTGGCTAACGCCGTGGTGGATACCGATCAGCCACGTCTTCAGGTTGGCGAAAACCAGATGGATGATCGGCAGGTATTGCTCGGCAACCTCTGGATCACCACACTCGGCAACAGCGAAGTGCTCATAGCCGCGCTTACCGAGGCCAGCATAGCCGCTCCAATCGTCAGTAACGATCAGCGATCCCGGCGCGACGGTGCTCTCGACGAACCCACAGAGCGACTCGGCGCTACGGTCGAGCACGACGGCGAGCCGAACGCGTCCGGCATAGCGTCCGTCTTTCCGGTTGTCGAGCTTGGTGCCCGGCTTTCGATGACGCACCTCGATGGCACAGGAGACGGGAACCTTGTGGTGAACACCACGGCCTTCCCCACGCGTTCGCCCGCCAACCCAGGTTTCGTCCACCTCAACATGGTTCTTGGGCTGTCCACCGATCCTGTCTTGGTTGGGCCGCACCATGCCCGAGCGGAGCTTGTGGAGAATTTGAAAGGCCGTCTCGTAGCGCGAAAGACCAAGTTGCCGCTGAAACTGCACGGCGGACATGCCGGGCGTCTGACTGGCGACCAGATAAGCGGCCCAGAACCAGACGTTCAGCGGAGTGTGGCTACGCTCCATCACTGTTCCCACCGTCAGCCCGGTGTTCTGGCGGCACTTGCGGCAGCGCAGGACGCCAGGGCGGTTTTCAAAGTGGAACGGCTCTCCCGCCGTGCCGCAGTGCGGGCAGGCAAAGCCGTCTCCCCAGCGGGCTTTCTCCAGGTAGGCGGCGCAGGCCGCATCATCGGGGAAAAGTCGCTGGAACTCGGGTAGCGAATGCGGGAATGGGAGATCGGCGCGGTCGAGAACATCCATGGCGCGCTCCCCTATATCCGGTTTGTGCCCATTCTAGCCCTAGTGGGTGTGGGTGTAACCCGGATAGGCAAGGAATATGGTTGGGTTACCAAGTGATGTATAAACAATTCTAGTTTGGCATCAGAGTAGAATGAGCATCAATTCTAGGGAGCGGTCTACTAAACTACTCATCGGAATACATTTTGTTTGAAAATATTTCGCAGGCGATAATCTAACTAGGTCTGAGAACGACGTCGGTGGTCGGTGTCTCACTGAAATCAATTATTGCGTCATCAAATCTAATGCTGTGTGGCATTTTAGAATAGCAAGTTATTTTCTCACAAGGCCTTTGACTACTTTAGTATCGTATGTGGATTTCAGTAGTTTTATGCTTGCCTATCCGGTTATCACCCACACCCACTATATGTAGTGTGCACCCATTTTCCTGAGTAAAGCTCGGTGCAGGTCGAAGCGGAGATATCTCCGGCGATGCCGAGCAGGGACTCGGACGGCATTGTAGCGGCTTTTAGGCGACACTTTAGCGTTGTGGAAATCCTAATCATTGAGTCGGATTTGGCAAAACGCCACGTTGCATAAAGGACCGTCACTTCATTGAAATTTATCTGAAATCGGAGGTGAACGACACCGATGGAATATTCCAGGAAATCAGAGCTTCATTGAATTGTAGGATTCGAGTGCCGGATTATTCACAAATAGCTCTGTGAACTGGTTTTCAAGTTCGCTCAATACGTCATATGGAGTAAACGGATTGAGGATCACGTTCTTGCGTGTCGCTTCGTCTTCGCTGCGACTCAAAACGCGCAGGAGAATAACAGGCGCGGACGGGTTCTTCGCAACGATTCGTGCCAGCGCGTCGCTTTCTTCGACTAGTGCCGTCAATCGCTCAGACGATGTCGTTTCATCAGCAGCTTCCCGTCTGGCCGTGGGTTTCTTCGTTTTCCCCTTGGTCGCCACCGTTCCGTCCCCCGATGTTAAGTACGTGACGTGAATTAAACTCCGGTTCGGTTTTCAGAACAATCAAGAATTAGCCGGATCGCCTCCTCAATGCGCCTGCGCCGGCCCTTGCCTGCAGTCCAAGGAGACACACTACATATAGTGGGTGTGGGTGATAACCGGATAGGCACGGTTTTATGAATTCATTTATCTCTGAGGTTTTAGCGGTGAATTCGTAAGGGGGTTGATATTCGCGACGCAAAATCACTCGATGACCGTGGAGGAGGGGGGCCGCGACCGCGCGGACTAGTCGGCGGCTTCGGCCGCGTCCTCGGGGTCGAGGTGCTTCTCGCGCATCGTCACGAACTCCTCGGCGGCGGTCGGGTGGATGCCGACGGTGGCGTCGAACTGGGCCTTGGTCGCGCCCATTTTGACGGCGATGGCGATGCCCTGGATCGTCTCGGCCGCTTCCGGCCCGGCCATATGGACGCCCACGACCCGCTGACTCTCGCGTTCAACCACCAGCTTCATCAGGATCATCTCGTCACGGCCGGTCAGGGTGTGTTTGAGCGGCCGGAACGCGGTCTTATAGATGTCGAGAGCGCCAAGGCGCTCCCGGGCCAGCGCCTCAGACATCCCGACGGTGCCCACGCTCGGCGTTGAAAACACCGCAGCCGGCACGTTCAGATGGTCCATCTTGCGTGGATTGTGCCCGTAGACGGTCTCGGCGAAGCAGAGGCCCTCGGTCAGTGCCACCGGCGTCAGGTTGATGCGGTCGGTCACGTCGCCGACCGCATAGATGTTCTCGGCGCTGCTGCGCGACCATTCATCGACAACCACCGCGCCCCTTGGGTTGACCGCGACGCCAGCGCGCTCGAGTCCGAGGCTCGTGGTATTGGGCGCCCGCCCGGTGGCGTACATCAGCAGATCGGTCGTCATCTGCGTGCCGCCCTTTAGCGTCACCTCGATCGCGCCGCCGCGGCGCTCGATGTGGCGGATGTCGTGATCGAGGCGGATGTCGATGCCCTTCTTGACCATCTCTTGGCCGACGAAGGCGCGGATGTCGTGGTCGAAGCCGCGCAGGATCATCGGTCCCCGGTAGAGCTGCGTCACCTCGGCGCCGAGGCCGTTGAAGATACCGGCGAACTCGCAGGCGATGTAACCGCCGCCCACCACCATGACGCGCGCGGGCAGCGAGTCGAGATGGAAGACTTCGTTCGACGTGATCGCGTGCTCGATCCCGGGTGTCTCGGGCACGCTAGGGGCGCCGCCGGTGGCGATCAGGAGGGTCTCGGCGCTCACCGTCCGGTCGCCAAGCCGCACCGTGTGCGCATCCTCCAAGACGCTGCGGCACGGGAACAGATCGACGCCGGCATCGGCCAGCAAGCTCAAATAGATGCGGTTGAGGCGATCGATTTCCGTGTCCTTGTTGGCGATCAGCGTGGCCCAGTCGAACTCCGCCGGTCCGAGGCGCCAGCCAAAGGCGGCCGCGTCCTCGAAGTCGTCGCGGAAATGGGCGCTGTAGACCATCAACTTCTTGGGGATGCAGCCGCGGACAACGCAAGTGCCGCCGACCCGGCTCTCCTCGCAGACCGCGACCCGGGCGCCGTGCGAGGCGGCGACCCGGCTGGCGCGCACGCCGCCCGAGCCTGCGCCCAGAACGAAGAGGTCGTAATCGTATTGGCCCATATAGCGCCTCCGTTGGAGAAATCCGCTTTACGCGTGCTCGACCGCTGCGGCTGGAATCGGGTGGTCCACCGCGCGTTCGTCGATCGGCCAGTGCAAAATCGCTGCCGCTACCCCGAGCGCGATGGCGATCCACCACACCACATCGTAGGTTCCCGTCGCGTCGTAGAGGTAACCGCCGAGCCAGACGCCGGCGAACGAACCCAGCTGATGGCTCAGGAACACGACCCCGAACAGCGTCCCCATGTGCCGCATGCCGAAGATCTGGGCCACCAAGCCGCTGGTTAGCGGCACGGTGCCCAACCAGAGCACGCCCATCACCGATGCGAACAACAGCGTCGACGTAACGCTCACCGGCACGATCAGAAAGACCGTGATGACCAACGCCCGGCCCAGATAGAGCATCGAAAGCACGTTTTTCTTGCTGTAGCGGCCGCCGAGGTAGCCGCACAGCAAGGAGCCCACGACGTTGAAAAGGCCGACCAGTGAGAGCGCCCAAGCGCCGATCGACGCATCGATCCCCGCATCGACGAGGTAGGCCGGCAGATGCACCGCGATGAACGCCACCTGGAAGCCGCAAACGAAGAAGCCGACCGTCAGATAGCGATAACCCGCGTGCCCGGCCGCCTCGCGAAGTGCCGCGCCGACGTTCTGCGCGGTCCGCTCGGGCACGACGCTCTCGGCGCGGCGCCTCGCCAGTCCGGCGGCCAGCGGCATCATCACCAGCGAGCAGGCGGCGAGCAGCAGGAGCGCCGTCGACCAGCCATGGGCTTCGAGGAAGGATTGCCCGAGCGGCACCATCGCGAACTGACCGAATGAACCGATCGCCGTCGTGAATCCGAAGGCAAGGCTCCGCCGCTCCGGCGAGACCAGGCGACCGACGGCGGCCAACACCACCGCGAAGCTGGTGGCCGAGAGGCCGAAGCCGATCAGGAAGCCCGCGCCGAGGTACATCTGCCAGGCGCCGGAAGTCTCGGCCATCAGATACACGCCGAGGGCGTAGATGAGGCTCCCTATCACCACCACCCGGCCCGAGCCGTAGCGGTCGGCGAAGGCGCCCGCGAACGGCTGGCCCAGGCCCCAAATCAGGTTCTGCAGCGCTAGGGCGAAGGCGAACACCTCCCGCCCCCATCCGAAATCGAGCGAGATCGGCTGCATGAACAGGCCGAAGGTCTGGCGGACGCCGATTGACAGCCAGGCGATCAGCCCGGCACAAATCACAACCAGAACGAGACGCGCGCGTGGTGACAAAGACGATCTCCGTGAGAACACGATGAGCGGGTCCCTGCAAGATCGGCGGCGGCGGCCACGCCGTCAAGGCATGGCGCCCAACCACTGGCCCGCGTGCTAGAGGGCGGGTTGGGACTCGTGGCATAGTGGGCCATGGCAACCGCCCGCGCGGCGCCGGCGAGTGCCGGTCACCGCCAACGCATCTTTCTGATCGACGGCTCGGGCTACATCTTCCGGGCCTATCACGCGCTGCCGCCCTTGAGCCGCAGCGATGGCACCGCCACCGGCGCGGTGCTCGGTTTTTGCAACATGCTGAGCAAGCTTCTCGATGATGTCGCGGCCGATGGCGGCGGCCACATCGCGGTCATCTTTGACAAGGGCCACCTCACCTTCCGCAACGAGATTTACGCCGACTACAAGGCCAATCGCGAGGCGGCGCCCGAGGACCTGGTGCCGCAGTTCGCGCTTATCCGCGCCGCGACCCGTGCTTTCAACGTTCCCTGCATCGAGCACGAGGGATTCGAGGCCGACGATATCATCGCCACCTACGCCCGCATCGCCGCGGCCGAGGGTTATGAGGTGGTAATCATCTCCTCTGACAAGGACCTGATGCAGCTCGTGCGCGACGGTATCGGCATGTTCGATCCGATCAAGTCGCGCACCATTGGGGTCGCGGAGGTGCGCGCCCGCTTCGGCGTTGATCCCGACCGGGTCGTCGATGTGCAAGCGCTGGCCGGCGATCCCACCGACAACGTGCCCGGCGTCCGGGGCATCGGCATCAAGACCGCGGCCGCATTGATCAATGAGTACGGCGATCTGGACGCGGTCCTGGCGCGCGCGGAGGAGATCAAGCAACCGAAGCGTCGCCAACTCTTGATCGACAGCGCCGATGACGCGCGCCTGAGCCTCGAACTCGTGCGGCTGCGCGATGATGTGCTGGTCGACGACGACATCCAGTCGCTGGCCGCCGCGCCGCTCGACCCCGATGTGCTGTTCCCGTTCCTCGACCAGATGGAATTTACCACGCTCGCCGAACGCTTGCGGCGCCGGTTCGAGGGGGCGGGCGGGCCGCCCGTCGCCGCCGAGGCGTTCACCCCCGAGGCGACGTCCTACCAGCTGATCGCCACTGTCGAGGACCTCGCCGCGTTCGTCGCGCGCGCGCGTGCTTCAGGCGTGGTGGCGATCGCCGTGCAAGGCGATTCACCGGCGCCGATGCGCGCCCGGCTGGTGGGTATCGCGCTCTCGATCGCTGTGGGGCGCGCAGTCTACGTGCCGCTCGTGCGCCACGGCACCACCGATCTTGTCGAGGCCGCCGAGGCGCCAGAGTCGCTCGCGCCAGAGGTGGCGCTGCCGCTGCTCACATCGCTGCTGGAGGACCCCTCGGTCCTCAAGGTCGGCCACGATATCAAGAACGACATGCAGCTCCTGGTCCGCCACCACATCGCGCCCGATCCGATCGACGACACGATGCTGCTTTCCTTCGTCCTTGGCGCCGGGGCCGATGGCCATGCCCTCGACGCGGTCGCAAGGCGCGAACTCGACGTTCCCCGCACGATCTTCAAAGAGGTCGCCGGCAGCGGGCGCAATCAGCTCCGCTTCGACCAGGTGCCGCTTGAAGGCGCCATCGCCTATGCGGGCCAAGCGGCAGACCTGATCGGCCGAGCGCGCAGCGCTCTCAGGCCGCGGCTCGTCGCCGCGCACCTCGTCAACGTCCATGAATTGCTTGAGCGGCCGCTGATCGCCGTGCTCTGCCGCATGGAGCGGAACGGCATCCGTATCGATCCGGCGGCTCTGGCCGAGCTCTCGGACGATTTCGGCCGCCGCATCGCCGCGTTCGAGACCGAGATCCATGCCCTTGCCAGCCGTCCCTTCAACATTGGCTCGCCCAAGCAGCTGGGCGAGATACTGTTCGACGAGATGGGGCTGTCGGGGGCGCGCAAGACCAAGACCGGCGCCTATGGCACCGGTGCCGACATTCTCGAGGGTCTGGCGGCCGAGGGCCACGACTTGCCGGCGCGGGTTCTGGACTGGCGCCACCTCACCAAGCTCAAGAACACCTACACCGATACGCTGCAGGCCGAGATCAACCCCGCGACCGGTCGCGTTCACACTACCTACGCCATGGCCGGCGCGGCGACCGGGCGGCTCGCCTCGAACGATCCCAACCTCCAGAACATCCCGGTGCGCACCGAGGAAGGGCGCAAGATCCGCCGCGCCTTCATCGCCGGGCCGGGCCGAGTGCTCCTTTCGGCCGACTACTCGCAGATCGAGCTTAGGCTGCTCGCTCACATGGCCGTGATCGAGCCGTTGCGTGAGGCGTTCGCGAACGGCGCCGATATCCACGCCATCACGGCGAGCCATGTGTTCGGCATGCCGATCGAGGGCATGGACCCTGCCGTCCGCCGCAGCGCCAAGGCGATCAACTTCGGCATCATCTACGGCATCAGCGCCTTCGGCTTGGCCCGCCAGCTCGGCATCGAGCGCGGTGAAGCGCAGAATTACATCGCGGCCTATTTCGAGCGCTATCCCGGCATCCGCGACTACATGGAGCGGACCAAGGACTTCTGCCGCCGTCACGGCTACGTCGAGACCATATTCGGGCGCCGCTGTCATCTGCCGGGCATCCATGACAAAAACCACGCCAAGCGTAGATTCGCCGAGCGCGCGGCGATCAATGCGCCGCTACAGGGCTCGGCGGCCGACATCATCAAGCGGGCGATGATTCGCATGGCGCCGGCGCTCGACGAGAGCGGGCTCGACGCCGCGATGCTCCTCTCGGTCCACGATGAACTGATCTTCGAGGTCGCAGAAGATCAAGTCGACGACCTCGCCGTGCTGGCCACGAAGGTCATGGGCGAGGTCGCGCACCTGTGCGTGCCGCTCACTGTCGATACCGGCGCCGGCCACAACTGGGACGAAGCGCACTAGCAGCCTGTCGGACTGAGGTCCGCGAGAATGGGTGTGGACGGATCGCGATGTGGAGAGGTCATGGGATCGAGCGCCTTTCGTGAGGACACGGAGTGCGGTCGCTTGGCCGCGCGTACCGCAGGGTGAGTATACTCTTATGCCCTCTCGTGAGGGCACGAAGTACGTTCGCTTGCTCGCGCGTGCCGCAAGGCGAGCATACTCTTATTCCTTTTCGCGAGGTACGGAGTCCGGCCGCCTGCTCAAGCGTATTGCAAGGTGAACATTCTCTTTATGTTCCAGGCCAGGGTCACCAGGTTCCATTCGCCCGTGACCTTGTCCAGGCCGCGTAGCGAGAACTGGCGGAAGCCCATGGCCGATTTGATGATGCCGAACACCGGTTCCGGCGTTTGCTTGCGCAGGGCGTAGAGTTGCCGGCCCTCGGGCGTCGCCAGTCGATGTGTCATCGCTTCCAGCGGCGTCGGGTTCTCCGGGGGCGGCGGCGCGCCGGCGAAGCGGTCCTTCCAGGAGAGATGATGGCGTTCCCGGCCGGGCGTGATCAACGGCGCGATCTCGGCCTCGGCGCAGGCGTTCACGTTGGCCTCGCTGAAGTAGCCGCTGTCCGCCAGCAGGGTCTCGGGCGCGCCCAGCGCCTCGGGAAGGCGGGCGAGCGCTTCCAGCGCCGGCTCGATTTGCCGCTTGTCGTTGGGGGCCTGGACCACGTCGTTGGTGACCACCAGCAGGCTGTCGGCCGCCACCAGGGCTTGGGCGTTGTAGGCCTGTTCGAAGCCGCCGCCGGCCACCGGCATGATGCGCGAGTCCGCGTCGGTCAGATTGACCTGGTCCTTCGGCCCGGGCCCGGCCACCGGCGGCTCGGGTGGACGGCCGCCCGGCTTGCGGCCCGTCTTCTCGGCCTTCTCCGCGCGCGCCTCGAGCTTCGCCTCGTACTCGGCCCGTTCCCGCTCAAGGCGTTCGCGCGCCCGCGCCTCGATCACCGCCTTAGCCTCGGCGATGCGGGCCAGACGATCCTCGCGCCGGGCCAGTTCCTCGGGCACCGACATCCCGTCGGGCACATCCGCCCCATCGGCCGCCTCCGCCAACGCCATCAACTCCGCCACCTCGGCCTTCAACCGGGCTTCGAGCTCGCAGGCGTGTTTCCACGACAGCGCGCTGTGCCGGCTCGCGTTGGCGTGCACCTTGGTGCCGTCCAGCGCCACCGTGCCGAGCTTCAGCACCCCGGCTTCCCGGGCCAGCAGCAGCACCTCGACGAACAGCCCTTCGATCCGGTCGAGAAAACGCCGCCGGAACGCGGCGATGGTATCGTGGTCGGGATGATCGTTGGCCGCGATGAAGCGGAAAGCGACAGAATCATAGGTCGCGCGCTCCAACTTGCGGCTCGAAAACACCCCCGTGGCGTAGCCGTAGACCAGAAGCCCCAGCAGCATGCTCGGGTGATAGGACGCCGAGCCCGAGCCGCGATAGGCCTTCACGAACGCCGAGAGGTCCAACTGCTCGATCACCTCGACCACGAAGCGCGCCAGATGCCGCTCGGGAAGCCATTCCTCCACCGACGGCGGCAGCAGAAACCCCGTCTCCCGGTCGACCGGTCGGAAATTGCTCATGACGGCCTCCATCACGCGCGGGCAAATCAACTGATACCATCGAATCCTATTTCGACTCCCGGCTCAAGTCCGACAGGCTGCTAGGACGCGGTTATCGCGCGTCAATCCTCGCCGCTGGCGACCAGCTTCCACGCCTCGGCGTCGGCACCGGGATCCGGGCTGGGCTGGGCCTCGCGCATCAGGAATTCCCGGCCGCGCTTGACCATCGGCTTGCCGTCGTACTCGATCACGTCCGCGGTGGCGTACGTTTCCTCCCAGCGCTCGGGCAGGTACGAGCCGGTGCCGATGGTATCGACGGGCGCGTTGACGCTTGCCATGACCTTGCATTTGGCCGGCCCGAAGCCTGAGGAAACCACGATCTTGACCGCGCTGAAACCGGCGTCGTCGAGCGCCTGGCGGACGTGGAAGATGGCGGCGGCGCTGACCCCGGTGCCGACCAGCCAGCGCAACTCGTGCTCGGTGCGGTACTGGCGTACCGCATTGGGGACGTGGCGATCAAGAACGGCATAGGAAGCGGCCGGGTCCAACCCCTCGATGAAACGCCCGCCGTGGGTGTCCAGCCGGATCGCCAACGCGCCCGCGGCGGCCAGGTCGAGAAAGCGCTCGCAGACGGCGATCGAGTCGGTCACCTCAAGGCCGAAGTAATCGACCAGCACCGTTAGCGGGGCGTCGGGGAACGTCTCGCGCGACATTTCGGCGGCGCGGACAGTCGAGCCCGCATAGCCGATCAACGCGTGCGGCATGGTTCCGAGGCCATGCTCGTTGCCGAAATAGTGCGCGGTGGCGTCGTTGGCGTTGCCGATGAAGCCAATCGCGCCGACATCGCGCTGGGCCGCGCGCGAGCCGACGCTCGCCGCATAGGCCATCAATTCGGCCATCTCGGTGCCGGCGCAGTGGCGGGCATCCATGGCGAGAAACGCGACGCCAGGCAGATCGCAACACATCGCGTAGGCGTTGTACGCGGCGACGCAGGCGGGCCCGAGCTTCTGCAGATACAGAGTCTCGAGGTCGACCAGGTGTTGGAGCGAGCCCGACAGATAGACGAGTGGTTCGCCCGCTCCCACCCACGCGCCCTCGTCGTGACGGAGCTCTATCTTGAACTCGACCCCCCGCGCTCGCGCCACCGACTCGATCCATTTCGCCATGACGCGCGGCGTGAAGATGATCGGGCGCCGCATGAAGATCGCGTAGGTGACCGGGACATCGCCAAACCGGGCGACGGTGGCACGGGTGCGCGCGAAGTAGCGGTCGGTGTAACGCGAGATATCCGATTCACGCATGATCTCAAATCACCCTGCGCGGGGCGCTTGGGGCGGATCAGGACGCCTTGGCGACCTGCGGCCTGTGGCGGCTCCGGCTGCGTCTAAGCGAGTCCGAGATCAGAAACGCGAGTTCGAGGCTTTGCGAGGCATTGAGGCGCGGATCGCAGTGCGTGTGGTAACGATTCGACAGCGCCTGTTCGGTGATCGCCTGGGCGCCGCCGAGGCACTCGGTCACGTCCTGGCCGGTCATCTCGAAATGCACGCCACCCGCGACCGTACCCTCGCTCTCGTGGGCGGCGAAGAAGCCGCCGACCTCCGCGAGGATGCGGTCGAAGGGGCGCGTCTTGTATCCGTTCGTGGCTTTGATCGTGTTGCCGTGCATGGGGTCGCACGACCACACTACCGTGCGCCCCTCACGCTTCACCGCGCGCAACAATGGCGGCAGCTTCTCCTCGACCTGATCGGAGCCCATGCGCGCGATGATGGTCAGCCGCCCCGGCTCGTTGTTCGGGTTGAGGATATCCATCAACCGCAACAGGGTATCAGCCCCGAGACTGGGGCCCGCCTTGAGGCCGAGCGGGTTGGCGACGCCGCGCAGGAACTCGACGTGGCCATGGTCTGGGGCGCGGGTCCGGTCGCCGACCCACAGCATGTGGGCCGAAATGTCGTAGTAGTCCCCAGAGGTGCTGTCGATCCTGGTCATGGCCTGCTCGTAGCAGAGCAATAGCGCCTCATGCGAGGTGTAGAAATCGGTCTGGCTCAGTTCCGGCACCGAGTCCTCGCCGAGCCCGATCGCGCCCATGAAGGCCAGCGTTTCGGTGATGCGGTCGGCGAGTTCGCGGTAGCGCTCGCCTTGGGGGCTGTCGGCCACGAAGCCCATGTTCCAGCCGTGGACGCGGTGCAGATCGGCGTAGCCGCCCTGGGCGAAGGCGCGGAGCAGATTGAGGGTCGCCGCCGCCTGGCTGTACGCCTGCAATAGCCGGTCCGGATCCGGCCGCCGTGCTTCGGGCGTGAACTCCATCGCGTTGATGATGTCGCCGCGATAGCTCGGCAACTCGGTCCCGTCGCGGATCTCGACATCGTCGGAGCGTGGTTTGGCGAACTGGCCTGCCATGCGGCCGACTTTGACGATCGGGCAGGCGGCGGCGTAGGTCAGGACTACCGCCATCTGCAGCAGCACGCGGAAGGTGTCGCGGATGTTGTCGGGGTGAAATTCGGCGAAGCTCTCGGCGCAGTCTCCGCCCTGCAACAAGAAGGCCCGGCCCTCGGCGACTTCGGCCAGATGACGTTTGAGACGGCGCGCCTCGCCCGCGAACACAAGCGGCGGAAAGTTTCCCAGGCGCGCCTCAACGGCGGCGAGCGCCGCTTGATCCTCGTACGCGGGCTGCTGACGGATCGGCTTGGTGCGCCAACTCTCCGGCGTCCAATCGCTCGCAACGCTCTTGGTCATGACCGCCCCCCGGGGTCCTTGAGGTCCGCGAAACTCCTGCCTATACGCTCGAATGTCCGAGAGTTCCAGCGCAAAGCAGGGCGCGGGGCGCCCGCGTTGGTCGCGTCTAAGGCCACGAATTGGGTGTTAGCCGCCGCCACGCAGCCCGCGCAAGAAGTCGGCCGCTTCGTGCGCCGGCACGACGGCGGCGCGCACCAGCTGGTCGAAGTGGCGGGTCAACACGCGAACGTGCTCGATGGTGTTGAAGGCGAGGTACATCTGACCGACGTACACGGCCGCGCGCTGCGGCCCGAACACCGTATAAGGCGCGGAGTAGTGGGTCCGGCCATTGAAGAAGAAGATGCGCTGGGTCGGGTAGAGTTCCTCGATAAGGTCGATCATGTGGTCGAGCTGCCGGCGCCGCGCATCCGCCGACAGTTCGCGCCAAACTCCCTCGCCGTTTGCGAATGATTCCATCGCCTGCCTCGGCAGGCCGATCTCCATGTCGGTCTCCGGCATCCGCACGTAGGCCAGTCGGCCGTGCGATGTCGCGATCGCCTCGTCGGTCGTTCTCGCGACGAAGTCCCGGTACTCGTAGTCAAGAACGTCCTCGGTCTTGACGAGATCGGGCAGGGTGGCCGGCACATGGCGAATCTTATAGCCCACCGCCTCGCTGTACCAGCGGGCTAGGCTTTCGTCGATGCGGCCCCGAGGGCTCGGCGTGACCTCGATGGATTCGTGCAGGATGTCGGCGCCGCGCTTGGCTTCGTGGCTGAGTCCAAGGAGCCAATCGAGGCTGACATGCAGTGCGAGCGCGATCGCTGCGACGGTGTCGGCGCGGGGCAGGCGATCGGTATCGGACGACAAGAGCTGCGACAGCGTCGATCGGTCGATCCCGACCCGGCCCGCCAGCGTCGAGCGATTGAACTGAGCGCGGCCCATTGCCTCTGCCAGGCGCTCGCGAAATCGGTGAGCGGTGGCCCGGCGGTCCATCAACGTATCTGGCGGCTGGTCCACAATTGTAACCAAAGATGAAAAAAGTCATCATATAGGTCTGTGGTGTCTGGCCCATGCAAATAGTAGCGCATTCCCACGTTGTTTCAGGAACCAGGCGTATCCACCCTATGGAACCGTGCGAACCACAGATGCCATCGAGCTCCACATGCGGGCGGCTCGGGGCCGCCGGCCGCTTCGGCGGATCGACGTTCCTAGCAGCCTGTCGGACTTGAGCCGGGAGTCGAAATAGGATTCGATGGTATCAGTTGATTTGCCCGCGCGTGATGGAGGCCGTCATGAGCAATTTCCGACCGGTCGACCGGGAGACGGGGTTTCTGCTGCCGCCGTCGGTGGAGGAATGGCTTCCCGAGCGGCATCTGGCGCGCTTCGTGGTCGAGGTGATCGAGCAGTTGGACCTCTCGGCGTTCGTGAAGGCCTATCGCGGCTCGGGCTCGGCGTCCTATCACCCGAGCATGCTGCTGGGGCTTCTGGTCTACGGCTACGCCACGGGGGTGTTTTCGAGCCGCAAGTTGGAGCGCGCGACCTATGATTCTGTCGCTTTCCGCTTCATCGCGGCCAACGATCATCCCGACCACGATACCATCGCCGCGTTCCGGCGGCGTTTTCTCGACCGGATCGAAGGGCTGTTCGTCGAGGTGCTGCTGCTGGCCCGGGAAGCCGGGGTGCTGAAGCTCGGCACGGTGGCGCTGGACGGCACCAAGGTGCACGCCAACGCGAGCCGGCACAGCGCGCTGTCGTGGAAACACGCCTGCGAGCTCGAAGCCCGGTTGAAGGCCGAGGTGGCGGAGTTGATGGCGTTGGCGGAGGCGGCCGATGGGGCGGATGTGCCCGACGGGATGTCGGTGCCCGAGGAACTGGCCCGGCGCGAGGATCGTCTGGCCCGCATCGCCGAGGCTAAGGCGGTGATCGAGGCGCGGGCGCGCGAACGCCTTGAGCGGGAACGGGCCGAGTACGAGGCGAAGCTCGAGGCGCGCGCGGAGAAGGCCGAGAAGACGGGCCGCAAGCCGGGCGGCCGTCCACCCGAGCCGCCGGTGGCCGGGCCCGGGCCGAAGGACCAGGTCAATCTGACCGACGCGGACTCGCGCATCATGCCGGTGGCCGGCGGCGGCTTCGAACAGGCCTACAACGCCCAAGCCCTGGTGGCGGCCGACAGCCTGCTGGTGGTCACCAACGACGTGGTCCAGGCCCCCAACGACAAGCGGCAAATCGAGCCGGCGCTGGAAGCGCTCGCCCGCCTTCCCGAGGCGCTGGGCGCGCCCGAGACCCTGCTGGCGGACAGCGGCTACTTCAGCGAGGCCAACGTGAACGCCTGCGCCGAGGCCGAGATCGCGCCGTTGATCACGCCCGGCCGGGAACGCCATCATCTCTCCTGGAAGGACCGCTTCGCCGGCGCGCCGCCGCCCCCGGAGAACCCGACGCCGCTGGAAGCGATGACACATCGACTGGCGACGCCCGAGGGCCGGCAACTCTACGCCCTGCGCAAGCAAACGCCGGAACCGGTGTTCGGCATCATCAAATCGGCCATGGGCTTCCGCCAGTTCTCGCTACGCGGCCTGGACAAGGTCACGGGCGAATGGAACCTGGTGACCCTGGCCTGGAACATAAAGAGAATGTTCACCTTGCAATACGCTTGAGCAGGCGGCCGGACTCCGTACCTCGCGAAAAGGAATACGGAATACCAAGTTATGGGCTTGACTTGTTCTATAGCAAAGCAGGTTGAGCAAGTCCACGGCCCGCGACGCCCGGAGTGTGGAACCGCTTGTTGTCGAGTATCTCCGCCACGGTCAGCAACTGCATCCGGGCGTATTTGACGCCTGACACGTCCAGATCGCCCGCCTCGGCCATGAAGCGCCGGATGTTGCGGGCCTTGGTCTCGCCGAATTGCTCAAGGATGATCAGCCCCGCCATCAGCGCCTCGTCGTTGTCGAGCACGCCGCGCAGCTCCCGCACGTCCTTGATCCCGACATTCCGTCCGCCCTTGACCTCGATTGCCATGCTCGACAGGTCTTTGCTATCGGGCTGGCCGAAGTAGAGCCGCCCGTCAATCCCGCCATCCGCTGTCCGCTTGGTGGTTACGAACCCGTCCACCTGCTCCACCGCCCATCGCTGGAAGTGGTACTTGTCTCGCGTCCACAGGTCGCGCGCGCCTTCCAGGTCGCGGGGCACGCCGTCGATCTCGAAGTCCTCGCCCTCCTTGAGCGCCAGCCTGTCGCGCAGCCGTAGCGCCGCCACGCGCTTGATCGCGTGAATCGCGATATCGACGCCAATCCACTGGCGGCCCAACTTATGCGCAGCCTCAAGGGTGGTCGCGCAGCCGCAGAAGGGGTCGAATACAATGTCGCCGGGGTTGGAACTCGCCGCGATGATCCGCTCCAAGAGCGCCACGGGCTTCTGTGTCGCGTAGCCGAGCCGTTCTTGCCCCAGCGCACCCGGAATGTCGGTCCAGAGGTTCGCCGGTGCCTGCCCATCCGCCAGGTACGTTTTCCGATATGGCCGCCCCTTGGAAGACCATATCAGCAAACCTTGGGCGTCCATATTCTCCAGCTTTTCGAGCACCATCCGCCACCCCCAGCGTGGGGTGTAACCCTTGTATTCGTATGCCAGATTCGGGCGCTCGCCCATTGACGCGGTGCGGATGATTTCGTGATGGCGGTAGCGGCCCAGCTCATCCTCATGTCGATAGGCGTCAGCGACATATTGGGGATCGTGCGGAACTGAGATCGAGTTCCACGTCCTGGCGTTGCTCATCGAGTAGTAGAGCAGGTAATCGCAGACCTGTCCGAAGCCCTTGGCATCGCTGTGGGCGCTCGTTCGCTTCCACACGATCTCGCTTCGGAAATTCTCATGCCCGAAGATCGAATCCATCATGACCTTTATGTAGTGCGAGGCGGTCGGGTCACAGTGCAGGTAGAGGCTCCCGGTTGGCTTGAGGATGCTGCGCATGGGCAAGAGACGTTGTGTCGGACAAATAGGCCAGCAGGTTCGGGTTGGTCCTGCGCAAGGCGTTCATCCACAAGCGCCAGAATTCAACCGACTCGTCCGCGATCCCGGCATCGCGCATCAGCACGGGCATGGTACGCAACTCGCGCTCCCGCTCCTCGTTCATCGACCACATATCGCTGAACGCTTCCACCTGAGCCGGGAGCGTACGCCCGGTCTCGTCCTTGTAGATCGCATTGTAGTCCCGCTGGGAGTTGAACGGCGGATCGAGATAGATCAGGTCCACGCTGCCCAGCGCCATTTCCTCCATGACGGTCAGGCAGTCTCCGAAATAGAGGCGGTTCATGCGACCGCCCCCCGCAGGAACGCGGAGAAGGGGTTGTCGTCGCTGCGGTGATTGTACTTCCAAGATGACTCGGCGATGAATAGCGGGGCCATCCTGCGGCTGTAGTGGTGGTGCGAGCCGTACCATGCCCGCTTGAGCAGCGCCCAAAAGCCCTCAATGCTGTTCGTGTGCGTATCGCCGTCCGCGTAGGCCACAGAGTGGTTGATGACCGCGTGCTGGTAGTTCGCCTTCGCAGCGTTGTACGCCTTGTACTCATCGGTGATGAGCAGGGAGCCGACCGGGTCCACGGTGTCCCGCAGAAAGCGCAGGATGCCGCGGCCCGTCAGATCGTCGGCTACGCGGGCCGTGACACTCCCGCCGCGCTCCACCGCGCCGATGACCGGCATCTTGCGGGTTCCACGCCCACGAGGCGCTGGCGGATCGTCGGAATCGCGCCGGTTCTTCTTCCGGGGCTTGCCGCCGACATAGGTTTCATCCGCTTCGACGATCCCATGCAGCAGCGGCGCTTGGTCTGCGGCCATCGCCGCCCGGATGCGCTGCTGCATGTAGAGCGCCGTCTGCGGGGTCAGCTCAACATCCCGCGCCAACTGGTAGCTGGACAGGCTCTTCTTGGCATTGACCATCAGGCCGATGCCGAGGAACCATTTCTGCAACGGGATGCGGGTCTTCTCGAAGATCGTGCCGGAGAGGACATTGAAGCTGGCATGGCAGTCATGGCAGTTCCACCGGCCTACGCGGTCGCCGTCGCACTTGCGGGCGACATGGATGCTACCGCATTTTGGGCAATGCGGTTCAGCGCCCCATCTGATATCCTCAAGGCGCTCGATGCAGGCTTGCTGATCGGGGAAGCGGCGGAAAATGGTGATCAGGTTCATAGCGTGTCTCCCTACGAACCTAATGTAATTGTTCACCTATCCCAAGTCAAGCCCATAACTTGGTATTCCGTAAGAGTATACTCACCCTGCGGTACGCGCGGCCAAGCGACCGCACTCCGTGTCCTCACGAAAGGCGCTCGATCCCATGACCTCTCCACATCGCGATCCGTCCACACCCATCCTCGCGGACCTCAGTCCGACAGGCTGCTAGAGGACGAACCGCGACCGCATGGCACCGAATCGAGGGGCCGACCTGGCTGGTCGCGCTCGCCGGCCACGCTGGCTGGGCCGCCGTGACGTGGTACTACCAGGCGCTGTCATGGTGGCTTGTCCTCCCGTTTGGCGCCTGGTTGATCGCCTGGCACGGCTCGCTGCAGCACGAAGTGCTGCACGGGCATCCGACGCGCTCCGCATGGATCAACGGTATGCTCGCGAGCGCACCGCTTGGGTTGTGGCTGCCCTATGCGCTCTATCGCGCCCGCCACCTCGAGCATCACGCCGTCGAAGAACTGACCGACCCGGTATTGGACCCGGAGTCCTTCTACATCGAGCGGTCGCGTTGGCGGCGCCTTGGGCCCTGGGCGCGACGCCTTCTGGCGTTCAACAACACGCTGATTGGCCGGCTAACCCTGGGTCCCGCGCTGACGATGCTCGGAGTGGGGCGCGAGGAGTTTGGGCGGCTGAAAGGCAGCGACGCGGAGTCTCGACAGGCGTGGATGGGACATGGGCTGGCCGTCCCGGCCCTGTTGGTGTGGATCGTGTGGGTTTGCGGTATCCCGGTGTGGGCGTATCTCGTTCTTTTCGTTTACCCTGGGGTTTCGTTGGTTCTTCTCCGTTCGTTCATTGAGCACCGGGCGAGTGGGCGGGCTGCGGAGCGTACGGCGATCGTCGATGCCGGGCGGCTGCTGAGCCTACTCTACCTCAGCAACAACCTCCATGCGGTGCACCACGAGCTTCCGTGGCTTGCCTGGTATGAGTTGCCCGCGGCCCTCCAGCGGGCGCGAGATCGCCAGACGTTACTTGTGGCGAGCAAAGGATTCGCCGCTGCACCCTGGCTGAGCTAGCATGATCCAGCGGAGGACCGAACCGTCATGACCGAGACGCCAGCACCAAGCCTGGGCCTGCTTGAGCGGCTCGCTGCGGGACCGGTGGTGTGCGCGGAGGGCTATCTGTTCGAGCTCGAACGCCGCGGCTATCTCTCGGCTGGGGCTTTTGTGCCGGAGGCTGTGCTCGACCACCCCGAGGCGGTCGCCCAACTGCATCGCGACTTTCTGCATGCGGGCTCGGATGTGATGGAAGCGTTCACCTACTACGGTCATCGCGAGAAGCTGCGGCTGATCGGCAAGGAGGACGTGCTCGAGGAGCTCAACCGCACGGCGCTGCGGATCGCCAAGGAGGTCGCCGCCGAGGGCCAGGCGCTGGTCGCCGGCAATGTGTGCAATACCAACATCTACCTCGATAACGACGCAGCGGCCGCCAAGGCGGCGCACGCGATTTTCGACGAGCAAGTGGGTTGGGCCATCGATGAAGGGGCTGACTTCGTCGTGGGCGAGACCTTCTCCTACGTGGAGGAGGCGTTGATCGCGCTTGACGTGATACGCTCGAGCGGGCTGCCGGCGGTGATCACCATCAGCATCCATCGCGACCCTACGACGCGGGAGGGCCTGACCCCGGCGGAGGCGTGCACGCGGCTAGAGGACGCGGGCGCTGCTGTGGTCGGCCTCAACTGTATGCGCGGCCCCGAGACCATGTTGCCGATGCTGGAGGAAATCCGCGCGGCGGTGAATTGCCATGTCGCGGCTCTGCCGGTGCCCTACCGCACCACGGATAAGGAACCGACATTTCAATCATTGCGCGATCCGGGCTGCGGCTGTGTTCCGGACGGGCGGCCGTTCCCGACCGCGCTCGACCCCTTCACTTGTAATCGCTACGAGATCGCCGAGTTCACACGAGCGGCGCGCGAGATCGGCGTGAATTACCTCGGCGTCTGCTGCGGCGCCGGCCCGCATCACATTCGCGCCATGGCGGAGGCTCTCGGCCGTCGTCCGCCAGCCGGCAAGTATTCGCCCGACATGTCCAAGCATGCTTACTTTGGCACGGACAAAGATATTCCCGCCGGGTATCAAGACTACGCCGACCGACTTTGAAGGACTGATCCACCTTGGAGGGAAGGCGAGGCGCCGTGAACAACCCGCTCATATCGACCAAATATCTCGTCATCGGCGCCGGCGTGCATGGCCTGAGCACGGCCTGGCATCTTGCGATGGAGCTTGAGCGTCGCGGTGAAAGCGGGGCTGATATCGTGCTCCTCGACAAGGCCGGGCCGGGCGCGGGCGCCACCGGCATCGCGTGCGGTTGTGTGCGGAATTTCTACATGACCGAGGCCCTCCATCCGATCATCCGCCATTCGGTCGATGTGTGGAGCCAGGATCCCGTCAATTTGGGCTTCCAGCAGGTCGGCTACGTTTCCTGCGGCGATGAGGGCCAGGCGGAAGACTATGCGCGGATGCATGCAAGCCAGCAGGCGGTTGGCTATCACTCCGACCTTTTCGTCAGCCAAGAGGCGCACGCGCATTTGAAGAGCATCTGGCCCGACTTCAAGACCGAGGGGATCGGTGTGGTCCTGCACGAGCGGCTGAGCGGTTATGCCGGGACCCGCCAAGCGGTTATCGGGCTCGGCGAGAAGTGCAGTCAGCATGGCGTGCGCTGCCACTGGGGCATCGAGGTCACGGGCTATGACCTGACCAACGGCCGTATCTCGCGAGTGCATACAAGCCAAGGTGATATCGCATGTGATGTCGTGGTCTGGGGCCTTGGCGCGTGGACGCCGCGCCACTGGAGCATGTTGGGGCGCGACGACGTGCTTGACCTTGCCTATCCGGACGGCGTCACCATCGCCGACCATCCGATGTGGACGTACTGGCGGCTGGTCGAAGGCGAGGTTTATCACGAGCCTGCCTATCGCGACGCCTACGACCGCGACCCGCCGGTGCTGCATGTCGAGCTAATGGACACGCCGGTGGTCGATGCCGCTAGCGGTCGCGAGATCGGTGATTCGACGTACATCTACTGGAAGAACGGCGCCGAACGCATGGATAGGCCGGGCATCCAAGGCGGCGGCATGCCGGTCAAGATCGGGCCTGTCGCCACCCTCGAACCCTACGGTCACGACAATGACGAATACCAGGCCGAGACCGAGTTCGCCGACTATTTCACCGCCGGCATGGGCCAGCTCATGGGGCGCTTCGAGGGCTGCCGGGCACAATTCCGCGAGCGTCGCAATGGCGGCATCGGCGCATTCACGCCCGACAATCTGCCGGTACTGGACTGGCTGCTACCCAACCTCTACATGATCGCCGACAGCAATCACGGCTTCAAGATGACCGGCATCGGTAAGCTGGTCGCCCAGCACATCGCGAGAGGGGAGCGTGTGGCCGAACTCGAGCCCTTCGCCTTCAGCCGCTTCGCGGAAGGACGCACCTTCGGAACCCGCAACACCAACTGTCCGTGGGTCTAACCAGTCCAGAGGCTCGCCGCTCAGACCCGCCTAGATCGTGGACTCATAATGGCGCATCCACAGTCTGACGGAAGCTAGGGTTACGGCGGCGAGATAGTTCCTGGCGAGTTTGTCGAAGCGCGTAGCGATACGGCGGAAATGCTTGAGTTTGTTGAAGAAGCGCTCGACCAGGTTGCGGTGGCGATAGATTTTCAGGTCAACGACGCGGCGGACCCGGACGTTGCTCGGGCTCGGGATGTGGGCGGTCGCGCCGTTGGCCTCGATCAGCTCGATGATGGCGCGAGAGAAGAAGCCGCGGTCGGCAACCACGTCGCGCGCCAGACGCAACCCCTCGATGAGAGCCGGCTGTCAATCGGCGTTGAACATTGACCCCCTATCGGCGTGCAATGTTGACCCCTTTGGGGATGCACGGCGGAGGTCGTACAGGTAGTCCATAGGAGGGGCCCGCGCGCGGGCCGACGCGCCCACCACGCGGCTGGCGGCGGACCGCGTGTGGGAGGTTCCTGTGGGCCCACCTGGGCGACCGGGCCGCAGGTGGATCGGTTGCCTTTAGGACCGATTCTTGAAGCGCCAGGAGTCGTTTCCGGTCTCGATGATCTCGCAGTGGTGCGTCAGACGATCGAGGAGCGCGGTGGTCATCTTGGCGTCGCCGAAGACGGACGGCCATTCGCCGAAGGTCAGGTTGGTGGTGACGATGATCGAGGTGCGCTCGTAGAGCCGGCTGACGAGGTGGAACAGCAGCTGGCCTCCGGTTTGGGCGAAGGGCAGGTAGCCGAGCTCGTCGAGGATGACGAGGTCGCGCCGGGCCAGCTGATCGGCGAGCCGGCCCTGGCGGCCGGCGCGGGCTTCGGCCTCGAGCCGGTTGACCAGGTCGACGACGTTGAAGAAGCGGCCCCGGGCGCCATCGCGGATGCAGGCCCGCGCGATGGCGACGGCGAGATGGCTCTTGCCGGTGCCGGTGCCGCCGATCAGCACGGCGTTGCGCTGGTTGGCCAGGAAGCCGCCGACCGCCAACTCGCGGACCAGCGGCTCGTTGACCGGGGTGTCGGTGAAGTCGAAGTCGGCCAGCTCCTTGGCCAGCGGCAGCTTGGCGCCACTCATCTGGTACTTGATGGATCGCGCCTGCTTGTCGGCGATCTCGGCCTTCAACAGCTCGCCGATGATTCGCTGCATCGGATGCTGGCGCTTG
Organism: Alphaproteobacteria bacterium; assembly: GCA_965226045.1. Lineage (GTDB taxonomy): Bacteria > Pseudomonadota > Alphaproteobacteria > VGEJ01 > VGEJ01 > CBDDBU01. The sequence goes on from CBDDBU010000028.1 coordinate 592,938, forward strand.
AGGCCGTCGGCGAGCACCTCGTCGAACGCGTCGCGCATGCCGGCGAGCTTGAGTGCGGCCATCATCTCCAGGACCTCATGGCGCTCCATGGCCGACCCCCCTCAAGCGGTCGTAGCGGGTGCAATCGGCCACCGGCTCAAAGCGAAGACGCAGGTTCGCGGGCGTCGGGATCGGCGCCGTCTCGGACGGCTGGCGCCGACGATTGAGGATGTTGAGCACGACGTCGGCGCTGCACACGCCGCCAGCGAGCGCCTCGGCACAGGCGGCCTCCACCGCCGCCAGCCCATCCGCCAGCACGGCGGTGAGGATCTCGACCATCTGCCTGTCGCCGTCGTCGTGGCCGGCGAGCCGGACGCGCACGCGACCCAGGGCGCCGGGCAGCGCCCAGTCCTTGAACGGCGCGCCGTTACGAAGCGCACCGGGCTTCCTCGCCAGCACGGGCACCTAGTGCCACGGGTCATAGACGGTCTGGTCGCGGCCGAAGCGCCGGGCATGCTCGGCGACGATCTCGCCGTCCTGGCGGATGACGATGCGATCGGCGTAGGCATGGACCTCGACCGGACGGCCGACGGCGCGCGCCGCCACGCTGTACTTGTTGCTGTCGAAGCGCACCAGGCAGGTCTTCGACACCGACGCCGGGACCGCGTGGAAGCCGTCGAACGGCCCGCGATAGCCGACCAGGGACGGACGCTCGTCCTCGAACACCTGCCAGACAGTCCTGTCCTTGAACACCGGGTGGGGATGACCCCGGGCGTAGGCGACGCACTGGTCCAAGAGCCAGGCGTTGAGCTCGTCGTAGGTCTTGAAGCGCAGCCGCGGGGTGAAGAACCGACCGCGGATGATCCCGACCTGGTTCTCGACCTGCCCCTTCTCCCATCCCGCTCCCGGCGTGCATGCTGTCGGTTCGACCAGGTAGTGGCCACACATCTGCACGAAGCGCCGGTTGAACGCGCGCTCCTTGCCGATGAGGACGGTCTGCACCGCCGTCTTCATGTTGTCGTAGATGCCTCGCCGGCAGGCACCCTGGAACAGCCGGAATGCCCGGTCGTGGGCGTCGAACACCATCTCCTGGCTCTCGCGCGGATAAGCGCGGACGAAGAACATTCGGCTGTGGCACAGCCGGACGTGCGCGACCTTGACCTTGGTCGTCACCCCCGCCAGCACCACGTACTCGTGGCTCCAGTCGAACTGATAGGCCTCGCCCGGCGAGAACACCAACGGCACATAGGTCTGCGCCGTCGATGCCGAACGGCGCCACCGCCACGCCTTGGCGTAGCGCCGCACCGCGTCGTAGCCGCCGCCATAGCCCAGACCCTCGAGGGCTTCGGAGATCCGTAGCAGCGTCAGCCGCTCCCGCTTCGACTTGGTCTCGTTGGCCTCCAGCATCCGCTCCAGCTCGGCCGTCCACGGCCCCAGCTTCGGCATCGGCTGGACCCGCCGGTCGTAGGTGAACGCCGTCGCCTGCGAACGGATCACCTTGCGCACCGTGTTGCGCGAGACCTTCACGTCCCGCACGATCTCCTTGATCGGCTTGCCCCTTGACGAAATACTCCCGCCGGATCCGCGCTATCGTCTCCACGACCAACATCCCCCACCACCTCGTCCGCCCAAAAACGAGGTGACTTGGACTAGCCAGGCTCAGGGGGGCAAATTTGGACGCCGATCACCCCTCAACAGGGGTCAACTTTGCACGCCGTTCCATACTCGATCATCCGCGCGCCCTGCCGCTCTATCAGCGCCTGGGCTTCGCCCCCTATGCGCGGCGCACCGTCTACCTGGACCCCGACCCCAACCCACCGCGCGACCCGGATTAGGCTGCCCGCCCGGCGCGGCGTTCAGTGCTCCAATATCTGGCTTAGGAACAGCTGGGTGCGCTCGTTGCGGGGGTTCGAGAAGAATGTTTCGGGCGCCGCGGCCTCGATGATTTTGCCTTCATCCATGAAGATCATGCGGTCGGCGACGGTGCGGGCGAAGCCCATCTCGTGGGTGACGCATAGCATCGTCATGCCGTCGGCGGCGAGACTCACCATAACGTCGAGCACCTCCTTGATCATCTCGGGATCGAGCGCCGAGGTGGGCTCGTCGAACAGCATGATTTTCGGGTTCATGCACAGCGATCGGGCGATGGCGACGCGCTGCTGTTGGCCGCCGGAGAGTTGGCCAGGGTACTTGTCGGCCTGCTCGGGAATGCGCACCCGTTCGAGATAGGTCATCGCGAGATCGCGCGCCTCGGCGCGCGGCATCTTGCGCACCCAGACCGGCCCCAGCATCAAATTGTCGATGACGGTCAGATGGGGAAACAGGTTGAAGTGCTGGAACACTATCCCGACCTCGCGGCGGATCGCGTCGACGTTCTTGAGGTCATTCGTAAGCTCGATGCCATCGACGATGATGCGGCCGGGAGATGTCCCGGTCGATGTTGAAAAGTTGAGGTAGGTGTCGCTCTCCTGGAGCCGTTAGGCTCCGGGTGCTGCAAACCCAAGAGGGAGAACGACACCATGGGAAAGAATATCCGTAGTTCCAGTAGCCCGAAAGCCCTTGCCACCTCGTTTCCTATGCCGCCGCTGGCAGACGCGATGGACGCAGTCCGTCTCAGCGTGGATCGGTTCTGTCTCCTGGCCGGGGTCGAGGCCTTGGCCGAGATGATGGAGGAGGACGCCACGACCGTGTGCGGGGCCCGACATCGTCGCCATGGGAACCGTCGGGGTTATCGCTGGGGCCATACGCAGAGCGAGATCGGCTACCACGGCGGCCGCGTGAAAGTGCAGCGGCCACGGGTTCGCGACCATGCTGGCAAGGAGGTGGGTTTGGAGAGCTGGCAGGTGCTGCGCGACGGCAACCTGTTGCTCGAGTGGGCGCTCAACCTGATGGTGCTGAACGTGTCGACCCGCAAGTACCACCGCGCGGTCCGTCTGCCCGAGGGCGACCTGGCGAAAGCGCGTGGCGACGGCACCTCGAAGTCGGCCGTTTCCCGGCGCTTTGTGGCGCTGTCGCGCAAGAAGATGAAGGCCTGGCTTGCCTCGGACCTCTCGGAGCTCGACCTGCTGGTCATCCAGATCGACGGTCTGCATGTCGGCGACCATGTCTTGGTGGCGGCGATCGGCGTCGATGGCAACGGCGACAAGCATGTCCTGGCCGTGGTCGAGGGGGCGACGGAGAACACTGTCGTCGTCCAGGCCTTGCTCGACAATCTCCTCGCCAGGGGGCTCGATCCGACGCTGCCCCGGCTGTTCATCGTCGATGGCGCGAAGGCGCTCAGCAAAGCGATCCGCAACACCTTCGGTGTGGCCGCCGCCATCCAGCGCTGCCAGGTCCACAAGGGCCGTAACATCATCGAGCGCCTGCCCCTGCATTTGCATGCGAGCGTCAAGAAGGCGCTCCGTCAGGCCTGGGACCAGGACGACGCAGACAAGGCCGAACGGCTGCTGCGCAACCTGGCCCGGCGTCTGGAGCATGAGGAACCGGGCGTCTCGGGCAGCATCCTGGAGGGGCTGGACGAGATACTCACCGTCATCCGCCTCGGCCTGCCGCACGAACTCCGGCGCTCGCTCGCCTGCACCAACATCGTCGAGAACGCGCTCGGCACGGTGCGCCAGGTCACCCGCAACGTCAAACGCTGGAGACACGCCGAGATGGCGCTCAGATGGACCGCCGCCGGCCTGCTGGAGGCCCAGAAAACCTTCCGTCGCCTCAAGGCCTATCGTCAGCTGCCCATCCTCCGAAATGCTCTCCAGGAACACTTGAGAAAGGCTCAGGCCGACAGTGCCATTGAAACCATCATGAAGGCAGCATAGCATCATCAACCAGCGACGCCTGCCCCACGAATTTCAACAGAGATAGGGACATCGCCTGCGGCCGCGCTGATGCTCCTCAAGTCGGTTTATGCAGCGGATTAGCGTCGATTTTCCCGAACCCGAGGGGCCGCACACGACGATCCGCTCGCCGCGATCGACGTTGAGATTGATATCCTTGAGGACATGGAAGTCGCCAAACCACTTGTGGACGCCGACCATCTCGATCATCCAGCGCTTGGCGGTATCGGGCGGAGGGGGGACGGCGCCACCGCGGGGTGCTGCTTCCGTCATCGGCGATGCCCGGTCTCAAGTTCGCGCTCAAGGTAGAGGCTATAGCGCGACATGAAAAAACAGAAACAGAAGTATATGACGGCGATAAACACATAGCCCTCGACGAAATAGGCGCGCCATTCGGGATCGGAGATCGCCTGACGGGTGGCGAGCAGGAGGTCGGTCAGGCTAACGATGGCAACAAGCGAGGTGTCCTTGAACATGCCGATGAAGGTGTTGACGATCGGCGGAATCACCAGACGGATGGCCTGGGGTAGGATGATGTTGCCGGTCATTCGCCAGTAGCCGAGGCCCAGGGCACGCGCGGCCTCGTATTGCCCGGCCGGAACCGCCTGAAGCCCGCCCCGGATCACCTCCGCCAGATAGGCGGCGGTAAACAAGATGATCGCGACCTGGGCGCGGAGAAGCGCATTCAGGTTTACGCCGCTCGGCAGGAACAGAGGCAGCATGAACGAGGCCATGAACAATAGGCTTATCAGCGGCACTCCACGAATAAGCTCGATGTAGGCGACCGAGAACGCGCGCACCACCGGCATCTCGGATCGCCGCCCCAGCGCGAGAAGGATCGACAGAGGGAAAGCGACCACGACGCCAAAGACGGAGAGGATCAAGGTCAGCGGCAGTCCACCCCATAAACTGGTCTCGACATAGGCGAGACCAAACACACCGCCCCACATCAGGGTCCCGAACAGGGCGAGCCCGCCGACCCACAGGACCCCTAACCACAGCTTCCAGTTGGCGCGACTACAGCTCATCGCCAGCATCACGATCAACAGAACCACGCCGAGCAGCGGACGCCACTGTTCATCGAACGGGTACCGGCCGAACAGAATCAGCCGGTACTTTTCATGCAGGAAGGCCCAGCACGCCCCCGCCGCCGCCTTGCAGACATCGGCGCCGACCGCCCCCCATACGGCATCGAGAAAAACCCAATCCACCGTCGGTGGGACGATGCTCGCCAGCAGGACGAGTGCGAACACGGTCAGGATCGTGTTCCACGGGCCATCGAACAGGTTGGTCCTCAGCCAACCCACCACACCGACCGTGGCGCGCGGCGGCCGCACCGTCACGCTCGGGTCCAGGCGATCGACCATCTCAGCGCTCCACCAGCGCGGCGAGCCGGTTGTACCAGTTCATGAACGTCGAGATAGCCAGGCTGATAGTGAGGTAGACGGCCATGAGAATGGCGATGCACTCGATGGCCTGGCCGGTCTGGTTGAGGCTCGTGTTGGTGACGGCGACGAGATCGGGGTAGCCGATCGCCACCGCCAACGAGCTGTTCTTGGTGATGTTCAGATACTGGCTGGTGATCGGCGGAATGATGACGCGCAGCGCTTGCGGCAAAACCACTAGTCGGAGAACGCGTCCGCGCCTCAGGCCCAGCGCCAGGGCGGCCTCGGTCTGGCCCCAATCCACGGCCAGCAGGCCGCTTCTCACGATCTCGGCGATAAAGCCCGCAGTGTAGATCGTGAGGCCAAACAACAGGGCCATGAACTCGGGCGTGATCTCGTCGCCCCCGGCGTAGCGGAACCCCTGCCACTCGGGCATGTCCAGGGCGAGCGGGGCGCCGCCAAGCGCGAACACGGCGAGCGGCGGCGCCAACACCAGCGCCAAGACCGGCCATACGATGGGGCGCTGCTCACCCGCCTCTTCCTGGCGCGCGCGGGCCCAGCGGCGATACAGCCAGGCGCCGATGCACCCGATCGCGAATGCCGCGATAAGGTAGGGGTGCAGCGGGTCGTACCGGGGCACGGCGTACGCGAGCCCGCTCTTGTTGAGGAAGATCCCGGCCAGCGGGCTGAGCGCCCCCTGGCCGGCCGGCAGCGCGCCGGTGATGAGGCTGTACCAAAAGAACAGCTGAAGCAGCAGCGGCACGTTGCGAACCGTCTCGACATAGACGGTCGCCATCTTCGCGATGAGCCAGTTGCGAGAGAGCCGGGCGATGCCGACGACCACGCCGATAACGCTGGCGAAAACGATGCCGATGGCGGCGACGCGCAGGGTGTTGAGAAGCCCGACGAAGAAGGCCCGCAAGTATGAATCGGCGGCGTCGAACGGAATCACCGTCTCGCCGATGAAAAATCCCGCCTCCTGATCGAGGAAGCCGAAACCGGTGCGGATCTCGCGTTCGGAGAGATTGTCGAGGGTATTCGAGACGAAATAGTAGGCGGCCCCGACGACCGCCGCGACGAGCAACGCCTGATAGAAAATGGCGCGCGCGCCGCGATCGTTCCAAATCGACCCGCGCGATGGCCGCGCTATCTCCACGCCGGCGGTTTTGTCGCTCATCGACCGCCTACACGCAACGACCGACTACGCGCAACGGCCGACCGCGCGCCGAGGGGGCGCTACCCGTGGGGCAGCGCCCCATCCGGTTCAGCGCGCTGGCATCGCGTACATCAAGCCGCCCTCGGTCCACAACGCATTGATACCGCGCTCCAATCGAAGCGGCGTGTTGGGGCCGACATTGCGATCGAAGATCTCGCCGTAGTTGCCGACCGCCTTGATGATGTTGAAGGCCCAATCGTTGTCCAGCCCCTGAAGTGCGCCCATCTCGCCCGCGGTGCCGAGCAGGCGCTGGACGACCGGATCGGTGGTGTTCGCCCTCGTGTCACCGACATTGGCCGCGGTGACGCCCTTCTCCTCCGCCTCGATGGTGGCATAGATGACCCACTTGACGATGGTGAACCACTGCTCATCGCCGCGCCGCACGACAGGTCCCAAAGGCTCCTTGGAGATGATCTCGGGTAGAATCACGTAGTCGTCGGGGTTAGGCGCATCGACGGCCCGGATCGACGCAAGACCGGAGGCGTCGGTGGTGTAGACCTGGCAACGGCCGTTGAAGAATCCGACCTTGGACTCGGCCAGCGATTCGTACACGACGGGCTTGAACGACATGCCTCGGAATCGAAAGAAGTCGGCAAGGTTGAGCTCGGTCGTCGTCCCCGCCTGCACGCACACCTCCGCCCCGTCGAGCTCGGATGCGCTGGCGACGCCGAGTGATTTTGGCACCATGAAACCCTGGCCGTCGAAGTAAGTGACGCCGGCGAACACCAGACCCAACGAAGCGTCGCGGGTCAGCGTCCAGGTGGTGTTGCGCGAGAGCACGTCGATCTCGCCCGATTGCAGGGCGGTGAACCGCTGCTGGGCGCTCAACGGTGTGTATTTGACCTTGTCGCCGTCGCCGAGCACGGCGGCCGCGATGGCCTTGCAATAGTCGACATCTAGGCCGGTCCAACCGCCCTGGCTGTCGGCGATCGCGAAACCGGCAAGGCCGGTGTTGACGCCGCACTGAACAAAGCCCTTGGCGCGGACGTCGTCCAACGTGCCTGCCTGCGCCGTCATCGCCAACGTCGCAATGGCCCCGGCGGCCGCGATAATCCTCCAAGCGTGCATCGTTACCCCCTTGCTCGCATCCCCACGAATATGGCGGGCCTCAAGCGGCGACCGCCCCTCCGCGCCAGTCGGTGGCCACCCCCGCGCGGGTGCCCACCGACTGGCGCGGCCTGACCCGTAGTGACATGATGTGGCCGCCGTTCAACCACCGGCGGCGCACCAAGACAAGCGACGCACTCCATGAAAGATGAGACGCGTATCACCGCCGAGGGACGCGGCGGGAGCCACGGCATCGTCAACATGCCGGTCTATCGCGCCTCGACGGTACTGTTTCCGACCGTGGCGGACCTAGCAGCCTGTCGGACTTGAGCCGGGAGTCGAAATAGGATTCGATGGTATCAGTTGATTTGCCCGCGCGTGATGGAGGCCGTCATGAGCAATTTCCGACCGGTCGACCGGGAGACGGGGTTTCTGCTGCCGCCGTCGGTGGAGGAATGGCTTCCCGAGCGGCATCTGGCGCGCTTCGTGGTCGAGGTGATCGAGCAGTTGGACCTCTCGGCGTTCGTGAAGGCCTATCGCGGCTCGGGCTCGGCGTCCTATCACCCGAGCATGCTGCTGGGGCTTCTGGTCTACGGCTACGCCACGGGGGTGTTTTCGAGCCGCAAGTTGGAGCGCGCGACCTATGATTCTGTCGCTTTCCGCTTCATCGCGGCCAACGATCATCCCGACCACGATACCATCGCCGCGTTCCGGCGGCGTTTTCTCGACCGGATCGAAGGGCTGTTCGTCGAGGTGCTGCTGCTGGCCCGGGAAGCCGGGGTGCTGAAGCTCGGCACGGTGGCGCTGGACGGCACCAAGGTGCACGCCAACGCGAGCCGGCACAGCGCGCTGTCGTGGAAACACGCCTGCGAGCTCGAAGCCCGGTTGAAGGCCGAGGTGGCGGAGTTGATGGCGTTGGCGGAGGCGGCCGATGGGGCGGATGTGCCCGACGGGATGTCGGTGCCCGAGGAACTGGCCCGGCGCGAGGATCGTCTGGCCCGCATCGCCGAGGCTAAGGCGGTGATCGAGGCGCGGGCGCGCGAACGCCTTGAGCGGGAACGGGCCGAGTACGAGGCGAAGCTCGAGGCGCGCGCGGAGAAGGCCGAGAAGACGGGCCGCAAGCCGGGCGGCCGTCCACCCGAGCCGCCGGTGGCCGGGCCCGGGCCGAAGGACCAGGTCAATCTGACCGACGCGGACTCGCGCATCATGCCGGTGGCCGGCGGCGGCTTCGAACAGGCCTACAACGCCCAAGCCCTGGTGGCGGCCGACAGCCTGCTGGTGGTCACCAACGACGTGGTCCAGGCCCCCAACGACAAGCGGCAAATCGAGCCGGCGCTGGAAGCGCTCGCCCGCCTTCCCGAGGCGCTGGGCGCGCCCGAGACCCTGCTGGCGGACAGCGGCTACTTCAGCGAGGCCAACGTGAACGCCTGCGCCGAGGCCGAGATCGCGCCGTTGATCACGCCCGGCCGGGAACGCCATCATCTCTCCTGGAAGGACCGCTTCGCCGGCGCGCCGCCGCCCCCGGAGAACCCGACGCCGCTGGAAGCGATGACACATCGACTGGCGACGCCCGAGGGCCGGCAACTCTACGCCCTGCGCAAGCAAACGCCGGAACCGGTGTTCGGCATCATCAAATCGGCCATGGGCTTCCGCCAGTTCTCGCTACGCGGCCTGGACAAGGTCACGGGCGAATGGAACCTGGTGACCCTGGCCTGGAACATAAAGAGAATGTTCACCTTGCAATACGCTTGAGCAGGCGGCCGGACTCCGTACCTCGCGAAAAGGAATAAGAGTATGCTCGCCTTGCGGCACGCGCGAGCAAGCGAACGTACTTCGTGCCCTCACGAGAGGGCATAAGAGTATACTCACCCTGCGGTACGCGCGGCCAAGCGACCGCACTCCGTGTCCTCACGAAAGGCGCTCGATCCCATGACCTCTCCACATCGCGATCCGTCCACACCCATTCTCGCGGACCTCAGTCCGACAGGCTGCTAGTGTCCTGATCGATAAATGGATATGATTATGTTTCTATTTGTTTTTAGGAGGCGCGATTGATGGCGAGAGTGGCGGTGACGATCTCTTTGAGCGATGACGAGCGCGCCGAATTGGAGGCGCTGTCTCGTCGTCGCAAGACGTCGCAGGGGCTTGCGCGGCGGGCTCGGATCGTCTTGGCGGCGGCGGAAGGGTTGGAGAACAAGGAGATCGCCGTTCGTCTCGAGGCGAGCGCGGACACCGTGGGCAAGTGGCGTCGCCGCTATGCGGCGGAGGGCCTCGACGGTCTGTACGACGAACCCCGCCCCGGCGCGCCGCGTCAAATCGGCGATGACGCCATCGCGGAAGCGGTCCGGCTGACGCTGGAAGAGACGCCGCCGGACGCGACCCATTGGAGCCTTCGCTCGATGGCGCGGGCGAGCGGCCACGCGCCCTCGACCATTCATCGCATCTGGCGGGCCTTCGGCTTGCAGCCGCATCGCTCGGAGACCTTCAAGCTGTCGAGCAATCCCTTCTTCGTGGAGAAGGTCCGCGACATCGTCGGTCTGTATTTGGCGCCGCCGGATCGTGCCCTGGTTCTCTGTGTCGACGAAAAGAGCCAGATCCAGGCCCTGGACCGTTCCCAGCCCCTCTTGCCGATGCGCCCCGGGCAGGCGGAGCGGCGCAGCCACGACTACAAGCGCCACGGCACGACCTCTCTCTTCGCGGCCCTCGACATCGCCACGGGAGAGATCATCGGCAAATGTTTCCCGCGCCATCGGGCCCGAGAGTTCCGCAAATTCCTCGACCTCGTCGAGGCGAACGTCCCTGGTGATCTCGACATCCACATCGTCATGGACAACTACGGGACCCACAAGACCAAGGCGATCCGCGACTGGTTCGCCAAACGGCCGCGCTGGCAGGCCCATTTCACACCCACCAGCGCCTCCTGGCTGAACCAGGTCGAGCGCTGGTTCGGGCTGCTGACCGACAAGCAGATCAGGCGCGGCGTCCATCGCTCCACCAAGGAGTTGGAGCGCACCATCCTCGACTACATCGACACGACAAACCAGAACCCCAAACCCTTCAAATGGACCAAATCCGCCGATGACATCCTCGCCGCCATCCAGCGGTTCTGCCTCCGAACAATCGAAACCGCTGAACAGCAGGCGAAAATCATGCGAACTTCGGAATCGGGACACTAGGTCAGGCGAGTACCTTGACCTTTTTCCGGCTCTTGGGCTTGGCGGCCTTGGCCTTGTTCTTGGCCCTGGCCGTGAGAACCTCCTTGTGGGCCTTCTGGAGGGTCTTCCACGGCCGATCCTGTCCTTCGAAGTTGAACTCCACCTTGACCCCATGTGGGTCGAAGCAGAACAGCTGGTGCAGGTCCATGCCGGGGATCTCACGATCTTGCCACTTGATACCGTGGGCGTCCAAGCGGGCCGTGAACTTGTCGAAGCTAAGGGCGCGGAAGGCGATGTGATCGACGGCGCCGCTGTCCTTGACGCCAAAGCCGACCTGACCACCGATGGTGCCGTTGTGCTTGGGAAGTGGCGCGTCGGTCTCGATGATGTGGACCACCGGATTGAACCCGATATATAGCCACAGACCAGGCTCCTTGAAGGCGGGGCGGTAGCCTTCCTCGAACCCCAAACCATCCACGTAAAAACGACGGCATGCCTCGACATCGTTGGTCAGAATGTTCACGTGGTCGAGGCTCGCGATAACGGACAATTTGCCGGTCTTCATATCAAGCGCCATGAGTACTCCTCCGGTGGTCGGCCTGCACGATCGTGTCGGCGATCCATATACGGCTTGATGATACCGAACGCCGATCGGTGTGGCAATAACAGGGGGCCGCGCGGACGCTTTTTGGGGCCCCACCAGGGGCTGCTGGGCGAGCCAGGCGGCCATGCTAACATTGTCCTCGGTGTACGACCTCAAGTTGCAAACGACCCAGGTACGGGGGCGGTCACAATGCAGGTCGTGGGCACCCTGCGGGTAGCTCGGCGGCCACGGCGTCGCCTTCAATGCGCAGATTCTCGTGATCCGCGCCGATGCCGCCACGCTTTGCATCGACACCAGTTGCGGCTTCAGCGACACCGATCTCGCCAATGCGGTCGATTTTGCGGTCGCCCAAGGGGCCGCCGTCATCAACATGAGCCTGGGTGGTGCGGCGCCGAGCAGCGCCGCGCTACAAACGGCGATCCAGAATGCGGTCGCCGCCGGCGTCATTTTCGCCATCGCCGCCGGCAATCAGGCCGCCGCCAATCCGCTCAACCCGGCGGCGCTCGCCTCTGACCCCATCGTCAATGGTCAAATCATCGCGGTCGGCGCGTCGATCAGAACAACGCCCTCGCCACGTTCAGCAATCTGCCCGGGACCGCGCAGGACTTCTTCCTCGTCGCCCCCGCTGTCGCCATCGTCAGTACCACCATCGGCGGCGGGTTTGCGGCGGCGAGCGGCACCTCGTTCGCCGCTCCTTATGTCTCCGGTGGCATCGCTCTGCTGCTCGAGCGCTTCCCCGACCTCACCGCACAGGACGCTGTCAACATTCTCCTGACAACGGCGACCGACCTCGGCGCGGTGGGCATCGACGCGACCTTCAGCCGCAGTCTGATCAATCTCGCGGCGGCGCTGGCCCCACTTGGTACGCTGACTCTCTCCCTCGGCGACGAGGGCGGTGGTGGCGACGGCGTTGCGCGCGCTCAAAGCCAATCTCTCGACAGCGCGGTCCTGTCGCTCGATGACGGGGGTCTCACGCTCGGAGCGGCTTTCGGGGACGGGCTCGCGCACCAGCCATTGCTGCGTTCGGCGGTCGCCCTGGACAGTTTCGAGCGCGCCTACCTGGTCGACCTCACGGGCAAGATCGCGGTCGCGACGCCAGCCCCCGATGTCGGGGGCCTCTTGTTCAATCGAACCGCGACGCGCGCTGGCGGCCTCGATATCGTCCCCGACGGATTTCTCTCCTTGTCGCTGGCCGTGACGACGCTCGACCCAGGCGATGGCGTCGGCATTGCCCGACCGACCGAAGCCGAGCCCGAGGCCGAGGACGCCTCGATCACCCTACGCGGATCGCCGAAGCCGGGGCTCCAACTCGCACTCAGCCATGGCGCTTCCCCGCTCGCGTGCTTCGACCCCGCGTCCGGATCGGCCCCGACGCGGCGCCTTTTGCCCGGCGCATCCGCGGCGCCGGTCGCCGACATGGTCGCGGGCGGGACGGCGCTGATGCTCGATCAGGCTTTAAGGGGGTGGCACGCGCCTGCGCTTGGGAACCGCCGCCGTCCACCAGGCCTTCGATGACGTTTACGGCAAACGCTGGCGAGCAACCGCCGTGGCCGAGCTGGCGCATCAGTTCGCCGGAGGTGTCGGCCTGTCGACTCACGTGGGGGTCTTGCACGAAGAGGACAGCTTCCTCGGCAGCGTGTCCGCCGGCGCTTTCACCGCGAGCCGCGATTGGCGCTCCGCCTACTTCAGCGTCACGGCGACGGCGCCGCTGGTGGCCCACTGGTCTCTGGTCGCGCACCTTAGCGCCGGCATGACCCGTGTCGATGGCGGTGGGCTCGCCCTGATCGACGATTTTCGATCCTGACCACGTCCGCCCAGGGCATGGAACTGGTGCGCCGCGCGGTCTGGGGGGACGAGGATTGGCTCGGGCTGTCCGTCTCGCAGCCGTTGCGGCTGCACGCGGGAACGGCGCGAGTGACCCTTCCCGTCGCCTACGACTACGCTACCGAAACCACGACCCGTGCCAGCCATCGAGGCAGCATGGTGCCACGCGGTCGCGAGATCAATCTCGAACTTGCGTACAGCTTCGGCGTCCCTGCCGGCGCCATCCAGGCCAACCTTCTGCATCGCCGCGAGCCTGGCCACGTCGCGAGCGCTGCTCCCGAGACCGTGATGCTCGTTCAGTTCAAGACGGTTTTCTGACCGCGCCGCCTCGGCACGCCCCTGCTCACGCTACCGCGACGGGCCCGATATGTCCGTCGACGTCGCGCGCGTAGCCGAGCGCCTCCACCCGTGCGACCAAAAGCTCGGGCCAGCTCACCTTGCCGGCGTCGTCACCGCCGATGATTGCCATCAACAGCTGCTCGCCATCGCTCTCGTTGCGAAAACCACGATCGACCCCAACCGGCACGGAGATAACATCGAAGGGTTCGAGCACGATTTCGTTCTCGCCCTCATCGCCCCAATAGATCGCCCAGCGCCCGGTCAGCGCGACGAACACCTCCACCGTCGTATGCCCGTGCAGGGAGGCGCCATGACCCTTTTCGGCCTTGATCATCGTGAGGTTGAAACCCTCGACTGCGGTGATTGCCGGTTTAAGGTCGGCGTCTTCGGTGACGCCGGGGCCGATCACATTGATGATTTTCCGCTTGTACTCCGGCAACAGCGAGTCGATGAAGGCGGCCTCGCTGAAGTCGAGCTGATCGAAGCGGGCGACCCGCGCTAAAACTTCCGCGCGCGCGATCGGGCGGCCCGTCGCGCCGTCGCTGACATCCTCGTGCCCAGCCCGCGCCAAGGCCCCACTTTCTCCCGCGTTCAGATCGACGATGTTGCCTCCCTCGTCAAGCGCGTAGCCGGCCTCCCGGGCGCCGGCGAGAAGATCTTGCGGCCACGCCACTTTGCCAGGATCGGTCCCGCCGATGATGGCGACCAGCACCGACTCCTCACCCTCAAGACACCGGAAGCCACGCATGATCCCCACCGGCACCGAGATCACGTCGAAGCGATCCAGCTCGACCGCCTCCTCTCCGTGATCGCCCCAATGGATCTCCCAGCGACCGGTGAGCGGCATGAACACTTCGACGGTCTCGTGGCAGTGCAAGGCGGCGCCGCGCCCCTTGGCCGCTTGAATGTAGCCAATGTTGAAACCTTCGACCGCGGTGATGCCCGGCTGCATGCTTGGATCCTCGGTGACGCCCGCACCGATCACGTTGATGATTTTGCGCTGGTATTCCGGCAACACGGAATCGAGGAACGCAGCCTCACTGAACGTGGCATCCGAATAGCGCGCCACCCGCGTCAACATCTCCTGGACTGTCACGGTCTTGTTGCCCATGGCACCCTCCTTCGGGACATAGCTGAATCTAGCCACGGGAGCGGCCAAAGGCGAGTCAATCGATCTGCGATAGGGTAACCCCAAGGCAAGTTTCCGGGTCTTCTTGGCGCTACTCTAGCAGCCTGTCGGACTTGAGCCGGGAGTCGAAATAGGATTCGATGGTATCAGTTGATTTGCCCGCGCGTGATGGAGGCCGTCATGAGCAATTTCCGACCGGTCGACCGGGAGACGGGGTTTCTGCTGCCGCCGTCGGTGGAGGAATGGCTTCCCGAGCGGCATCTGGCGCGCTTCGTGGTCGAGGTGATCGAGCAGTTGGACCTCTCGGCGTTCGTGAAGGCCTATCGCGGCTCGGGCTCGGCGTCCTATCACCCGAGCATGCTGCTGGGGCTTCTGGTCTACGGCTACGCCACGGGGGTGTTTTCGAGCCGCAAGTTGGAGCGCGCGACCTATGATTCTGTCGCTTTCCGCTTCATCGCGGCCAACGATCATCCCGACCACGATACCATCGCCGCGTTCCGGCGGCGTTTTCTCGACCGGATCGAAGGGCTGTTCGTCGAGGTGCTGCTGCTGGCCCGGGAAGCCGGGGTGCTGAAGCTCGGCACGGTGGCGCTGGACGGCACCAAGGTGCACGCCAACGCGAGCCGGCACAGCGCGCTGTCGTGGAAACACGCCTGCGAGCTCGAAGCCCGGTTGAAGGCCGAGGTGGCGGAGTTGATGGCGTTGGCGGAGGCGGCCGATGGGGCGGATGTGCCCGACGGGATGTCGGTGCCCGAGGAACTGGCCCGGCGCGAGGATCGTCTGGCCCGCATCGCCGAGGCTAAGGCGGTGATCGAGGCGCGGGCGCGCGAACGCCTTGAGCGGGAACGGGCCGAGTACGAGGCGAAGCTCGAGGCGCGCGCGGAGAAGGCCGAGAAGACGGGCCGCAAGCCGGGCGGCCGTCCACCCGAGCCGCCGGTGGCCGGGCCCGGGCCGAAGGACCAGGTCAATCTGACCGACGCGGACTCGCGCATCATGCCGGTGGCCGGCGGCGGCTTCGAACAGGCCTACAACGCCCAAGCCCTGGTGGCGGCCGACAGCCTGCTGGTGGTCACCAACGACGTGGTCCAGGCCCCCAACGACAAGCGGCAAATCGAGCCGGCGCTGGAAGCGCTCGCCCGCCTTCCCGAGGCGCTGGGCGCGCCCGAGACCCTGCTGGCGGACAGCGGCTACTTCAGCGAGGCCAACGTGAACGCCTGCGCCGAGGCCGAGATCGCGCCGTTGATCACGCCCGGCCGGGAACGCCATCATCTCTCCTGGAAGGACCGCTTCGCCGGCGCGCCGCCGCCCCCGGAGAACCCGACGCCGCTGGAAGCGATGACACATCGACTGGCGACGCCCGAGGGCCGGCAACTCTACGCCCTGCGCAAGCAAACGCCGGAACCGGTGTTCGGCATCATCAAATCGGCCATGGGCTTCCGCCAGTTCTCGCTACGCGGCCTGGACAAGGTCACGGGCGAATGGAACCTGGTGACCCTGGCCTGGAACATAAAGAGAATGTTCACCTTGCAATACGCTTGAGCAGGCGGCCGGACTCCGTACCTCGCGAAAAGGAATAAGAGTATGCTCGCCTTGCGGCACGCGCGAGCAAGCGAACGTACTTCGTGCCCTCACGAGAGGGCATAAGAGTATACTCACCCTGCGGTACGCGCGGCCAAGCGACCGCACTCCGTGTCCTCACGAAAGGCGCTCGATCCCATGACCTCTCCACATCGCGATCCGTCCACACCCATTCTCGCGGACCTCAGTCCGACAGGCTGCTAGGCTCTGTCCTGGCTGGCCGGGATGCCCACCGGCGATGCTGACGACCCAACAGCGCCAATTCATGGCCGCGTGGCGAATCGGACATCTCGCGACCGCGGACGCCAGCGCCCAACCCCACGTCATCCCGGTTTGTTTCGTGGTAATCGACGAGAACGCCTACGTCACTATCGACGACAAGCCCAAGCGTCGCGACAGACCACTCAAGCGCCTGCGGAATATCGTCGAGAATCCGAGGGTGGCGCTGGTCGTCGATCGCTACGATGAGGACTGGTCGCGACTCGCCTGGGTCATGCTGCGAGGGCGAGCCGACGTGCTCGATGCGGGACCCGAGCATGATTTGGCACAGGAGGCTCTCAGGTCTCGCTATCCGCAGATGCGATCGATGGAGCTTGAGCAGCACCCAGTGATCGCGCTTCGCATCGACCGCGTCGCCAGTTGGGGCGCGCTGGAATAGGCCGGCAACGGCCCAGGAAGGAAACATGGATTACGGATTCAACGTTCCCACCGGCGGCCCGCTCGCCAATCCCGACGATATTCTGGAGATCGTCCGCTTGGGTGAAAAGCTGGGTTTTAGCTACGTCCTTGTGCCTGACCACATCGTCATCCCGAGGCAGATCGGCTCGCGCTACCCCTATGCGTCGTCGGGTGAGTTTCCGGGCAATCCCGGCGGCGCCTGCCTCGATCAACTTACCTATCTTGCCTTTGTGGCCGCCGCGACGACGAGGCTTCGGCTGCTGACCTCCGTCATGGTGGTGCCGCATCGCAGCCCGGTGATGACGGCGAAGATGCTGGCAAGCCTCGATGTGCTGTCAAAGGGGCGGCTCACGATCGGCTGTGGGGTTGGCTGGATGCGCGAGGAGTTCGAGGCGATTGGCGCGCCACCGTTCGAACAGCGTGGCACCGTTACGGACGAGTATATCGAGGTATTCCGCGATCTGTGGACCAGCGAGACGCCCGTCCACAACGGGCCCTTCGCTAAATACGACGGTATCTCGTTCGCGCCCAAACCTGTTCAGAAGCCGCATCCGCCGATCTGGATCGGTGGCGAGAGCGGTCCCGCCATCCGCCGAGCCGCGCGTCTTGGTGATGGCTGGTATCCGATTGGCAGCAACCCCAAGCATCCGCTCAATACGGCTGACAAGTTCGCGGCGGGTCTGGAGAAGTTGCGAGCCGCCGCCGAGGCGGTGGATCGCGACCCCAAGACCATTGATCTCGCCTTCTGGGGGACCTGGTATGACGAAGCAAAGGGGAAGGTCCGGACCGACGGCGAGCGCCACCTGCTGACGGGCTCGGCGGCCGATGTCGTTGCCGATGTCCAGGCGCTTGGCGATCTCGGCGTTCGGCACCTGTTCGTCAATCTCATGGGCGAGACCAAGGACGCAATGACCGCGCGCATGGAACGCTTCGCTGGCGAGGTCATGACGGCCGCCGGCGGCACTTGAGCGAGCCGATGGCCACGGACCATCCGGTGATCGCTGTTCTTGGCGGCACGGGCGCGCTTGGCCAGGGCTTGGCGAGGCGGTGGGCCGGGGCCGGCTACTCTCTCATACTGGGGTCTCGATCGCCCGAACGGGCCGCCGCCGCCGCCGGGGAGATGCGGGCCGGGACCACTGCTTCGGTGGAGGGGTGCGGCAACGCCGAGGCGGCTGTCGGCGCTGATATCATCGTTCTCGCGGTTCCCTATGCGGGACGTGACGAGATTCTCGAAGCGGTCCGGGAGGGGGCGCGGGGCAAAGTATTTGTCGATGCCACCGTGCCTCTGTCGCTGCCGGTCGCGCGGGTCTCTCTGCCGCCCGACGGGGCGGCGGGCAGGGCGACGCAGGAATTTCTGGGCGATGGCGTCAAAGTGGTCTCCGCCCTGCAGAACGTTGCCGCCGATCATCTCGCCGACCCCGACCACGATATCGACTGTGATGTCTTGGTTTGCGGCAACGACAGAGGCGCGTGCGAGCGGGTGATCGAACTGGTCGAGGCGCTGGGTCTTCGCGGCTGGCATGCTGGTCGGATCGAAAACGCGGCTGCGGCCGAGGCGCTGACGTCGGTCCTCATCTTCATCAACCGCCGCTACGGCATTGACGGCGCCGGCCTGCGCATCACCGGTGCTTACGGGGATCGCGACGCGGGCGGGGCGAACGCTTGAGCCCGTCGGCGCTGGAGCTGGTCGCGCTTCCCGGCATCCCCCTCGTTGCGCCGGGCGACGATTTGGCGGCGCTCATTCTCGATGCGGTCAAGGGGGCGGGGAGGCGTTTGTTGGGCGGAGACGTGCTCGTCGTCGCCCAGAAGATCGTCTCCAAGGTGGAGGGCCGATACGTCGACCTTCGCGATGTGGAACCTTCGCCCCGCGCCAAGGAGCTGGCGATCCGCACCGACAAGGACGCGCGGATGGTCGACTTGATCCTCGCCGAATCGACCGAGGTTCTGCGCGAGCGCCCGGGGCTGCTGGTCGTTGTTCACAGGCTAGGCATGGTCCTCGCCAACGCCGGCATCGATGCCTCCAACGTGGACCAGGACGGGCCATCCGAGTGTGTGCTGTTGCTGCCCGCAGACCCGGATGGCTCGTGTCGGCGCTTGCGCGAAGAGCTTCGTCGACGGGCCGGCGTCGATGTCGGCGTGGTCATGAACGACAGTCTGGGTCGCGCCTGGCGCAACGGCACCGTGGGTGTGGCTCTCGGCGCGGCCGGACTGCGGGCGCTTGAGGACTTGCGCGGCCGGGTCGATCTTTTCGGGCGGCCGCTGGCCGTCACCCAGGTTGGCGCGGCGGACGAACTCGCGGCTGCGGCGTCGCTGCTTCAGGGCCAGGCCGATGAGGGCAAGCCGGTCGTGTTGGTCCGCGGATTGGACGTTGATGAGGGTCCTGGGGGAGCGGCTACGCTGATCCGACCCGAGATGGAGGATATGTTTCGGTGAGCGCCGCGCCGCCGAGCGGTACGTGCGTTTACCTGTCCGGCGGTGTCGGCGGCGCCAAGCTCGCGCTTGGCCTTGCCAAGGTACTTCGGGCCCCGGACCTGCTGATCGTCGCCAACACCGGCGATGACTTCGAGCATCTGGGCCTCACTATTTGTCCCGACATCGACACGCTGACGTACACGCTCGCGGGTCTCGCCAATCATGAAACGGGTTGGGGCCGGGCTGGCGAGACGTCGAGGTTCATGTCGGCCTTGGAGGCGCTAGGGGGCGAGACGTGGTTCTTCCTCGGCGACAGTGATCTTGCGATCCACGTGGAGCGCAGTCGCCGCCTTGCTGCTGGCGAATCGCTCACTGCTATCACAGCGGACGTCGGCAGGCGGCTGGGCATCGAATGCCGTCTCGTGCCAATGACCGATGACCCGGTGCGAACGGTCATCGAGACCGCCGCCGGGCCGTTGGCGTTTCAACACTATTTCGTCCGCGATCGCTGTGAGCCGGCGGTCACCGGGTTTCGCTTCGACGGTGCTGAAGGTGCTCGTTTGCATCCGGATGTCATCGAGGCGTTGGCGGATCCCTCGCTTCGCGGTGTCGTCATCGGTCCTTCGAACCCTCTTATCAGCATCGACCCGATGTTCGCCGTGCCGGGGTTCGTGCAGGCGCTTCGCGACACCATGGCGCCGGTTGTGGCGGTCTCGCCGATCGTCGCGGGTCGGGCGATCAAGGGACCGACGGCGAAGATGATGCGGGAGTTGGGTCTTCCCGTCTCGGTCGGCGCTATTGCCGATCATTACGCGGGCGTGCTTGACGGCCTTGTCATCGATAGCGCCGACGCGTCGGCGGCCGAGGCTATCCGCGCCACCCAAGTAGCCGTCCACGAGACGAAAACCGTGATGCACGACCTCAATGATCGGGTCTCGCTCGCTACTGATGTACTCGGTTTCGTCGACCGGCTGCGGCGGGGGGCCGACAGCATGTTACAAATCGCGTCGGCAGCCGCGACAGCGACGCGGGAGATGCGTTGATGTGGGCGATCGTCCCGATCAAACGTTTCGCAGCCGCGAAACAACGCCTTCGTGGAGCACTGGACCGAGATGAGCGCGCCGAGCTGGCCCGCGCAATGTTGGAGGACGTATTGGGTGTTCTCGGTGGTCTCGATCGGCTCGATGGCGTTGCGGTTGTATTGGCGGAACCGGGGGCCATCGAGATCGTGCGCCGGGCCGGCGCAAGGGTTATTGCCGAGGCGGGGAATCGCGGGCAGAGTGCGGCGGTCGCGGATGCGGCGACGACGCTGGCGGCGGAGGGCGTCGCGACTGTTGTCGTCATCCCTGGCGACGTTCCTCTGCTGAGCAAGGCGGAAATGGTTGATCTGCTCGATTCGCACCGCGGCGCACCGTCGCTCACTATCGTGCCGGCGCGGGATGGTCTGGGCACCAATGGGCTCGTGTGTTCGCCGCCTTGGGTGATTCCGTTCGGCTTCGGCGAGGGGAGCCTGGACCGCCATGTGCGCGCGGCGCGCAGCGTGGATATCGTCCCCACCGTGGTTGAGTGCGAGGGGCTTGGTCTCGATATCGACACGCCGGCCGATCTTCGTGCGCTGCTTGAAGCGCCGATGACCAGTCGCGCTCAATCCTTTCTCGTCAACGCGGGGATCGCCGCACGCATTGGCGCGCGTCCGACCCGCGCGGCCGACGCTCTCGGCGCGGGCGCATCATGAATCCGGCGAAAGCCGAACGGCTCTTCACGGCGCTGGCTGACTGCCCATCGGCCCTTGATGCGGCGGGACTTGTGCGCGAGGAGAACCTCGATGCGCTGATGGCGGGGGCCGCAGGCCTTCGCCATCAGGGTCACGGCGACGTGGTCTCCTATTCGCGCAAGGTATTCATTCCCCTGACTCAGCTTTGTCGCGATGTTTGTCACTATTGCACCTTCGCGCGGCCGCCCAAGCGGGGAGAGCGTGCGTATTTGACCCCGGACGAAGTGCTGGCCATCGCCAAGGCCGGGGCGGCCGTTGGCTGCCACGAAGCGCTGTTCACGCTGGGCGACAAGCCGGAGCGCCGCTACCGGGTCGCCCGCGACGAACTGGCGGCATTGGGCCACGAAACGACGCTCTCCTACCTCAAGGACATGGCGCGGCTGGTCCTGACCGAGACGGGTTTGCTGCCCCACCTCAATCCGGGGGTCATGGGCGCGAGCGGTATTAAGGCGCTGAGAGAGGTCTCGGCGTCGCAGGGCATTATGCTCGAAAGTAGCGCCGAGCGACTTGGCCACAAAGGCGGGCCCCACTATGGCTCGCCCGACAAGGCGCCCGGCGTGAGGCTGCAAACGATTCGTTTGGCCGGTGAGCAGCAGGTGCCGTTCACGTCGGGCCTATTGATCGGCATCGGTGAGAGTCGCGTCGAGCGTATCGACGCGCTGCTCGCCTTGCGCAATCTGCACAACCGCCATGGGCACATCCAGGAAATCATCGTCCAGAATTTCCGCGCCAAGCCTGGCACGCGCATGGCGGCGGCGCCCGAACCTTCTCTCGAGGAACTTCTCTGGACCATCGCGGTGGCGCGGCTGCTGTTCGGCCCGGGTATGAACATTCAGGCCCCGCCCAACCTGAGCCCGGGCGCTCTGGCCTCGCTGATCGCCGCTGGGATCAACGATTGGGGCGGGGTCTCGCCGGTCACCCCCGATCACGTCAATCCAGAGGCGCCGTGGCCTGATCTCGGTGTCCTTGCGACGGAGACGGCCGCTTGCGGCAAGGTCCTGACGCCGCGCCTCGCCGCCTATCCTCGCTACGTCACCGACGCCGAGCATTGGATCGACCCTCGCCTTCACACGGCCGTCCTTCGCCACGCGGACGCGGAAGGGTTCGCGCGCGATGGGGTATGGGCTCCTGGAACCGCCCTGGCCGTACCGACGTTGCCAGAGGCGCGGCCGCCGGCTGCCGACCGTTCCGCGCTCACCGCCATTTGCAACCGGGCGCGGGCGGGCACGACGCTGACAGAGGCGGAGGTCATACGCCTGTTCGCGGCGCGCGGCCCCGATTTCACCGCGGTCTGCGAAGCGGCCGACGCGCTGCGTCGCGATACCTGCGGCGATACGGTGACTTATGTGGTCAATCGCAACATCAACTACACCAACGTGTGTTATTTCGGCTGCCGCTTCTGCGCGTTCTCGAAGGGCAAGCTCAGCGAGAACCTGCGCGGTCGGCCCTATGACCTCGAGCTCGACGAGATCGCGCGGCGCGTCAGCGAGGCGTGGGCGCGGGGCGCGACCGAGGTGTGCATGCAGGGCGGCATCCACCCCGACTACACAGGCCAAACCTATCTCGATATTTGCGACACGGTGAAGATGGCCGCACCCGATATGCATGTGCATGCCTTCTCACCTCTTGAAGTGTGGCAGGGTGCACACACGCTGGGCATCTCGGTGGAGGCGTTTCTGACCCGGCTGCGCGAGGCCGGGCTTCGGTCGCTCCCCGGCACGGCAGCGGAGATCCTCGACGATGAGGTGCGGGCGATCATCTGCCCCGACAAGATCAACACTCAGCAATGGCTCGACGTGATGGCCGCCGCGCACAAGGTCGGTCTCCAGAGCACCACAACTATCATGTTCGGTCACGTCGATGGCCCCAAGCACTGGGCCCGACATCTTGTCCGACTTCGCGGCCAACAGGCCGAGACCGGTGGCTT
The DNA here is from genome assembly GCA_965226045.1 of Alphaproteobacteria bacterium. Lineage (GTDB taxonomy): Bacteria > Pseudomonadota > Alphaproteobacteria > VGEJ01 > VGEJ01 > CBDDBU01. The sequence goes on from CBDDBU010000028.1 coordinate 615,818, forward strand.
CACCGAGTTTGTCCCGTTGCCGTTCGTCCACATGGAAGCGCCGATTTACCTCAAGGGCGGCGCGCGCAAAGGTCCAACCTTTCGTGAGGCGGTTTTGATGCATGCGGTGGGCCGGCTCGTTCTGCATCCCCACATCACCAATATCCAGACTTCGTGGGTAAAGATGGGGCCGGACGGCGCCCAGGCATGCTTGCGCGCTGGCGCCAACGATCTTGGCGGCACCCTGATGAACGAAACCATCACTCGGGCGGCCGGTGCGTCCCACGGTCAGGAGCTGCTGCCCGAGCCCATGGAGGCGTTAATTCGCGGCATCGGGCGCGAGCCGAAGCAGCGGACGACGCTATATGGCATCGTCGCGTCCGAGCGCCAGGCCTCGTCGTTCGCGGCGCCGACGCTGGCCCCGGTGGTCAATCATCCGGCTGCCCGGCGCGGGCGCCGCGGGCGCGCCGGCAATGGTCAGGGCGGCGTCGCGGGACGGCTGCGCTAACGGCTATGGACTTCGAGCTGAGCGATCCGGTTAAGGCGCTCAAGGCGCGCCTTGAGTCGTTTATGGACGCCCACGTCTACCCGGCCGAGGCTGGGTACTTCGCCACGCTCAAGGACAGCGATCGTTGGCGCGTTCCGCCGATCATGGAAAAACTGAAGGCGGCTGCCAAGTCGGAAGGACTGTGGAATCTGTTCTTGCCCGATCCCGATCTCGGCGCGGGGCTTTGCAATCTCGAATATGCGCCGCTCTGCGAGATCATGGGTCGCTCGCTGATCGCCCCTAGCGTTTTCAACTGCAACGCGCCCGACACCGGCAATATGGAAGTGCTGTCGACCTATGGCACGCCAGCCCAGAAGGAAGCCTGGCTGGTGCCGCTGCTGGCGGGGGAGATTCGCTCGGCGTTCGCGATGACCGAACCGGCCGTGGCCTCGTCGGATGCTACCAACATCGAGGCGCATATCGAACGCGAGGGCGACTCGTACCGTATCAATGGGCGCAAGTGGTGGATCACCAACGCCGCTCATCCCGACTGCAAGATACTGATCGTAATGGGAAAATCCGACCCGTCGGCGCCGCGCCATAGGCAGCAGTCTCAGATATTGGTCCCCATGGACACGCCGGGCGTCCGGATTGTACGGCGGCTGACGGCGTTCGGCTACGACGATGCGCCTTACGGGCACTGCGAGCTCGACTTCAAGGACGTGCGGGTACCGGCCAAGAACGTCATCCTCGGCGAGGGTCGCGGCTTCGAGATCGCGCAGGGGCGGTTGGGGCCTGGCCGCATTCACCATTGCATGCGGTTGATCGGGCTATCCGAGCGGGCGCTCGAGGATATGTGCCGACGCGCCCGCGCCCGTACGGCATTCGGGCGCGCTCTCGCCGACCACGGTACGGTCCGTCAGGATATCGCGTTGTGCCGGGCCGAAATCGAACAGGCTCGTTTGCTCGTTCTCCAGGCGGCGGACCGAATGGATCGTGTCGGCGGCAAGGAAGCCCGCGCCGAGATCGCCATGATCAAGGTCGTTGTTCCGAACATGGCGCAGCGGGTCATCGACCGTGCGATTCAGATTCATCCGCACGATGTTGCGATTCCATGGCGCGGGCGGCTTCAGCGATGACTTCGGCCTCGCGGAGGCTTGGAGCAGTGCGCGCACGTTGCGCATGGCCGATGGCCCCGATGCTGTTCACATCGAGACGGTCGCGAAGATGGAACTCCGCAAATACAACTGAGCCCTTAGGGGCCCATGGCCTCGACCTCGCGCCAGCCCGCCTCCGCCACGGGACGTGCGAGCGCCCCGCGCGCGGCCGCCTCCTCGCTGGCGGCGGTCCCGTCGCGAACCCGGCCCATGATGCCCTGCAGGATGGCGGCCAAGCGGAACATATTGTAGGCCACGCGGAAATCGAAGTTCTCGACCCCGGGTCTGCCGGTGCGACGGCAATAGGCCGCCACGTAGTCCCGCTCCCTAGGAATGCCGAGCGCTTCGAGATTGAGGCCGCGCAGGCCCTTGAAGGCATCGGGCGGGAGCCGCCATAGCATGCAGTGGTAGGCAAAGTCGGCCAGGGGGTCGCCGATCGTCGATACCTCCCAATCCAGCACCGCCACCACCCGCGGCTCGGTCGGGTGAAAGATCATGTTGTCGAGGCGGTAGTCGCCATGGACCAGCGCGACTTCTTCCTCTGCGGGAAGGTTCTCGGGCAGCCACTCGATCAAGCGCTCCATGGCCTCGATGGTCTCGGTCTCGGATGCTCGGTACTGCTTGGTCCAACGTTCGATCTGGCGCGCCACGTAGCCGCTGGGCCGACCGAAATCACCAAGCCCGACGGCGACCTGGTCGACGGCGTGGAGCCGCGCCATCACCTCGTTCATGGCGTCATAGATCGCCGCGCGCTCAGGCGGCGTCATGCCCGGCAATGCGAGGTCCCAAAAGATCCGCCCCGGCACATAATCCATGATGTAGAAGGGCGTGCCCACGACGTCCGGGTCTTCGCATAGGAGCCGTGCCGTGGGGACGGGCAGGCCGGTATTGGCGAGCGCTGAAAGCACGCGATATTCGCGATCGATGGCGTGTGCCGAGGGCAACAGTTTGCCGGGCGGCTTGCGTCGCAACACATAGGCCGCGCGCTCGGTTCGCAGCTGGTAGGTCGGACAGGACTGACCGCCGCGGAACTGACGGACATCGATCGGGCCGGCGAAGCCGGGCAGATGCGCGACAAGGTAGCCTTCCAGCCGCGCCACGTCGAAGCGATGGGACTCGCGAACGGGCCCGGTCTCTGCGTCCTGGGTCGCCTCTGGTGTCAATCCGGCTCAAGCCTGCCGTAACGCTGCAAGATGGCGCGGAGTTCGTCATGAGGAAGCGCCTCGACCCGGCGCTCGTCGCGGCCAATCATCGCTTCGTTCGTGATCAAGCTGTTCAAGATGGCCTCGTCGATGGCCTGGACCACGGCGGTGAACAGCGGATCGATCTGGTCCTCCGGCACGAAGCTTGCCGCCGGCAGTCCGTCGGTGGCAGCGATCGCCGCTTCATTGGCGGTCGTGAAGGCGAGGAAGATATCGCCCGACCCGTTGTGCGAGACCGTGCCCGTCCGTGCGACTCCAAGTGCGACGCGCCGGGCCAGTCGTTTGAGTTGGTGGGGCAGAAGAGGAGTGTCGGTCGCGATGACCGCGATGATCGACGAACCGCCCGAGTAGGGGAGGGTGCCATCCTGCAAATGGCGACCGACCGGAACGCCCGCCACGACCAGCTCATGGCGCAGGCCGAAGTTCGATTGAACGAACGCGCCAACCGTGTAGGGGCGGCCATCATAGGTGACGACACGCGACGCAGTGCCCGATCCACCCTTGAACTCGTAGCAGATCATGCCGGTGCCGCCACCGACGCTGCCCTCTTCGAGGGGCCCGTCTCGGGCGGCGTCGATGGCCTGACACACGTGCTCGGCGCTCACGTGGAAGCCGTTGATATCGTTGAGGTAACCATCGTAGGTCTCGCCCGCGACCGGCAGCGCCCATTGCATCTCGTCGCCATTGGTGAAGCCTGGGACATTGGCTGCCATCCACCGAATCGTCGCATCTCGCGCGACGCCGCAGGAGTGGGTGTTGGTGATCGTAATGGGGCCTGAACAGCGGCCGGTTTCTTCGATCCAAAGGCTGCCTGTCAGCTCGCCGTTGCCATTGAGGCTGAAGCTGCCTGCGTGCACCGCGCGTGCCGCGCCGTCCCGTCCGCGTGGCAGGATCGCAGTGACGCCGGTCCGAATCGGTCCGCCGCCGACGATCAGCGGCCCGGAACCCTCGATCAACGTGGTGTAGCCGACGAGCACGCCGGGAACATCGGTAATCGCGTTGCTGCCGCCGGTCTCACCGTCGAGGGGAATGCCCAGCGCCCGAGCTCTCCGCCGGCCCGCGGGCGTGGTCCGGCGAGGATCGGTCATGATCGAACTTGGTTGCCGATCTTGGTGACGGTCGCCGCCAACACCCTGAGGCCAAGCACGATATCGGCCTCTTCGGTGTTTTCCGCCGTGTCGTGACTGCGCCCACCGATGCTGGGGATAAACATCATCGCGGTTGGCACGTGGTTGGCGAGGTGTTGGGCGTCGTGGCCCGCGCCGCTGGGCATATACATGGCGGATGCTTTCAGCTCGGCCGCCGCTTCTTCGATAAGGCGGCCGAGAGCCGGGTCCATATCGGCCGGGGCGATGGCCATCATCGGCCGAGCCTCCACGGCGACCGCGCCGGCCGCGTGTGCAGCCGTGGCCGCGCCGCGTATCACGGCCTCCATGCGATCCATGATCGCCATCGTGGCGTCCCTATACTCGATGAGTATCCGCGCTTCCCGAGGTACAACGTTGCCGGCGCCAGGTTCGAAGATCACATGGCCGAAGTTCCACACCGAATCAGGGCCGCCAACGGCGTCGAAGCCATCTACAACGGCGCCCGCATAGCGGATCAGCGCCGCCCCCGCGTCTTTGCGCATCGCCATCGGCGTCGTTCCGGCATGATCTGACTGGCCCCGGAAAATGACCTCCATACGGCGAATGCCGACGATGCTGGTGACCATACCGATGCGTGTGGCGGCGGCCTCGAGCCGCGGGCCTTGCTCAATATGGGCTTCGAGATAGGCTACGTGCCGGTCGCGGTCGAGGCGCGCGTGCGGCCGGTCGGCATAGCCTGCGCGCGCCAGAGCGTCGGTGAGTGCGAGGCCCTCGAGGTTATGGGCGGCGGCGATTTCTGTTTCACCAACCTCGCCCACGAACGAGCGGCTGCCGAGCGTCCCGAAGAACGTGCTCTCTTCGTCGGCGAACGATATGACGTCGACCCCGATGGCGGCGTCCGCTCCGGCCTCGATCGAAGCTCGGGCGATCTCGAGGCCGTACATGACACCCATCGCCCCGTCGAGCCAGCCCCCGCTGGGTACCGTATCGGTATGCGAGCCGGTGAGCACGGCGCGTGACTGAGCAGGGGAGCGGCCATACACGTTGCCGACCCCGTCGATCTCAGCCACGAGGCCGGCCGCCTGCATGCGTTCGATCAGCCAGTCGCGCGCGGCCAGGTCCTCGGGGGTGAACGAGAGGCGGTTGACGCCGGTGCCCTCTCTTCCGAACTCGGCGAGAGCGTGCAGGTCAGCGAGCAAGCGCTCGCCTTGTACCTCGATCATGATCCTATATTTGCGCCGATCGACCGCGGTCTCGGTCAAGATTGAGCCGTGGGCGCCCGCTCATCGCGGCTTCTCAGTCGCGGCTGGTTTGTTTAGGTATGGCGGCCGCCGAGGCGGAGGCACGCGACGGCCGGAACCACTCTCCGCCGACGCGATCCAGCAACGACAAAATACCGGCCGGGTAATAGCGCAGAACGAGGACGATAAGCGTGCCGATGATCAGCCACCGCCACTCGCCTAGATCGACCATGAATTCGGAGATGAACGTGAATATGAAGGCGCCGATGATCGGTCCCCACATGGTGCTGATGCCGCCCAGGAGCAACATGCTGAGCGCCAACGTCACGAAGGCGAATCCGAACATGTCCGGGCTTGCCGTCCGCAGGTATTGGGCATAAAGGCCGCCGCAGGCGCCGGTGAAAACGGCACTGGCGGCGAACGTCATGACCCGCTGGCGAGCCAGCGTCACGCCGCGCGCGACCGCGTAATCCTCGTTGTCGCGCAACGCGACGATGCTGCGCCCGAAGTTCGACTTGAGCAGGTAGTGCAAATAAATCGTCGACGCGATCAGGAGGGCCATCGCCAGGTAGTAGTAGCCGAGCTTGTCTCCGGTTCGGAACGAGTAGCCGAACACTTCCAACGCCGGAATCAGAACCAAGCCAAAAGTGCCGCCCGTGATCTCGGTCTGGTTGAGGATCACCTGATAAATGAGCTGAGTAAACGCGAAGGTCACGAGGACGACATAGATCCCCTTGAGGCGCAGCACCGGCAGACAGACGATCACGGCGGCGATGGTCGCGACCAGCGCACCGCTCGGGATGCCGAGCCACGTCGGGAGTCCCAGAAACTTGGTCGAGACGCCGGCGCCGTACGCCCCCAACGCGAAAAAGCCCAGATGCGCGAAGTTGAAGATGCCGGCATAACCCAGCGTGACATCCCAGTTCGAGACCACGATCGCATACAGCATCGCCACCAACAGCGTGTGCTGCAGGTAGTTGCTGTCGATCACCAGCGGGAGGATCGCCAGGATGGCGATCATGCCGCCACGGAGGAGGTTGAGGCGGCTCATGGTGGCGCTACCTTAATTGCGGCCCATCAGGCCCGTCGGCCTGAGCACGAGCACGATAATGAAGATCGCGAACATCACCGCATTGGTCCAGTAGATGCCCACGATGTATGTGCTCGCCGATTCGATGATCCCGATGACGTAGGCGCCAAGGATGGTGCCAGCGAGGCTGCCGAGGCCGCCGAAGATGACGACGATGAAGGCCTTGAGCATCGGCTCGGTGCCCATGTGCGGGACGATGAAGCGGATGCCGCCCAACAGCGCTCCGGCCAGACCGGCGAGGCCCGCCGACACCATGAACGAGATCGCATACAGCACCGGCACATTAATGCCGAGGAGCAGGGCCGAGTCCTGGTTTTGAGCGATCGCCCGGATCGCCGAGCCGGTGCGAGTGAACTTTAAGAACGCGAAGAGCAAAATCAAGATCGCCGGCGTCACGATGATGATGACCAGTTCGTGTGCCGAGATCGCGACGCCGAGCGGAGATACGGTGCCGTCGACCACCCGGTCCAGCTGTTTGAGCCGTGGACCCCAGACGAGGCGGATGACGTTCTCGATAACGAAGGTGCCGGCGAGGGTCGTCATGACCACGACAAGGATAATGTCCTTGCGCGACTGGAACGGCTTGACGAGGAGCTGGTAGGTGAGGAGTCCAGCCCCCATCAGCGCCGCGATGGCCACCGCGAACCCGGCGCCCAAGCCCCAGCCCCAGCCATCTAAATTCGAGATCTGCCACGCCACATAGGCGCCGAGGGTCATGAAAATCCCGTGGGCGAAGTTGAAGATGCCGAGCGTGTTCCACACCAAGGCAAGCCCCGTCGCCATCATCGCATACAACGACGCGAGCACGATGCCGCTGACCAAGATGGCGGAAAAATCAATCGTCATCGGTTACCGTCCCAAAGTACATCTCCATGATCTGACCCTGATCGAGCTCTTCGCCGGCCGCGAACTCGACCGCCACTTCGCCATGGTCGATCATGTAGAGTTGGTCTGTGTGCTGGAGCAAGAACTCGATGTCTTGCTCCACCAGGATGAACGGCACTCCCGCCGAGGCAATCGCCGAGATTGCTTGACCGACCTCATCCTTCAGCTTGGGCGCTAGGCCAAGCGAAGGTTCGTCCATCATCAGCATGCCGGGCTCCGACATCAGGCCAACCCCGATCGAGAGCATTTGGCGTTCACCGCCCGAAAGCGTGCGCGCAAGCTGCGAGCGGCGCTCGGCCAAGCGTGGAAACAGGGCATAGACCTGATCGAAGTTCTCCTTGGACTTGGCGCGCGCGCGCTTGGTCCATGCCGCCAGCGTCAAGTTCTCGAGAACCGTCATCTCTGGGAACAGCTTGTTGCCCTGGGAGACGTGGATCAGCCCGCGTTCGACGATGTCGCGGGGCGGTTTGTTGCTTATCACCTCTCCCCGCAACTTGATTTCACCGGCCCACGGCTTGAGCAGGCCCGAAATGGTCCGAAGCAGCGTCGTCTTGCCGTGCCCGTTGGGACCAAAGAGGCCGACGTGCTTGCCGTCCTCCGCCTTGATCGAGACGCCGCGAAGAACCTGGGTGCGCCCATAGCCGACTTCCAGATCGGTCACCTCCAACAAGATCTCAGCCATCGTCCCTCCGGGTCCCGAGGTAGGCCTCTATGACCTCCTGTTTCCTCACCACATCCTTGGGATCTCCCTCGGCCAAGACCTGGCCGAAGTTCAACACCATGAGGCGGTGCGAGACCGTGAGAAGCAGCGGCAGCACATGCTCGATAAGAAGGATCGTCAGCCCCGCGTCGTTGAGCTTGCGGATTAACTTGACGGTCTCGCGAATCTCTGGTCGCGTCAGGCCCGACGCGGGCTCGTCCAGCAGCAGCAAGCGCGGCCGTGTCGCCAACGCCGAGGCAATCATCAGCCGCTTCTTGTCAAAGACCGAGATGTCGGCGGACGGTTGGTCGTAGTTCTCCGTCAGGCCCACGAACTCTAGCTTCTCGATGGCGAGCGCAACACGCTCGTCTTCGGTCATGGCGGCCCCACCACCGTAGACCGTGCCGAGCTTCACATTGTCGAGCAACGACAGCGTCTCGAAATCGGTCTCCGTCTGGAACGTCCGGGCGATCCCCTCTCGGCAGATTTGATAGGCGGGCATCCGCTCGATCGCCTTGCTGCCGAACACGATGCTCCCGCCGTCGGCGTGGAACGGGATTGCCGTGATGATGTTGAATAACGTGCTCTTGCCGCTGCCATTCGGACCGGCGACGCCGAAGATCTCGCCGTCGCGGACGCTGAGCGATACGTCGTCGACCGCACGCAGCGCGCCGAACGTCTTCAGCGCGTTCTCGACGACTAGGATGTCGGTCATACGCTGCTGTTACTTCAGAAAGAAATGAGCGCCAGCCGCGGCGCCTGCGAAAACGAACACCGCGGCTGGCAATCTCGTAGTGGGAGCTAGTTAGTCATCCAAGGCGGAACCCTGTACTCGCCGGTCGCGAACTTCGGCGGGTAGATCAACACATGCTCGCCTTCCCAGATCTGATAGAACTGGATCGGAACATGGTCATTGGACTGGGTCGCCAGGTGGGTCGCCGGATCGAACACCATGCGGCCATTGATCAGCACCTTGTCGGTGGCGCCCAGGCATGCGCTCAGGGCCTTCCAGTCTTTTGGATCGACACCCTTCTCATAGCAATCGGTGATGAGATAGACCATCTCGTAAAGGAGGTAGCCGTAGCTACCCGGGTCGAGCCCGTACTCCGCGTTGTACTTCGCTCGGACCTCCTCGGTGCGCGGGTGTTTCGGCGACTTGATCGCGCCGCCCAGTAGATTGTACATGACGCCGCTCGAGTTCTTTTTGGTGAGATCGCTGAACTCGGGTACCGACGGTGCGTACTGAATGAACATTACTGAATTCGTCGGGTCCTCCATGAACTGGTTCATGAAGGTTGCGGCGTTTGACGAAGACGGTTCGGTGTTGACCAACACAACCGGGGGATTGGCCCGGATCTTGGACAATAGAGCGCGCCAGTCGTTCACGTCGGTCGGCGGCACGATCTCGTCGAAGTTGATGGTCCAACCGTGCGCCGGGAAGCTCTTCTTGAGCCCGCCGTAAATCGACATGCTGTAAGGATTATCGGCGCCGATCAGGGCCACCGTGCGATCCCGCGCGTTGAGCGTGCCTGCCTTGATAAGGCCCTCGACCACCACCGGCAGCTCGGTCTCATAGCCATCGTAAGACGGGGTGAGGCTCCAGACGTTGCTGTAGGCGTCTGGATTGGGCGCGATGAAGTCACGCGTTTGTTGCGAGTTCACCGCCAGCAGATACGGCATTCCGAGCTCGGAGAAGTACTCAAGCTCGAAATTCGTCAGACTCGTCAGCGAACTCACCGTCGCGCTGATGTCGTCGTTGCCCTCGATGCGCTGGAACGCGCTGATTACTGCGTCGGGGGTCATCTCCTTGGTGTCGTAAGAAAGCAACTCCACCTTGTATCCGGCGACACCGCCAGCGGCGTTGATTTCCTTGATCGCGAGCTTGGCCCCGTTCAGGCCCTCGGTGCCGTCGGAGGTGAACGCGCTGCCGGTCAGCGTTCCCATGAAAGCGATGGTGGCGGTCTTATCCTGCGCACTCGCGTCCGTGACCGATACCCCGACCCCGAGCGCTGCGATCGCCGCCGAGGCGGCGGCGATCTTGAGTATGTGTCTGGCACCCATGACCATTCCCTCCCTGGTTAGATGCGCTTGGCGATTGCCGGCGCATTTGGGCAAATCGGCGTTGGCCTGTCAAATGGCGGGCCGAGGGTGCTGCCTCAGCGGACCCCACACCACTCGATGATGGTGCCGGCGAACACCTTGGCGCATTCGACCAGCGACTCGATCTCCACGTACTCGTCGATCCCATGCAGCCGGTCGCCGCTCGGTCCGTAGATCACGCACGTCGCGCCCGCTCCGGCGTAGTGGGCGGCGTCGCAAACCTCGGTGTAGCCCCGCATCTGTGTCTCGAGACCCAGCACGGTTCGAGCACTCACGATCGATTGTACGAGAGCGTGATCGATCGGCGTGTCGACCGGCGGCAGATGGAGGCCGCGTACTTCCCACTCGACGGCCGGCGGATTTTCGCGTAGCCAGCCATCGGTTTGCGCGAAGTGATGGACGAAGGTCTCGAACTCGCGGCGGACCTCGACAGACTTCTCGTTGGGCAAGAACTTGAGGTCGAACTCCATGATGCAGACGTCAGGAATGATGGCGGCATTCGTGGTGACGAGAGGCCGTCCGTCCGCTCCCATGCCCGCGCCGCCGATGATCACGCCCGGATTGATGGTGGTAATGCCGGGGGGCAGCAGCGGGTGTTGCTTGCGCGCGCCCCATTCACGCTCAAGCTCGCGGACCGCTTGGAGGAAGCGGGCCCCGATCTCGATCGCGTTGACGCCGGGCGCCGGCCGGGTCGGGCCGAACCGCTGCGGATATATCGTGTTGTAGCGGCGCCCCGCATGCGCCGTCTTTCCCCGAATCGTGACCTTGACCCACTCCAGCCCGCTCTCGGCGGGCGCGACGGCGCCGGCCGTTGTCTCCGCCACGATAGCGGCCTTGGCCGTGTGGCCGCGCCTGATCAAGTCCATGGCGCCGAAGCCGCCCGCTTCCTCGTCCACGACGGCGTGGATCTCGAATCGCCCCTCCAATTCGATGCCGGCTTTGCGAATGGCCTTGCAGGCGGCGACGCCGGCGGCGATGCCACCTTTCATGTCGATGGTGCCGCGGCCGTACATCCGACCGTCCTTGATCTCGGCGCCATAGGGGTCGGTCGTCCAGAGGCCGCGATCGCCCTCCGGCACGACATCGACGTGGCCACTGATAATCAGACTTCGATCTTCCGTACCGCCCCAAATGCCGGTGAGGTTGGGCCGGTTGGGGATGGCGTCGGTTTGCTCGGTTTCGAGGCCGACCTCCTTCATCACTCCCTCAAGATAGATCTGGTGATCGGGTTCGCGATTGACCTCGGAGTCTTCAACGAACTTGGGGTTAACGGTCGGGATCCTGACCATCTCGCGGGTAAGGTCGACGACGAAGTCCGCGTCTTGGTCGACCGCCGCCATCGCCGCTCGAACGTGATCCTTGGACATAGCCTCTCCCCCAGCGTTGTTGCGGACTTCCAAGGTATGGCACGGTATCGAACGACGCAAAAGCCGACCAGGGAGGCCCGTGGTGGAACGGATTGGTGGAACGCTGGCGGGCTATGCCGACCGGTTGAGCGTCGCGCCGGGAGAGACGTTGCGTTTCATGGTGACCTGCGAGGGCGCGACGCGCTACCAGGCCGACCTCGTCCGCGTCATCTGTGGCGACATCAACCCGGCGGGTCCCGGCTTCAACGAGGAGCTGGTCAAGAGCACTCTGAGCGGCGCCTACAAGGGGCGCCGCCAGCGCACTTATCCGGGCTCGTTCGTCAGAGTGCGCCCGAGCGCCACTCTGGGCCAGCTTACCAGCTTCACCCTGCAGGCGATGGTCTGGCCGACAACGCCAGGCAAGGGGCGACAGGGCATCCTCACTAAGTGGTCGGAGCGGACCGCCGCCGGATTCGGATTGTTCATCGACGATGACGGCGCGGCCGCCCTTGTTCTAGGCGGGGGCGGCAAGAAGGTGATGAACCTGAGCACAGCGGTGCCGATGCGGGAGCGTCATTGGTACTTCGTCGCGGCGAGCTACGATGCGGCGAGCGGGGGCATGTCGGTTTATCAAGAGCCGCTGTTCCGCTATCCGACCGATGACGCGGTGGCGGCGACCCGGACGACACGCTCGGGATTCAAGGGCACTGACATGCCCTTCTTGATGGCGGCATGGGCCGAGCGCCGGGATGACGGGCCGGCCGCGGCGGGCGGACATTTCAACGGCAAGATCGATCGGCCGCGGTTGGCCGCGCGCGCCTTGAGCCGCGATGAGATCGAAGCCCTGAAAGCCGACCGGCCGTCGCCGCGACTTGGCGCCGCCGTCATGGGCCTGTGGGATTTCGCCCGCGACATGACGGGCACCAAAGCCACCGATACTTCTCCGCATCAGCTACATGGCGAGGCGATCAATCTGCCGGCGCGGGCTATGACGGGGCACAATTGGAGCGGTGAGACGCTGGATTGGCGACTTGCTCCGGAAGAATATTCCGCGATCCACTTCCACGATGACGATCTGTATGACTGCGGCTGGAAGTCCGATTTCTCGTTTACGGTGCCGCCCCGCATGAGGAGCGGTTTCTACGCCGTGCGCCTGACGGCGGGCCAGACTGAAGGGCGCATCGCGTTCTTCGTCCGACCGCCCCTCGATCGTGCGAACGCGCCCCTCGCCTTTCTGGTGTCCACGGCGAGCTACCTCGCCTACGCCAACTTCAAACCGACGCCGCAGCGCTACACCGAGGTCATGACGGGGCGCGTTTCCGTCATGCACCCGCTCAACTTCGCCCTCGACGCGCACCCGGAGTGGGGGGCCTCCCTCTATGACCTCCATTCCGACGGCAGCGGGATTTGCTACTCATCGCGCCTGCGGCCGATCATCAACATACAGCCAAAATACATCCGCTTCTCGGGCGCCCACGGATCGAGCCTGAGAGAATACAACGCCGACACGCACTTCATTGGGTGGCTCGAGGCCATGGGCCACCAATACGACGTCATCACCGACGAGGATCTGCACGAGGAAGGCGTCGATCTCTTGCGGCGCTACCGCGCGGTCATGACCTGCTCGCACCCCGAATACACGTCTAAGCCGATGTGGGATGCGATCAAGGCCTACACCGACGGGGGCGGCCGATTGATGTACATGGGCGGCAACGGATTCTACTGGCGCATCGCGTTCCACGCTGAGTTGCCGGGAGTGGGCATCGAAGTGCGCCGTGCCGGTCCCGCTGTTCGTGCGGGAACGGGTGCCGGACCATTCCTGGCTGTCACGGACCCGCGCGAGCCTGCCCCATGAAGTCCACACGGCGGTGTTTGACTGGGTCCTGGCGCTGATCGCCGAGGCGGGTCTGGTGAAGGGCGAGCGCATCGGGGTGGATGCCTCGACCATGGAGGCCAACGCGGCGCTGCGCAACATCGTGCGGAGGGACACGGGCGAGGGTTACCGGGGGATGCTGGAGCGCTTGGCAGGAGAGCGGTATCGAGACACCCACGGCTGAGGACCTGGCGCGTCTGGACCGCAAGCGCAAGGGCAAGAAGCTCTCGAACCAGGACTGGGTTTCCAGGAGCGACCCCGAGGCCAAGATCGCCAAGATGAAGGACGGCACCACGCACCTGGCCTACAAGCCCGAGCACGCGGTGGATCTGGACACCGGCGCGGTGGTGGCGGCGGAGCTGCACCCGGCCGACGAGGGCGATACGACAACGCTTCCCTACACCGACGGGGGCGGCCGATTGATGTACATGGGCGGCAACGGATTCTACTGGCGCATCGCGTTCCACGCTGAGTTGCCGGGAGTCATCGAAGTGCGCCGTGCCGGTCCCGCTGTTCGTGCCTGGGCGGACCAGCCGGGCGAGAGCCACCACAGCTTCGAGACGCCGGGCGGTCTGTGGCGCAAGGGCGCGCCCCGCAGCGCCTCGCGGGAGTCGGTTTCATCGCCCAGGGCTTCGACCTCGGCGCTCCCTACCGGCGGACGGCGGCGAGTCACGACCCGCGCGTCCGCTTCATGTTCGAGGGGATCGCCGATGACGGCCTTATCGGCGACTTCGGCCTGGAAGGCGGTGGCGTGGCCAGTATCGAGATCGACCGTGCGGATCATCGACTCGGTACGCCACCCCATGCGCTGGTCGTCGCTGTATCGGAAGGCCACACCGAGTCGTTTTTGCTCGTCGCCGAGCAGATCAACGTAATGAGACCCAATGTCACGGCGCCTGACAACGACGCCGTCCACGCCGACATCGTCTTCTACGAGACACCCAATGGGGGCGCGGTTTTCGCTGTCGGTTCGATCGGTTGGCAGGGCAGCCTCAGCCACGAGGGCTACGCCAACAATGTCGCCAAGCTGACCGATAACGTCGCGCGTCGGTTCGTTGACGAGAAGCCGTTCTAGACTATGGTGGGCGGGCTTCGCGTGCGGGTCGCGGGCGTCCAAATATTGGCTTTGGAGTGGTGGTATGACGCTTCCCGATAAATCGCGGTACATCATCGGTTATGGCGACCAGGTCAGTGTCGCGCCGGGCGATACCATCAACTTCATGGTCAGCGCAGAGGGCGCGCGGCGCTACAAAGTCGATATCGTGCGCACCATTTGCGGCGATCCGAACCCCGAGGGTCCGGGCTTCAAGGAAAAGGTCGTCCGCACGCCGGTGAGCGGGAAGAGCTTCGCGGCTCGCAAACAGCCGACCTATCCGGGCTCATACGTCGTGGTCGAGCCGAGTGCCGCAGTTGACGGGCTGGAGAGCTTCACCTTGCAGGCGATGATCTGGCCGACCACGCCCGACAAGAGCATGCAGAGCATCATCTCGAAATGGTCGATGACCAATCGCGGCGGCTTCGGCTTGGTGATCGACGATAAGGGCGCAATCGCCCTGCGGCTCGGCGATGGCAAGGGCCGCACGGAAATGGTCACCACGGGCAAGCCTTTGGTGACTCGCCACTGGTATTTCGTGGCGGCGAGCTACGACGCCAAAACCAAGCAGGTTTGCGTCTATCAGGAGCCGCAGATCGAGTATCCCAAGGTCGATACGACTGCGGGCGTGCGCGGAAAGTCGCGCCTTGGGTCCATCGGTGGCACTGATGCACCGCTCATGATGGCGGCTTGGCACGAACGCAACGTCAAGGGTCGCCTCGTGGCTGGTGGATTTTTCAACGGCAAGATCGATAGCCCACGACTGGTGGCGCGAGCGGTGGACCGGAGCGAGATGGAGGCGCTGAAACAGCGCACGGTGCCGACGGGCCTGAAGGCGGCGACCGTCGCCGCCTGGGACTTCTCGCGCGAGATACCCACCACCCGCGTCGTCGATATCTCCGCCAATGGGATCCACGGGGAGATCGTGAACACACCGGTCAGGGCGATGACGGGTTACAACTGGACCGGCCGTGAAACCAGCTGGAGGTCAGCGCCCGACCAATACGGCGCAATCCATTTTCACGACGACGATCTTTACGACTGCGGCTGGGATGTCGATTTCTCGCTCACCATCCCAAAGAGCCTGCGCAGCGGCATCTACGCGGCGCGGGTGACCGCTGGCGATCTGGTCGATCGCATCACGTTCTTCGTGCGGCCGCCGCGCGGGACGGCGACGGCCAAGATCGCGGTCCTCATGTCGACGGCCTGTTACATGGCCTATGGCAACGTCAATGCGCTCTATTGGCGGACCGCCGAGTTGATAGTCGGCCGTCTGATTATCCTGCACGAAGACAACATGGTGATGGACTATCACCCCGAATGGGCCGCCTCGCTTTACGATACCCATACCGACCAGAGCGGCGTTTGTTATTCGTCGCGGCTGCGCCCCTTGCTCAACATGAAGCCGGGGGCGAGCAGCGCTTGGGGCGGCCACGGCTCTAGCTTGCGCGAGTTCAACGCGGATACGCGGCTGATCGATTGGCTCGAGACGGAGGGCTTCGCGCACGACATCATCACCGACGAGGACCTTCACTACGAGGGGCTGGGGCTGCTCGATCGCTACAAGACCGTCATCACCTGCTCGCACCCTGAGTACTACTCGACCAGCATGTGGGACGCGGTGCGCACCTACACCGATCGCGGCGGCCGACTGATGTATCTCGGCGGCAACGGTTTTTACTGGCGTATCGCCTATCACGAGACCCTACCGGGCGTGATAGAGGTGCGGCGCGGCGGGCCCGCCATTCGCGCCTGGGCGGCGGAGCCGGGCGAGATCCATCACAGCTTCGATGGCCACCATGGTGGGCTGTGGCGCAATCAGGGCCGGGCGCCGCAGTCAATCGCCGGGGTCGGCTTTATCTCGGAGGGCTTCGACCTAGGCGCCTACTATTTGCGCTCGCCCGAGAGCAAGGTTCCGCGGGCGCGGTTCATCTTCGAGGGGATCAGCGAGGATGAGCCGATCGGAAATTTTGGCTTGGAAGGCGGGGGGGCCGCCAGCATCGAGATCGATCGGGCCGATACCCGGCTCGGGACGCCGCCGCATGCGCTGGTCTTGGCCTCCTCCTTCGATCACACGGAGTCCTACCTCATCGTCACCGAAGAGGTAGACATCATGGTGCCCAACGTCCAAGGCGACAACAACGATGGGATTCGTGCCGACATCGTGTTTTACGAGACGCCGAATGGTGGCGGGGTCTTCACGACCGGCTCGATCGGCTGGACGGGCAGTCTCAGTCACAACAACAACAAGAACAACGTCTCGCGCATGACGGCCAACGTGCTCACGCGCTTCGCCAACGACAAACCTTTGTGAGCCCGGCGACAGGTCGAGGGAGAGAGAAAGATGACGATCGGTATCGGCGCGTATGGCCCCAACGCGGGCCGGGCGGTGTACGACGCCCTCGCCGCGGCGGAGAAAATCGGTGTTGGGGCCATCGGCGGGTTCGTGACCTATGCCGCGATCGGCGCCGGTGGCGTGGTGCTGCGCTCGGAGACTCAGCGCGGCGGCGCGACCACACTGTTTACCGAGGGCGAGACCACCGGCGTGGCCCCGCTACCGGCGATCGCGGAGGCGAGGCTTGCCGCGTTGATCTCCAGCGGCCCCGATCGTCCTGGCCCCTTGGCACAATTTCTGCCCGCCGACCCGCGTGGCGGACTGGTGACCGGCCACCGTATTCCCAACACGCTGGGTGCCAATGGCAAGAAAATGAACGAGGGGGCGATGGAGTTGCTACTCGCCGGGCGCCCCGCCCAGGAGGCGGTCGATCAGGTGATCGCCGCGAGTCCCGAGGCCGATTGCGGCTTGATCGCCATCGACAAGGGCGGCGGCGCCTATTTTCGCAATACCGAGCGGGTCATACGACGCCCCGATGTGGGCACCGCGCTGCGTCGCGACGAGGCGACGGGCGCGGTGGTCGTGGTCATCCACAACGCCATACGGCCGTTCCCGGTGTTGGCCTCGGTGGCGGCGGCGGTCGCGTTGGAGACGATGGTCGGCGCCGGCGCGCCCAAGGGCGCGGTCACCATCAACGCGGGAACACCGATCGAAATGGGCCCTGAAAACGCGGTCCATTGCGACGCGGCGGGCGTTGCGCGGCGCGTCACCACAACGGATCCCGCGATTGGCGTGCGCGGCGAGATCGGCGCCGCGATTTACCTCAACAGCGTAGTGTATCTCGATGGCGGCGCGGTCGGGCACACCACCTTCGAACCCATCACCTCCATCGAAGGCGGCCGACTTACCGAGCTGAGCGGCAAGGACAGCTTGCGCATAAGCTACCGCTAGCTCGCGGGCGACCGCCGCCGTCATCCCAAAGGCTAAACTCCTGGCTACACCTTCGGGTCGTAGGTCCTCAGGAGGTTTGTATGCCGGCAAGCACATCATTTGGGGTGTTCGTTGCCGCCGCTCTCGTGGCCTTGAAAATTTGGGGTGTTCGTTGCCGCCGCTCTCGTGGCCCGATTTCCTGGAATATTCCATCGGTGTCGTTCACCTCCGATTTGCTGATTCCCGGGCCAGGCGTTCTATACGTTGTAGCGCGCAGTCTCGGTCAGGGCCGAAAAGCGGGCGCGGTATTGGTTCGGCGGCTATCGGTTGGTGCTCTTGTGCACGTCGGAGCGGCCGCAGTTGGGCTCTCGGCCATTCTCCTTACGTCGGCGACGGCTTTCGGTATCGTCAAGGCACTGGGGGCTGCCTACTTGATCTACATAGGGATCCGTACGTTGTTCGCGCGCTATCCAGCCGCTGGGGTGAGAAGCCTCAGTCCCTCGTTCGCTGCACGGCGTCTTCACGGACGGCGTCGTCGTGAGTGTTCTCAATCCGAAGATAGCGGTGTTCTTTCTCGCCTTCCTACCGCAATTCGTAGAGCCCAGCCGAGGACCGGTCTCGCAGCAGTTCTGTTGCTCGGGCTTCTTTACGTCGCGCTAGTCTAGTGTCCTGATCGATAAATGGATATGATTATGTCTCTATTTGTTTTTAGGAGGCGCGATTGATGGCGAGAGTGGCGGTGACGATCTCTTTGAGCGATGACGAGCGCGCCGAATTGGAGGCGCTGTCTCGTCGTCGCAAGACGTCGCAGGGGCTTGCGCGGCGGGCTCGGATCGTCTTGGCGGCGGCGGAAGGGTTGGAGAACAAGGAGATCGCCGTTCGTCTCGAGGCGAGCGCGGACACCGTGGGCAAGTGGCGTCGCCGCTATGCGGCGGAGGGCCTCGACGGTCTGTACGACGAACCCCGCCCCGGCGCGCCGCGTCAAATCGGCGATGACGCCATCGCGGAAGCGGTCCGGCTGACGCTGGAAGAGACGCCGCCGGACGCGACCCATTGGAGCCTTCGCTCGATGGCGCGGGCGAGCGGCCACGCGCCCTCGACCATTCATCGCATCTGGCGGGCCTTCGGCTTGCAGCCGCATCGCTCGGAGACCTTCAAGCTGTCGAGCAATCCCTTCTTCGTGGAGAAGGTCCGCGACATCGTCGGTCTGTATTTGGCGCCGCCGGATCGTGCCCTGGTTCTCTGTGTCGACGAAAAGAGCCAGATCCAGGCCCTGGACCGTTCCCAGCCCCTCTTGCCGATGCGCCCCGGGCAGGCGGAGCGGCGCAGCCACGACTACAAGCGCCACGGCACGACCTCTCTCTTCGCGGCCCTCGACATCGCCACGGGAGAGATCATCGGCAAATGTTTCCCGCGCCATCGGGCCCGAGAGTTCCGCAAATTCCTCGACCTCGTCGAGGCGAACGTCCCTGGTGATCTCGACATCCACATCGTCATGGACAACTACGGGACCCACAAGACCAAGGCGATCCGCGACTGGTTCGCCAAACGGCCGCGCTGGCAGGCCCATTTCACACCCACCAGCGCCTCCTGGCTGAACCAGGTCGAGCGCTGGTTCGGGCTGCTGACCGACAAGCAGATCAGGCGCGGCGTCCATCGCTCCACCAAGGAGTTGGAGCGCACCATCCTCGACTACATCGACACGACAAACCAGAACCCCAAACCCTTCAAATGGACCAAATCCGCCGATGACATCCTCGCCGCCATCCAGCGGTTCTGCCTCCGAACAATCGAAACCGCTGAACAGCAGGCGAAAATCATGCGAACTTC
The DNA here is from genome assembly GCA_965226045.1 of Alphaproteobacteria bacterium. Lineage (GTDB taxonomy): Bacteria > Pseudomonadota > Alphaproteobacteria > VGEJ01 > VGEJ01 > CBDDBU01. Next base: position 635,154 of record CBDDBU010000028.1, read on the forward strand.
GGAATCGGGACACTAGGCAGTAGCGGACATTGACGAGTGTCCGCCTGTCTATGGCTCCTTCCTTATCTGCAAGGAACTGCTGCATCAGCCAAGACAGTGTCCTTGGCTTCTCTGCGTGGATCTCATCACCGGATTGCAGAGTGGAGCGGATCAGGAGCCACTGATCTTCTGCCGACCAGCCAAGCCGTCGCTTCATGCGGACTTGGTCAAAGGCTCCGTGAAGCTCACTTCGCAGCAGGCAGGCTTGTGCACGAGCCACTCTGCTGTCGCTCGTGCGCAGGCTCCTAACCACCTCCCGTGCTCCCACCAGACCAATGAGGTCAGTCGGAACCCTCATCCGAAAGTGATATCGCTTCCGCCTCTTCTGAAGATACATGCCACCGCCGTGTAGCAATTTGTGTAGCAAACACGGCTCACGACACGGTGGATAACGCTTAAGTGATTGTTTGGACTATGTTTTCACGAAAAATGGCGGAGCGGAACCTGTCAACGACTTTGAGACAGTGACGATTACGATTTACTGAGCAGTTTCTCCTGTTGTGGGTGTCACAGGTGGGTTGATCCAGACGGCTTGGGGAAGGGGATCCGGTTGTGGGATCCCTCGAACGAAGCGTTCGGGATGACGGGTCCAGGCGGCTTGAAGGGTCCGCCCGCGCTGCGGAACCTGCTCAACGACTTTGAGACACCGACGGTTTCTATTTACTGACTCGTTTCTCCTGTTGTGGAAGTGGCGGGTGGGTTGATCCAGACGGCTTCGGGAAGCGGGGCGGGTTTCGGGGTGCCGTGGACGAAGCGTTCGGGGTGAAGGGCCCAGGCGGCTTGCAGGGTACGTCCGCGCTGAGCCAGCACATCCGGTGCCCGGTGATGATGGACATCATCGGGGGTGAGCATCGCGATCCCGGCATGGCGGTGCTCGGTGTTGTACCAGGGGAAGAACGACCGGCAGAAGGCGATGGCGGCGGTAATGTCTTCGAAGCGCCCAGGGAAGCCGGGGTGATACTTCAGGGTCTTGAACTGCGCTTCGGAGAACGGGTTGTCATCGCTGACCTGGGGGCGGCTCAGAGAGCGGGTGACCCCGAGGTCGGCGAGGAGTTGGGCGGTACACTTGCTGGTCATCGGCGCGCCGCGGTCCGAATGCAGGGTGAGCACCTGGGGCTCGATGCCTTGCTTGAGACAGGTTTCCTCGATCAGCGTCGCGGCGAGCGCGGCGTTCTCCCGATCGGCAACCATCCAGCCCACGACGCAGCGGCTGAAGATGTCGAGCAAGACATAGAGGTAGAAGGACGTCCAGCGTTTGGGCCCCCGGAGCCGGGTGATGTCCCAGGACCAGGTCTGGTTGGGGCCCGTGGCCACCAGCTCGGGCTTGGTGTAGCAGGGATGACTGCGCTGATTGCGCCGCTCTCGCACCGGCTGGTTCGCGGCCAGGATCCGGTACATCGTGCGCTCGGCGCACAGATACTGGCCTTCATCGAGCAGCGTCGCGACGACCTCGGCCGGTGACCGGTCGACGAAGCGCGGGCTGGCGAGCACGTCGAGGACGTGCGCGCGTTCGGACGCACACAGGGCCCGGGCGGGCGTAGGACGGGGCTGCTGATGCCCGGGAGCGGGCCTCTGACGACGGTAGAAGGAAGCCCGTGGCACCCCCAGCGCTCGGCACGCCGGCGCCACGCCGACCTGCGATGCGAGCGGCTGGACGGCCATCAGCAGTCCTTCCCGTGTTCGAGGCTGAATCCCAGCAGCCCGGCAACTTTTCCCTGGACGTCCAGGATCGTATGGGCGGTGTGCAGCTCCTTCTCCAGCCGAGCCACTTTCGCCTCGAGCTCGTGCACCTTCGCGCTGAGGGGGTTGCGCTCGGCGGGCTTCCGACCGCGTTTGCTCGGGGTCAGGCCTTGAAGCGACCCCTCACGCCGCGCCCTGCGCCATTCCGTCAGATGGGAGCTGTACAGCCCCTCGCGGCGAAGCAGCCGGCCCACCTCGCCGGGCTGCGTGCAGCTCTCTGCCTCCTCCAGAATCCGCAGTCGATACTGCGCGGTGAACTTGCGCCTCTTCGGCTTGGCCACGACCTCCGGGTCCGGCGTTGGCCGCGCGTGGCTGGCTCCGGCCCCGGGGGCCTCGTCGCGACGCTCCTCGACCCCCAGGGCCGGAGCGTCCATCTCTTGCAATGTCATCGATTCTCTCTCTGCGGTCATTGGTATTCACCTCCACCGCCCTACAGTAATTCCAATCCAGCCGACGCTCGCGATTGTGATGCACGTCGTCCGGGGTGAGCATGGCGATCTCGCCATGGCGATGTTCGGTGTTGTACCAAGGGAAGAACGTTCGGCAGAAGGCGATCGCGGCGGTGATGTCGTGGAAGCGGCCAGGGAAGCCGGGGTGGTACTTCAGGGTCTTGAACTGGGCCTCGGAGAAGGGGTTGTCGTCGGACACCTGAGGGCGGCTCAGTGAACGGGTCACGCCGAGGTCGGCGAGCAGTTGTGCGGTGCACTTGCTCGTCATCGGCGCGCCGCGGTCGGAGTGCAGGGTGAGCACCTGGGGCTGGACGCCCTGTTTGTGGCAGGTCTCTTCGATGAGACGACCGGCCAGCGCCGAGTTCTCCCGATCTGCGACCATCCAGCCGACCGCGTAGCGGCTGAAGATGTCGAGCACGACGTAGAGGTAGAAGTACGTCCACTTGGTCGGCCCCAACAGCTTGGTGATGTCCCAGGACCAGGTCTGGTTCGGCGCCGTGGCCACCAGCTCGGGCTTGGTGTACTGGGGATGCTCGCGCTGATTGCGCCGCTCTCGGACCGGCTGATCGGCGGCCAGGATCCGATACATCGTCCGCTCCGAGCACAGGTAATGGCCTTCGTCGAGCAGCGTCGCCACGACCTCCGCCGGCGCACGGTCGACGAAGCGCGGGCCGGCGAGCACATCGAGGATCTGCTCGCGCTCGGCTTCACACAGCGCCCGGGCGGGCGTTGGACGGGGCTGCTGGTGCCCGGGAGTTGACCTCTGACGACGGTAGAAGCTCGCCCGTGACACGCCCAGTGCTTGGCAGGCCGGCGCCACGCCGACCTGCGCCGCAAGCGGTTGGACCGCGATCAAGAGCGCGTTCCGTGTTCGAGGTTCAATCCCAGCAGCCCGGCAACTTTTCCCTGCACGTCCAGGATCGTGTGCGCGGTGTGCAACTCGTGCTCCAGGCGAGCCACTTGCGCCTCGAGCGCGCGCACCTTCGCATCCAGCGGGTTGCGTTCGGCCGGTTTCGCGCCGCGCTTCTTCGCGGCCAACTCCCGCAGCGAGCCCTTGCGCCGCGCCTTGCGCCAAGCCGTCAGATGCGAGCTGTACAACCCCTCGCGGCGAAGCAGGCGGCCCACCTCGCCGGGCTGCGTGCAGCGATCCGCCTCCTCCAGAATCCGCAGCCGATACTCTGCGGTGAACTGGCGCCGCTTCGGCTTGGCCACAACCTCCGGGTCCGGGGTCGGTCTGGCGCGGCCGGCCCTGGGGGCCTCGTCGCTACGCTCCTCGACCTCCAGGGCCGGAACGAAAACCTCATTCAATGTCATCGAGTCTCTCTCTGCGGTCATCGGTTTTCACCTCCGCCGCCCTACAGAAATTCCAAAGGTTGCTGGTGTCTCAGTGATGTTGGCAGAGAGGGGAGAGAGAGGGATTCGAACCCTCGAAGCGGTGTTAGCCGCTTAACGGTTTAGCAAACCGCCGCCTTCGTCCACTCGGCCATCTCTCCACGCGGGCGGCCAGGCCGCCCTCTGGTCTTCTAGTAACGCGCCCGGCCCCTGTCAACGAGGCCGCGCGGTGGCGAAATCACCGACGATGTGACGGCGGTACGCCACAAAACGTCAGTGCGTGACGGCGGCACCCCGATACGCTGCCCACCAACCATATCTTAATGGTGCGACGGCAAGGTTACTGAGCAAACCACAGCGGTACCAGCGTCCCAGGGAGAAAACCAGAGCGACCGACGGAGACACG